>NZ_JBOIHZ010000004.1:0-375669 GCF_051408735.1 Staphylococcus sp. AS1337 | reverse complement strand
CACCTGTTCCCATGCCGAACACAGAAGTTAAGCTCTTTAGCGCCGATGGTAGTCGGACTTACGTTCCGCAAGAGTAGGACGTTGCCAGGCAGCATTTAGGATGCGATGAGCCGAGACCGAGAGGTCTCTTTTTTTTTATGCGCTAAGAGCTTAACTTCAACTGAGAGTAATTGTCGAGAGAAAGCGTTTGAAGCTGACGAACTAAATGAGCGACGAAACGAGCTTACGAGTGGTAAGTGAGTAAGGAGAGCGTGCAAGTGAGGAAAGATGCGAGCGCTTGTCTCACGGCAAGAAAGGTCTTTAGAGCCGAGGGTAGCAGACTTACGTTCCGCAAGAGTAGGACGTTGCCAGGCAGCATTTAGGATGCGATGAGCCGAGACCGAGAGGTCTCTTTTTTTTATGCGCTAAGAGCTTAACTTCAACTGAGAGTAATTGTCGGTTTTGGAGGAATACATGAGCAAAAGCTCATGCATAAATCCCACTAATACAATGAAATATAACATAGTAAGAGATTTACGAGTCTATCTTAATAAATTTAGAAGTTAGAATTTAAAAAAGTGAGACTATAGAAGCTGACGAACTAAATGAGCGACGAAACGAGCTTACGAGCGGTAAGTGAGTAAGGAGAGCGTGCAAGTGAGGAAAGATGCGAGCGCTTGTCTCACGGCAAGAAAGGTCTTTAGAGCCGAGGGTAGCAGACTTACGTTCCGCAAGAGTAGGTAAAGTGGAATACATGAGCAAAAGCTCATATATAAAGTCCCATAACTCAATTTATTGAGTTATGGGACTTTAACGCTACTTTAAATGCATAAACTATCAATTAGTGCATTTGTATGTGCTTCAAGTTCTGAAAAAGGAATGCCACCAAATCCTAATATGAATTTTGCAGATTTTTGTGTAGTATCATATTGATTAAATGGTGTTATTTTTAATTTATTCTTTTCTGCATTTTTTAGACAGTCTTTTATAGAAAGACCATTTTTAACTGTTAAATTAAAATGCATTCCTGCTAAGGCTCCTTCTATTTCTAATTGATCTTCATAAGGTTTGAGTGCTTCAATAATAAATTTTAATTTACGACTATATAATTTTCTCATTTTGTTTAAATGTCTTTCAAAACTTCCTGATTCCATAAAACTTGCTACAATTTTTTGTAAGTGTGCAGGTACTGTATTACCTTCTTTATGTTCTAAATTCTCATACCGATTAAGTAACTTTTTAGGTAAAACAAGGTAGGCAATTCTGCAACTAGGGAAGAGTGATTTAGAGAAGGTACTAATATAAATTACTTTGTCTTTCGTATCTAAACTTTGTAATGCGGGAATCGGTTTGCCAAAATAGCGAAATTCTGAATCATAATCATCTTCAATAATATATCTATCATCACGTTCGTGTGCCCATGTTATAAGCTGGGTACGCTTTTTTAAATTCATTACATAACCAGTAGGAAATTGATGTGAGGGTGTTACATATGCGATGTTATGAATTGCTGTCTTTAAATAGTCTAGTTCAAGGCCAGTTTGATTTACTGGCACTTGCAAATAAGAAATTTGTCTTTTTTCTAATACTTGCTTAATAGGTGGATAACTCGGATTTTCAATAAGGAATTGTGCTTTGTTTAAGATATCCGTTAGTAAGTTAATTAATTGTTCAGTTGATGATCCAATAACAATTTGTTCAGGATGACATGATACACCACGGCTGTTGAATAAATAGTGGGCAATTTCTTGTCTTAATGACCATTCACCTTTAGGGTTTGCGTGTTGGAGTAGTTGTAATTGATTTATTTCAAAAGCATCTCGCGCATATTTTCTAAACTGTTGAATTGGAAAATAATCAGTATCAATTTCTGATAAATTGAATGCATATTTGTAATAAGCATCAGGGTATTTATTTTGGGATGACAAATATTCATCTGTATTGAATTGTGTTTTCCTATTAATTATAGGTAATGTTTCAATATCTGAAACGAAATAACCTGAACGTGGTTTTGAATATATATAACCTTCATCGAGTAGAAACTGATACGCATGTTCAATCGTTGTATTACTAACAGAGAGATGTTGCCCTAATGCGCGTTTAGAAGGGAATTTATCTCCTGATTTATACTGACCTTCAATGATTTGCCTTTTTAAATTTTCATATAAATCGATATAAAGATGTGATTTCGACATAAAACTGACCTCCAAAATTAAATTGAAATTGAACCTTTTTAAATACCAGTTTATCTCTTAAAATGAATTTAATCAAATAAGTAAAGGGGAAAAACAAATGTCTAAAGTAACTGGATCAGAGAGAGTTAAAAGAGGAATGGCAGAAATGCAAAAGGGCGGCGTGATTATGGACGTTGTCAATGCTGAACAAGCTAAAATAGCTGAGGAAGCTGGAGCAGTTGCGGTAATGGCGTTAGAACGTGTACCATCTGACATTAGAGCGGCTGGCGGCGTTGCACGTATGGCTAATCCTAAAATTGTGGAAGAAGTTATGAATGCTGTTTCGATTCCGGTAATGGCAAAAGGACGTATTGGTCACATTACTGAAGCGCGCGTACTTGAATCAATGGGTGTAGACTACATTGATGAATCAGAAGTATTAACACCTGCAGATGAAGAGTATCATCTATTAAAAGATACGTTTACAGTACCATTTGTATGTGGTTGCCGTAACTTAGGAGAAGCTGCAAGACGTATTGGTGAAGGTGCAGCAATGTTACGTACAAAAGGTGAGCCGGGTACAGGAAATATTGTAGAAGCTGTTAGACACATGCGCCAAGTTAATGCAGAAGTAAAAAGATTAACAGTGATGAATGATGACGAAATCATGACTGAAGCTAAAAATATTGGAGCACCATTTGAAGTATTAAAAAGTATTAAAGAAAATGGTAAACTTCCTGTTGTTAACTTTGCGGCTGGTGGTGTAGCTACACCTCAAGATGCAGCATTAATGATGGAATTAGGCGCTGATGGTGTCTTCGTTGGTTCTGGTATTTTCAAATCAGAAGACCCTGAAAAATTCGCTAAAGCTATTGTACAAGCTACAACTCACTACCAAGACTATGAGTTAATTGGACGTTTAGCAAAAGACTTAGGCACAGCTATGAAAGGTTTGGACATCAATGAATTGACTTTAGAAGAACGTATGCAAGAGCGTGGATGGTAATATGAAAATTGGTGTACTAGCACTGCAAGGCGCAGTAAGGGAACATATACGTCATGTTGAACTTAGCGGTCATGAAGGCATTGCAATTAAGCGTACAGAACAATTAGATAACATTGATGGTCTCATTTTACCTGGTGGTGAATCTACTACATTACGCCGATTAATGAATTTATATGGCTTCAAAGAAGCATTACAACAATCTACATTACCTATGTTTGGAACGTGTGCTGGATTAATAGTGATGGCTAAGCATATTGTTGGTGAAGAAGGTTATTTGGATAAATTAGACATCACTGTTCAAAGAAATTCATTTGGCAGACAAGTGGATAGTTTTGAAAGTGAATTAAATGTACAAGGTATCGCAGAAGATATTGAAGGTGTTTTTATTAGAGCTCCACATATTGAAGCGACACATGGTGAAGTATCAGTGTTAAGTACAGTTGGTGAAAAAATTGTAGCAGTTCAAGAAGGACGTTACTTAGGTGTATCCTTCCATCCAGAATTAACTGATGATTATAGAGTGACACAGTATTTTATAGAAGAAATCGTAAAACCTACATTGATGACAGAAAAGGTGTAATAGATAGAACTTCAATAAAATATATGTCGCGTAAGGAATTTTTTAATAAGGCACTTCGTTAAAAATAATGAGTAGTTATTTTATAAGGCGAAGTGTCTTATTTTAGCTTATAGTTTAGAGAAGAAGAGAAGATATGTAGATTGATGTCTACTATTTGTAAATATAGATATAACAATTTAGCAAGTATTAAAAAAACACACTTCCATGCGATAGGAAATGTGTTTTTTAGTTTGCTTGTGGTATGTAGCAATATTTTAATTTTGTAATGGAAATAGTTGATATTATATAAAATGTACTTAAATCGAACGAATAAGCTTTTTATATTTGCAGATATCTATGTCCAAGTTACATTTTTAAATAAAGAATCCGGCAATAGCTGCTGAAATAAATGAAACAAGTGTAGCACCGAATAATAATTTTAGTCCAAAACGAGCTACGATATCACCTTTTTCGTTGTTAAGTGATTTAATTGCTCCAGAAATAATACCGATAGAGCTAAAGTTTGCAAATGATACTACGAATACAGAAATAACACCTTTAGCATGAGCGCTCATATCTTTAATCTCACTTAAACTTTGCATTGCAACAAATTCATTTGACAGTAATTTAGTAGCCATGATGGATCCGGCTTGTACTGCATCATCCCAAGGTACACCAACTAAAAATGCAAATGGTGCAAAGACAAATCCGATAAGCGTTTGGAAGTCCCAAGTGATACTGCCGCCAGATAAGCCGGTAAAGATTGCACTAACAACACCATTAAGTAAAGCAATGATAGCGATATAACCTATTAACATTGCACCTACGATGACTGCAACTTTAAAACCGTCTAAGATATATTCACCTAACATTTCGAAAAATGATTGTTTACCTGATTCGCTCTCATCAACGATAAGTTTATCTTCTTTTGCATCAATTTTATAAGGATTGATTATAGAAGCAATGATGAAACCACCAAAGAGATTTAATACAACTGCTGTAACTACAAAACGTGGTTCAATTAATGTGAAATAAGCACCGATAATTGAAGCTGATACTGTAGACATTGCAGAAGCTGTTAATGTATATAGACGTTGTTTAGGAATATGTGCTAATTCCTTTTTCAATGAAATAAATACTTCTGATTGCCCTAAAATTGCAGCGGCAACAGCATTATATGATTCTAAGCGGCCCATGCCATTAATTTTTGAAATGGCTAAACCTAAAACGTTGATAATCCAAGGTAAGATTTTTGTATATTGTAAAATACCAATTAAAGCTGAAATGAATACGATTGGTAATAATACATTAAAGAAGAAGGGCGGGTTCTTAGGATCTACAAATTCAAATCCACCAAATACAAAGTTCACACCTTCTGCTGCTTTTGCTAGTAAATAATTAAAGCCGTCTGATATGCTACCGATAACTGTAATACCAAATTTAGTTTTGAGTAAAATAAATGCGAATACTAGTTGTATTACAAGTAGTAAACCGACATATTGCCAACGAATATTTTTTCTATCTGAGCTAAATAGAAACGCCAATGCAAGAAACACTGCTATCCCAATTAAACCAATAATAATATGCATAAGTCATTCATCCCTTTTAATTTTTCTTAACTCCTATAATACAATAAATTAGATAGCACTTACATCTTTAATTAAAAATTTTTAAAACATATTGGTTGAAAAAGGTCAAAGTTGGTCATATAATATAGTCAAAGAAGGTCAAAAGAGGTGATAATCATGCACAACATGTCTGACATCATAGAACAATACATTAAAAAGTTATTTGAAGACACCAATGAAGACGTTGTAGAAATTCAACGTGCCAATATTGCGCAGCGCTTTGACTGTGTGCCTTCCCAGCTTAATTATGTAATCAAAACACGTTTTACAAATGAGCACGGCTATGAGATTGAAAGTAAAAGAGGTGGTGGCGGATATATTCGAATCACCAAAATTGAAAACAGAGATGAGACAGGTTATATTAATCATTTACTTCAATTAGTTGGTCCATCTATTTCACAACAGCAAGCTTATTACATTGTAGATGGCTTATTAGATAAAAATTACATTAATGAACGTGAAGCAAAAATGATACACGCCGTTATAGACAGAGAGACATTAAAAATGGATGTATTATCGAGAGATATTATTCGAGCAAATATTATAAAACGGTTATTGCATGTTATAAATTATTATTAAAGTGAGGTGTTTCGTCGTGCTATGCGAGAATTGTCATTTGAATGAAGCAGAAGTGAAATTGGCAGTGAAAGGTCAAGATGGTATAAATGAAAAATGGGTTTGTTCCACATGCGCACAAGGTGGTAACCCATGGACTCAAAATCAGCAAATTCAATCGCAAGATGACATTGAAGGCGCATTTGTAGTGAAGCAAATCTTACAACACTTAGCTGCTAAACATGGTATCGATTTTGATGAAATTGCTTTTAAAGAAGAAAAACGATGTCCTACTTGTCATATGACATTAAAAGATATCGCACATGTTGGTAAATTTGGCTGTTCAGATTGCTATGCTACATTCAAAGATGACATTGTCGATATTGTACGACGTGTGCAAGGTGGTCAAATCGAACATGTAGGAAAAACACCACATTCTTCACACAGAAAATTAGCATTAAAAAAACAAATAGAAGAAAAAAGTTCATATTTAAAACAACTGATAGAAGAACAAAACTTTGAAGAAGCCGCCGTTGTTCGTGACGAAATTAAAGCATTGAAAGAAGATGGCGAGGTGAAACATGATGAGTAAAAATGATATTAGTGCATACATGAGTGAATGGATGCGTGATAGAGAAGAAAGTCCAATTGTGATGTCTTCGAGAATACGATTAGCAAGAAATTTAGAAAATCATGTACACCCATTAATGTTTTTATCAGAACAAGATGGTTTTCGAATAATTAACGACGTACAAGATGCGCTTCCTGACTTGTCTGTACAACGTTTGGACTCAATGGATCAACAAAGTAAATACAAGCTTGTCGCGAAACATCTTATAAGTCCTGAATTAATAAGACAACCTGCTTCTGCCGTATTACTCAATGAAGATGAATCTTTAAGTATTATGGTTAATGAAGAAGACCATATACGTATTCAGGCCATGGGTAACGATTTATCACTATCAACATTATACGAAAAAGCTTCAGAAATTGATGATCAACTTGATAGTGAATTAGATGTAAGTTTTGACGAAACTTTAGGTTATTTGACAACATGCCCTACTAATATTGGGACAGGCATGCGTGCCAGTGTCATGTTGCATTTGCCTGGATTGACAATAATGAAACGTATGAATCGCATTGCTCAAACAATTAATCGTTTTGGTTTTACAATTAGAGGTATTTATGGAGAAGGATCTCAAGTTTATGGTCATATATACCAAATTTCAAACCAACTTACTTTAGGCAAAACAGAAGAAGAAATCATTGAAAGCTTATCAGAGGTAGTGCAGCAAATTATTAATGAAGAAATGCAAATCCGCGAACGATTAAACCGACATAATCATATAGAAACATTAGACCGAGTATATCGTTCGTTAGGAATATTAAAATATAGTAGACTGATATCTATGGAAGAAGCTTCACTAAGATTAAGTGAAGTGAAACTTGGTTTAGATTTAGGCTATATTGAATTAGAAGACTTCAAGTTTAACGAGTTAATGGTTGCAATACAATCACCTTTCTTATTAGACGAAGAAGATGATAGAACAGTTAATGAAAAAAGAGCAGATATATTAAGAGAACATATAAATTAGGAGGTCATACTATATGCTATTTGGTAGACTAACAGAACGTGCTCAACGTGTACTAGCACATGCTCAGGAAGAAGCAATACGCTTAAATCATTCGAATATTGGAACTGAACATTTACTTTTAGGTTTAATGAAAGAGCCTGAAGGCATTGCAGCTAAAGTTTTAGAAACGTTTGATATTACTGAAGAAAAAGTAGTTGAAGAAGTAGAAAAATTAATCGGCCATGGTCAAGAACAAATGGGCGCATTACACTATACACCTCGTGCGAAAAAAGTAATTGAATTATCAATGGATGAAGCTAGAAAATTACATCATAATTTCGTAGGAACAGAGCATATCTTACTTGGATTAATCAGAGAAAATGAAGGTGTCGCAGCTCGTGTGTTTGCAAACTTAGATTTAAACATCACAAAAGCACGTGCACAAGTCGTTAAAGCTTTAGGTAGCCCTGAAACAAGTAATAAAAACGCGCAAGCTAATAAATCTAATAATACACCAACGTTAGACAGTCTAGCTCGTGACTTAACAGTTATCGCAAAAGACGGCACTTTAGATCCTGTCATTGGTAGAGAAAAAGAAATTACAAGAGTCATTGAAGTCTTAAGTCGTCGTACTAAGAACAATCCTGTATTAATTGGTGAACCAGGTGTCGGTAAAACTGCTATTGCTGAAGGCTTAGCACAAGCAATTGTTAATAACGAAGTACCTGAAACACTTAAAGGTAAACGTGTAATGTCATTAGATATGGGGACAGTTGTTGCTGGAACAAAATATCGTGGTGAGTTTGAAGAGCGCTTGAAAAAAGTAATGGAAGAAATTCACCAAGCTGGAAATGTAGTATTATTTATCGACGAATTACACACACTAGTAGGCGCAGGTGGTGCAGAAGGTGCTATTGATGCATCTAACATTCTTAAACCAGCATTAGCTCGCGGTGAATTACAATGTATCGGTGCAACTACTTTAGATGAATACCGTAAAAATATTGAAAAAGATGCAGCGCTTGAACGTCGCTTCCAACCTGTTCAAGTTGGTGAACCGACTGTTGAAGATACAATTGAAATCTTAAAAGGATTGCGTGATCGTTATGAAGCACATCACCGTATTAACATTTCAGATCAAGCTTTAGAATCAGCAGCTAAATTAAGTCACCGTTATATTTCAGATCGTTTCTTACCAGATAAAGCGATAGACTTAATCGATGAAGCAAGTTCTAAAGTAAGACTTAAGAGTCATACAACTCCACCAGACTTGAAAGAAATTGAACAACAGATAGAACAAGTTAAAAACGAAAAAGATGCAGCTGTCCATGCTCAAGAGTTTGAAAATGCAGCCAACTTGCGTGATAAGCAAACAAAATTAGAAAAACAATATGAAGAAGCAAATAACAACTGGAAAAATTCTCAAAATGGTGATAACACATCTCTATCAGAAGAAGATATTGGTGAAGTCATCGCTGGTTGGACAGGAATTCCTTTAACTAAAATTAATGAAACTGAATCAGACCGTCTGCTTAACTTAGAAGATACACTTCATAATAGAGTGATCGGCCAAAAAGATGCCGTTACATCTATTAGTAAAGCAGTTAGACGTGCTAGAGCTGGATTGAAAGATCCTAAACGTCCTATCGGTAGCTTTATCTTCTTAGGGCCTACGGGTGTAGGTAAAACTGAGTTAGCTCGTGCATTAGCTGAGTCTATGTTCGGTGAAGATGACGCAATGATTCGTGTTGATATGAGTGAGTTTATGGAAAAACATGCTGTCAGTCGTTTAGTTGGTGCCCCTCCAGGCTATGTAGGTCATGACGATGGCGGTCAATTAACTGAAAAAGTAAGACGTAAACCTTACTCAGTGATTTTGTTTGATGAAATTGAAAAAGCGCACCCTGATGTGTTTAATATTCTGTTACAAGTATTAGATGACGGTCACTTAACAGATACAAAAGGTCGTCGTGTAGACTTCCGTAATACAGTTATTATTATGACATCTAACGTAGGTGCACAAGAATTACAAGACCAACGTTTCGCCGGTTTTGGAGGCGCGTCTGAAGGACAAGATTATGAAACAATCCGTAAGACAATGATGAAAGAATTGAAAAACGCATTCCGTCCAGAATTCTTAAACCGTGTTGATGATATTATCGTCTTCCACAAACTTTCTAAAGAAGAATTGAAAGAAATTGTGACAATGATGGTTGATAAACTAACAGAACGCCTTTCTGAACAAGATATTAATATTACAGTTACAGAAGCTGCTAAAGAAAAAATTGCTGAAGAGGGTTATGATCCTGAATATGGTGCTAGACCATTAATTCGTGCAATTCAAAAAACAGTTGAAGATAACTTAAGTGAATTAATTTTAGAAGGCAATCAAGTTGAAGGTAAAGAAGTAATAATTAACCATGATGGCAAAGAATTCAAGTATGATATTCAAGAAAGAAAAGGTACAACTAAAGATAAAGAAACAACTGAATCTTAGAAGTTAAGTATAAATTAAAGCAGTACTTCTCAAATATGTGGATGCATATTTGGGGAGTGCTGCTTTGTTTTTATATTGTATAAACAATAGAGTAGTATTTACCTTGATAAATGAGTAATATTTAAAAAAGTCAAAATATAATATCAGTGATACTCTATACACAAGCATGGTATTTTATAAAATAGCTTTTCGCTAAAGATTAGAATCCTTAAGTTATTAAGATTTTTAAATAACTATATACGAATATTTTTCGATTGAATTGTTTGATTATGAATAAAATTTGTTTTTAAACAGACAGAGGTTTAAAATAGATTTGTTCAATGAAAGATGGAGGTGCAGTTTTGGCTAAAAAGAAAGTGATTTTTGAATGTATGGCCTGTGGTTACCAGTCTCCAAAGTGGATGGGGAAATGCCCAAACTGTGGTGGTTGGAATCAAATGGAAGAAATAGTCGAACAAAAGGCTGCGAGCCCAAAACATGGTGTGCGCAGTCGAGACAATATTTCTAAAGTGCAAAAATTAAATGACATTAAACATGAAACGACGCCACGAGTAAAAACAAACTCTGAAGAGTTTAATAGAGTACTCGGTGGCGGTATAGTAAATGGTTCGCTCGTATTAATAGGCGGTGATCCGGGTATTGGTAAATCAACATTACTTTTACAAATTTGTGCAGCATTATCACAATCTAAAAATGTGTTGTATATTACAGGTGAGGAATCATTAAATCAAACCAAATTAAGAGCAGAAAGATTAGATGAGGACTCAAGTCAATTAAATGTGTTTGCTGAAACAGATTTAGAAGTTATACATGAAACAGTTAAGCAACTCAAACCAGATCTACTTGTAGTAGACTCAATCCAAACTATTTTCCATCCAGAAATCAGTTCGGCTCCAGGTTCTGTGTCGCAAGTTAGAGAAAGTACGCAAAGTTTAATGAATATAGCGAAACAATTGAATATAGCTACATTTATAGTGGGACATGTTACGAAAGAAGGTCAAATAGCTGGTCCACGTTTACTTGAACATATGGTAGATACAGTCCTTTACTTCGAAGGCGACGAGCATCACGCGTATCGTATTTTAAGAGCAGTTAAAAACCGTTTTGGCTCTACAAATGAGATGGGTATCTTTGAGATGCAGCAAACTGGATTAAAAGGAGTTAAGAACCCGTCGGAAATGTTCCTTGAAGAACGTTCGACTAATGTACCTGGTTCAACTATTGTTTCTACAATGGAAGGTACGAGACCGTTACTTATAGAAGTACAAGCGTTAGTGACTCCAACTACATTTAATAATCCAAGACGTATGGCGACAGGGATTGATCATAATCGATTGAGTTTGCTCATGGCAGTGTTAGAAAAGAAAGAGAATTATTTACTACAACAACAGGACGCTTATATTAAAGTGGCAGGGGGTGTACGTTTAACAGAACCAGCTGTAGATTTAGGTATTGTTGTTGCAACGGCATCAAGTTTTAAAGATTTAACAGTTGATGGTTTAGACTGCTTTATTGGAGAAGTAGGACTCACAGGGGAAGTTAGACGAGTTTCTCGTATAGAGCAACGTGTACAAGAAGCGGAAAAATTAGGATTTAAGCGTGTAATTATTCCAGAATCAAATATTGGTGGATGGCAATTTCCAAATGATATCAAGGTCATTGGTGTTAAGAATGTCCATGAAGCATTAAAATATGCACTAACAAAACAATAAATTAAAAACACAAAGCTATTTAGGTTAAGTATATATTTAGTTTAGCCTGAATGACTTTCTAAAGGAAGGTGAGTTAACCTGTGAACATTATAAGACTCATTGTTATCTTGTGCTATATTATCTTGGGTGCAAGTATAGGTGTGTATCTATTACCAGAGATAGTCAATGACGCTGGTCTAAACCATTTACCCCTATTAACAAATACTTATTTCAATGGGCTACTAGGGATTATTATATTCTTTTTAATCTTTGGTTGGTTTATTAAAAAAGCAACATATGCTTTAAAAGAATTAGAACAAACAATTATGCGTCAAAGTGCAGTAGAAATATTATTTGCTACAATTGGACTAATGATAGGTTTATTAATTTCTGTTATGATATCTTTTATTTTTCAAATTATCGGCAATAATGTCATTAATCATTTTGTGCCAATTATAGTTACTATTATTTTAGGTTATTTCGGCTTTCAGTTTGGTTTGCGAAAGCGTGATGAAATGTTGCTATTTTTACCAGAAAATATGGCGCGTTCAATGTCTATTAATGCACGTAATGCGGTACCTAAAATTATTGATACAAGTGCCATTATCGACGGGCGTATATTAGATATTATAGAGTGTGGCTTTATTGACGGAGAAATATTAATTCCTCAAGGTGTTATTAATGAACTTCAAGTCGTTGCAGATGCGAACGATAGTGTTAAACGTGAAAAAGGCCAAAGAGGTTTAGATATATTAAATGAATTATATGATACCAATCATCCAACGAGAATTATACACCCAACTAAGTCTCATAGTGATATCGATGCGATGTTAATTAAATTAGCGCAACATTATAGAGCACATATTATAACAACGGATTTTAATCTTAATAAAGTGTGTCATGTTCAAGGTATTCAAGCGTTAAACGTTAATGATTTATCTGAAGCAATCAAACCTTCAGTGCACCAAGGTGATCGCTTTAAACTATTGCTTACTAAAATGGGGAAAGAATCTGGTCAAGCAGTAGGTTATTTAGATGACGGTACTATGGTCGTTGTAGATAACGCTAAAAAACATATAGGCGAACATATCGATTTAGAAGTAATTAGTTTGTTACAAACTTCTTCAGGTCGAATAATTTTTGCAAAAAAATTAAATTAATTTGTAAGTAAAGGTTTCATTTGGAATTGTAGCGCCCAAAGTTACAGTTTTACATGAAGCCTTTGTTTTTAACTGCTTGAAAAATTAAGCAGAACTATAAGATAATTTAAGCACAGTAATATCATATTACTAGTTAAAGTGCTACAATAGATAGCGAAATTATATTTCTATAAAAGTGGATTGTTTATTCAGTTGTATAAAATTATGCAAAGTGCTTTTTAGATTAGGATACTTTAAAAAATTATAAGCTATGGTATGCTTAATAAGCGATAATCATAAACTTATTAATAGTTGAGCGTTATTTTCTTGGTGAACTACACATAGGTGAGTTAACATACGTTCAGCCTATTTACTGTGTGAATTTGTGTAACTTGAATATTAACTTAACCAATAAAAACAAACATTTAAAACGGGAGTGAACATAATGAGTGATCGTGTAAGAGTGAGATATGCACCAAGTCCAACAGGCTATTTGCATATCGGTAATGCAAGAACTGCATTATTTAACTATTTATTTGCTAAACATTATGATGGAGATTTTGTAATTCGTATTGAAGATACGGATAGTAAACGTAACTTAGTTGATGGAGAATCATCACAATTTGATAATTTAAAATGGTTAGGCATAGAATGGGATGAATCTGTAGATAAAGATAAAGGTTATGGACCTTATCGCCAGTCAGAACGCGCAGAAATTTATAACCCATTAATTAAGCAATTATTAGATGAAGATAAAGCCTATAAATGTTATATGACTGAAGACGAATTAGAAGAAGAGCGTGAACAACAAATAGCACGCGGTGAAATGCCTCGTTACGGTGGTAAACATGCACACTTAACAGAAGAAGAACGTCAACAGTTCGAAGCTGAAGGTCGTCAACCATCTATACGTTTCCGTGTACCAAAAGATACGACATTCTCATTTGATGACATGGTAAAAGGTGAAATTTCGTTTGATTCAAATAATATGGGTGACTGGGTCATCGTTAAGAAAGACGGCGTACCTACTTATAACTTTGCCGTAGCAATAGACGATCATTATATGGAAATTTCTGACGTAATTCGTGGAGACGACCATATTTCTAATACACCAAAGCAGTTAATGATTTTTGAAACATTTGGTTGGGAAGCGCCTAGATTTGCTCATATGTCGCTTATAGTCAATGAAGAACGTAAAAAATTAAGTAAACGTGATGGAAAAATCTTACAATTCATCGAACAATATCGTGATTTAGGTTATTTACCAGAAGCACTATTTAACTTTATTACGTTGTTAGGTTGGTCACCAGAAGGTGAAGATGAAATTTATTCTCCAGAAGAATTTATTAAGATTTTTGATGAAAAACGTTTATCTAAGTCACCAGCATTTTTCGATAAACAAAAACTAGCTTGGGTTAATAATCAATATATGAAACAAAAAGATAGTGAAACGGTATTTGAATTAGCATTGCCACATCTAATTAAAGCAGAGTTGATTCCTGAAAATCCAACTGAAGAAGATTTAGATTGGGGCCGTAAACTTGTAGCACTTTACCAAAAAGAAATGAGTTACGCTGGAGAAATCGTACCTTTATCAGAATTATTCTTCCGCGATGAACAAATTTTAGGTGATGATGAGCAAGAGGTGATAAATGGTGAACAAGTACCTGAACTTATGAATCATTTATACGGTAAATTAGAAGTGCTTGAGCCATTTGAAGCGGCAGAAATTAAAAAAACGATCAAAGAAGTTCAAAAAGAGACAGGTATTAAAGGTAAACAATTATTCATGCCTATCCGTGTAGCTGTAACTGGCCAAATGCATGGACCCGAATTACCAAATACAATTGAAGTTTTAGGTAGAGAAAAAGTATTATCTCGTTTAAAAAAATATGTTTAAAGTAAAGTTGTAGCATGTAAAGATTGTGTTAAATTGATAATACTTGAAAAATTACATCAAACAACCTATGATTAACATTGAAAATGGCAAAGGATTAGTATGTGATGAAAGTGTATAGAGAGTGTGCGGTAGCTGCAAGCACATCACTGAAATTACGGAATGCACCTTTGTGCAAATGAATTAAATAAACTTTAAAGAGTAAACAAAAGTCGTTTTAGTTTGGATCATTGCGAATGCATTTAAACAAGTGGCTGTGTTTAAAATAAGAGTGGAACCGTGCTAAAGCAAAGCGCCTCTAACAATTTTAGTTAGGGGTGCTTTTTTAATAAGGAGGTAGCAACCTTGTTTAAATTTTTAAGAAGAATTAAAGATGATGTGAATATGGTGTTTGAACAAGACCCAGCTGCGCGTACTACGTTAGAAGTGATTACATCTTATGCAGGTGTACATGCGGTTTGGAGCCATTTGATTGCACATGAACTGTATAAAAAGAAAAAGTATGTTTTGGCTAGGCTTATTTCTCAAGTTACACGTTTTTTTACAGGTATTGAGATACATCCAGGTGCCCAAATCGGTAGACGTTTGTTTATTGATCACGGTATGGGTGTAGTCATTGGAGAGACATGTCGTATTGGTGATAATGTAACGATTTATCAAGGAGTTACTTTAGGTGGAACGGGTAAAGAGAAAGGGAAACGTCATCCAGATATCGGTGATAATGTATTAATTGCTGCAGGCGCAAAAGTGCTTGGTAATATAACAATTAATGCTAACGTGAATATTGGGGCTAATTCAGTAGTGTTAAATTCAGTGCCAAGTTATTCAACTGTAGTAGGTATACCAGGGCATATCGTGAAACAAGATGGCAGACGTATCGGGAAAACGTTTGACCACCGTAATTTACCTGACCCAATTTACGAGCAATTAAAAGAGTTAGAAAAACAACTTGAGAAAACAAGAAATGGAGAGATTCAAGATGATTACATTATATAATACATTAACACGTCAAAAAGAGACGTTCGAGCCTATTGAACCAGGTAAAGTTAAAATGTATGTTTGTGGACCGACAGTGTATAATTACATCCATATTGGTAATGCAAGACCAGCAATAAACTATGACGTAGTAAGAAGATATTTTGAATATCAAGGCTATGAAGTCATTTATGTATCTAACTTCACTGATGTGGATGACAAATTAATCAAGCGTTCTAAGGAGCTAGATGAATCAGTTGAAACGATTGCGGATCGTTACATCAAAGCGTTTTATGAAGATGTAGGTGCTTTAAATGTAAAAAAAGCGACATCAAATCCACGTGTAATGAATCATATGGACGAAATAATCAAGTTTATAAAAGAACTTGTAGACGAAGGCAATGCATATGAAAGCGCTGGCGATGTTTACTTTAGAACACGGAAATTTGAAGATTACGGCAAATTAAGTCATCAGTCACTTAATGACCTAAAAGTGGGCGCACGTATTGAACAAGGTGAACAGAAAGAAGATGCGTTAGATTTCACATTGTGGAAAAAGGCTAAACCAGGTGAAATTAGCTGGGACAGCCCGTTTGGAGAAGGTAGACCAGGCTGGCACATCGAATGTTCAGTTATGGCATATCATGAACTAGGTGCGACAATTGATATCCACGCAGGCGGAACGGATTTACAATTCCCTCACCACGAAAATGAAATTGCGCAGTCAGAAGCACATAACCATGAACCTTTCGCTAATTATTGGATGCATAACGGATTCATTAATATAGATAATGAAAAGATGAGTAAGTCGTTAGGTAATTTTGTATTAGTGCATGACATTATTAAACAAATTGACCCAGACGTTCTACGCTTTTTCATGATTAGTGTCCATTATAGAAGTCCTATTAATTATAATATGGAACTTGTAGAAGCTGCGAAAAGTGGCTTGGAACGTGTGCGCAATAGTTATCAAGCTATTGAAGAACGTGAAGCAATTGCAACAGATGTGGAAGATCAATCTGCATACATTACTGAAATCGACAATATTTTAAAGCAGTTTGAAACTGTGATGAACGATGACTTTAATACTGCAAATGCGATTACAGCATGGTATGATTTAGCGAAATTAGCTAACAAATATGTGTTAGAAAACACTACTTCGGTAAAAGTCTTAGCGCGTTTTAAAGAAGTGTACCAAATATTTAGCGATGTGCTTGGCATTCCACTAAAAGATAAGGCAAGCGACGAATTGTTAGATGAGCAAGTTGAAGCTTTAATTGAAGAACGAAACAATGCTCGTAAAGAAAAAGACTTTGCACGTGCTGATGAAATTCGAGATCAATTAAAAGCACAAAACATTATACTAGAAGACACGGCTCAGGGTGTGAGATTTAAACGTGGCTAATATTGATAATAAACTATTAAATCCACTAACACTTGCCTACATGGGTGATGCAGTTTTAGATCAACACGTAAGGGAATATATCGTACTAAAATTAAAAGCAAAACCTAATCGATTGCACCAAGAAGCAAAACGTTATGTCTCTGCTAAAAGTCAGGCTCAAACGCTTGAATTTTTAATGGAAAATAATTGGTTTACTGAAGATGAATTAGATATTGTTCGTCGAGGCAGAAACGCTAAAAGTTATACCAAAGCTAAAAATACAGATATACAAACTTATAGAAAAAGTTCGGGCTTAGAAGCAGTCATTGGCTATTTATATTTAGAAAAAGAACAAGAGCGTTTGACGGCTTTATTGGAAAGTGTCGTACAAAATGTAAACGAAAGGTAGTGATAATATGGAAGAGATTGTAATCGTTGGGCGACATGCTGTAAAAGAAGCAATCGTTTCAGGCCATACAATTAATAAAATTTTAATTCAAGATACTATCAAAAAAGGCCAAATCAATGAAATTTTAAAAAAAGCAAATAGTAGAAAAATCATAGTTCAATCAGTACCGAAATCGAAAATCGATGGATTATCTGATTCTCCTCACCAAGGGATAGCGGCTTATATCGCACCATATGAATATGCAGATTTTGATGCGTTTTTAGAAAAGCAAAAAGCTCAAGATAAACTATCTACGGTATTAATATTAGACGGTTTAGAAGACCCGCATAATTTAGGTTCTATCTTGAGAACGGCAGATGCATCAGGTGTTGATGGTGTCATCATACCTAAGAGACGTTCAGTAGCGTTAACGCAAACTGTCGCTAAAGCATCTACTGGTGCCATTCAGCATATACCAGTTATGCGAGTGACAAATTTAGCTAATACAATTGAAACATTAAAAGACAATAGCTATTGGGTCGTAGGTACAGAAGCGGATAATTCTACAGACTATAGAGAAATGGATGTAGCAATGCCGTTAGCAATCGTTATTGGTAGTGAAGGTCAAGGTATGAGTCGTCTAGTTAAAGATAAATGTGATTTTTACATTAACATTCCGATGGTTGGACATGTAAATAGCTTAAATGCCTCAGTAGCGGCAAGTTTAATGATGTACGAGGTATTTCGTAAACGTAACAACATTGGAGATAAGGTATGAAGGATAGGTACTTAATCATTGATGGATATAATATGATTGGTTATTCTCAGGAATTGAGCCGCATTGCGCAAGATAATCTTGAGGAGGCACGTGAACAATTACTTATAGCGATAGCAAACTATAACGCAATGATTGCAGATGAAGTCGTCTGTGTTTTTGATGCTTATGAGCAATCGGGTGTCCATTCTGAATATATGTATCACGGCGTTAAAACGATATTCACAAAAGAAAAAGAAACGGCAGATAGCTATATTGAACGCTATGTGTATGATTTGTATGATAAACATACTAGACACATTACAGTTGTTACGAGTGATATGAGTGAGCAACATGCGATATTTGGTGCTGGAGCATATCGTGTGTCTTCAAGAGAGATGTGGAGAGACTTAAGAGAAAATGAAGTGTCTGTATCCAAAAAACTAGATGGCTTTAATGAACAAAAACCACGAACTAGGATAGAACTTTCAAATGAGATTTTAGAAGAATTTGAAAAACTTAGACGTGGAGACAATCATCAATAACATTATTGTCCACTTGATTTTTGGAGCATAGTCGCTGTATCCTATCTTTACTTTTGAAGAAAGGAAGCTACTATGTTAGAACCAAACAATCATGAATTCACAGCCTCAAAAAATGCAGAACTAAATATTTTTGAAAAGCATGATTTACCTAAAATATTTACAGCACTTATACCTTTAATACGTAAAAGGTTAAAACACTTTTCTGTTCATCCAAATGATCAAGAAGATTTGTGCCAAGAGGTGCTGATAAAACTTTTTCAAGCGTTTAGACATTTTGACTTTAAAAGTACTATACCAATTGAACATTATGTGAATCGTGTTATTAAGAATGTAAAAAATGACTATATTCGTAAGAAGTTCTATGGTTATGAAAGGCAAACATTATTGATTAACGAGTTTATAGTGTCCTACAATAATAGTAAGATGGAATGCCCTATAGACAAGCATCTCCTAGCTATAGAAGTAGGAGAATATATCCAACAATGTGTGTTAAACTTAACTAAGTTGGAACAAGTGGTTGTCATTTACTTATTGAAAGATTATAAGCCAAAAGAAATTGCAGAATTATTAAATGTACCGAATAAAGTAGTTTACAACGCGATACATCGTTGTAAAATAAAACTAAGATACCTTCTAGATGATTATTAATTAGAGCTATTCAAAGGGTTGTATGACATGAATTGGTACGCGATTGACGATTGACAATTGACTTAGATGTTATGTATAGTAGATTGGTATTATAATGAGTAAGGGGAAGTCTAATGAAAAAAGTGCCATTAACTTGCGAAGTATGTGGTAGTAGAAATTATAACGTTCCCAAACAAAGCAATCTTGCATCTAGATTAGAATTGAAAAAGTTTTGTTCGAGATGTAATGCACATACGATGCACAAAGAATCAAAATAATATAACGACATATGAAAGTTCACGATTGAGTAAATATGCCCTTCCATTTAAGTTGAGAGTATTGTATTTGCTTGATTTGTTGTATGGAATAAGCAAATAAGGAATAACGAAATATACGGAGGTCTTATAAATGGCTAAAAAAGAAAATTTCTTCCAAGGCGTAAAGTCAGAAATGGAAAAGACAAGTTGGCCAACGAAAGAAGAATTATTTAAATACACAGTCATTGTTGTAGCTACAGTAGTATTTTTCTTAGTGTTCTTCTATGCCTTAGACTTAGGAATTGGTAGAATTATAGAATTAATTAAATAGATAGGAGTGACGACATGTCTGAAGAAGTTGGCGCTAAGCGTTGGTATGCTGTGCATACTTATTCTGGTTATGAGAATAAAGTTAAAAAGAATTTAGAAAAACGTGTTGAATCTATGAATATGACTGAAAAAATATTCAGAGTTGTTATACCAGAAGAAGAAGAGACACAAGTTAAAGATGGGAAAGCCAAAACATTAAGTAAAAAAACTTTCCCTGGTTATGTGTTAGTCGAATTAATTATGACTGATGAATCATGGTATATAGTAAGAAATACACCTGGTGTAACAGGATTTGTTGGTTCAGCTGGTGCTGGATCAAAACCTAATCCATTACTTCCAGAAGAAGCACGTTTCATTCTTAAACAAATGGGCATGAAAGAGAAAACAATCGATGTCCAAGTTGAATTAGGTGAGCAAGTGAGAATTAAATCAGGTCCGTTTGCTAACCAAGTTGGAGAAATTCAAGAAATTGAAATCGATAAATTCAAACTCACTGTTCTTGTAGACATGTTTGGTAGAGAAACACCAGTAGAAGTGGAATTTGATCAAGTAGAAAAATTATAAAGGTATATAAGTAATGCTAGATTTGCTAAAGCAAGAAGTATTACTTTGCATGTGTTAATAACCCCTAATCATTAAAATGATAAGATTAGAGGAACGCCTGAGCGATGGCTCATGCATTAAGAACCCCTAATCATTAAAATGATAAGATTAGAGGAACGCCTGAGCGATGGCTCATGCATTAAGAACCCCTAATCATTAAAATGATAAGGGGTTCTATAAAAAAACTTACATTTTACCATTGCTTTACGTAATGGATTAATGTTATAATACTGTGGTCGCGCTCATAGAGCGTTCATTTCGTCACGAAATGTAGAAGAGTGGGAGGACAAAACTCAGTCCTGTGACCACATCACGATATCAAGGAGGTGCACATCGTGGCTAAAAAAGTAGAAAAAGTAGTTAAATTACAAATTCCTGCAGGGAAAGCAAATCCAGCACCACCAGTTGGTCCAGCATTAGGTCAAGCGGGTGTGAATATTATGGGATTCTGTAAGGAATTCAACGCACGTACACAAGAAGACGCAGGTTTAATCATTCCGGTAGAAATCAGTGTTTATGAAGATCGTTCATTTACATTTATTACAAAAACACCACCGGCTCCAGTATTACTTAAAAAAGCAGCAGGCGTTGAAAAAGGTTCAGGCGAACCTAATAAAAACAAAGTTGCTACAGTAACTAAAGATCAAGTACGTGAAATTGCGAACCAAAAAATGCAAGATTTAAACGCTTCAGACGAAGAAGCGGCAGTTCGTATCATTGAAGGTACTGCTCGTAGTATGGGAATCACAGTTCAATAATAAAAACATTAATGAATATATAGATTGACGATAGAAGCAGATGACAGAAATGACAAACATGATGACAGCGTTCAATATTGTCGTAATATGAGGGAAAATGTCATTTATTAAGGAATTTAATTCTAAGATAAAACATAATTTATACCTCTCTGTTATCTGCTCTTAACTTGTGAAAGCAAGTAAATGTGGGAGGAAATTCCGCTAAAACCACTAAAGGAGGAACATGAAATGGCTAAAAAAAGCAAAAGATATCAAGAAGCAGCTAGCAAAATCGATCGCTTAAAACATTACGATGTACAAGAAGCTGTTGAACTAGCTAAAGAAACAAACATTGCTAACTTTGACGCATCAGTTGAAGTAGCATTCCGTTTAGGTATTGATACACGTAAAAATGACCAACAAATCCGTGGAGCAGTAGTTCTACCAAACGGTACTGGTAAATCACAACGTGTATTAGTGTTCGCTAAAGGAGAAAAAGCAGCTGAAGCAGAAGCAGCAGGTGCAGATTTCGTTGGCGAAGGCGAATATGTAGAAAAAATCCAACAAGGTTGGTTTGATTTTGACGTAGTAGTAGCTACACCAGACATGATGGGTGAAGTTGGTAAACTTGGTCGTGTATTAGGACCTAAAGGTTTAATGCCAAACCCTAAAACTGGAACAGTAACTATGGACGTTAAAAAAGCAGTTGAAGAAATCAAAGCTGGTAAAGTAGAATACCGTGCTGAGAAATCAGGTATTGTTCACGCATCAATTGGTAAAACATCATTTGATACAGACAAACTTGTTGAAAACTTCAGAGCTTTACAAGACGTATTAACTAAAGCAAAACCTGCTTCAGCTAAAGGTACGTACTTCAAATCTATTGCTGTAACTACAACAATGGGTCCTGGAGTTAAAGTAGATACTTCAAGTATCAAACTTTAATCTATTAAAATAAAAGTTATTTAGGCTGAAAGTTTATGCTTTCAGCCTTTAAAAAAATATTGACATAGTACATTAATTTAGTTATATTGGTTAATGTATTATTTTACCTAAGACAGTAGGAGTTAGTAATAACTTAAAATTAAATCCTACCGAGGCTAAAATTGACTTGAACGTGAAGAATTTAGATCTTTCAAGCACTTTTTGCCACGGGTAGAAAGTGCTTTTTTTATTGAGTAATGTCAAGCGAATATGGTTCGTTAATGATTACTTCAAAATTAAAAGCACCAAACTAAAATCTATGGAGGTGTCTAAATGTCTGCTATCATCGATGCAAAAAAACAAGAAGTTGATATTATTGCTGAACAACTTAAAAACTCAGTATCTACAGTTATCGTTGACTATCGTGGTCTAAGCGTTGCTGAAGTAACTGAATTACGTTCACAATTACGTGAAGCTGGTGTTGAGTACAAAGTTTACAAAAACACTATGGTTCGCCGTGCAGCAGAAAAAGCTGGTATCGACGGTTTAGATGAATTCTTAGTAGGTCCTACTGCAGTTGCTACTTCAACAGAAGATGTTGTTGCTCCAGCAAAAGTTATCGTAGGATTTGCAAAAGAACATCAAGCATTAGAAATTAAAACAGGTGTTATGGAAGGCAACGTTATTTCTGCAGAAGAAGTTAACACTGTTGGTACATTACCATCACACGACGGTCTTGTTTCTATGCTATTATCAGTATTACAAGCTCCAGTACGCAACTTCGCTTATGCGGTTAAAGCTGTTGGAGAAGAGAAAGAATCTAAAGAAGAAAGCGCTGAATAATTGCGCATAAACTAATTAAAATTAATGGAGGAATATTAAAAATGGCTAATCAAGAACAAATCATTGAAGCGATTAAAGAAATGTCAGTTTTAGAATTAAACGACTTAGTAAAAGCAATTGAAGAAGAATTTGGTGTAACTGCAGCAGCTCCAGTAGCAGCAGCAGGCGCAGCTGGTGGCGGAGACGCTGAAGCTGAAAAAACTGATTTCGATGTTGAATTAACTTCAGCTGGATCATCAAAAATCAAAGTCGTTAAAGCTGTTAAAGAAGCTACTGGCTTAGGATTAAAAGATGCTAAAGAATTAGTTGACGGAGCTCCTAAAGTAGTTAAAGAAGCTTTACCTAAAGAAGAAGCTGAACAACTTAAAGAAACATTAGAAGAAGCTGGAGCTACAGTAGAATTAAAATAATTTCTGCTGGCTAACAGTTGATAATTATATATGGAAGATAGTTCTTGTAGCTTAATACATTAACTGCTTCGGTACGTTAATATTAAGCGTATCATGGACTATCTGAAATCTTTGAGAAATGAAAACCCCGTTATTACTATAACGGGGTTTTATCTTATTTTATCTATTGCCTATTTTCAATATTTAAATTAAGGCTTTGAAGTCGAAATTTAAAATATTTGGGTATATTATTAATCTAAGACGAATTAGATTAAAAGAGGTGTAGTCATGAGTCATTATTATGATGAAAATCCTGAAGTAGAAAGTGAAGAATCGCTTTTTACGTACTCCTACGATAACCATGATTTAGAACTTGTAACAGATGCTGGTGTATTTTCAAAAGGGAAAATAGATTTTGGATCTGATTTACTAGTGAAAACTTTTTTGAAAACATATCCCCCTGGTCCTACAAAAAATATCATAGATGTTGGTTGTGGCTATGGCCCTATCGGTTTAATGATTGCGAAAGTTTCCCCACACCACGAAGTGACAATGGTTGATGTGAATCAACGCGCGCTAAATTTATCAAGAAAAAATAAAAAAAGAAACCGTATAGACAATGTTGAAGTTAAAGAAAGTGATGGTTTATCACAAGTAGAAGACAATACGTATGACTTTGTACTTACTAATCCGCCGATTAGAGCAGGGAAAGAAGTTGTACATCGCATTTTGGAAGACGCTTATGTTAAATTAAAAATTGATGGTGAACTTTTTGTAGTAATTCAAAAAAAGCAAGGTATGCCATCTGCAAAGAAAAAAATGCAAGACACATTCGATAACGTTGAAGTATTAGAAAAAAGCAAAGGCTATTACATTTTAAGAAGTGTAAAAGGTTGATTAACTAGCTGTATTCTGATATAGTAATAGAATGTAAAAAATTATGTTCAATAAGTGTGTACTTTTACGTATAAATTAACAATGTATATAAGTTGAAATAGAAAATGGTGTCATAAGTATGCTACCGTTTTCTTTTTGTCTAATTATATTTGTTGATTTACTAAAAGTAAACACGCAATTTTTGAGGGGTGAATCTGTTTGGCAGGTCAATTTGTCCAATATGGAAGACATCGTAAACGTAGAAACTATGCGAGAATTTCAGAGGTATTAGAATTACCGAATTTAATTGAGATTCAAACTAAGTCTTACGATTGGTTCTTAGAAGAAGGTTTATTAGAAATGTTTAGAGACATTTCACCGATTGAAGATTTCACAGGCAATCTATCTTTAGAGTTTGTAGATTATAGACTCGGAGAACCGAAATATGATTTAGAAGAATCAAAAAACCGTGATACAACGTATTCTGCACCTCTACGTGTTAAAGTGCGTTTAATTATCAAAGAAACTGGCGAAGTAAAAGAACAAGAAGTGTTTATGGGTGATTTCCCATTAATGACAGATACAGGTACATTCGTAATTAACGGTGCTGAACGTGTTATAGTATCACAATTAGTTCGTTCACCATCCGTATACTTCAATGAAAAACTAGATAAAAACGGCCGTACAAACTTCGACGCAACAATTATTCCTAACCGTGGTGCATGGTTAGAATATGAAACTGATGCTAAAGATGTTGTATATGTACGTATTGATAGAACTAGAAAGTTACCATTAACAGTATTATTGCGTGCTTTAGGTTTCTCTACTGATCAAGAAATCGTTGATCTTTTAGGTGAAAATGAGTATTTACGTAATACGTTAGAGAAAGATGGTACAGAAAACACAGATCAAGCGCTATTAGAAATCTATGAGCGTTTACGCCCTGGTGAACCACCTACAGTTGAAAATGCTAAGAGTCTTTTATACTCACGTTTCTTCGATCCGAAACGTTATGACTTAGCAAGTGTAGGTCGTTATAAAGCAAACAAAAAACTTCATTTAAAACATCGCTTGTTTAATCAAAAATTAGCAGAACCAATTGTTAATTCAGAAACAGGTGAAATCGTAGCTGAAGAAGGTACAGTACTTGATCGTCGTAATTTAGATGAAATCATGGATGTACTAGAATCAAATGCTAACAGTGAAGTCTTTGAATTAGAAGGTACAGTAATTGATGAACCTGTTGAGATTCAATCAATTAAAGTTTATGTACCTAATGATGAAGAAGGACGTACAACAACAGTGATTGGCAATGCATTCCCTGATTCAGAAGTGAAATGTATTACTCCAGCAGACATTATTTCATCAATGTCATACTTCTTTAACTTATTAAGTGGTATTGGTTTCACAGATGATATTGACCACCTTGGTAACCGTCGTCTACGTTCAGTAGGTGAATTGTTACAAAACCAATTCCGTATTGGTTTATCAAGAATGGAGCGTGTGGTACGTGAAAGAATGTCTATTCAAGACACAGATTCTGTAACGCCACAACAATTAATTAATATACGTCCTGTTATTGCATCTATTAAAGAATTCTTTGGTAGTTCACAATTATCACAATTCATGGACCAAGCTAACCCATTAGCAGAGTTAACGCACAAACGTCGTTTATCTGCTCTAGGACCTGGTGGTTTAACACGTGAACGTGCTCAAATGGAAGTACGTGACGTTCACTATTCTCACTATGGTCGTATGTGTCCAATCGAAACACCTGAGGGACCAAACATTGGACTTATCAACTCATTGTCTAGTTATGCACGTGTAAATGAATTTGGTTTCATTGAAACACCGTATCGTAAAGTAGACCTTGAAACAAACAGCATTACTGAGCAAATCGATTACTTAACAGCTGATGAAGAGGATAGCTATGTGGTAGCACAAGCCAACTCTAAATTAGATGAAAATGGTCGTTTCTTAGATGATGAAGTTGTTTGTCGTTTCCGTGGTAATAACACAGTTATGGCTAAAGAAAAAATGGATTACATGGACGTTTCACCAAAACAAGTTGTTTCTGCTGCGACAGCATGTATTCCTTTCTTAGAAAACGATGACTCTAACCGTGCATTGATGGGTGCAAACATGCAACGTCAAGCAGTGCCATTGATGAACCCTGAATCACCATTTGTTGGTACAGGTATGGAGCACGTGGCAGCACGTGACTCTGGTGCAGCAATTGTTGCAAAACGCAAAGGTCGTGTTGAGCACGTTGAATCTAATGAAATCCTTGTTCGTCAACTTATCGAAGAAGATGGTCAAGAATATGAAGGCGAATTAGATCGCTATCCATTAGCTAAGTTCAAACGTTCAAACACAGGTACATGTTATAACCAAAGACCTATCGTTGCTTCTGGTGACGTAGTGACAAGAGGCGAAATTTTAGCTGACGGTCCATCTATGGAACTTGGTGAAATGGCATTAGGTAGAAACGTAGTTGTTGGTTTCATGACTTGGGACGGTTACAACTATGAGGATGCCGTAATCATGAGTGAACGCCTAGTTAAAGATGACGTATATACTTCTATCCATATTGAAGAGTATGAATCAGAAGCACGTGATACTAAACTAGGACCTGAAGAAATCACACGTGATATTCCAAATGTTTCAGATAGTGCGCTTAAAAACTTAGATGACCGTGGTATTGTATACGTCGGCGCTGAAGTTAATGATGGAGACATCTTAGTAGGTAAAGTAACGCCTAAAGGTGTAACAGAGTTAACTGCAGAAGAACGTTTATTACACGCAATCTTTGGTGAAAAAGCACGTGAAGTCCGCGATACATCATTACGCGTACCTCATGGTGCAGGTGGTATTGTTCTAGATGTTAAAGTCTTTAACCGTGAAGAAGGAGATGACACATTATCTCCAGGTGTTAACCAATTAGTTCGTGTTTATATCGTTCAAAAACGTAAAATTCACGTAGGAGATAAGATGTGTGGTCGTCATGGTAACAAGGGTGTAATTTCAAAACTTGTTCCTGAAGAAGACATGCCGTATCTACCAGACGGTACACCAATTGATATCATGTTGAACCCTCTAGGTGTACCATCACGTATGAATATCGGACAAGTATTAGAGCTACACTTAGGTATGGCTGCTAAAAACTTAGGTATCCATGTTGCATCACCAGTATTTGATGGTGCGAGTGATGAAGACGTATGGTCAACAATCGAAGAAGCTGGTATGGCTCGTGACGGTAAAACCGTATTATACGATGGACGTACTGGTGAACCATTCGATAACAGAATTTCAGTCGGCGTTATGTACATGTTGAAACTAGCACACATGGTTGACGATAAATTACATGCGCGTTCAACTGGACCATACTCATTAGTAACGCAACAACCGCTTGGTGGTAAAGCACAATTTGGTGGACAACGTTTCGGTGAGATGGAAGTATGGGCACTTGAAGCTTACGGTGCTGCATATACACTTCAAGAAATTTTAACTTACAAATCAGATGACACAGTAGGTCGTGTGAAGACATACGAATCTATTGTTAAAGGTGAAAACATCACTAAACCTGGTGTTCCAGAATCATTCCGAGTATTGATGAAAGAATTACAAAGTTTAGGCCTAGACGTTAAAATCATGGACGAGCATGACAATGAAATTGACATGCAAGACAATGAAGATGATGATGTCGTTGAGCGTAAAGTGGATCTTCAACAGAAAGATGCACCGCAATCACAAAAAGAAGTTACAGACTAATTGCATTTAAGTTTATAAACGAATAAGCCTTGTAGAGATAAAGTTCAATAATGGACTAAGTCTCTGCATTGGTTATTCTATTATTGATATAGAGCAATCAATCAATTTGCACAGCTAATCTAAATTGAAGGAGGTAGGCTCCTTGATTGATGTAAATAATTTCCATTATATGAAAATAGGACTTGCTTCACCCGAAAAAATCCGTTCATGGTCTTTTGGTGAGGTTAAAAAGCCAGAAACAATTAACTATCGTACTTTAAAACCAGAAAAAGATGGTCTATTCTGTGAAAGAATATTTGGACCTACAAAAGACTGGGAATGTAGTTGTGGTAAATACAAACGTGTACGCTATAAAGGTATGGTTTGTGACAGATGTGGCGTAGAAGTAACTAAATCCAAAGTGCGCCGTGAAAGAATGGGGCACATTGAATTAGCTGCACCTGTATCTCACATTTGGTACTTCAAAGGTATTCCAAGTCGTATGGGTCTATTATTAGACATGTCACCAAGAGCGTTAGAAGAAGTTATTTACTTTGCTTCATACGTTGTTGTAAATCCAGGTCCAACTGGTTTAGAGAAAAAGACATTGTTATCTGAAGCAGAATTTAGAGAGTACTACGATAAATTCCCAGGCAAATTCACTGCTAAAATGGGTGCTGAAGGTATTAAAGAATTACTTGAAGAAATAGACTTAGATGCTGAACTTAAACATTTACGTGATGAGTTAGAATCAGCTACTGGTCAAAGACTTACACGTGCGATTAAACGTTTAGAAGTTGTTGAATCATTTAGACATTCTGGTAATAATCCAGCTTGGATGATTTTAGACGTACTTCCTATTATTCCACCTGAAATCAGACCAATGGTTCAATTAGATGGTGGACGTTTCGCAACAAGTGATTTAAATGATTTATATCGTCGTGTTATCAACCGTAATAATCGTTTAAAACGTTTATTAGACTTAGGTGCTCCTGGCATCATCGTTCAAAACGAAAAACGTATGTTACAAGAAGCTGTTGACGCACTTATCGATAATGGCCGTCGTGGCCGTCCAGTTACTGGACCAGGTAACCGTCCATTAAAATCACTTTCACATATGTTAAAAGGTAAGCAAGGTCGTTTCCGTCAAAACTTATTAGGTAAACGTGTTGACTACTCAGGTCGTTCAGTTATCGCAGTTGGACCGAGCTTGAAGATGTATCAATGTGGTCTGCCTAAAGAAATGGCCCTCGAGTTGTTCAAACCATTCATAATGAAAGAATTAGTACAACGTGAAATTGCAACAAACATCAAAAATGCGAAAAGTAAAATTGAGCGTATGGATGACGAAGTATGGGACGTATTAGAAGATGTAATTAAAGAACATCCAGTTCTTTTAAACCGTGCACCTACACTTCACAGATTAGGTATTCAAGCATTCGAACCTACATTAGTTGAAGGTCGTGCGATCCGTCTACATCCACTTGCTACAACAGCTTACAACGCTGACTTTGATGGTGACCAAATGGCTGTTCACGTACCATTATCTAAAGAAGCACAAGCTGAAGCGCGTATGTTAATGTTAGCTGCGCAAAACATCTTGAACCCTAAAGATGGTAAACCAGTTGTTACGCCATCACAAGATATGGTATTAGGTAACTATTACCTAACTCTTGAACGTAAAGAAGCTGTTAATACTGGTACGATTTACAATGATACAAATGAAGTACTAAAAGCTTATGCAAATGGTTATGTTCACTTGCATACACGTATTGGTGTACACGCATCATCATTCAACAACCCAACGTTTACTGAAGAGCAAAACAAAAAAATCTTGCTAACTTCTGTTGGTAAAGTAATATTCAATGAAATCATTCCAGATTCATTTGCATATATTAATGAACCAACACAAACGAACTTAGAAAATAAAACACCGGAAAGATACTTCGTTGCACCAACTGAAATTGGTGAAGGTGGATTAAAAGCTTACTTTGATGAGCAAGAATTAATCAAACCGTTCAATAAGAATTTCTTAGGAAATGTTATTGCGGAAGTATTTAACCGTTTCAGTATCACTGATACGTCAATGATGTTAGATAGAATGAAAGACTTAGGATTCAAGTTCTCATCTAAAGCAGGTATTACTGTTGGTGTATCTGATATCGTGGTATTACCTGATAAACAAGATATTCTTGATGAACATGAAAAATTAGTTGAAAAAGTAACAAAACAATTCAATCGTGGTTTAATCACTGATTTTGAACGTTACAATGCTGTAATTGAAATTTGGACTGACGCAAAAGACCAAATTCAAAATGAACTAATGGGATCACTTGAAGAAACGAACCCAATTTTCATGATGAGTGACTCTGGTGCCCGTGGTAACGCATCTAACTTTACACAGTTGGCTGGTATGCGTGGACTTATGGCTGCGCCATCTGGTGAGATTATTGAATTACCAATCACTTCATCATTCCGTGAAGGTTTAACGGTATTAGAATACTTCATCTCTACTCACGGTGCTCGTAAAGGTCTTGCCGATACAGCGCTTAAGACTGCCGATTCAGGGTACCTTACTCGTCGTCTTGTTGACGTGGCTCAAGATGTTATCGTCCGTGAAGAAGATTGTGGTACTGACCGTGGCTTACTTGTTTCTGATATCAAAGAAGGTACAGAAATGATTGAACCATTCATCGAACGTATTGAAGGTCGTTATTCTAAAGAAACAATCCGTCATCCAGAAACAGATGAGGTCATTGTTAACCCAGATCAATTAGTTACACCAGACATCGCTAAGAAAATCACAGATGCAGGTATAGAGGAAATGTATATCCGTTCAGCATTTACATGTAATACACGTCATGGTGTATGTGAAAAATGTTACGGTAAAAACCTTGCGACTGGTGAAAAAGTTGAAGTTGGTGAAGCAGTTGGTACAATTGCTGCCCAATCAATTGGTGAACCAGGTACACAGCTTACAATGCGTACATTCCATACAGGTGGTGTAGCAGGTAGCGATATCACACAAGGTCTTCCTCGTATTCAAGAGATCTTCGAAGCACGTAATCCTAAAGGTCAAGCTGTGATTACTGAAATCGAAGGTGTTGTTGATGACATTAAACTTGCTAAAGATCGTCAACAAGAAATCGTAATTAAAGGTGCTAACGAAACGAAATCTTATCTAGCTTCTGGTACTTCAAGATTGAAAGTAGAAGTTGGACAAGGTGTTGAACGTGGAGAAGTACTTACTGAAGGTTCAATCGAACCTAAGAACTATTTATCTGTTTCAGGTTTAAATGCAACAGAAAGCTATCTATTAAAAGAAGTTCAAAAAGTTTACCGTATGCAAGGTGTTGAAATCGACGATAAACACGTTGAAGTTATGGTAAGACAAATGTTACGTAAAGTACGTATCATTGAAGCAGGAGATACTAAGTTATTACCTGGTTCATTAGTAGATATTCATAGCTTTACTGATGCTAACCGTGAAGCGTTCAAAGAACGTAAACGTCCTGCAACAGCTAAACCAGTATTACTAGGTATCACGAAAGCTTCTCTTGAAACTGAAAGCTTCTTATCAGCAGCTTCATTCCAAGAAACAACTCGTGTACTTACAGATGCAGCAATCAAAGGTAAACGTGATAACTTACTTGGACTTAAAGAGAACGTTATTATCGGTAAATTGATTCCAGCTGGTACGGGTATGAGACGTTATAGAGACGTTGAATACAACAAAGCAACACCAGATACTGAAATTATTGAAGAAGTTCAAACTACTGAAATATAATATTTATTACTCAATAAACAGAGAGTCCGTGATGTTAATAGATATCTCGGGCTCTCTAATGTTATTGATTATAGAAGGAGTGGAACAAGGAAATCATATTTAAAATTGTGGTTTCTATCCGACTTCTGATGTTTTTAAAATTTTTATTGAAAAGTACGAATAAAAGTTGACTCAGCAGTACTGAAAGTGTTACTATTATTAAGGTTGATGCAAGCAGAACTTTGGAGGATATTTGATGTCTAATGAAAAAGTTGCACGCTTTAACAAACAACATCATGTCATTGGTCTTAAACAAACGCTCAAAGCTTTGAATAGAGATCAAGTTACATCATTGATTATCGCTGAAGACGTGGAGATTCATCTTATGACTCGCGTGTTAAGCCAAATCAATCACAAACACATGCCTGTTTCATTTTTCAAAAGCAAAAAGGCTTTAGGAGAATATGTAGGTATAAACGTTAGTGCAACAATTGTTGCATTATTAAAATGAGATTAGTAAGAATCATTCTTACTAAATTTTATTTGCCCTTAAAATGAACCACCTGGATGTGTGGGATTATAAATGAAGAGAGGAGGAACATTCAATGCCAACTATTAACCAATTGGTACGTAAACCTAGACAAAGTAAATCTAAAAAATCTGATTCACCAGCATTAAATAGAAACTTTAACAGTAAAAAGAAAAAATTTACTGACTTAAATTCTCCACAAAAACGTGGTGTTTGTACTCGTGTAGGAACAATGACACCTAAAAAACCTAACTCCGCGTTACGTAAATATGCTCGTGTTCGTTTGTCTAACAATATTGAAATCAATGCGTACATTCCTGGTATCGGACATAACTTACAAGAACACAGTGTTGTACTTGTACGTGGTGGACGTGTGAAAGACTTACCTGGTGTGCGTTACCATATTGTACGTGGTGCACTTGATACTTCAGGTGTTGATGGACGTAGACAAGGACGTTCATTATACGGAACTAAAAAACCTAAAAAATAAGTTTAAGATTGCGTAAATTTTCGCTATAAACTAAAGAATTATATTATAATCGGAAGGGAGGATTTATATTATGCCTCGTAAAGGATCAGTACCAAAAAGAGACGTATTACCAGATCCAATTCACAACTCTAAATTAGTTACAAAATTGATCAACAAAATTATGTTAGACGGTAAACGTGGAACAGCACAAAGAATTCTTTATTCTGCATTCGACTTAGTTAAAGAACGTAGTGGTCGTGAAGCAGTTGAAGTATTTGAAGAAGCTATCGATAACATTATGCCAGTATTAGAGGTTAAAGCTCGCCGTGTTGGTGGCTCTAACTATCAAGTACCAGTAGAAGTTCGTCCAGAACGTCGTACTACATTAGGTCTTCGTTGGTTAGTTAACTATTCACGTCTTCGTGGTGAAAAAACTATGGAAGAACGTTTAGCTAACGAAATCTTAGATGCTGCTAACAACACTGGTGGCGCAGTTAAGAAACGTGAAGACACACACAAAATGGCTGAAGCTAACAAAGCATTCGCTCACTATCGCTGGTAGGATAGTAGCTGTTTCCCTGAACATGTTCCATATTGGTAGATTACTATCACAGGTTCGTGTTTAGGGCATCGCCATATTTATAGTATTTATTCGCAGTTATACTGGAAGGAGAAAAATACATGGCTAGAGATTTTAGTTTAGATAGAACACGTAATATCGGTATCATGGCTCACATCGATGCTGGTAAAACAACTACGACTGAACGTATTCTTTACTATACTGGACGTATCCATAAAATTGGTGAAACACACGAAGGTGCTTCACAAATGGACTGGATGGAACAGGAGCAAGATCGTGGTATCACTATCACATCTGCCGCAACAACAGCACAGTGGGATGACCACCGTGTAAACATCATCGATACACCTGGACACGTAGACTTCACTGTAGAAGTTGAACGTTCATTACGTGTACTTGATGGTGCAGTAACAGTACTAGACGCTCAATCAGGAGTTGAACCTCAAACTGAAACAGTTTGGCGCCAGGCAACAACTTACAGCGTACCTCGTATTGTTTTCGTAAACAAAATGGACAAATTAGGAGCTAACTTCGAATACGCAGTAAGCACTATCCATGACCGTTTACAAGCAAACGCACAACCAATCCAATTACCAATTGGTGCGGAAGACGAATTTGAAGCAATCATCGACTTAGTTGAAATGAAATGTTTCAAATACAACAATGACTTAGGAACTGAAATTGAAGAAATCGAAATTCCTGAAGATCATAAAGAAAGAGCTGAAGAAGCTCGTTCAACATTAATTGAAGCAGTAGCTGAAACTAATGATGAATTAATGGAAAAATATCTTGCTGATGAAGAGATTTCTATCTCTGAATTAAAAGGTGCTATCCGTGAAGCTACAAACAACATTGAATTCTATCCAGTTCTTGTTGGTACAGCTTTCAAAAACAAAGGTGTTCAATTAATGCTTAACGCAGTAATTGATTACTTACCATCACCGTTAGACGTAAAACCAATCGTTGGTCACCGTGCTGACAACCCTGAAGAAGAAGTTATCGCAAAAGCTGATGACAATGCTGAGTTCGCTGCTTTAGCGTTCAAAGTAATGACTGACCCTTATGTTGGTAAATTAACATTCTTCCGTGTTTACTCTGGTACTTTAACATCAGGTTCATACGTTAAAAACTCTACGAAGAACAAACGTGAACGTGTAGGTCGTTTACTACAAATGCACGCTAACTCTCGTCAAGAGTTAAACACAGTATATTCAGGAGATATTGCAGCTGCGGTAGGTCTTAAAGATACTGGTACTGGTGATACTCTATGTGGTGAGAAGAATGACATCATCTTGGAATCTATGGATTTCCCAGAACCTGTTATTCACTTATCAGTTGAACCTAAATCTAAAGCAGACCAAGACAAAATGACTACAGCTTTAGTTAAGTTACAAGAAGAAGATCCAACATTCCATGCACACACAGACGATGAGACTGGACAAGTTATTATCGGTGGTATGGGTGAACTTCACTTAGATATCTTAGTAGACCGTATGAAGAAAGAATTTAACGTTGAATGTAACGTTGGTGCACCAATGGTTTCATACCGTGAAACATTTAAAGCATCAGCTGAAGTTCAAGGTAAATTCGCTCGTCAATCAGGTGGTCGTGGTCAATATGGTGACGTTAAAATTGAATTCTCACCTAATGAAACAGGTGGCGGTTTCGAATTCGAAAACGCTATCGTTGGTGGTGTAGTTCCTCGTGAATACATTCCATCAGTTGAAGCTGGTCTTAAAGATTCAATGGAAAACGGTGTATTAGCTGGTTATCCTTTAATTGATGTTAAAGCTAAATTATTTGATGGTTCATACCATGATGTCGATTCATCTGAAATGGCCTTCAAAATTGCTGCATCTTTAGCGCTTAAAGAAGCTGCTAAAAAATGTGATCCAGTTATCTTAGAACCAATGATGAAAGTTACAATTGAAATGCCTGAAGAGTACATGGGTGACATCATGGGTGACGTAACATCTCGTCGTGGACGTGTTGATGGTATGGAACCTCGTGGTAATGCACAAGTTGTAAATGCTTTTGTACCACTTTCAGAAATGTTCGGTTATGCAACTTCATTACGTTCTAACACTCAAGGTCGTGGTACTTATACAATGTACTTTGATCACTATGCTGAAGTTCCAAAATCAATTTCTGAAGAAATTGTTAAGAAAAACAGTGGCAATAAAGCCGAATAATTAAACTTGTTTTGTTCGACAACTGTCTGTACAATACACATAAAGCTTAATTATGTAGCTTATTGTTTTATCAATTGATTTTTTGGGAAAAATGCATTATAAAGGTACTGTATGGTCCTTTATTTCCAAATTATAATCCATCTTCTCATGATGGTGAGAAACTGTCATGAGAGATAAATTAAAAATAATTTTCTAACGAATAGGAGAGATTTTATAATGGCTAAAGAAAAATTTGACCGCTCAAAAGAACATGCCAATATTGGTACTATTGGTCACGTTGACCATGGTAAAACTACTTTAACAGCTGCTATCGCAACTGTATTAGCAAAAAATGGTGACTCTGTAGCACAATCATATGACATGATTGACAATGCTCCAGAAGAAAAAGAACGTGGTATTACTATTAATACTTCTCACATTGAGTACACTACTGAAAAACGTCACTATGCGCACGTTGACTGCCCAGGTCACGCTGACTATGTTAAAAACATGATCACTGGTGCTGCACAAATGGACGGAGCTATCTTAGTAGTATCTGCTGCTGATGGTCCAATGCCACAAACTCGTGAGCACATTCTTTTATCACGTAACGTTGGTGTTCCAGCATTAGTTGTATTCTTAAACAAAGTTGACATGGTTGACGATGAAGAATTATTAGAATTAGTAGAAATGGAAGTTCGTGACTTATTAAGCGAATATGACTTCCCAGGTGACGATGTACCTGTAATCTCTGGTTCAGCATTAAAAGCTCTTGAAGGCGACGCTGACTATGAGCAAAAAATCTTAGACTTAATGCAAGCAGTTGATGATTTCATCCCAACTCCAGAACGTGATTCTGACAAACCATTCATGATGCCAGTAGAGGACGTATTCTCAATCACTGGTCGTGGTACTGTTGCTACAGGCCGTGTTGAACGTGGTCAAATCAAAGTCGGTGAAGAAATCGAAATCATTGGTATGCAAGAAGAGTCAAGCAAAACAACAGTTACTGGTGTAGAAATGTTCCGTAAATTATTAGACTACGCTGAAGCTGGTGACAACATTGGTGCATTATTACGTGGTGTTTCACGTGATGACATCCAACGTGGTCAAGTTTTAGCTGCTCCTGGTACTATTACACCACATACTAAATTTAAAGCGGACGTTTACGTTTTATCAAAAGATGAAGGTGGTCGTCATACACCATTCTTCACTAACTACCGCCCACAATTCTATTTCCGTACTACTGACGTAACAGGTGTTGTTACTTTACCAGAAGGTACTGAAATGGTTATGCCTGGTGATAACGTTGAAATGGACGTTGAATTAATTTCTCCAATCGCTATTGAAGACGGTACTCGTTTCTCTATCCGTGAAGGTGGACGTACTGTTGGATCAGGCGTTGTTACAGTAATCAACGAATAATATAGATTTCTATCTTTGATAGAATTTTTAAAGCCTCCTTCGGGAGGCTTTTTTTGTATGGAAAAGTACAAGGCGGCTATTTGGCCTTTGTGCTTCTTTATATAAAGGTATACATTTGCCTATGCAAATGCATAAGACTTACTAATCCAGTTTTACTGAATAAGTAAGTCTTTAAAATCATTTTATGACTAAGGTAATAATAGAAGGTTCGCCTGAGCAAAAGCTCATGCATAAAAGCACCTAAGTCATTTTATGACTAAGGTAATAATAGAAGGTTCGCCTGAGCAAAAGCTCATGCATAAAAGCACCTAAGTCATTTTATGACTAAGGTGCTTTAATAATTACTTTTTCGAGTTCTAATATTTTCAAGAATTCACTTGTTGCATATTTCATTGCTTTTTCATCAATGTTAAAACTTGGGCTATGATGTGGATGTATAGTATCAATTTCAGGATTACCACACCCAGTTAAAAAGAATGCACCAGGACGTACTTTTAAATAGTGTGAGAAGTCTTCACCAATCATCATTAAATCTGATTCATTGAATCTTAAGTTCATATCATTAGCGGCCTGTTTCACTACTTCATAGTTATCTTGATGGTTGTGTACAGGTAAATAACCTTTAATGTAGTCAAAGTTGTACGTTATGTCATTAGCCACGGCTAAACCTTTAAGTAATTTTTCCATTTTAGTCATAACATGGGTTTGAATTTCTGTATCAAATGTACGTACAGTCCCTTTGCAAAATGCAGAATCCGGAATAATATTATCCGCAGAACCTGCTTGGACCATGCCAAAACTAATTACAGCTTGCTTTACAGGATCAATAGTACGGGATACAATTTTTTGTGTACTCATAATGAATTCTGCCATAATCACAACAGGATCTATCGTTTCTTGTGGCTTAGCGCCATGTCCACCTTTACCTTGGATTGTAATGCTAAACTCATCAGGGGAAGCCATTAATGCACCAGGACGTGAATAAATTGTGCCTGTAGGGTATCCAGACCATAAATGATTACCATATATTTTATCAACGTCTTGTAGACAGCCATCATCAATCATCTCTTGGGACCCACCGGGCATAATTTCTTCGCCATATTGAAAGATTAATATTACATCGCCATTTAAAGAAGATAAGTGACTTTCAATAATCTCTGCAACACCTAATAAAATTGCCGTATGACCATCATGACCACATGCATGCATGACGCCAGGATTTTTAGATTTATAGTCTACTTCTGTTAATTCATCTATAGGTAGTGCATCAAAATCTGCACGAAGTGCAACGGTTGGTCCATCACCATGACCTTTAAATGTAGCTACGATACCATTACGTCCTACAGGTGTACGAATTTCACATGATAATTGACTTAATTGATTAAGTATAAAGTCACGTGTGTGATATTCCTCAAATGATAATTCGGGATATTGGTGGAGGTAACGTCGAACTTGTACCATTCTACTTTCTTTTTGTTGTGCTAGTTGAAACCAATCAAACAACTTCAGCCCTTCTTCCTTAAACATTTTTCACTATTATACCACTTAATAATGCACAACTGTAGGTGCAATTGATAGTAGACAAATTATGTTGTGAAAAATGCATTGTGACGTGTGCTTATAATACTTTCCACTTTTATTAAAATAGGTTATGATTAATTTGAAGACTAAGATAATTCAAAGGGGGACTTGCAGTGGTTCAGTCACTACATGGCTTTTTAGATGAAAATATTCAATATTTAAAAGATAACGGATTATATAATGAAATAGATACAATTGAAGGTGCAAATGGCCCTGAAATTTCTATTAACGGGAAAAATTATGTAAACTTATCTTCCAATAACTATTTAGGACTAGCAACAGACGAAGACTTAAAGCAAGCAGCAAAAGATGCGATCGATACACATGGCGTTGGCGCTGGTGCGGTACGTTCAATCAATGGTACCTTAGATGTTCATGATGAATTAGAACAAACACTTGCAGAGTTCAAAGGAACTGAAGCAGCTATTGCATATCAATCAGGATTCAATTGTAATATGGCAGCTATTTCAGCAGTTATGAATAAAAATGATGCTATTCTGTCAGATGAATTAAACCATGCTTCTATCATTGATGGTTGTCGTTTATCTAAAGCGAAGATTATTCGTGTAAACCATTCAGATATGGAAGATTTACGTGCTAAAGCAAAAGAGGCTGTAGAATCTGGCCAATATAATAAAGTAATGTATATCACTGATGGTGTATTCAGTATGGATGGTGACGTAGCTAAGTTACCAGAAATCGTTGAAATTGCAGAAGAGTTTGGCTTAATTACTTATGTCGATGATGCACATGGCTCAGGTGTAATGGGTAAAGGTGCGGGAACAGTTAAGCATTTCGGATTACAAGATAAGATTGATTTCCAAATTGGTACATTATCAAAAGCAATAGGTGTTGTTGGTGGATACGTAGCAGGTACTCAATCACTAATTGATTGGTTAAAAGCACAATCTAGACCATTTTTATTCTCAACATCATTAGCTCCTGGGGATACAAAAGCAATTACAGAAGCTGTGAAGAAATTAATGGCATCTACAGAATTGCATGATAAACTTTGGGAAAATGGCAATTACTTAAAAGAAGGATTGCAAAAATTAGGCTTCGATATCGGTAACTCAGAATCACCAATCACACCTGTAATTATCGGAGATGAAAAGGAAACACAAGCCTTTAGTAGTCGCTTGAAAGATGAAGGTGTCTACGTGAAATCAATCGTCTTCCCAACGGTTCCTAAAGGTACTGGACGTGTACGTAATATGCCTACAGCAGCTCACACAAAAGAAATGTTAGATAAAGCTTTAGTTGCTTTTGAAAAAGTTGGTAAAGAACTAGGCACAATTAAATAATAATCATTCAAGCCACGTATTGAAAGTGTGCTTGAGTGTATTAATGAGAACGGGCAGTATTCTAGTTACAGAACTAAGAATGCTGTCTCGTTTTATTTTAATATATAATAACCAAATAAATGTACGATATGAGTTTAAGTGGAACACTTGAGCAAAACTCATGTGTAAGAATCATTAACTAACAAAAGTGGAACACCTGAGCACAAGCTCATGAGTAAGAACCACTAACTAAATAAATTTAGAAGTGATTTTTTATAAAAGTAATTCTTTAGAGAGGTGAAAATAAAAGTGCACCTTATTATTATTAGAGGGAATTCTGGTAGTGGCAAATCAACAATTGCCAAACGTATACAACAGCATTTAGGAGAAGGTGTGATGATAATAGGTCAAGATGAAGTACGCAGACAGATGCTTAACGTTCGTGATCGACCTGGTAATTTAGCAATTAACTTAATAGAAGAAATCATAAATTATGGTATTAATCATTGTAACTATGTCATACTAGAAGGTATTTTAAATAAATATAAGTATGGGACGATGCTTAATAGATTTTTTGAAAAATCTAACATCAATGTCTAAGTGGTTTGTCCCGGAAGATACGTTGAACATACAAGGAGAAACATATATTACCGAATCAATGACTGAAGATTATATAATAAAAATGATACTGAAAGATATAGACGTGTTATAAGTCAATTTATTGTGACAACTGCATCTACTAAAAAGGAACAAGGATAGAAATTTATTTACGTTAAAATCATTTCTTTTTATTAATTAGTTATGGAGATGATGACTAATCTTGAAAATAATATAGGCATGAACTGTTCAATTCATGCCTAAAAGTAGTTAATTTGGTCAACGGATTACAAGAGCAAAAACTCATGTGTAAGGACCACTAACTAACGAACTAGAACACTTGAGCAAAAGCTCATGTGTAAGAATCACTAACTAAATAAATTTAGAAGTGATTCTTTATAGAAGTGGTTCTATAGAGATTATTGTTATTTAAATGGATTTGTTTTTGTTTTATTTTTAGTATTCTCTCGGTTTTCTTTATTTTGCATAAAAGGGATTGCAAACCATAAAATATGGAGCATACTTGCTAAGATTACAAGTATAATTGGAATGAATATTTCAACGATACTAATATTAATAACAAAGGATGCTAAGATAAATGCTGTTATTGATGGTACAGCACAGACAATAACAACTGTTAATAAAACAAATTGAACTACTTGTGTAGCAATGGGACTATAAATATCCAGAATTAAAATGGCAATGTAAAATAGTGTGATAAACACAAGCAACAAAATAATCCATCCTGTTGCCATACCACCTTGAGTTTTAATGTAATCTTGGTAAGGTGGAAGTGTAGGTAAAATAAATAAAATCATCGCTGACAACCATGACAAAATACCGAAAAACATAAAGAAAATTTTTGAAGTGTCTGTTTTATTCATAATAACAACCTCCTAAGATATCAAATCTCTATTGGCTTATATTAAGTAAATATATGGAATACCATATTTAATGGTGATTGCGCTTTCATTAATTTACATACCCTTTAAAGAAAGTTTTAACGCACAATAAAAAGGTAATATATTAATAATACTGTGTTAGATTCAATTTTTGATTATAAAGAAATAACTATAATTTCACCTGTTTAAATGGTGTGTTTATGTTAAAGAAACGTGTTATAAGGGGCTAGTTAATGGATAAAAATTTATGGTTGCATTTCACAACACAACGTCTTATCATTAGACCGTTGGAAGAAAATGATTATGAATCATGGTTACGAGGTTTTGTAAATAGAAAACCATCTCAATATAAACATGACAAGGGTCAACTAGATATGTCAGATGCAACCGAGCCTTGGTTTGCAGCTTTGGTCACCAGACATCAAGAGGCAATTAAATCGGATGATTTATATATCTTTGGAATCTTTGATAAGGCACATAATCATTTAGGTATGCTTAATATTAAAAACTTAAGTCGTGATAATTTTCAGTGGGCAGAGATTGGCTATTTTATTCATAACCAACATTGGCATCAAGGATATGCTTATGAAGCATTAACAGAATTAATTAAACAAACCCGCGATACACTGAATTTTCATAGAATTGAGGCTCATATCAATATCGATAACCCAAGGTCTGTTAATTTAATTGAAAAAGTAGGATTCCAATATGAATGTGTCCGTAAGGGGTTTATATTTGAAAATGGTCAATGGACAGACCACTACGTTTATTATTTAAATACACATGATGAAATATTAAAAACATAAATCAAGAAAGGAAGGAGTGTCAACATGGAGTTTAGAGAGTTAACAATGGGAGACGAAATGATGTATTGTGATTATATGAGAGAGTGGATTGATCACGATGAGAAAGTTGTACCTGAAATCACTAACATTACAAAGTATAATAACTTTGAAGATTTAGTACATGAATTAGCTGATAATAAATCACATGATGCATCGGTAGATAATACGACGCTATTTTTAATCGATGATGATGAGATTATTGGTGCTGCAAATATTCGTCATAATTTAAATGAGCAACTTAAAACAGTTGGTGGCCATGTTGGCTACGGCATCCGAAAGAAACACCGTGGCAAAGGTTTTGGTAATAAATTATTGAAAAAATCTTTAGATTATTTATCAAGAATTGGTGTACAAGAAGCATTGATAACATGCGATAAGGAAAACAAAGCTTCAGCGGCAGTCATTCAACACAATGGTGGAGAAGAAATTGAAGCTTCAACATTAGATGATGGAACAGTAGTACGTCGTTTCCAAATTGAAATCGCCTAATTATTACAAAATATAAAGCATGACTTAAATTATGTATTTTTAAAAACACCGGCAAGAGTCTTATGACTTTTGTCGGTGTTTTTGTCGTTTTAATTGTTGCATGGTATGGAGTATTACTGCAATTTATGTAAAAATACAAAATTACTAATGAACTAGGTCATTTAAATTTTTTAAGAAAAAATAGATATTAATTAGAATCTAATAAATAAAAATTCTTGTTTTCAGTAGAATTTTAATCTTAAAGTGAATCTATATTTATTGTAAAAAATATAGATTTTAATAAAATAATACAGTATAATATAACCTAAATGACTTTTTCGGTATTTTTTTTATTATAAGAGTGAAATGTTCATAAGGGCGAAATAATAAATGAATGGAGGATGCGTTTATGAATATCAATATTTTGGGATTTAATATTTTTGCTAAAGGCGGAACTTCAAGAAGTAATATTAATTTGATTAAATCCTTTTTAAAGCAAGGATATACAGTTAATTACTTTAATAATTTAGACTTTGATCAAGATGCTATTACACGTTTGCTTATTCATGAAAACATTGATAATGAAAATCTAAATATCTATAAATTTAGAGATATAAAATTATTATCTAAATGCGATGTATTAATTATAACAAGAGAAGATTTATTCCATTACGCCAAAGACGTCAAAGCTATCAATAAATCAACTAAGGTCATTGGAGAAATACATGGCCCAATGGAATATATAGATGATTCAATAGACCTTTGCTTAGAAGCTATAGATGGTGTAAGAGTTAGTACAGAAGGCATTAAACAGAGGTTTATTTGTAAATATAACTATAAATCAGTATTTAACAAATACGTTAATGCAGAACATATTAAAATTAATAAAGAACCAATAAATACGAAAAGAAACCTTTTAATAAAAGCACGCTTTGAAGACGGCATCAAAGATATTTCATATGTAATCAAATTGGTGAATTATATTATTAAAAACACTGAAAGAGACGATATTCAACTTTATATTGTTGGTTATGGTCCGTCAGAAGCATTATATAAGAATCTCGTAAATTATTATAACTTACAAGACAATATACATATAAATGAGAAAGAACCGTTAAATTATATTTATATTTCCTCATCACCTTATGAAACGTTAGGATATTCAATTTTAGAAACACTAGCTAGAGGAAATAGAGCACTTATTTACCCAGGTAATGATGATGTACTTAAAGAAGTTTACGACAAATACTATGGTATTCAATTTTTAGAAAAAAACCTTTCTAGGGACAGTAAACTATTACTTTCAATGTTAAATAATAAATATTCAAAAGAAAATAGACTAACAGATGTTGAAGTTTTAAATACAGAATTTCTTGATAGTGAATACAGTAACCAATATTTAAAGCAATTTAAAAAAGCGTCTCAAAACAAACGTCCTCTTGTACCGACAAAATATAAAAAAAGAGTACGTCTTCAACCTAAAAATAAAATTGAAAAATTAGATAGTGGTAGAGTTTTATATAAAGATTTAAAAGAAAAACCTTTTTTAAGTAAGGTGTTAAAAAATAATATTTTCTTCGAAGGGTTAAAAAAATATTATAATAATCGTAAAGAAAGACTTAGTAAGAAAATATTAGATGATATAGAACCAAAAGAGAGTAATGTATTTATTGAATCGTTCCATGGTAATAATTTTAGTGGAGACCCTAAATATATCGCACTTAGTATTCAAAAAAACTACCCACAAAAAAATATTTTTGTTAGTTCAGCTAATTCTTTAGTAGACATTGAAATTAGAAATTACGGTTTTAAACCTATACGCTTTGGAACTGAGGAATACAAAACTAAATTTAGGCAATGTAAGTATATCTTTATGAATAGTAATTCATGGGATAAAGTATATAAACATCCGGATCAAGTGTTTGTACAAACTTGGCATGGCTTCCCGTTGAAAAAAATGGTGAATGATTTAGGAGACGAAAAAGAACGAAAAAATCAATTAAAACAATTCAGACCACGTATGAAAAAATGGGACTATTTATTAACATCTTCAAAAATGAATACGATGTTACTTGAATCGGCATTTAATTTAAAAGAAAATAAAAATCTGCAAATCCTAGACTACGGTGCTCCTAGAAATGAATATTTACTTAATCAATTAACTAACGAAGAACGTAAAAAATTACAAAGAAAATATTTATTTACGACGAATGAAGATAAGAAATATATTTTGTTCTGTCCAACATGGAGAAAAAAAGAAAGAGAAAATTTAACAAGTATTGATTTAGTGAAATTATTAGAATATCTTCCTAAGGAATATGAAATCATTGTTAAATTACATCCAAACGAAGGCATGCTTAGAAGTAAATATAATAGTTTAGATGCTAGAATACATTGTTTTTATAATGAATTTGTAGATATTCAAGAATTATATATTCTTTGTGAAACGATGATTACTGATTATTCATCAACTATCTTTGATTTTGCACATTTAAATAAGCCTATTCTGTTAATACAAGAAGATGTAGAAATGTATCAGAAAGATATTGGCTTTTACTTTAATATTTTTGAATTAGGACACTTCCCAATCGTTTCTTTAGATGAAGAAAAACTCGCGCTGCAACTCAAAGGCATGAATTATATGGATTATTCAAAAATAGTGAACAGACTGATTTCAAAAGATAGTAAAGAAAGTTCGCAACAAATATTAAAGACTGTTTTTGAAGAAACTAATAGTAATGGGATGGATAAATAACATGAATACAGAAATGATTTATAAGATCAATGAGCCAATTGACTTTAATAGTGACAAAAGAATATTGATAGATACTGAAAGTAACTTAAATTATTTAGAAATGGTAAGAAAAACTCCTGAGCTTCATGAACAATATAAGACATTATTAAAAAATGATTATATACTTTATTTTCATCAAGGAACTATTTCTAAATTCTATAAAAGAAAACATGTCAAAGAGCTATTTCAAAGAAAAGATTTGAAACAATTTCGTGATATCTTCTATACTTTGGATGAACCAGAAGGCAGAAAGGTAAATGAAAATGTCCCTAAAAAATTGTTAGTTATTTTCACTTGTATGCCTAATTTACAAGAGTATGATAGTGCATTAATGCCTAAGCGTATGTTTCCTAAATTCTTTGATGGTATTGAAAGAAGTTTAGTGAAAAATGTTTATACGATGCGTATTATGGACTTGAATGTATCTCATGGATCTCACTATATTAGTACGATAAATTATCCAGAATACGAAGAAGATATTCAAGATGCGATTAGATATGCAGCGAGCAATCTAGGTGTTGAAGATGAAAATGTGGTATTATATGGTGGATCAAAAGGTGGGACGGGTGCGTTATATCACGGTGCAGCATTAGACTTTAAGACAGTAGCGGTAGACCCGATCGTCAATATAGGTGGTAATTTAGCTCAAAATGATAGACGCTTTATGAAAGGATTAAGAAAGGAAGACTTAGTTCCTTCAATTGAACAACATTTGAAGCAATCAAACGATGCAAAAAAATATGTGATTTGTTGCGATAATGTTAAATATTATTTTGATGAAACAAACCGTATTGATAATCAGTTAATTAATAAAATTAACTTAGATGACGATATGGTTGTGAATCACCCAGACGTTTCACGGAACAGTGTACCAGAACAACTTATGCTGTTAAATGGCCTATTATTAGGTAAATAAAAATTAATAAATTATATGAGAAATTGTAGAATTATTGCAGTTTCTCTTTTTTTATTAGCGTAATAATCACCACTTAAATGTAAGCGCAAACATAAATAAAAGACTTCACAAGTATTTTCACGTATAATTGTTTTAGTACTAGGTGTTAAAAGTAAACTTAGAAATGAGGTTAATATATGTCGAAAGTAATTAAAGAAATACATAAAGCTTTTGAACGTTTAGAGGATGGTATGACTGTACTAGCAGGAGGATTCGGGTTGTGTGGTATTCCAGAACATAGTATTGAAGCAATTCGTGACAAAGGTACGAAAGGGTTAACGGTAGTTAGTAATAATTGTGGCGTCGATGATTTTGGTCTAGGTCGTTTACTAGAGCATAAACAGATTGATAAAATGATTAGCTCTTATGTTGGGGAAAATAAAATTTTTGAACAGCAACTGATTAGTGGAGAATTAGATGTTGAATTAACCCCTCAAGGTACACTAGCAGAAAAATTACGTGCTGGTGGGGCAGGAATTCCTGCATTTTATACTAAGACTGGTGTTGGTACACGTATTGCTGAAGGTAAAGAAACACGCGATTTTGATGGTGAAACGTATTTAATGGAACGTGCAATTAAAGGTGATTTTGGTATTGTGAAAGCACAAAAAGCAGATACTTTTGGAAATCTCGTCTTTGAAAAGACAGCTCGAAATTTTAACCCTCTATGTGCTATGGCAGCCGCAACAACTGTAGTTGAGGTCGAAGAATTAGTTGAAGTAGGTGAAATTGACCCAGATGAGGTACACATGTCTGGAGTGTATGTTGATTACATTTATTTAGGGTCTCATTTTGAAAAAAGGATTGAGAAACGTACGTTTAAGGAGGCTAACCATGGATAAGCAATTACAACGACAAAAAATTATTCAACGTGCAGCACAAGAAATTAAAAGTGATATGGTCATTAACTTAGGTATTGGGATGCCTACCTTAGTAGCAAATGAAATTAATGATCACGTAAAGAATGTTTATTTTCAATCAGAAAATGGATTGCTCGGTATTGGTCCGTATCCTACAGAATCAGAAATTGATCCGGATTTAATTAACGCAGGGAAAGAAACAGTAACTGCTGCAAAAGGTGCATCTTATTTTGATAATGCAGAATCGTTTGCTATGATTCGCGGGGGTCATATTGACTTAGCTATTCTCGGCGGTATGGAAGTTTCAGAATCAGGAGACCTAGCGAATTATATGATTCCTGGAAAGCTAGTAAAAGGAATGGGTGGCGCAATGGATTTAGTCGTTGGTGCACAAAAGGTCGTCGTCATTATGGATCATATGAATAAACATGGAGAATCTAAGATTAAATCTCAATGTGAACTACCACTGACGGGCGCTGGTGTGGTGAATACATTAATTACTGATTTAGCTGTATTTAAATTTGAGAATGGTATTATGAAACTTGTTGAATTACAACCTGATACAACGTTGGAGCAAGTAGAAGCTAGTACAGAGGCCCATTTTGAAAATGAAGTAAAGTAGGTGGCACAAATGGTAAAAGATAAAGTGACGATTATTACAGGTGCAGCTAGTGGTATAGGATTAGGTATTGCCAAAGTATTTTTGGAAAATGGAGCAAAAGCAGTATTAGCTGATTTAAATCAAGAGAAGCTCATTGAAGAAACAGACAAATTGAAAGCACAAGGCTATGACTGCATAGCTATACAAGTGGACGTTACAGACGAAATGGCTATGAAATCAATGATTGAGCAAACTGTCTCTTATTATGGACGATTAGATATCTTGTTCAATAATGCTGGTTTGCAACATGTTGAAAGTATTGAATCATTTCCTACAGAAAAATTTAGACAGATGATAGATATCATGTTAACAGGGAGTTTTATCGGAACTAAATATGCGTTGCCTATTATGAAACAACAAAAATTTGGTCGTATTTTAAATATGGCTTCTATTAATGGTGTGATAGGTTTTGCAGGGAAAGCGGCGTATAATAGTGCGAAACATGGTATTATCGGTTTAACAAAAGTATCGGCATTAGAAACAGCAACAGCAGGTATAACAGTCAATGCAATTTGTCCCGGCTATATCGACACACCCTTAGTACGTAATCAAATGGCAGATTTAGCAAAAGACAGAGGCGTAGAAGTAGAGCAAGTGTTAGAAGAGGTATTGTATCCATTAATCCCACAAAAACGTTTGTTAGATATTAAAGATATTGCAGATTATGCTTTATTCTTATGTAGTGATAGTGGTAAAAGTATAACAGGACAAGCGATCCTTATAGATGGAGGCTATACAGTACAATAATTTAACGTTAGAGCAATTTATTTTTAAATCAATGATAATTTCCAATTAAAATATGTTACGTTAAAGTTAACAGCGTAAAGTTTAATTGGAGGTAAGCGTTCGATGAAAAATTCAGAGACAAACGGTACAAGTTGGTTTACGATTGTTTTTCCTACGGCTTGCGCTATTATGTCTGATTACATGGATAACCGTTTGTATAGAAATATAATCATTGCATTACTAATTTTAGCGTTTATTTATTCAACTATTAAAAGTTTGAAAATTACATTGTATGGTATAAAAACACAAGATAAAAATGTTCGTACTTGGATTGGCATAAGAACAGATTATTGGATTATTTTTGTTAAAAATATGATTGCATTTTCTCTTATGCTTGGATTAGGCATTAGTTTTTTACTTATAGAAGGAATGATATTATTGATTGCGATACTTACCATTTCAACTACTTACACACTATTATTATTTTTCGAACATTTCATTGAATCTAAAACTGACATATTTGAAGAAAATTATACAGAGTAGAGGTGGCTTATGCTTTATATAGATGCACAGGAACAAGCAAAATTGTTAGATATGAAAGAGATTATTGATGCAGTGGCTGAATCACTAAAAGCATATTCTGAAGGTAAGACAAATACCCCACTGCGTTATTCATTACCTTTTAACGAAGATAATCGCTATCTCGTTATGCCAGCACTTTCAGATGAGTTAAAGATTGTAGGCCTTAAGACTGTGACAGTAGCTCCTAATAATACAAAAATTGGTAAAAATACCATAGTCGGCTCTGTGATTCTATCTGATTATGAAACAGGTGAGACGTTAGCTGTTTTAGAAGGTTCGTATTTAACTAAGATTAGGACAGGTGCCATTTCTGGTGTGGCTACGCAGTATCTTGCGCGAGAAAATGCAAAAACACTTTGTGTAATCGGTACAGGTGACCAAGCACAAGGGCTTATTGAAGCGGTGTTAGCCGTTAGAGATATTGAGCGCATACAATTTTATAATCGCACTTATGATAAAGCAGTTAACTTTTCTAAAAGGGTACAACAAGACCATGAACATTTAAAGCTAGTTGTTTGTGATGATGTTGAAACAGCTATAGCAGGTTCAGATATTATCGTAACAGCGACTAATGCAAAAACACCTGTGTTCAAACAACGCTTAGCACATGGGGTGCACGTAAATGCGGTTGGCTCATTTAAATCAGACATGCAAGAATTGCCATCTGAAGCGGTTGGAGATGCAGACAAAGTCGTTGTTGAAGCGGTAGAAGCAGCAATGGAAGAAACGGGAGACTTAATCAACCCAGTATCAGAAGGTATGTTTGCTCAAGATGATTTATACGGTGAACTTGGACATATCGTTGCTTCTAAGTTAGCTGGGCGCGTGTCTGAAGATGAAATTACGATATTTAAATCTGTAGGTGTTGCTATTGTAGATATTGTGGTAGCAAATTACTTTTATCAAAAAGCCATAAAATCATAATTAAAGTTTAAGAAAAGAGCTAAGACACATTGTTGTCTTAGCTCTTTTTAATATATTTAATAGTTTACTGAATTTCAAGATATCATAAGATCGCCTTTTAATAAAAATTACTCTTATCTAACTAGAACATATAAAGAATTCAAAAATGAGTGGTAAAGTGTAAAAAAACAACACCTTAAGCTTTAAAGAAACATAGTATATTATAGTTAATATGTTATATCTATGAAGGAGGTTAAAGTGAAACGCATATTATTTGTATTATTTCTTTTGATTTTAGTGACATCGCAACCTAGTTATGTATTTGCAGAGTCGTCTATTGATGTAACAAGAGCACATGGTAATAACATAAGTGATTTTTATCAACCTAAAGGTAGTATTATAGCAGACAGTCATACAGGTAGAATATTATGGGAAGAGGATATTGATAAACAGTGGCGGCCTGCAAGCATGTCGAAATTAATGACCTTATCAATTGTATTAGAAAGAATTCAAGATGGTTCTCTCTCCATGGATAAAGCGGTAACTGTAACTGCCGATGATGAACGTTTTAGTCATCACCCATTACTAAGCAATAATATCATGCGTGAGGGAACGCAATATACTATAAGAGAACTTATTAATTTACTGATTGTACCTAGTTCTAATGTTGCAACACGTATGCTCATGCAACAGGTAGAACCTGATACAGGTAAATTTGTAACAATGATGAATCAAAAAGCTAAAAAGCTCAAGATGGCACACACACATTTTACCAATCCATTTGGTGCTGAAAATCGTAGTATCGGAAATGAATATTTACCACCAGGTAGTAACTTAGATGAAGATAATTCATCGACACCGCGAGATTTTGCCAAATTGGCTTTTTATTTAAAAAATACATATCCATATTTAACGTCTTTTACAAAACATATTACATACACTAGTAAACCCAATACTCCATATGAAGAACATTTTCATACGTATCATCATTCATTGGAAGGCGATGTTCATGAATATAAAGGAACAAATGGATTAAAGACTGGATCTAGTGATAAAGCAGCATATAACTATACTGCTACAATAGATAGAGGAAACTTTGGACTCGTACAAGTTGTTATGGGAGTAGGGCATTGGGACGTTGATGATTCAGAGTACAAACGACACGTTATCGGCAATGCGCTATTGGATAAGGTATATAATCAATATGAATATAAAGAAGTTATGCCCAAAGGTAAGCAATATATAAATGGTAAATGGTATAACGTAGCAACACCTTTATGTGACGTAGTTGAAAAAGGACAACAAATTAAGTTTGAAGTTAAAAATAATCAATTATTAGTTGCGGATACTAAGCGACAATATCTTACAAGTGATATGAAACAGCCAAGCGTTATAGTGACACCGCTTAAGCAGAATTATACCTATATGGTAAGTAGATATGGGTGGTATTTATTAATTGCGCTGTGTTTAATTATTATTTTATATATACTTTCTAGAAATAGAAAAACACATATAAAATGAAATAGAGTACTTAAGTAATAAACTGCTCTGTTAAAATGGGAGTGGAAAAGAAATCTAATTTTTTAAAATTGATTTCGTCGTCCTTTCCCGGCCAGGATGACTAGGATTGAAAGAGATAAAGGGTTTATTTGAGCTAAAACTCATACTTAAATATCATTAACTCAACTCATGAGAAGGAGTGTTGTAATTTTCAATCCAGTCAGCTACTGCCATTTTAACAATTACGATTTGAATCAGGAACATTTTGATTATTTAATTGGATCCATACCTTGCTTCCACGAAGGATAAATTAGTTTCCCACCTTGATTGTGGAATTTAGCATTATTAGCACCACGTTCATGTGATTCTGAAGGTTGGATGTTGATTTCTGGCTGAACATTTAATAAGTCTGCATACCATTGTGCCCATACATTGCCTTTGACTGGTTCATCATCCGCAATATTATAAATACCGGATTCAAAGTTTAATGCTTGAATTGCTACTTCTACCGCGTCATCAATATGAATAAATGATTGTATGCCATCAGTCATTGTGACAGCTCCTTCGATAAACGAATTATATATCAGGCCATTTTTACCGTACCATGTACCTGGACCATATAGTAAGCCGTAGCGAAGTACAACATAATTTTCAATACGTGCAGTTTCGCTTTCTAAACCTTCAACACCAGCAACTGTAGTTTTACGATCTCCTATTGCATTATAATCAAGGGGTGTGTCTTCTGTTGCTAACGTATTACCACCTTCATAAGTAAAAGCAATACTTTGAGATTGCATATGTTTCACACCATTTTTTAAAGCGGCCTCGACAAGATGTTTAGTTCCTTCAATTCTAACTCTTGTATTGGCTGACATATCTATATTTTTTAAATCTGTAATCTCATTCATAATAATATCAGGCTGATAATCAGCTATTGCAGCTTCAACTGTATCATATTTTAAAATGTCTCCAATATATGCCTTAACGCCATTATCCACCAGCTTTGCCTTTCCTTGTTGTGATGTCGTGAATCCAGCGACTTGATAGCCTTCTTCTAATAATCTTTGTGTTAATTTAGTACCTATCAATCCTGTAGCTCCAGTAACAAATATTCTTGTCATAGTTACATCCTCCGATATGTTCATATTAATAATTAAATTCACTTTTTTATCGATACGTAAACACTTTTAGGTGAAAATGTATTATTCTTAGTGAGGATTTATAGCTTTATAACAGTGCGAATTTTTAAAGCAATTCATTTTCTTAACTACGTGAATATAGTATGATGCTTATAACAAATACGTAATTAAGTTAGGAAGTTTTAATATGAAATCAATATTGCTAATAGGGCAGTCAAATATGGCAGGGCGAGGTTACTTGGAAGATGTTTCGCCTATTTTAGATGAGCGTATTATGGTTCTTAAAAATGGTAGGTGGCAAATGATGGACGAGCCGATTCATAGTGATCGTTCTGTAGCTGGTGTTGGACCAGCTGCCTCATTTGCTAAGTTGTGGTTAGATGACCATCCTAATGAAACGATAGGCTTGATACCTTGTGCAGATGGTGGGGCCTCTATAGATGATTGGGATTCAGAAAGTGTACTTGCTAGGCATGCTATTGTTGAAGCGCAATTTGCACAAGAAACGAGTGAAATTATAGGCATATTATGGCATCAAGGTGAGAGTGATAGTTTAAATCAACAATATCAAACATATGCTTCAAAATTAAATGAACTTATTGATCATTTTAGAACAACGTTAAATGTGCCTGAAGTACCGTTTGTGGTAGGTTTACTTCCAGATTTCTTAGGGAAGTCAGCATTTGGTCAAAGTGCCATAGAATATAAAGAAATTAATAAGGTTTTACAGCAAACGGCTGAAGAAAAAGACAATTGCTATTATGTTACGGCAGAAGGATTAACTTCTAATTCAGACGCTATTCATATCAATGCAGTTTCCCAACGGCTATTTGGTATGCGTTACTATCAAGCATTTTCAAAATGTGAACACGTTATTAATCCATTACCAGCAGAAACACAAGCTGACACACTATTATATAAACAAGTACATACAAAAAATGAGCAAATGTATATGCTTGTTGCTCAGTTCTCCGAAAATGAAATTACTTATGAAAAGTTTATAGAAGGTATGAAAGAGTTACAATAAATTAAAATTTCCTGGGAAATAAACTTGCTCCAATTCCCTTGTCCTGCCTTGTTTAAATAATTCACTACATTTAGGGTAATTGTAATATTATAAGATATTTGAAGAGGTGAGGATATGGTTAGATTTTCAATTAAACGTGTTGTACTTACAGGGGCCATCGGCGGGTTCTTAGGAGGCGCTGTAAAAATAGGATGGGAAGGTCTTTTACCACCACGAACGCCTAAACGTGATGAAGAACCACCACCTGTTAAGATGATGGAAATATTTAACGTGCCTGATAAAATACGTAACGCATCTTATGTATATAATGGCAATGAAGTGTCGTTTTCAGTCATGGGTATTCACTATGTTTTTTCTATAGTCAATGCTACATTGTACGCACTGTTAAGTGAAAAATACAACTCAATTTCAAGTTGGAAAGGTGGAATGTTTGGTATAGGTCTCCATGTGTTATTTCATGAGATTATTTTACCCATACTAAAACTTACGCCTAAAGTTGATGAAATACCACCAGAAGAACATTTTTCAGAATTGATTGGTCATATCATATGGATGAATACGATAGATTTTGTGAGAAATTCAGTGAAATAATTATACGTAGTATAAATTAACGCCCTCAACATATACATCTGATAGTATGTGTTGAGGGCGTTTTTGATTGTAATAGCTTAATTTATACTACCTTTATTAATTTTTGTGAGACTTTCATTAACATCGAATATTTTAGCATTTACAAAAGGTACACCCATAGATTTGATACGTTGGCTATGCATCTCTAAATACTGCTTTGCATGAGTTTTATTATCAAATGCGTAAATACCTCCGGCTTCTTGTTCTGACTCATTCTCAGTCCAAATCTTCCATAAAAATCCTGGTTCCTGATTGATAGATGTTGCTAAATCTTCAAATTGTTGAGCCATCTCATTACCAAATGGTCCCTCTAAAGGAAAATCTACTTGTAAAATTGTTACCATTAAAAACATCCTTTCGAAATTAAGTTAACTATAAGTTCATTATAACTAGAATTAGTAATGATGTGTACCAACAAAAGTTTGAGTTTGACGTATATTTCATTAAAAATATAAATGTTAAATAGCTATGATGATATGATTTATATATTTTTATAAAAGTCATTTTGATTTAAATTTACTTTTAAAGGGAAAATGGTTAAAACTATATTAATAAGGAGGATAACTATGGATTATAAATTGTTAGGTAATTCAGGCTTATCGGTATCGAAATATGCTCTTGGTAGTATTCCGTTCGCAGGTACAAATGGTTTTGAAAATGCAGGTGGTATGTCTCAAGAGTTGACTGACTATGTGATAGATTATGCATTAAATCAAGGTATCAACCAATTCGATACTGCTAATTTATACGCTAAAGGTGATGCGGAAATTGCGTTAGGTAAAGCGATTAGAGATAAACGTGAACAGATGGTTATCAGCAGTAAGACAGGATTTCAATTAACAGATAATACAAATGATGGTGGAGCAGGGAGAGTGAACATAGAGCGCTCAATTGATGCTTCTTTAAAACGTTTGAACACAGATTATATTGACTTATATTATACACATTTATGGGATGGCCAAACGCCTGTAGAAGAGACGATACAAGTGATGAATGATTTGATTAGAAAAGGTAAGATACGTTACTGGGGCGTGTCTAATTATAGTGGTTGGGCATTAGCTAAGACACATACTTTAGCAGTAGAAAATAATATGGCACCTCCAATCGCACAACAGATTTATTATACGCCTGAATCAAGAGAAGCAGAATATGAGTTATTACCTGCTGCCAAAGAATTAGGTATAGGTAATAGCATTTGGTCCCCTTTAGGAGAAGGATTACTAACAGGTAAGATTAATAGACAACAGTCTGGTGAGTCCGGCACAAGACAAGGTGATGGTTGGGCAGAACCGTATATCAAAGATAAAACGTTATTTTATAACCTCATAGATACCTTGCAAGAAATTGCTGTGCAACATCGTGTTTCAGTAGCTCAAGTTACACTTGCGTGGCTTAGAGAGCGTCCCAATGTCGATTCTCTTGTTTTAGCTGCTAGAACGAAAGAACAACTACAAGATAATATTGCCTCATATAATTTAAAATTAACTAATCAAGAAACAGCCGCAATTACTGATTTAACTAACCCAGAGCCTATATATCCACTGTGGCATCGTGCTATGAACTCTTATGATAAAGCATCAGAATCAGAAAAAGTTTATTTGGATGGTTACAATCAATTAATGTCTAATAAAGGTACGCTATTGTAAGTATAGTGTTGTCAAAAATGAGCAAAGACAAAAAAGGAGTTATTCCAAGTTTGAGGAATAGCTCCTTTTTTGTCTTAAAAAATACCTATAATTGCATTTAATAGCAATACCATGATTAAACCACAAATACCGACAATCGACTGTACGATAGTAATAGTTTTAAATGTTTCACCCATGGACATACCAAAAGATTCTTTGACTAACCAGAATCCACCATGGTTCACATAATTGAAGAATAATGAACCTGATCCAATTGAAATAGTTAATAATTCTTTGTTTATACTAGGGTCTGCTTGAACAAGTGGAAAGATTAAGTTAGTTGCACCAACAATACCAACTGTTGCAGAACCTGTTGAAATGGATAATAGTGCAGCAACCACCCAACCCATGAGTAATGGAGATAACGAAAAGCTGTGTGCTAGGTGAACAATAGCAGTACCTACCCCTGAATCTTCGAGGACTTGACCAAATGCGCCACCACCAGCAATGATGAGTATGATTCCTGCAATAGGTTTTAAGCTACTACCTAAAGCATCACGGATTTTTTGTGTATCTTGTTTATTAAAATAACCAAGTACGGTTATGGCATAGAGCACACCAATAAACATTGCAATGACCGGACTTCCTAAAAATTCAAAAATTTTATATTGTATTGTTTTTTCTCCAAAGAAAACACCTGCAATTGCATGTAATAACATCATGATGACAGGTACTAAAATGGTTGAAAAAGCTAAAATGGTTGGTACGGACTCTGATTGTTCATCTTTATTATCATCTTCTGAAGTATATTGGTTTAACAAATCTTGATTTGGCTTTACAGATAATCTAGGTGTAATAAATTTTCCGTATAAAGGACCGGCGATGATAATAGTTGGAATGGCACAGATAATACCAAAAATCATCGTTACACCTATGTTAGCGTTAAATTGGTTTACAGAAATAAGAGGACCTGGATGTGGTGGTACCATACCATGCATAGTTGCTAATGCTGCAATAACAGGTACGCCAATTGCAACATACGCAGACCCTTTAATTTTATTTTCGTCTTCTAACTTTTTAGCAATTGTAAAAATTAGTGGCAAAAGCATTATTAATCCGACTTCGAAAAACATTGGAATACCAATGATAAACGCAGCCAATGCCATCATCCAAGGTAATTTTTTATAAGATGCATTGTGGAGTATAGATGAAGCAATTTTATCACTTGCACCAGAGTCAGATAGTATCTTGCCGAGCATTGCTCCTAGAGCAATAGTTACTCCAGTTTCTCCAAGTGTAGAACCGGCACCTGCTTCTATCGATTCGACAATTTTATCGATACCTAACCCCGAGGTGAATCCAACAAATATGGCTGTAAGCAACAGCGCTAGTAGTGGATGGAATTTTAATTTAGAAGTGATTAAAAAAATCAGTAACACAATACTGATTACAGTTATAATCAATAGTTGATAATCTTGAGTTGTCAATGGATGTTTCCCCCTTTGAATATGACAAAATTAATTAATATCTCTGTTATATACATCGGACATTAAATGTTTTGAAAGAAAATTAATTTTAGCCATGAGAAACATTTTAAAACAAATTAAAAATAATTACAATAAACCGTTTTCATTATACTGGTAAAACTAGAAAATTAATTTATTAAATGTTTAATATTATCTTGCAATTAAAAATATTAGGTGTATGATGAAAGTGAATAATTACACTTTTGCAGATAGGTGCTACAAAATGAAGGAGTGATTATATTCGTTATTTAGTCAGGTTATGTACAATAGTAGGCTTAACGATGGTACTGTTTCTAGGGCAATCTCTTGCGTATTTAACGAGTAGCAATCAAGAAGTAAAAGCAGAAACAAAAGCAAGTCAAACATGGGGACATGGTGAGGGTGGTGTTGATCTGAAATCTGAAACCCCATGGTACAATTATGATGGATACACAACTCATGATGCATCATTTCCAGTAGATGACGACTTTGTACAGGCGCTAAAATACGATAATGTCACAATTAATGGATATAAAGTGGACCCAGATGCTTATAAAGAATTTGATCATTCAAAAATGTTATATGATACAATGATTAACTTTAATGAACAAGATGAAGTTGTGTTATTAAGATTTGATACAAAGCCTGATACAATTTCTAAAACTGAATTCAAAAATGCGCATCAAAGTAATGACATTTTAGCAGAAGGAGAAACACCAGGTGATGTAGGTAGTTTTGTTAGATATGAAACAAATGAAAGTTATTATAATGTGTACTTTGATAAACAAGGTTATCTATATCAAATAGAAATTCATTAATTACGAAAATTTGTTGTTTGGCAAAAAAGGACATAAATTTAAAGGAGTGATTTATTATGCGTAAAATAGGGAAGATACTTTCAGCAACTGTCGTTGTTTCAACACTTGTGCTAGGTTCTTCAGCAGCATATATTACGACAAATAGTCCAAGTGCACAAGCAGCTGAGCAAGAGCAAAAATGGGGACATGGTGAAGGTGGTGCGAGTGGTGCAAATGCTGAAAGTAATGCAGAACTAAAAGCTGAAACACCATGGTATAACTATGAGGGCTATACAACATATGACCCATCATTCACTCAAGATTATAACTTTGTACGTGCTTTAAAATATGACAATGTTTCAATTAACGGTTATAAAGTAGATACTGATGCTAAGAAAGAGTTTGACCACGTTAAAAAAATCTATGATACTTCTGTATCCTTTAATAGCGATAATGAAGTAGTTCAAATAACATTCTTCACAAAGCCGGACTCAGTTTCTAAAGAAACTTTCAAAGATGCACACAATTCTAATGAAATTATTGAGGAAGGGAAATTAGGTAATAAAGATGGTACGTTTGTAAAATATGAAACAAATGATGGCTTCTATACAGCTTTCTTTGACCAAAACGACAATTTAATGGAAATGACAATTGGTCAATAGAATAATCTAATAGCAAGAATAATTTAAAATAGTGAATAGAGAGGCTGAGGCAAACTTAATTGTCTCAGCCTTAATTATTATAAAGTCCCACTTCTCTAAAGAACTACTCTTAATTTATTAAGTTAGTAGTTCTTATGCAAGGGCGAAAGCGCTTGTAATCAATTTATTGAGTTAGTGGGACTTATGCATGAATTTTAACGCAGATTAAGCTTTTACACCTTTCAACTCTAATCAATTTGACAGTGTGTGACGACGAAGATTTTTAAATTAAATTAGATTTCTGTCTCATTTCTTTATTGTGTTGATTTTAATTAGTTAACTTTACAGTTATAATTATAAAAAAGTTTAATAAAAACATTTTAAACGATTAGGAGGATGATGGTTCTTATGAAAAAAATATTTCTAGCTACTTTGGTGAGTATGTTTATATTGATATTAGCACATTTAACGTATTATAATAGCGCATCTGCGAGTGAGCTTAAACATATCGAACAAGAGAATGATGTCACTATAGGTGTTTACGGTATGAATACTGATAATGGTAAAGTATACAAACATAACCCAGATGAAAGATTTGCATTTGCCTCTACCTATAAAGCCATTGCGAGCGGGATTTTACTTAATAATGTGCCTAACGATAAGCTTAATAAAAAGATAAAAATTAATGAACAAGATATTGTTGCGTATTCTCCAGTTACCGAAAAATACATAGGTAAAACAATATCATTGAAAAGTTTAGTGCAGGCATCTATGCTCCAAAGTGATAACACTGCAAATAATAAGATTATACAAGAAATTGGTGACATTGAAGGGTTTAACAATGAACTTAAAGGTCTAGGAGATTATATTTCAAAACCGCAAAGGTTAGAACCAGATTTAAATGATTACGATCCAACTAAAATTGCTGATACTACGACTCCAAGAGCAGCAGCAACAACCTTGCATAAATTGTTAGTTAGCAACCAAATGGATAAAGACAATCAAGCGTTATTAAAACAAGTTATGATTGAAAATGAAACTGGTGATAGTTTGATTAAAGCTGGTGTGTCTAAACAGTATATTGTTGGAGATAAGAGTGGCCAAGGTTTAACTTATGGAACACGCAATGATTTAGCATTCATATATACTGACAAACATAGAAAGCCAATTATTTTAGCAGTTTATACGAAACAAGATCAAAAAAACGCGAAACCTGATGACAAAATCATCGCAGCAGCAGCGGAAGAAGCAATTAAAAAATTGAATTGATAAATTTGTCCCATCGAAGAATCGAATCAATTACTGATAATAATTAAACAGAGGGGCATAGAGGAGTTTGAAATGGAAATTAAGCAAATGAAGTATTTTGTGGAAGTTGTGAAAAATGGTGGTATGACACAGGCATCGGAACATCTTTATATCGCGCAGTCTACAATTAGTAAGAATATCAAAAGTATTGAAGATGAATTTAGTATTACTTTGTTCGATAGACGAAAAAAGCACATTATACTGACAGATATTGGTCAAATATTTTATGATAAGTGCGTTGAAGCTTTGGCTGTACTGGATGATTTGTCGCTAGAAATGGGGGACGTCACAAACTTAGAACGAGGACATATTCGTGTTGGTATTTCTGCTATTATGAATGTTCGTTTATTTACAGAAAGTTTAAATGAATTTCATAATAAATATCCAAATGTAACGTATGAAGTGATAGAAGGTGGTGGAAAAGCTGTTGAATCTTATTTGAATAGCGACGAAATTGACGTCGGTATTACTACGTTGCCTGTAGATGATGACATTTACCATGGAGTACCTTTATATAACGAAAAGTTATTACTAGTGGTCGATAAAAATGCTGAGTTAGCGAAATACTCATCTGTGTATCTAGGGGATTTGAAGAGTGAAAAATTTATCATGTTTCATGATGATTATTATTTAAAAGACCAAATTATCGAAAGTTGTAGGAAAGTTGGCTTTCATCCGAAAACAGTAGCGAAAATGTCACAAATTACTTTTATTGAAAATATGATTCGAGATGGAATTGGTGTGAGTATTTTGCCTGAGAGTATTGTACGCATTTTAAATGATGGCGTTGTTGGCATTGAAATTACGGGGGCTGATGCTGCATGGAATTTAGGATTGGTTTGGAAAAAAGATAGCTATATGAACTATGTCACACATGAATGGATTCAATTTTTAACAGAGTACAAATGAATGTTGATTTGTAATGGCTAATTATTGCATTTAGCTAACACTAAGTATTCCAACAGGGAATGTTAAATATTCCAACTATGTATTTTAATCATATTAATTACCATACTATAATAGAGTGGTAGAGGGTTATGAGTACTCGCAAATAAATCATTCATAATGATTTATAGATAAGTATTTCATAATGTATTTATTTTATCGTACACCTAAGATACAACAGCAGTTTAATAGAAAGCGTTTTATTAACTGGGGTTCATAACTTATTAATCAAATTAAAAGCGTCTGAAATTATGTATTGCCTGGGTAATACGTTATTGCTGCACAGAGTCGTTGTGGCATAACCTAATATGGTTGTTATTTGTAAGCCTTAAACAGATGAATGATGTATTACTTGTAAGAATGTAGACATAATAATCAAAATGATAAATAAAACCAATGTTAAATTAACTTCTCCCAGTCATGAACGTTAAAAACACCCCATCCAACGCCATTGGTAAAGCATCATTTCGACACAGGATGCCACACCGTAGACGAAAGAATGAACCTAACTATACGTTATATTAACTGTATTTAACAAAACATATTGTTATACTGGCTGTTGTAAATCGATAAGATGACATACGTATTTATGAAGTCACTTATTAGATTTTAAAAACAATTACCAGACGAAACTATAATACATTGAACGAAATGGATATTTCGTTTGAAGTCATAAAAATGCATTAACCCTCTAGATAAATATCTCTCAAACAATTTCGCCCAAGTCTACACTGTCCATGTAGTCTTGGGCGCTTTGTTTATAGTATATATCAATATATTAATTAGTCTTCATTGCTTGTAGAAGGATGTAGGTGATACGTAGATTCTGTAGGTTCACCCTTGATGACTTGATCTAAAGTTGTGACAATTTGCTGTGCAATTTCAGCAGTCGGTACACCTATAGCTTGAACTGGATAATCCAATTTTTTTATTTGTGGAATATTGTCATAAGAATAAATTATAGGTTGTTGACGTGAATCCATAGCATTAATTGTACCTACAGTAATATCATAACTTCCGCAAATAACACCCGGTGAGAGGGTGTTGTTATTTAAAAATTGTTTGACCGCAGCTTCAGCATCCATTGCATTCAACCCGTTAGAATCGATAATTCGGTAGGTAACATTGTTGGTTTTACAGTAATTTATGATGGCTTCTTTTTTAGCAATTTGACGAGCATCTGTTGTATTAATGTCGCCAATATAGTCTATTGTATTAATGCCTTTAGCGAGCAATCCTTTTATTGCTATGACCATTGCTTCAGCATGATTTACGTTAATGATTGGATAAGGAATTGTACGGTCTACACCATAAGCTACCACAGGCACATTGTTATATATTTCTGGAGGTAGGTTAGAGTCGTCGCCTTCATCGAAAATAACAATACCGTCACAGCCAAATTCAACAAATTTTTTTGAAGCAGCAGCGACATCATCGATTGATACAAACATGACATAACCTAATGATTTAATAGCTAAATTAATTTCAGTAATGAGATGTGTTACAGCAACTCGATCTACAGATGGCCAGATTAATCCAATTGTGCCACTTTTTTTAGAAACAAGAGCTCTTGCGGAATGATTTGGGATATAATTCATCTCAACGGCCTTTTGTTGAATCATTTGTTTTGTTTTTGGTTTAACTAATTGGGAATTTTTTAATGCTTTACTGACTGTGGAATAGCTGACACCACAGGCTTCGGCAACATCTTTTAAAGTCACAGCCATAAAACTTCTCCTTGAAATAGATTGATTTAAGATAGAATTAATTATACCATAGAGACAAGCATTACAATATTTTTTTGGATATTAATAACAACGTTGTTATTTTTCGATCAAACTATTTTTAAAAAGGGGATGACAAGATGAATTCCGTAGAAACAATGAAAGCAATTCAACAGGAACAACATATTGCGGTGATGCGTACTGATGATGCTGAATCATTTTTAGATATTGCGCATACAATCATAGATAAGGGTCTTAATGTTATTGAAGTAACATTAACAACTCCGAATGCCATCGATATTATTGGTGAGTTATCAAAGAGAGAAGATGCGCTTATTGGTGCTGGCACAGTATTAGATAGCGTCTCTGCACGTAATGCCATTTTAAATGGTGCCAAATTTATAGTAAGTCCATCTTTTGATAAAGAGACGGCGAAAATGGCTAATCTATATGATGTACCTTATATTCCTGGATGTATGACTGTTAAAGAAATGGTCGAATCTTTACGATACGGTTGCAAAGTATTGAAACTATTTCCTGCGACACAGTTTTCTCCAAAATCTATAAAAGATTTTAAAGGACCTCTACCTCAAATTGAAATTGTTCCTACAGGAGGTATTAGTAAAGATAATCATCAAGAATGGTTAGACGCAGGAAGCTTTGCGGTCGGTATCGGAAGTGAAATAACAAAAATTTATCAACAACAAGGTAAAGTAGGTTTAATGGATTATGTAGATGAATTAAAAAGCGAGGGTAATTTATGACGGTATTTGGATTTGGTGAAGTGTTACTACGCTATACTCCGCCTAATTATGAACAGCTTAAAGATACACAGACATTTGACGTAAATGTCGGCGGCGCAGAATTGAATGCGCTCATCACATTAGCAGGATTTGGTCATAAAACAGAGATGTTAACGGTGTTACCACAACATGCACTGAGTCACATAGCATTACAAAAAATGTATCAAACACGTGTAGGCACTGAATTCGTGAAACAACAGCAAGGTAGAATAGGGACTTATTACATGGAAGAAAGTTTTGGTTATAGAAGCGGTAAAGTTATATATGATCGTGAGTATTCTACATTTGCGCAACATGGAAACACAGTTGTCGACGGCTTAGCTACACAAAGTGGCGATTTCTTCATCTTCACAGGTATTACATTAGCTGTTAATAAGGCTATTCGTGAGCAAATTGTATCAGTACTTACAGAATTAAAAGCACAAGGTACTAAAATTGTGTTTGATATTAATTTCCGTAGCAATTTATGGACAAAAGCAGAAGCATTACCGGTAATTCAATCTGTATTACCACTTGTAGATGTATTGTTCTTTGGTAAGAAAGACGCTACTCACTTGTTAGAAACGAACGACGAATATGATGATATTGAAACTTGTGCTAAGACAATACAAAAGCGATTTGATATAGATTTAATGGCTTCCAGTAATCGAGATATTGAACAAAGTACATTGCAAGGAATTGCATTAGCTGGCGAAAAATTCATAAGTGGTAAAGCATATTCATATACCGTACTTAACCGTATTGGAGCTGGTGATGCGTTTATGGCTGGATTTTTACATGGTCTAGCAAAGGGATGGCAATTAGATGCTATAACTGATTTTGCTACAAAATGCTCAGTGATACAACATACGACAAATAAAGATGCATTAAATATAGAAGAAAGTGCAGTTCATAATCTGTCGTCGCACTTTGGTGAACTGAAACGTTAAGGTCTAAATTAAAAGGAGCGAAAAACATGAAAAAATTTTTAGCTCTGTTTGTAAGCGTATTCTTTTTAGCTGGCATGTTAGTTATTGTGTTATCAGATTCTAAAGTTAGCGCAGAAAGTAAGAAAAAAGAAATTATGTTAGCGCATAATCAGCCAACCGAACATCCAGTACACAAATCACTTGAGATCTTTAAAGATAGATTAGAAAAAGAATCCCATGGACAGATAAAAGTTAATATATATCCAAATGGACAATTAGGTAGTGAACGTGAAGCTATAGAAATGACACAAACAAACGCAATACAGATGACTAAGGTTTCAGCAGGGGCATTAGAAAGTTTTTCTCCAACGTACTCCTTGTTTAATATGCCTTATTTATTTGAGTCGCAAGATAGTTATCGACATGTGATGCAAAAACAATCTGTACAAGATGCCTTTTTTAAATCAACTGCGGATAAAGGATTTTTAGGTATTACTTATTACGATGCAGGCATGCGTAATCTCTATACAAAAGATAAAAAAATTGAAACAAGTAAGGATTTAAAAGGGCTAAAAACTCGTGTGCAGCCTAGTAAAACAAGCGTCGATTTAATTAAATCACTTGGCGGTACGCCTACACCTATGGATTTTGGAGAGGTGTACACTGCAATGCAATCAGGTGTTATTGATGCTGGGGAGAATAACGAAACAGCATTAACAAGTAATAATCATGGTGAGGTGGCTAAAAATTATTACTATACGGAGCATGCCATAGTTCCAGACATATTAATAATGAATAAAGAAACCTACGACAGTTTTTCTAAAGAACAACAACAGTGGCTGAAAGATGCAGCGGCTTATTCAACTGACAAGCATGAAACGATTTGGGATAACGCGGTTGAGGATAGTAAGAAAACAGCTAAAGAAAAAATGGGTGTGAAATTCCATGACGTAGATAAATCATCATTCAAAGCGTCTTCAAAACCTTTACAAGATGAATTTAAAAAGAATCCAGACACTAAAGCGGATTATAAATTAATCGAAAAGGAGGAACAACGCTATGAAGAAAGCAAAGACAATCATTGATAAATTGTTGCTAACTTTAGCTGGTATTGCCCTTTTCGTAATGGTTATCCTGTCGATTTACCAAGTGTTGACACGTTTTATCTTTAATAGTCCAAGTACGGTAAGTGAAGAAATAGTAAGATTTTTACTAATTTGGTTTGGATTACTAAGTGCAAGTTATGTGTTCGGTATCAAACAGCATATAGCTATATTATTTATCCGTGAAAAATTACCACAGAAAATACAATTAATAATGGAAAAAATTTCGGATATTATTTTAATTATTGTAGCACTGGTTCTTATGATTTGGGGCGGTTATGAGGTAGTTAAATTGACATGGTTACAAATAGCACCTTCAACTGGTTTATCAATGGCTGTGATGTATAGCGCACTTCCTGTTTCTGGTTTGTTTATTATTTTTTATGCTATATATAACCTGTTAGATAAACAAGAATTAGCGACAGTCCAAGAAGCTAATAAGGAAGATGGAGGTGAGCATATATGACAATCATGGCAGGTTTAGTATTGTTTATAACTTTTTTCTTCTTCCTATTATTCGGTTTGCCTATTGCACTAGCGATTATTTTGAGTTCGCTCATCACGTTGTTAATAATTTTACCATTTGACGTGACCATAGTGACGGCAGCGCAACGTATGATTACAGGTATTGACGATTTTACGATGCTCGCCATACCACTATTCGTTTTGGCAGGTATCATAATGAACAATGGCGGCATTGCATTTAGGTTAGTTAACTTTGCAAAAGTGCTCGTAGGTCGTTTGCCTGGGTCATTAGCACATACCAATATTGTTGGGAACATGTTGTTTGGTTCAATCTCGGGATCAAGTGTAGCTGCCGCAGCAGCAATGGGGCGCATAATGGAACCTATGGAAGAAAAACAAGGTTATAAAAAAGAATACTCGGCAGCTGCTAATATTGCTTCGGCACCATCAGGTTTATTGATTCCACCGAGTTCATTACTCATTGTTTACTCGCTAGTGAGTGGCGGTACATCGATTGCTGCATTATTTATAGCTGGTTATATACCAGGAATATTGTGGGGCATTGCATGTATGATAGTAGCTTTTATTATGGCAAAAAAACAAGGATATAAAGTGTCCGAAAGTATTGGTTGGAGAGATAAATTATTTTTAACATTAGATGCTTTGCCAAGTTTGTTATTAATTGTCGTTGTTATTGGCGGTATCGTTTCAGGTGTATTTACTGCGACTGAGGGCGCAGCTGTAGCCGTACTTTATTCGACTATATTATCGCTTATTTATAAAAGTTTATCATTGAAACAAATTCCTAATGTGATAAAAGAGACTGCAGAGATAAGTGGGATGATATTGTTCTTAATCACTGCTTCTGCATTGTTCTCGCTTGTTATGAGTTATACGGGGTTACCTGAAGCAATTTCAAATGGCATTATTTCTATGACTGATAATCCAATCATTTTATTACTATTAATAAATGTCATTTTACTGGTGATCGGTACGTTTATGGATATCACGCCAGCTGTATTAATATTTACGCCGATATTTTTACCAATTTCAGAAGTTTTAGGCTTAGACCCAATTCATTTTGGGATTATTATCGCTTTTAACTTATGCATTGGTAACATCACACCACCAGTAGGTAGTGCATTATTTGTAGGTGCAAGTGTTGGCGGCGTACGTGTAGAAGCAGTATTTAAATATTTAGTACCATATTTCATCGCATTAATTATCTTGATGCTATTTATTACATTTATCCCAGAACTTTCATTATTCCTTCCTAAATTATTAGGATTATAGAAAAGGAGAAAAATATTATGTCATTAATTACTGATGATTTTTTACTAAACAATAAAACAGCAGTGAAGTTATATGAAAAGGCGAAAGATTTACCTATTTATGATTTCCATTGTCATTTAGACCCTAAAGAAATTTATGAAAATAAAAATTATGAGAATATTACGCAGCTTTGGTTAGGGGGAGACCATTATAAATGGCGGTTAATGAGGGCTTACGGTATTGAAGAAGCATATATCACTGGTAATGCAGATGACTTTGATAAGTTCCAAGCATTTATGCATATGTTGCCGTATTCAATCGTTAATCCGATGTACCATTGGTGTGCACTTGAATTAAAACGTTATTTTAATGAGGATACTGATTTAGATAAAGTAAATATAAAAAAACTTTATAAATCATTAAACCGTAAATTAGCTAAGACGTCACACACACCACAGAATTTAATAAAGCAAAGTAATGTGAAAGTTGTATGTACGACAGATGACCCATGTGACGATTTGAAATATCATCGATTGTTAAATGAAGATAAAAAAGTAACATTCAAGGTATGTCCTACATTTAGACCGGATAGCTATGTATTTTTAAGTAGTGCAACAGTGCAAGAAAAAATAACTAAATTAGATGAAGCGACTGATTGTGACATTAATAACTTAAATAATTATATCGAAGCATTGAAAGCACGTGTGCATTACTTTGATAGACAAGGAGCTAGAAGTTCGGATCAAAGTTTTGAAAAAACACCATTAATGACTGCTTCGTCTGAAGAAGCTAATGCGATATTTGAAACATTAGTAAGTGGTCAAAGTGTTTCAGAAACTGAACAATATGAATTAGCAGGCTATATTTTAACAGAAATTAGTAAAGTCTATCACGAATTGAATTGGGTAGTTCAATTCCACTTAGGTCCTACAAGAAATAATAATACAAATATGTATGACAAAGTAGGCCCAGACAGTGGTTTCGATAGTGTTGGAGAACAACTCAGCGCAAAGAGGTTAAATGCTATGCTAGACCATCTTGAGCAACATCAGGCACTTTCAGACACTATTATATACCCTAATAATGGAAATGATCATTTAATGGTTCAAGCGACTGCAGGTAACTTTTCAAATAGTGAACACAAAGTACAGTTAGGTGCGGCATGGTGGTTTAATGATACTAAAGAAGGCATGGAACGTCACCTAGTAGATTATGCCAACGTTGGTTTATTGTCTAAATTTGTCGGCATGTTAACAGACTCTCGTAGCATGATTTCTTATACACGCCACGAGTATTTTAGAAGAATATTATGTAATTTCTTGGGAGAAAAGATTGAAAAAGGAGAAATTGCATTATCACCATCGACAATTGATCAAATGGTGAAAGATATTTGCTATAACAATGCAGTTAATTTATTCAAAATTGAAGGAGTTAAGGAGGAATAATTATGGAATTATCATTTCGTTGGTACGGGGAAGATGACCCCGTAACTTTAAAAAACATTAAACAAATTCCAGATATGAAGCAAATTGTTACGGCGATTTACGATATACCAGTTGGTGAGGTTTGGACTTCCGAACGAATTTCTCAGTTAAAACAATCTATTGAAGCGGAAGGCTTAAAATTTGAAGTGGTAGAAAGTCTTCCAGTTAGTGAAAAAATTAAAATGGGGACGACAGAACGTGACGCTTTAATTGAAAATTATAAAATATCATTGGAAAATTTAGCGGCTAATGGCATTAAAACAGTCACATATAATTTTATGCCTGTATTTGATTGGACTCGTTCACAGCTAGATTACGAACTTGATGATGGATCTAATACATTGATTTATAAACACGATCAGTTGAAAGATATCGATCCTTTAACAACAGATTTGAATTTACCAGGATGGGACGAAAGTTATTCGAGAGCAGAGATGAATCAACTCATTACAACATATCGTGAAATGTCAGATGAACAATTGTGGGCAAACTTAAAATATTTCTTAGACGCAGTGTTACCTACTGCAATTGAGCACGATATTGATTTAGCGATTCATCCGGACGATCCACCATGGTCAATTTTTGGTATTCCTCGTATTATCAAGAATAATGACAGTTACAGACAATTACTAGCAATAAATGATAGTAAACATAACGGTATCTGTTTCTGTACTGGGTCTCTAGGATCCTTAGCTGAGAATGATTTGCCAACTATGATTCGAGAATTTGGTGAGCATATTCATTTTGTCCATATGCGTAATGTAAAACGCTTAGATGAATTTTCATTCGTTGAAACAGGCCACTTATCTAAAAATGGATCTGTAGATATGAAAGCAGTTGTAGAAGCATTAAGAGATATAGAATATAAAGGTACAATTAGACCAGACCATGGACGTATGATCTGGGGAGAAACAGGGAAAGCAGGCTATGGATTGTTCGATAGAGCATTAGGGGCAACATATATTAATGGTTTAATTGAAGGAGTGAGTAAATAATGACTGCACAATTTAAAGACATTAATGTCGTTATTACAGGAGCAACAGGAGTAATAGGTTCAACATTTGTGAAATCACTTGTAGAAAAAGGTGCGAATGTGGGGATTCTAGGACGTTCCGAAGAGAAAATTGTGGATTTACAAAATGAAATTGATAAAGAAAGAACACAAACCGTTGCACTGGTAGCTAACGTATTAGATAAATCGTCGTTACAACAAGCCAAACAAACGTTTAACGATAAATTTGGAAAAATTTCAGTACTTATTAATGGCGCAGGTGGTAATAATCCAAATGCTACAACGAATGATGAAATGTATGATGAAGACGGTGATAAAACCTTCTTCGATTTAACAGAAGAAGGTGTAGATAAAGTGTTTAAGTTAAACTACACAGGTACATTCTTACCATCACAAGTATTTGGTGAAGATGTTGTAGAAGTTGAAACAGGAACGATTATTAACATATCATCTATGAATGCTTTTACACCATTAACGAAGATTCCAGCATATAGTGGTGCTAAAGCATCAGTGAGTAACTTTACACAGTGGTTAAGCACTTACTTTGCAGGGCGAATTCGTGTTAACGCAATTGCACCAGGTTTCTTTGAAACAAACCAAAATAGAGCATTGCTGCGTAATGAAGATGGCTCATATTCCGAACGTGCTTCGAAAATTTTATCCCAAACACCAATGAATCGTTTTGGCGAACCTGAAGAAATTTTAGGTACACTTTATTGGTTAATGGATAACGATATGAGTGGATTTGTTACTGGTATAGTCGTACCAGTCGATGGTGGATTCTCATCATATTCTGGAGTTTAGAAAAGATTGATAACTGGCCGAAGTGTCAGTTAGTCGACAGGTCGAAGGAGAAAATAGCCAAATGACTGCATAGCTGAAGTCGGTTTCAGTTAAGAAACGGAGTCGTTATGTTGTAAAGGTTTATATACTTAACCACATATTACTATCATTGTAAAAAATGACAAAGTAAATATTATAATAAATATATGAATGGTTAATTATTGTTGAGGGAGTGTGATACGAAATCGATGTAATCAAAATTGGTTTCTGATCCACTCTTATTTTTATTGTAAAAGTATGTAGCTCAATTATGAAAAAGCATTGATAATAATTATCACTTAATCCATAATGAAAGACATATGCACATTTATAAATTATAGATTAGGTGGGATGTTGTGAAATCATTTTTGAAATATTATAAGCCATACAAAGGATTATTTTTTATAGATTTTGGTTCTGCCATAGTTGTCGGTTTATTAGAGTTAATATTTCCACTCATAACGAGTATTTACATAGATCGTCTGTTACCAACGAATAATTGGAATCTTATTGTGATTTTTGGATTAGTATTACTAGGCATTTTTGCTATTGAATCAGTGCTTAAATTTGTTGTCACGTACTGGGGGCATAAGTTAGGCACAAATATAGAGCGAGATATGCGTAATGATTTATATAGTCATATTCAAAAATTAAACTTTAAGTATTTTGATAATCAAAAGTCTGGGAAATTAATAGGACGACTAACCAATGATTTAATGGATATTGGTGAAGCAGCGCATCATGGCCCAGAAGATATATTTCTATCTATTATGACTTTAATCGGTGCGTTTGTAATTATGTTAACGATTGATGTGAAATTAGCGCTTATTACATTCTGTGTTGTGCCGATTGTTTTTATATTAGCTATATATTTCAGTCAAAAAATGTCTCGAGCATTTAAAGGGCTATTCGCGAATGTGTCTCGTTTTAATGAATTGATAGCAGATAATGTTGGTGGTATTAGATTAGTTCAAGCATTTACTAATGAACGTCATGAACAACAGAAATTCAATAGTATAAATGACAATTTTAGAGCTACCAAATTAAAGGCATATAATTACATGTCTTGGAATATTACAATTAGTCATATCGCCCAAAAATTAACACTGGTTATTGTGTTAATCGTAGGTAGTTATTTCGTATTACATGGAGATTTAAGTTACGGCGGTATCGTAGCATTTATTATGATTACGAATGTATTATTTAAACCTTTAGAACAAATTAACATGATTATCGAATTATTTCCAAAAGCTATTGCAGGATTTAATAATTTTAGAGAAATCTTAGCATTAGATCCTGAAATACAAGATAATCCACATGCTACTAAGATGCCGACAAAGCCTAAGACTATTGAATATAAAGATGTGTCGTTTGGCTATGGGGAGACACCCATTTTAAATCATATGAATTTAACAATTCATCAAGGTGAGAAGATCGCATTAGTTGGTCCAAGCGGTAGTGGCAAGACTACAATTAGTTCGTTATTACCACGCTTTTATGAAGTAGATGAAGGTGATATTTTAATAGATGGGCAAAGTATTCGTTCTATCCAATTAGCTTCATTACGTTCAGAAATTGGAGTTGTTCAGCAAGATGTTTTCTTGTTCTCTGGCACATTAAGGGATAATATTGTCTATGGACATTTAGATGCCGATGAAACACAGATATGGAATGCCATCCGTAACGCTCAACTAGAAACATTTATAAATGAGTTGCCATTCGGACTTGATACACTCGTAGGAGAAAGAGGTACAAAATTATCTGGTGGACAAAAACAACGTATATCGATTGCGAGAATGTTTTTGAAAGACCCATCTATTATTATTTTAGATGAAGCAACAAGTGCACTAGATATTGAAACAGAAAATAAAATTCAAAAAGCGTTTAAGAAACTTTCGGAAGATCGAACATCTTTAATTATTGCGCATAGGTTATCAACGATTAAAGATGTAGATCGTATAATATTTATAAAAGACGGACAAATATTGGAAGAGGGAAGTCATGAAACCCTTATGCAGCAAGAAGGTCCATATAAACAACTTTACACATCACAATTTGCGGAAGTTGAGACTTTTTAATTTTAAAGTAGATAAATAAAAAGCGTGCATCAATAGGCTCAGTACCTAATGGTGCACGCTTTTTTGTTCACACAAATAGTAAATAGTGTTTGTATATTGGGACTGTTTTTTAAAAGGGTTCAGATTGTGTGTTTACATTTACCGTAATGATTTTATTAAAGTGATTGTGATAACTTTGCCAATCAATTTTTGAGTTAGTTTGGTCCGTTACCAATACATCGATTGCGTCATTAGGACAAACGTGATAAAGAGACACTTTGTCAAATTTAGAACTGTCAGTAAGCACATAAATTTCTTTGGCTTGTTTAACCATTTGTATTTTTGTAGAAGCTAGTGTGTCATTAAAGTGTGTAACGCCTTTTTCTAAATCAATAGCAGGTGTTGCGAGAAATAATTTAGAAGGGTTAAATCGTTTAAGTGCTTCGTTTGTCATCATACCATTCAACAAGTAATTATCTTTATATAAGGTACCACCAGTAACGATGACTTGGTTAGATGTTGATTTTAAAATAGAAGCAATATGAATATCATTAGTAATAATTGTTAAATTGCTTTTTTGTGCAAGTGCACGCGCAAAATGTAATGTCGTCGATCCAGAATCAATGAACAAAGTGTCGTTCGCCTCAATAAATTCAGCAGCTTTTTGACCTATAGCTACTTTCTCATAATAATAACTTGTTTCACGGTCATCAAAGTTTAATTCATCCCAAACCTCCGTGTCATTTAATACGACACCACCATGCGTCCGCTTGATGTGGTTGTACTGTTCTAATTTATTTAAGTCACGACGAATCGTTGCTTCATGTACATTGAATTCATTAGCTAACGTGTGTATCGTGGCTTTCTTATTAGCTTTCAAAAATGTAATAATATGTTGTTCTCTTTCTGCTGGTAACACCGACGACCACCTCCTAAAATTATTGTTTGGCTATTACTAATTATGTGGGATATTCACCATTTTGCATATGTTTTGGCATTTTAATAAAATAAGTCAGGAATGTACTGATAAAGTATAAAATGGCAAGGACCCAAATCACGCCGATTGCGTCTATACTACCGATGAATAGATAAACAATCATTGGACCGACAAATACAGGTAAGCCAGCACCTAAGTTAAGCACGGATAAAGCTGCGCCCTTATCTTTTTTAACAAGGGAAGGTACTAATGCAGATAGTGGTACATATGCTGCAATAAACGCACCCCAACAGAAACCAACAATTGTTAATAAAGCTAAATTGCCATCTGTCCAAATAGGGACATAACCCATCAATAGTACCGAAATACCGCTTCCAATGCCACCGAAATACATTACAGTATTACGCCAACCAATCTTGTCCCCAACAACACCGAAGATAAGGTTAAACAAGATATTACCAACAAAAATGGTGGACCATACCGCTAGCCATTTAGAGGTCGGGATACCAAAAGATGATAAATAAATAGGTAAGAAAACTGGAAACGCGAATTGTGCCGTCGTATTAATGACACGAACAATACCACCCAATAACACTTTTGGTTCTTCGGCAACAATAGTTACCCCTTTAAATACTTCTTTAAGTTTTTCTAAAGCACTACCTTGGCTTGAAGGTAGTGTGTCTTTATTTAATATTATAGTAAAGAAACCACCTAGAACAACCCATATTAATGAGCTCCATAATGTATTTATATGCCCTAAATATTCGATTGCCCAAATAGAATAGAGGGCGCCAAGAACGTTTAAGCCACCTGTGAAGACAAACCAAAACCATCCAACAGCTGCGCCGAGTGTCTTTTGTTCTGAACGATACGATATCCATACTAAGAATGAATAAGCAAATAAGGGATAACCCAAACCTCTTAATGCATATGCTGGTAACATTAGTGATAAGTTTTGAGACGGAATTGCAAAGCCAACAAAGAAAATAGTACCGATAATATAGAAGAATAAGCCTAATAACATGGTACGTTTACCCCCAAGTGCTTCCGCAAATACACCACTGAGCCAACTTGCTATAGCAACTGTTACACCATATGCAGAGAAGAGTAAACTTGTTTCTTGAACAGAGAAACCATGTCCATGTAGCCAAGGGCTTAGCCAACCAATCTCTAAGCCGTCACCCATCATAAAGACGATGATACCAATATAGCCCCAAATAATTTGTCGAGGCATACCTAGAATAGAACTTGAATTATTCATTTATAAACCACCTTTTTAGTCATTTTTCCAATGATATTGTAAATAAGTTTTCTTCCATCCTTTGTTTGCTGTTGTATCATCTAACGCTACTTTTAAATCATTTGTGTTATAAATATGATAGTAAGTGTCAGGAATTAACTGTCTTAACGCTTTCTGATATTGTTTGTTGCTGAAAGCATTGATAAGCTGTTCGAATTCGCGTTTTGTACTACGAGAGCTCCCTGAAAATGTTAGGCCTTTTTCAAGTACATCACGCGTATTGATACCGACCCGCTCCTCAGTGACACCCATTAATACAATATGACCTTGTCTATCAATTAAGTCGATGGCTTGGTTAATAGCAGATTCAGAGAATTTGCCGCCAGCACATTCAAACACAGTATGTACGCCACGATGTTGTTTGAAATCATAGTCAAAGACTAAATGAGTCGTTGCAAAACTTTCGAAAGCAGCTAACTTTTCTTCGATGGCTCCAAACACTAACAATTGTTCTTGTTTTATACCGTGAATATAATGTAATGCTGTAGCTGCTAAGTAACCAACGGGGCCATCACCGAATATGGCAACTTGAGGAGAGTTATCTGTAGTGATATGTTCAAGTTGATTGATAGGGAATAACGAAACAGAACATAATTCTGCTAACAAAGCAACGTCTTCATCTAAAGTATCAGGTACTTTAACTACATTATCGCCAGGTACCACCAGTTGATCTTGGCATATACCATCAAAGCCGCTTCCCATAAATAAAGCATGTTCATCATAATTATCTTGATAAGGAGAAGATGCAAAAGTTTGTTTACGTAGGTAAGAAGGAATATTTGGAACAATGACAACCTTGTCACCTTGGATGAAATCTGGATGCTTGGAATCTTCAACGATACCAATTCCTTCATGAAACAATGCCATAGGTAATTTTTTTGCGAGTGCTTCAGGACGACGATTACCTGTGTAATAGCGTAAATCTGCATGACAGACACTTGCTTTAGTTGGTCTAATAATAATATCTCTATCATCGTAGTCATGAATAAGTGTAGCTTGTTCGAATTGACCAGGTTCAGTTAATCGGAAAGCATTCGATTGAATCTTCATATTTGCACATCTCCTTGATATTATTTGTTCATATATGTTTATATCGACAATAGTAAACGCTTACAAGTAAATTTGTCAAACTTATTTTGTTCTGTTTTGCAGTTATTTGTTTTTTTATGATTTTTTATGTTGATTTTTAGTTTGAATTTAATTATGATTTAAGAAAGCGTTTTCTTAAAGAGAGGTAAATGGGGGGCTTATACAATGACATACAGCATAGGCATTGATTTTGGTACTGGTTCAGGTAGAGTATTTTTGATTAATACCGAAAATGGGAAAATTGAAGAACAATATATAAAAAACTATACACATGGCACAATAGAAGGTGAGTTGGGTGGAGAGAAACTACCCCAAAGTTTTGCGCTCCAAAATGCCAATGATTATATGGAAATCATTGAGACAGGTATTCCTGCCATTATAGAAAGAACCAATATTTCAGTGTCTGAAATCGTAGGCATAGGCATTGATTTTACATCTTCAACAGTTATATTTGTAGATGAACAAATGGAACCCATACACAATAGAGCAGGTTTTCAAGATAATCCACATGCTTATGTAAAGCTGTGGAAACACCATGGCGCACAAGATGAAGCAGATTTATTATTTAAGACGGCATTAGAAGCTAAAAATAGATGGTTAGGGTACTATGGATTTAACGTTAGTAGTGAATGGATGATTCCTAAAATCATGGAAGTTAACAATAAAGCACCTGAAGTTATGGACGTTACAGCAAATATTATGGAAGCGGGCGACTGGATTGTAAATCGTCTGACTGGTCAGAATGTAAGGTCTAATTGTGGCTTGGGCTTCAAATCATTTTGGGAAGCAGAGACAGGTTTTCATTATGATTTATTTGATAAAGTAGACTCAAATTTATCAAATATTGTACGTACAAAAGTTGATGCACCAGTAGTCAGTATAGGGGATAGTGTAGGTACTTTATGCAAAGAGATGGCAGAAAAACTAGGTTTGTCACCAGAGACACATGTCAGTCCGTTTATCATTGATGCACACGCAAGTTTATTAGGTATTGGTTCAGAGAAAGATAAAGAAATGACAATGGTTATGGGGACCAGCACATGTCATTTAATGCTTAATAAAGAACAACATAAAGTTCCCGGGATTTCTGGATCAGTTAAAGGAGCCATCATTCCGGATTTATATGCTTATGAAGCGGGGCAAACGGCAGTAGGTGATTTGTTTGAATATGTCGCGAAGCAAGCCCCTTATGATTATGTTAAAACAGCAGAATCACGTGGAATTTCTATATTTGATTTACTTAATGAAAAAGCTGCTCAACTTTATCCAGGTGAAAGTGGTCTTATTGCTTTAGATTGGCATAACGGTAATCGTAGTGTATTAAGTGATAGTAATTTAAAAGGTAGTCTCTTTGGAATGAGTTTACAGACAAGACATGAGGAAATCTATCGTGCATATTTGGAGGCAACTGCATTTGGTGCAAAAATGATTATGCAACAATATCAAGGATGGCAAATGGAAGTTGATCATGTATTTGCTTGTGGAGGTATTCCTAAAAAGAATGGTTTATTGATGGAAATCTATGCCAATATATTAAATAAGAAGATTACTGTAATTGATAGTGAATATGCACCAGCTATTGGTGCAGCAATATTAGGTTCTATTTGTGGAGGCGCCCATCCTGATTTCAATTCAGCTATAAAGGCGATGAAAGAACCGGTACTTTATCAAGTAGAACCAGATGCTCAACAAGTACGTATTTATAAAAAATTATTCAGCGCTTACAAAGAATTGCATGATTTACATGGTTACAAAAAAGCACGTATTATGCGTAATGTTAGTGCATTAATGTAACTTTACAGTTATAATACAATTTGAAATAGTTAATGCTACAATTGGGAACACTAGGTATTTGTGGTTTATAGGTGTAAAAAGAGGAAATGATATAGTAATTAATATTACTAAGGGGATGACTGTTGTGGAGTGGGAAATCGTAAATTTAAATATAGAATTTAAAGTGAACGCTTCGGTTGAAAAAGTGTTTGAGGCATGGACAGAACCAAAGATTTTCAAGAAATGGTTGTATACCTCTAAAGAAACAAATAAAGTCGCACAGAACCAGTTTGAAATTAATGGTGAGTGGGAGATAGTTGATGAAAGAGAAGGTAAAACATATAAAGCGACAGGTACATATATGGATATTGTAAAACCATATAAATTGATGTACTCATTTAAAATGCCCCAATTTAGTGATTTAGAAGATATCATAACCGTTGAGTTTATAGATTTAGAAAATGAAACACAAGTTAAATTTAATCAAGGTTTAAAAGTACCTTTAAACGACACAATTAACAAGCAATCATACGAACAATCAAAGGAAGATACTAAAAAGCAAACAGAAGAAGGATATAATGAAATGTTTGAGCAACTAAAGCAAATACTTGCTTAATAACAGACGTGAAATCATTATATAGTATTATCATATGAATATAAGTCCCTTATTACATAATGAAGGTAATGAGGGGCTTGGTATGTATTTTAGTTAGTTATGTTATGTAATACGAGTTACTTTTTCATCGTGTTCCTAATAAGGTTAAAGAGTAATTCTCAGCGATAGAGAAACAACATTGTTTATATTAATAAAGGTTATACATATAGGTTGATTAGAAGTTGAAGCGATATTTTACTATATTATTTATGCACGTTGGAAAATAGAGAAGTTATAATTTACTCTATAAAAACAAAAAACTACTAATCTCCCGTGAATACAGTTGATTAGTAGTTTGAAAAGTTATATTTAAAAGTTGTACAGAGACTGTAAGACTATGATACTTGATTATAAAAGATTAGGACATAAAGGTACTAATAGCATCTATTAAACTATAAATACCTAAAAAGCTTACGACTAAAACCACTATTCCCCCGATAATATTAAGCCAAAGCGTATTAGTAAAGTGACCCATTAAGTTCTTCTTATTAATAATAATAAAAATTAAAATGGCCACAATAGGTAAAATGATACCATTTAAGGCTTGGGCAATGAGTAATACTTGAAGCGGTTCAAAGCCTAAGGCCGAAGTGATAATACCTATAATTATGATAATAGTAAATACTGTCTTATACTTTTTACTTTTCATACCGCCTTGCCATCCGAGTAGGCTGCTAATAGTAGCGGCAGCACCTGTGGGTGAAGCAATAGCTGATGATAGACCTGCAGCAAACAAACCAACACTGATTGCGATTGGAGCCGCATCACCTAACACGGGTTCCAGTGGGCCTGCAAGTTGTATCACACTTGTGACCTCTTTACCTTGGATTAAAGTGGCTGCAGAGATTAATATCGCTGCGGATATAATACCGCCAACTGAGATGGAGATGACTGTATCCCAACGTGCAAATTTTAATTCTTTTATATGACCAAACCGTTCATGGACTGCAGTAGAATGGATGAAGAAATTGTAGGGCACAACTGTTGTACCAATAAGTGCAATGACCGTGAGGATTGAACCATTTGGTATTGTAGGTACAAAGACACCTTTTAAGATACTTATAACATCTGGTTTAATAACAATCATAGTAGTAATAAATATAATACCCATGATAACCATGAGTAGGATCATTATTTTTTCTAAAAAACGATAATTACCAAATAAGCCGATGAGTAATATAATGACACCAATTACGGGTGCTACCCAATGTTCAGGCAAATTTAGTAAATAGGAAGCACCAAGTGAGGTGCCAATCAAGTCACCACTTATATATGCTGCACAACCAATAGTTACAGCAATTAAAGTGAACCAAACTATAATCAGCTTGCCAAGTTTATTTTTAAATAAGTCTTGGATGGCCTCGCCCAAGCCCTCACGGGTGACAAGTGATAACCGAATAATCATCTCTTGCAGTACAATTGTAGCGATGATGGAAAATGCTACCGCCCAAAGTAAACTATAGCCAAATCCTGCGCCACCTTGAGTCATGGTCGTCACAGTGCCTGGACCAATGAAAGAGGCTGTAATAATCATTCCTGGACCAAGTGAACGTAAAACTTTCTTAGCACTTTTTAGCAATTAAACCACTCCTCAAATTATTTTGATTGATTTAAATAAGCGACGTGGCCAGCAAGTACATATAGTACTGCTGTAGAGACAAAGTGAGCTGAGTTTTGGTTGGCATCCATCATTGGATATACTTCTACATAATCCATACCACAAAGACCTAATTTACCAAATTCATGAATCATTGTTAATAATTCATAAGAGGTGATGCCGTTACCATCTACCGGTCCTCCTGGATTAAATGCAAAGTCCAATACATCACTGCAAATTGTTAAATACACAACATCAACATATTGACTTGCTTGTTCATAAATGTCGTGTGCATACTTTTTTAAATCCTGAGCTTCACGAATATCATTTATTGTTAAAGTAACAGCCCCTGCTTGTTGAGCATAACGACCTGTAGCAGGTTGGTTTCGAGGACCGTGAATACCTGTGTGAATAATACTTTCATTTCGTATGCCATCGGTATTATAAAGATGCATGAAAGGCGTATTACGTGCATAAGATTCACCCTCATAGTCCGGCATATTATCATAGTGGGCGTCTAAATGTATGATGCCAACTTTTTTACCAGTTTCTGTTAAAGATTTAAGGATAGGATATGTAACACCGTGTTCACCGCCAAAGCCTACTAAGAACTTTCCACTTTCCCAAAGTGGTTTAGTGAAATTAGCAATATTATCATAGCTTTGTTTATTGTCGTGTGCTACAAATGGAACATCGCCCACATCTCCAATAGTTAAGTGTTCGCTGATATCAATATGATTTAACTCGGGTAAATATTGACTGTAACGCGCGGAACAAACGCGTATTTGTTTTGGGCCTAATTCAACCCCAGTATAATTTCCCCAAGTACTTTCACCTTCAAATGGTGCGCCATAAACGATGACATCTGTTTCTAAAGTATTTGTTTGAGTTAGGTTCTTACTATTTAAAAAACATGGAACATTACCGTAAATATTATTTTTCATAATGTATATCCTCCCCTTTATTGTAAATAAGTATATAGATTATTATTTTGTATTTCAAATAAATTTGAAAATTCGAATTTCAATAAGAGGGAAATATTAACTAAATAATTTATGTTGTTATTAAATTAATATTAAAAGGAAAAGTTACTATGCAGGGGGAGTGAGTAGTTCTTATTTATTAGTAGGCTAGTGATAAAGAAACAAAACATCCACTAGCGTCATTTAACGCCAGTGGATATTATAAACAAGTTCTATATATTTTTTTATGAATTCGCATGATACATATTAAGCATTAAGCCCAACCGCGGAAACGTGATGCTTCAGCAGTACGTTTGATTCCTAATACATAAGCGGCTAAACGCATATCCATTTTTCTATCTTCTGCTAAGTCATATATTGTATTAAAAGCTTCAACCATTTTTTCACGTAGCTTCGTATTAACTTCAGCTTCTGGCCAATAGTAACCTTGATTATTTTGTACCCATTCAAAGTAAGAGACGGTTACGCCACCAGCACTAGCTAAGACATCAGGAATAATTAAGACGTCACGATCAGTTAAAATACGTGTCGCTTCTGGGGTAGTCGGTCCATTAGCTGCTTCAGCGATAATTTTTGCTTTAATTTGATGCGCATTATTCTCAGTGATTTGATTAGATAGTGCAGCAGGTACTAAGATATCACAATCAACCTCAAATAATTGTTCTTTAGGTATATTCTCATCAAATAGGTGTGTGACTCTGCCATGTTGCTCTTTGAGTTCAACTAGATGATCAACATCTAAACCATTCGGGTCATGTAACGCTCTGAAACTTTCAGATATAGCTACAATTTTGGCACCCATATCATGTAAGATCTTTGCGATAAAGCTTCCAGCATTACCAAAGCCTTGAATCGCAACACGAGATCCTTTAATATCAATATTTCTCCGCTTTGTTGCTTCTTCAATTGTGATGACTGCACCTAACGCAGTGGCACGGTTACGGCCTTGTGAACCGCCTAAAGAAAGGGGTTTACCCGTAATAAATGCAAAGGCATTGGAACGGTTAATCTTACTATATTCATCCATCATCCAAGACATAATTTGTGGATTTGTATAAACATCTGGTGCTGGGATATCACTCTCAGGACCAACAAATTGTGAAATTGCTTTAACATAACCACGAGATAAACGTTCTAATTCTTGGTTGCTCATTTGTCTAGGATCACAGATAATGCCACCTTTACCGCCACCAAATGGTAGGTTGGTGATGCCACATTTCATCGTCATCCACATGGATAACGCTTTAACTTCTTCTTTATTTACATCTGGATGGAAACGTATACCACCTTTAGTAGGACCAACGGCATGATTATGTTGTGCACGATAACCGGTAAATGTTTTAACAGTACCGTCATCCATACGGACTGGGATACGTACTTCTAAAAATCTTAAAGGTTCTTTGATGAGTTCATACATGCCGTCATCAAAACCTAATTTATGTAAAGCTTCTTTCGTAATTTCCTGGGTTGAAGTTACTAAATCATTATATTCTGTCATTACATAGCTCCTTTATCTGTTACTTATATTTCATGGTAAGGCCGTGAAGAATGAAAAGCAATACTAAAAACTGAATTTTTATAAAAGTTTGAAAATTCAGTTAAAAAGATAGCGCTTACTTATTTAAATAATTTACTGATGTGTATACAACTGTGTTTGAATTTTGAGTAGTATATTTTGTAACTTTATATTGACTAAATTTTCAGAAATCAATAGAATGATTAATAATATAAAAAATTATATATTTAGTACTTAAAGATAAGGAGCACATAAAATGGAACAAACGACATTCAAACGTGCTATGAAACAACGTCATCTTATGTTATTGAGTTTTGGCGGTGTCATTGGTACAGGTTTATTTTTAAGTTCTGGATATACATTACAGCAAGCAGGTCCACTAGGTACTGTATTGTCTTATTTAGTAGGTTCAATCCTCGTATACTTAGTTATACTTTGTTTGGGACAATTAGCCATTAAACATCCAGTAACAGGAGGATTTCATACATATGCTAGCAAATATATTCATCCTTCTGTGGGGTACATTGTTGCATGGTTTTATTGGTTAACGTGGACGGTAGCATTAGGATCTGAATTTACTGCAGTAGGTATTTTGATGCAAAAATGGTTCCCTGAAATACCCGAATACATATTTGCTGCCAGTGCGATTATATTGGTATTGATTTTTAATATCATATCGACAAGGTTCTATGCAGAAGTTGAATTTTATTTTTCGATGGTAAAAGTGGTCACGATTATTGTATTTATTATTTTAGGTATTTGCGTCATCTTAGGTATAATCCATTACAATGGATATGATGGAATAAACACAATTACACAGAGATACACTAATCCTACTTTTCCTAATGGTATAGGAGCAGTATTTTTAACAATGTTGGCTGTGAATTATGCTTTTAGTGGAACGGAGTTAATAGGAATTGCGGCTGGTGAAACTGAAAACCCTAAGCAAGTTATTCCTAAGGCGATACGCGCCACTTTATGGAGACTAGTTATCTTCTTTATAGGAACGATGGTTATTATCTCGATATTAATTCCTAGTTATCAAGGCAAATCTCTAGAAAGTCCTTTCGTGGTGATTTTTCAAAAAATGGGGATTCCATATGCTGGGGACATTATGAATTTAGTGATTATTACTGCGTTATTATCTGCTGCTAATTCAGGGTTATATGCTGCAAGCAGAATGATATGGAGTTTATCAAATGAAGGTGTGTTTCCTAGATGGTTTGGACGTTTAAATAAATATCGAATGCCTGTAAATGCAACGTTATTTAGTATGATAGGTGGTTTGTTAGCTTTATTATCAAGTATTTATGCAGCGGATTCACTATATGTAGTACTTGTATCTATTGCTGGTTTAGCCGTAGTAATTGTTTGGATGAGTATATGTGTTTCTTACTTTAATGCCAAAAGAGTTGATCATAGTTTGAAAATACATCAATCAGTACCTATTATTGGATTTATTTTGTGTTTAGTATCGTGTGTTGGTATGGTTTTTGACTCTAATCAAGCACCAGCGCTTTATTTCGGTGTGCCTTTTGCAGCAATCGCATTATTATACTATTTTATTAAGTACCACAAGAAATGAGGCAAATAAATGAGGTTATTAGAAAAGTTAGAAGTTCAATCACCACTAGTGTTAGATGGTGGATTAGCAACAACATTGGAACAAGCAGGTTGTAATTTAAATTCATCATTATGGTCGAGTAAAGTATTAAAAAATAATCCTGTGAAAATTAAAGAAGCACACCAATCATTTACAGATGCAGGGGCAGATATATTACTTACGAGTACATATCAAGCAAGTTATCAAACATTTTCAGATATTGGACTAAAAGATGCTGAAATAGAACAACTATTTACTACAGCGGTTGATCAAATCATGGATTCGAGTACATTTAAGCAAGTAATCGTTGGTAGTTTAGGACCTTATGGCGCATATTTAAGTGATGGTTCTGAGTACACAGGTGATTATGAATTAAGCAGCGAGGATTATTTTAAATTTCATCGTTCACGTATAGATGCATTAATTACAAGAGGGGTTCATGACTTTGTTTTTGAAACGGTGCCTAACTTTGAAGAGATTAAAGCTATTGTTGAGTATATTGTTCCACACTATACGGACCAAACATTTTGGTTATCTGTAACGGTAAATGATTTAGGAGATTTATCTGATGGTACAAAATTTGAAGACTTATGTGAGTTTATCCAAAAATATAAAAAAGAAATTCCAGTTTTTGGTATTAATTGTTCTTCTGTAGCAGGGGTTAATCAAGCTATGGATAAGGGGCTTACTGTTTTACCACAGACAATTGCGCTCTATCCTAATGGTGGCGCAAAATATAATGCGGAAACAAAACAATGGGAGAGTAAAAGTGATAGCCATTTGATTATTGAACAAATCCCAGATTGGTTAAGGCATGATGTTAAAATAATTGGTGGTTGTTGCCAAACGACACCAGAAGATATTGAAAGAATTCACGATAAAATAAATTTATCGGTTTAATTATAATATGTATGAATATATCAACCGAAGTTTTGTTTTAGGTTATGAAAAATACGCTTCAAGAAAATAACTTTTTAGGTTATTTCTTGAAGCGTATTTTAATAAGAAGTAGTAAGTAAGGTACTAACAAAACGTTTTAAATTGATTCGATTATTAGGTTTCACTATTTCTCATGAAAAATTGTGAATATCAATCAATATATCTATGTTTTAAAGCGCAACTAATTACAGTGAATAAGCCGTTTTATATTTTGTTTACGAGAAGTTTTACTTTTCTTCTTGCCTCTTTTTTCTAAAGAAGAGTAGTGTAGAACCTAATAATAGTAATAAACTACCCCAAATAGTTGTATTGGCTTCTTTTTCACCAGTATTAGGTAATTGTTTCTTTTCAGTTGTCGGCTGTGAAGTTTTTGTTTTTGGCATATAATTTTCTGCTTTTGTATCTGTAACGTTTTGGCTAGATTTTACCACTGTACCAGTATTGATAGTTTGTATATTTAACTTTGTATCTTTTTGTGATTCTAGTTTAACCACATTATTGTGATTATTAGGTAAAACTTTAATTTCATTATCTTTAGTTGCTGGCTCAGGGTTAGGTGTCGGCTCAGGCTCAGGTGTTGGTTCAGGGTCTGGCGTTGGTTCAGGATCCGGCGTTGGCTCAGGCTCAGGTGTCGGTTCAGGCTCCGGAGTTGGCTCAGGCTCAGGTGTTGGCTCAGGATCAGGTGTCGGTTCAGGATCCGGAGTTGGCTCAGGCTCAGGTGTCGGTTCAGGATCAGGTGTTGGTTCAGGGTCTGGCGTTGGTTCAGGATCCGGCGTTGGTTCAGGGTCCGGCGTTGGTTCAGGCTCAGGTGTCGGTTCAGGATCCGGAGTTGGTTCAGGATCTGGAGTTGGCTCAGGCTCAGGTGTCGGCTCAGGATCCGGAGTTGGTTCAGGCTCAGGCGTTGGTTCAGGGTCCGGAGTTGGCTCAGGCTCAGGTGTCGGTTCAGGCTCAGGTGTCGGTTCAGGCTCAGGTGTTGGTTCAGGGTCTGGAGTTGGCTCAGGCTCAGGTGTCGGTTCAGGGTCTGGAGTTGGCTCAGGCTCAGGTGTCGGTTCAGGGTCTGGCGTTGGTTCAGGCTCAGGTGTCGGTTCAGGCTCAGGTGTTGGTTCAGGGTCTGGCGTTGGCTCAGGCTCAGGTGTCGGTTCAGGGTCTGGCGTTGGCTCAGGCTCAGGTGTCGGTTCAGGGTCTGGCGTTGGTTCAGGGTCTGGCGTTGGCTCAGGCTCAGGTGTCGGTTCAGGGTCTGGCGTTGGTTCAGGTTTAGGTTTCGGGTCAGACCCTTCTCCATCAGCATTGTTTTGATAGAATAATACGCCATTATTCCAACTTGCTTGTGTGTAATAATCCTCATGATATGGCGAGAATCCTGAAAGTGTTGTTCTAAAAGTTAATGATTGTGCATCACCATCATAAGTGCTATCAAATTTGACTACATAGACACTATCTAAATTGTCAAAGTCTATTTGATAATTACCATTAGTAACATTTAAATTAATGTCGTTAGTAACATCTTGAAACATTGAAGTATCTGACGTGTCAGCATATACACTTTGATTTAATTCATTAGGTTTCATTACTTTAAAGACTTTTACAGATGGCAGGTTGCCGTCTTGTTTATTTCCGTTGATGATTTGACCATAGACAGTAGCGGCAGGAATTTTAAAATTATTTGGATTAATGTAAGCAAGATGTGTAAAAGTATTATTTTGTTTATTTAATGAAACAATACTACCATTAACACTTAAACCAACATTATTTATGCCATTTAGATATTTTATATATACATCTTTTTGAGTTTTTTGCCCATTTACTGTCGCGATAATTGATTGATTACTATCATGAGGAACAGTTTTAGGATCAATAAATAAATTTAAAGACAGGTTTGTTTTTATGTTCTCTCTATTATTTACGTAATCTGTGAATCTATATCTAATTTTTCCGTCTTCTAAAATACTTCCATTTGCAATAACTGTTTCTCCATTTTTGATTTCTGGAACTTTACTTATCGCAGATACGCCACGAGTATTTACATTATTAGAAAGTGAAATATCAAAATAATCACCTTCTTTAACACCTTCCCCAAATGTTAATTCGTATTTTAAAGTTGATCTTTCACCATTATGTGGTCTGATTGTATCATTCGATTCAATATTGCTATTAACCACAGTAATTTTATCACTTACATCTTTACCAACTACATTTTCATTACTAGTTACTTCAGGGTTTGGATTCGTTGCACTATATGTAGAGATTGTGCGTTTTGGTGAAGTAATGTTTTCAATTGATGATATTTGTGCTTCATCTTTATTAGGTTCACTTACTTTATTTTTCTGTGGTGTGTTTTGTTCGGATGTAGTGGCAGATTGCGTAGTTTCATTTTGCGAATGGGCTTCGCTAGAAGTTGGTACAGAGTTAGATGGTGTTTGTTCACCAGAATTAGCGTCTTTATTGTCGCTAGCTGTATCTAATTTAGCATTTTCGCTTTTATTGTTCATATCTTCTTGAAATGATGCTTCAAGTTTGCTGTTCTCTTCAATTTTTAAAGTTTTATCTGCTTCTATTTTTTTAGTGGTGTTAACGGATTCCGTTTTTTCAACATCATTTTTATTTAACGCTGTATCATTAGGCGCAGTTATTTCATTGTTAACAGGAACCTCATTTGATGTATTGTTTTCACTTTGTGCTGTACTATTTTGATTATTTGAATTTATATGTTTTGAATCGATTTTTGTTTCTTCATTCGTAGTCTCTGATGCTTTTGCCTCCCCAGAAGCACTTAAACCAATGGCTAGACAAGTACCTAAAAGTACTGATGCAGCCCCAAATTTATATTTGCGAATACCAAACTTTTCATTTTTCTTTATAAACATAATGTTCTCCTCTTTTTAAAATTCTTATTATATTGTGATATAGATAAGTATTATAATTTATTTCGTATGTTTACGCAATGTAATAATTAATTATTTTGAAATATTTATTAAATAATAAAAATATGATTAGCTTTGCTAAGCGTTTAAAAGTTGGTCATTTTATGAATTATGAGAAAATAATGTGCAAAATGTTTTGGGCATAAAAAAACTACTTAACCCTCATGAAATTTGAGAATTAAGTAGTGTGTTAAAGTATTTATATTTACTTCGGTATAAGTAATATTGTATTTAGGAAGGCTGTTTTTGTCTTAATGCAAATTCTTTAAATGTGATAAAACGTTTATGACTTTCATCATATAATTTGAATTTTAACGAAGCGAAACTTTCTCTAATCGTAATTGAGGTTGCATGATGTAATGGTGTGACATTGTCATGCGTAGCTTCTAAAGCATAATTTGGAATTCTAGGATTTAAATGATGGACATGATGATATCCAATATTACCAGTTATCCATTGAATAAATTTTGGTAATTTATAGTATGAACTGCCATCAATAGCTGCTTTAACATAATCCCATTCGGACGATTCTTCAAAATAGGAATCTTCAAAGGTATGTTGAATATAAAAAAGCCAAATACCTATCATTCCAGAAATAAAGACCATAGGCGCGAAAATAGCAAAAAATTGACTAACCCCTAATAGATAAATAAGGGCGCCGTAAATGATTAATAATAAAATATTATTGAGCCATGTGTTCGTGCGTTCTTTTGTTTTAGCACCTTTTGCGTTAAAGCGATTAGATACAAATACTAAGAAAAACGGTCCTAAAACAAACATTACAAATGGATTGCGATAACATCTATAAGTTAAACGTTTAAAACGAGATGAAATTTGATATTCTTCAACTGTCATGACCCAAATATCTCCAATGCCACGCTTCTCCAAATTCCCACTACCTGCATGGTGCATTAAATGTTCTCTACGCCATTTTCTATAGGGAAAGAAGGTTAAAAAACCTGTCACATTACCTAATAAATCATTATGCTTCTGCTTTTTTAGATATGAACCATGACATGCGTCATGAAAAATAATGAACGTTCTAATTAAAAATATTGAAGCAAAAATACTACTAATAATTGCTAATGACCAATGTACTTGATATAAAAACCCGCTTGCTACTAACAGCGCAAGGAGGGGGATTATTGTATTGATTATTTGGATTGTACTCTTTGTATAGCTCGTTTTCTCAAACGGTTTGACCATCTTACGTAACAATTTCTTTTTATCTTTTTCCATTTACACCAAACTTTCTATCCACTCAGAAATCAATTTTTACTGAAGTGTTTAATTCAGTGTATAGAAGTAGTACACCTATTACAAACATTTATTTGAATTATTTGAATGCTTTTTAATAAAAAGTGAAATAATGGCTATTAAAAAGCTTTGTCTAAAAATAAAATTTAATTCTCAGTCAATTTAAACGTTTAAATTTTAATCAATTAATGTGTTGAAAAATAAAAAATTGTAAAAACTCAATGATATTTAAATAATTTTATACCAATAGTTGTAATTTTCAGAAAAAAAGAATATTATACAACCAAGCATTATGAGATATATGCATGTAATATTTAAGTTAGTTTATTTATAGTAACACAAAGGGGAAATAAACTGAGCATATATTAAGTGTGCTTAAAAACAACTGAGGTGGGGCTAGTTTTATGACGAATACTTTAAACAGAGAGTTAAGCAATAGACATATTCAACTTATTGCGATTGGTGGAGCAATTGGAACAGGGTTATTCTTAGGGGCAGGACAATCCATAAGTTTAACGGGGCCATCCATTTTACTCACATATATTATTGTAGGTTTCGTATTATTTATGTTTATGCGTGCAATGGGAGAAATGTTATTACATAACACAGAGTACAAAACATTTGCAGACATCGCACATGATCAAATAGGTCCGTTTGCGGGGTTTGTAACTGGTTGGACATATTGGTTAACTTGGATTACATCTGGTATGGCTGAAATTACAGCAGTTGCAAAATATGTAGAATTTTGGATACCAGATTTACCTAACTGGATTACGTCTTTATCATGTATTTTGATATTAATGGCGTTTAATTTAACAAGTACAAAAATGTTTGGTGAATTAGAATTTTGGTTCGCAATTATAAAAGTAGTTACAATAATCGCTTTGATTGTTGTAGGTATTGTAATGATAGTATTTGCGATACATACGCCTTTTGGACAAACGAGTGTAGCTAATGTTTTTAACAATGGTTCATTCTTTCCACATGGGGCATCAGGCTTTTTCATGTCTTTCCAAATGGTAGTGTTTTCATTTACTGGTATTGAAATTTTAGGTATTACAGCAGGAGAAACTAAAAATCCAGAAAGAACTATACCGAAAGCAATTAATAGTGTACCCATAAGAATTTTATTATTTTATGTAGGAGCATTAGCGGTAATGATGTCTATTATTCCGTGGCAAGATATTGATCCAAATAACAGTCCTTTTGTTAGCTTGTTTGCATTAATTGGTGTGCCATTTGCGGCAGGACTTATCAATTTTGTAGTATTAACAGCTGCATCTTCTGCGTGTAATAGTGGTATCTTTGCCAACAGCAGAATACTATTTGGCTTATCAGAGAAAAAGCAAACACATCATTTACTGATGAAAACGAATAAAAGAGGCGTACCGTATATCGCAATTTTAGTGACTTGTGCATTATTATCTATAACAGTATTGCTTAATTACATAATACCTAATGCAACTCAAGTATTCTTCTATGTAACAGCAATATCAACTATACTGTTAGTTATTGTGTGGATGTTTATCATGCATTCTTATGCTAAATATGTTAAATCACATCCAGAAAATCATAAAAGAAGTGCATTTAAATTACCTGGCGGCGTAAATATGGCAAGAATGGTGCAATTATTCTTTGTTTTTGTATTAATCATTTTATTCCTTGTTCCTGATACGAGGATGGGTATCGTATTATCACCAATATGGTTTATCCTGCTTGCATTAATTTATTTGAGATATACAAGAAAAGCGCGTAAATTGGAAGTGAAGAGTCAGGGGTATAAGTAGGTTATTAGGTTATGTAGTCATTTAAATAGTGGATGGCTAGAGTGAAACAATCCTGGTTCTTATGAGCCATTTATCAATAATCTTATGCTAAATCATCACTTCTAGGACTGAAGTTAGTACAAAGATACTATTTTAATAAAAATTATTTTTGTTCTATGCTAGATTTAAGGAAATTATTGTATGCATTGTGACAATATTTAATAATACATTTAAATTTTGATTTGTGAGAGGAGGTTACATTGAAATGGAAGCTGTATATGCAAAGGATGACCAAGGTGCTTATCAAACATTGAAAATAACTATTGAGAAAGATAGTGCAACTGTTTTTAATTTATTAAGTACGACTGAGGGTGTTCAGAAATGGTTTCCTCAATTATCATTTAAAGAACGCAAAGTTGGTGGCAAGATGACATTTTATATGGATGAACAAGACGATATGGAAATGGAAATTACTGCTTTCGAAGAGAATGTAGCGATTGGTTATACATGGGATACCGGTGCAGTAAGATTTGATCTGTATGATAGTGGACATGAAACAGTACTTATATTAGATGAGTTTTTACCGTTTGATTTTTCGCATATCATTTTAGACTTTTCGGGTTGGCAGTTCCAAATGCAAAATATAAAAAGTGTGGCAGAAACAGGTAAAACATTAGACCAAAGTGAATGTGATTTTGATAATGTAAAAGATGAAGTAGAAACAAAACTTGATTTAGGCTAATTTTTTTAATTTAATAAAATTTAAAAAATAGAGACTAAACAGTTGTATATGTGTAACTAATTTAATAAAGTGAGGAATGATTTTTAGTAGATTAGTTTTTATTGTGGTAATAGTTGGTTAATACCAAAATGAGCTGGGACATAACAGTTAATGTCCCAGCTCATTTTTTAGTTTATAAAATTAAAATTTATCTTTTAAGTCTTTTGCTTTATCTGAAGCTTGATCTTTCACTTCTTTTTGCTTATCTTTATCATTTTTTACTTCGTCAACCTTATCTTTTGCTTTGTCTTTAAATTCGTCAAATTTACTCATTATAAAAACCTCCTTTAAGATTTGTGACACAAGTATTTTTCCACTTATCAATGCAAATAAACATTTTTATTTAAATTAATTGAAAAAGATAAGAAGATAATAGTGTTATTTTTATTAGAAAACTATAGTATATCGACTTTTTGGTAATTTAGTTAGTTAAGAAAAATAAATGACGATTTTAATAAAAAAGTAGAGAAAATAGAACATATATTTTATAATATGATAGATTAAAAGCAAGTTAATAATTTAATGGAGGTCTAAGCATGGAATATACTTTACCTAATTGTCCAGAATGTGATTCAAGTTATACATACGAAGATGGAAATTTATTTGTTTGCCCTATGTGTGGTCACGAATGGTCTGAAGCTGAAAATAATGAGAATAAAGAAGCTCAAATTACAAGAGATGTGAATGGGCAGGAACTAGTTGACGGGGATGCTGTTACAGTTATTAAAGATTTAAAAGTAAAAGGCACATCATTTGTAATCAAACAAGGTACAAAAGTAAAAAGTATAAAAATAGTTGAGCCTGACGATGGTCATGACATCGACGCGAAAGTTGATAAAATCGGACTAGTGGGATTAAAATCTTCACTTGTAAAGAAATTAAAAGGCTAGAGCAAAATTAAGTATAAAGTAAAAACCCGTATGAGTTACAATTAGGTAACTCATACGGGTTTTTATAGGTTATACACTCATTATTAAATCATTAAAAGTAAGTGGATAAAAGCGACTGTTTTTATATACTATGTGTAATTAAAAAATTGTGGGAATTTTTGTAATGGCTTAATTTGTTAGTTTATAGTGATGGAAATTTCATAGAGAAGTGAGAAAGGATGTTAATGCAGAATATAATAGCAAAACGAGCTATAAAATTTTATGAAAACAAATAAACGTCAAATTCTATTGAGATATACAAATTGACGTTTATTTTTAATCAGAGATAGTTATGTCTCTAGTTTTATTATTATAACGTAGTTTCATAATTACTTTTTAAAATAATGTTATTGAATATTACACCAAATTTTTAATTCTAAAAACAAAAAATAATAAATTAATTTATGGTTTTAGTAACTAGTTTATGCATGTTATATAGTGGTAAGTATAAATATAATGACTATATAAAGAGGGTGCCTTTTATGAAAGTAATCATTTTAAATACTACATTAAAAAATGGAACTGAATTATCGCATACTGAAGCTTTGTCCAGTGAGGCAGCAAGTATTTTTGAATCAGAAGGCGTAGACGTAGAGATGCTTAGAGTAAATGACTATAGTATATCTTATGGTATAGATGATGATATGGGGGGAGATGATGAATGGCCCCAAATATTAGAAAAAGTAATAGACGCTGATATTGTAATTATTGGTACTCCTTTGTGGCTTGGCGAAAAAAGTAGTGTAGCAACTTTAGTTATAGAAAGACTTTATGGTTCTAGTAAATTAGAGAATAATAAAGGACAATCTATTTTTTATAATAAAGTGGGGGGCGTTATTGTAACTGGCAATGAGGATGGTGCCAAACATGCTTCTGCTTCTATTATTTATGGTTTATCACATATCGGTTTTACGATTCCTCCAAACGTCGATGCGTATTGGGTAGGAGAAGCTGGTCCCGGTCCTTCTTATATGGATATAAATCATGAAAATGAATTCACTAAAAGACATATCAAATGGCTTGCCTATAATACAATGCACATGGCTACAATGTTGAAAAAAACGCCATTACCAAATAAAGGTAATAAATTAAATGAATAAAATAAAATGAAATATTTTAATGGACTCCTTTTTAAAGTAAAAACTTTAAAAAGGAGTCCATTATTTCTTCATAGAAAAACTTAGTCTATTTGTATTTTTTATTATAAATCATAAAAAGCTGTAAAATTTTGATCTAAGTCGATTTCAGCATTTTTTAAAACAGTCGATTCAGGTAATATTGCTGTTCCTTGAGCGCGAGCAATATAAAAATCATCAAATGCCATAATATCTGTAAACATGGCTTGTAGATATTGATAAGAAAATTCTAAAGGTTTATAGCGATCATCGTTTGTATAAATTGAGCCACTAGCTTGTAAATATAGAGCTTTATAGTTATCAGTCATCAAGCCGACTGAACCATCAGAAGTATATTTAAATGTTTGGCGTGCAGTCATAATGTTGTCTATATAATCTTTCAAACGAGACGTTATATTAAAATTGTGAAGCGGCGAAATAATCACTATTCTATGATGTGACTTAAATTGTGAAAGTAAAGATGATGTCATATCAGATGTTTGTTGTTCTTCTATTGTCAGTGATTCATTTTCACGTTGCTTGTTCCAAATATTTAACAACTGTGTTGATTCTATACGAGGTAAATTAATTTCGTATAGATTTAATATTTCTGGTATTTCATTTGGAAAAGTCTCTTTATATTTTGTTGAAAACATATTTTGTAGTTTGTAAGAAAAATTATCTTTATTTTCGAAATTAGGATGAGCGTTAATTATTAAAGTTTTCATAGTACATACTCCTTAGTTATTTGATAAGATAAGTATAAAGTTTAAAGGTGTCTAAATACGGCACCATTGAAGGAGGTATTATGAAAAAATCTGAAAGACTTAATCAAGAACTCATTTTCTTAAGTAATAAATCTACTTTTCATTTAAAAGATATTATGCAGGCTTTTAATATTTCTAAAAGAACTGCACTTAGAGATATTCAAGAACTTGAAACAATGGGTTTGGCACTTTATGTAGAAAATGGCCGATATGGCGGTTATAAATTAATTTCTCAAAATTTATTAACACCTATTTATTTTAATAATAATGAAATTTTGGCGATATTTTTTGCGCTTAAAGCTTTAGATATATTATCTACGACACCCTTTGAAAAATCTTATAAGCAAATAAAAGAAAAATTATTTGCTAGTCTACCTGATCAAAAGCAAAATGATATTGCCAAAGTATTAAAATATATTCATTATTACAATGTAGCACCAATTAATAACTCAGTTTATTTAGATCAAATATTAACATCGATTATGAATGAGAATAGTGTCTATATTACTTATACGCAATACAAATACGAAGAAACAGAACTTCAAATTTATGATTTGTTTTATAGAAATGGGATATGGTTCTGTAGTGCTTATGACCTAAATAAACATGTTTGGGGTACATATCGTTGTGATTATATCGTGTATTTAGAGACTAATGAAGATGGAGACACGTTTTCTAGACAAAAATTAGAGGAGATTAAGCAACATCACGAAGAAACATTTAATGACATACCGTTCAAATGCAAATTAACGACTTTTGGAGTAGAATTATTTTTGAAGAAAAACTACCCGAATATGAAATTGGAATATATTAAAAACACCCCTTACATTGTAGGTGGATACAATAATGAAGAATTGGGTTATATGACTGACTATTTAATTTCACTAGGGGAACATGTGGAGATTGTTTATCCGGAGCAACTCAAACGAAATTATATAACGAAGTTAAATAATATTTTAAAGAAATATGAATAATCAAATGTGTATGTTATTAAGATAGCTTGTATAAGCAATAGAATAAAAAGTGATTATAACATGCCGTTATGTATGAAGAGAGTGAGGTGATGAAATTATTACCTCACTGCCTAACTGTCGACAAATTCTCCAACTTTGTTAGCTGTTTTTTGTGCATGCTTTCCGCGGTCACTGACTCAGCCTGTAGTTTTCTGCTAGTGCTCTTCCCGTAGGACTCGGCCCAAATCACTGCTAATATTACACTGAAAAGACCATAATATATAAATTAAACGGTAGCGGCGTTTATTATGTTAAATAAATCAATTGATAAAAGAACTAACTTTGGTCTGAAAGAACACTGCTATTTAAAAAAATAACTATACAAATATTAAATAGACAAACCTTAGGGGAGCTATCACCTAAAGTTTGTCTATCTTCTGGAAGGGAGGTAATGAAATTATTACTTCCTTTTTTTATATAATTTAGAACATATTAATACGGCTGACGAGCACGTTGTTTACCATGCATAAAGTAATAAAGTACTATCGAAACAATTACTAAAATTGACATAGTTAAGTATAGATTTCGATATCCCATCAATGGAATGACAACTCCTAGCACAAATGGCCCAATGCCTGCGCCGAAATCTGCAAACATATAAAACGTAGATGTAGCTAAGCCGATTTTATCTGTAGGTGATTGTTGAATAGCAATGGCTTGGGCAGTAGGTATTATCGTACCATAGCCGATTCCAATAAACACTGCAGCAATGAGTAATGAAATACTTGTGTGGGTTAAACTTAATAATATTAGACCGATGATAAAGCTGATTAACACAGGGTACATGACCTTATTTTCACCATAGTTATCGTAAATCTTACCTGTAAATGGCCGAGTTACAAAGGTACTCACTGCATAAACAATAAAAAAGAAACTTGATGCTGTAGCAAGATTGATTTGTTCTGTGTAAACTGTTAAGAATGATAATACACTTGAATAAGCAATACCTACGAAAATAATAACAAATGAAATTGGTAGGGCTTCTTTTTGAATATATGCAGCTACGCCTGTGATTTTCTCAGTATTAGATGTTTGTACAGATACTTTTGGTAATCCTTTGATCAATAATGCCATAATTAAAGCGGCAATAATAACGATAAGACTAACTATAAAGATAGATTGGAAACCAAATTGTTGATTTAATATTATGCCGCAAAATGGTCCAATCGCGGATGCAGTTGTTACACTAAGTGCATAATAACCAATGCCTTCACCTTTGCGCTTTTCTGGAATAATTCTTGATGAAATCGTACCGGTTGCAGTTGAAGATAGCCCAAAGGCAATTCCATGTAATAGTCGTACAACCATTAAAATTAACAAGCTATGAATTGCGAAATACAAGCCAACAGTTATGATAGAAAAGATAATACCAAAGAGCAGAACTTTTTTGGGTTGCAAATTGTCAATCACACGTCCAGAAGCCAAACGTCCGAATAGCATGCCGATAATAAATATGCCTGCCGCTAATCCTCCCATACTTTCTGAAGCGTGATATTTATCAATAGTAAATATAGTGACTGTAACGATTAATGTATAATGAATCAAATACATTAAAAAATTTACAATTGTAACGGAGATAAAATCTTTTGACCAGAGTTTATCATACATACGAAGACCGTCCTTTAATTAATTTTTCATGCACTATATATTATAATGATTAACATACGCTAATGTAAAATTAGAATTTATGATATTTATATAAGTGTTGCTTATGTAAAAGGGGGTGAGATAATGAACTTTGAACAATTAACTTATATTCAAAAAATATATGAAACGGAATCAATCGTTAAAGCAGCAGATATTATGCATATCAGTCAATCTGCGATGAGTCAGTCAATCGCAAATCTAGAATCAGAAGTAGGATATAAAATATTTAATCGATCACGTAAAGGGACTTTGCCAACTGAAGTTGGGAAGAAACTGATTCCGTTAATGATTAATATTATTGAAGCGCGTAGTGAATTATTATCTGAGGTAGACGCGTTGCATTCTAATATCGAGGGTTCATTAAAAATTGCAACGATTCCTACACTATTCAATAAAATTATTCCTAAAGCATTATCTGCGTTTAAGAGAGATTATCCACATATTGAAGTGGAAGTAATCGAAAGTGATAGAGATGAAATTTTAAAAATGGTTGAAGCTCAGGTAGTTGATATAGGATTGATTGGTAAAGCTGAAAATGAACAGTTTGGGCAGCACATTGTAACGCATTCATTGAATATTGCTACAGATTTTAGGTTGATTGTGCCTAAAAAATCAAAATTATCATTGCAGAAGACGGTAGATATGAAGGCGATTAGTGAATATCCTTTTGTTTTGTACGATCGCAATTTCTACCATCACAATTTCAAACAATTTGAAGATGACAATGGTCCATTGAAAATTGTGTTCCGTACCAATAATCCAAGTGTGTTAATTAAAACTGTGTCAGAGGGTTTAGGAATAAGTATTGTATCAAGTTTGATGTTGGAAGATGATCCGTTTATATTGAATGGTTTGATAGAAATGTTACCTATTGGGGCGCCGTTCGATTATTATATTTATTTTACGGCACTTACACAATCAGATAGAACTAATGAACAAACAATAAAGACGTTTATAGAATATTTAAGAAAATGAATAATCGCAAAAATAAAGCAGAACCTATAAGGTGACATTGAAGTCCTTATAGGTTCTGCTTTTTAATTATTGTATTTTACTGAGAAAATGATAAAAGTAGTATAAATCAGAGATTTGTTGATTACAAACCGTACTATCGAAGCAGATATAATCACCTTTTTTAGTGTATTGTCCATCACTAGTGGTGCGTGTTTTCCTCATGAATAAGGTGACACGAGACTCCTTATTACAAATTGAACAAAAGCCTTTAACTGTTTGGTTTGAAATATCCCCATAAAAACCATCTAATTTTCCAAAATCATTATAATAGATTATATATTTTCTATTGGAAGCAACATCGTTCCAACCAATAAATGTACTTTCTAATAGCACTTCATTACTGATAAGTGGTGTTTTCAATTTCTTTACTTTTCTAAAAACTTTATCTACTTGTTTTTTAGAAGGATGCTCGAAAGGCAACACATAACCTTGAAGTGTACTTAATATTTTTTCAGCTTGCATTTTTGATAATTGGTAATTCATCAACTTTTCAATTTCTAATTGAATAGAAGAATCTACTCTTTGAAACGTATTGAGAATTTGTTCACGTGTAGTCTCTTGGATGGAAGCGATAGTATTAAGGTCATTAACTGAATTATACACATTGATTAAATGTGCGATACGTTCTTTTATATAATTAAATTGATAAGGGTATAGTTGTTTTTCCATAATTTGATATTCCTCTCACATTTTAATAACTGCATGCATAATATAGATGCCCTGTGAAAAGAAAAAATTCTACAAAGCATCGACTATTTTAATCGAGAACTTTGTATTAACAATGTAGCATTTGTATGCAACATATTACCATCTCCATAAATACTTAATAAATAACTTATACCAACATATGACATGTGTGTCAAATGTTGGAAATTCTCATCATTTACTAGACGAATTTTATATTAAATAGAGATATAACAACTAGAAATAGTGAAGAATGTAATGGCTGAATAGTAGACATTAGCGATTTACACTGCTAAAATTCAAAGCAAATGTTCACTCAAAGTATACAAAAAAGCGTTTTTATAGTATAATATTGTTGAAAATACGGGTATTGTACACTGGGAAAATACATTACAATTTCTGTAATATACAAGGGAGATATAAATATGAAAAAAATTATTATTACTGGTGCATTAGGACAAATAGGAACTGAGTTAGTAGTAAAGTGTAGAACTTTATATGGCAATGATAATGTTTTAGCTACTGATATTAAAGAGCCAGAAGCTGATTCTGCAATTGCAAATGGTCCATTTGCAATATTGGATGTGACTGATAAAGCACGTATGAATGAACTTGTTGAATCATTTAAGCCAGACACGATTATGCATATGGCTGCTTTATTATCAGCTACTGCTGAAAAAAATCCTTTGTTTGCATGGGATTTAAATATGGGCGGATTAATGAATGCTTTAGAGGTTGCACGTGAACATGATTTATTATTCTTCACACCAAGTTCTATTGGTGCGTTCGGTCCATCAACACCTAAAGTTAATACACCACAAGTAACGATTCAGCGTCCAACTTCAATGTATGGCGTGAATAAAGTTGCAGGTGAATTGTTATGTCAGTATTACTTTGAAAAGTTTGGTGTTGATACACGTAGTGTAAGATTCCCAGGTTTAATTTCACATATTAAAGAGCCTGGTGGCGGTACAACTGACTATGCAGTCGATATTTATTTTAAAGCTGTAAGAGAAGGACATTATTCAAGCTTTATTGAAAAAGGCACATTTATGGATATGATGTATATGGAAGACGCGATCGACGCTATTATCCAACTTATGGAAGCAGACGGAGTTAAATTAATAAACCGTAATGCTTATAATTTAAGTGCGATGAGTATTGAACCAGAAATGGTTAAAGCAGCAATTCAAGAATATTATCCAGACTTTAAATTAGACTATGATGTAGACCCAGTGAGACAATCAATTGCTAATAGTTGGCCAGATAGTATTGATGTAAGTTGTGCAAGAGCAGAATGGGGCTTTGATCCACAATACGATTTAAACAAAATGACTAAAGTGATGTTAGATGCTATCGAAGGTAAAGAAACAGCTGAAGTAAGATAAAACAAGATCAGCTATTATTCAATAGGATTTAAAAATTCAAACAGCAGTGATGATGATTAAAAATGGAGCATTTGCTGTTATAAATTAAAACTAAATACTATGTATTTTCGTCAGTTAAGTGTATAGAAAGTCTAATGTGGCGTGGATATGTTGTCAAAATTTTGAATTTGATAACATGTTTACGCTATTTTTATTAATAAATATATTAAGATAAGAGGAAATGAATCCATTCTAAAACACCATTTTTTAAAGTACTATTATCAATGATGAAAATTAATGCTAATTATCCATAAACTTTAATTCATGTATATTTATTATTTGAATTTTTTAATTTTCCGTTGCTATAACTAGAGGTTAAATACAACGGAAACAGCGTATGAAAATTGATTTCTGTTTCTCTCCCTTATTATTTCTTTATTTTAAATTTTTTGAAAATTATTGAACAGCACTCGTTGGATTGATATAATTTAATGTAATACTCACAGAAATACCATTAGGAGGAAAAATCATGTCAGAAAAAATTGAATTTGTACAACGAGAAACACTTAAAGAAAAACCGGATCCAAGCGATTTAGGTTTTGGGAAATATTTCACAGATTATATGTTAAGTTTCGACTACGATATTGATCAAGGATGGCATGATTTAAAGATTGTGCCTTATGGACCAATTGAACTCTCTCCGGCAGCACAAGCCTTACATTACGGTCAAGCAGTATTTGAAGGTTTGAAAGCTTACAAGCATGACGGTGAGGTAGATTTATTCCGTCCCTCTGAGAACTTTAAACGTATTAATAATTCATTGGCGCGATTAGATATGCCGAAAGTTGATGAAGAGGCAGTGTTAGAAGGGTTAAAGCAATTAGTAGATATAGAACGTGATTGGGTACCAGAAGGTGAAGGTCAATCGTTATACATACGTCCATATGTTTTCGCCACAGAGGGTATTTTAGGCGTACGCCCTTCTTATTCATATAAATTATTAATTATTTTGTCACCATCAGGTTCATATTATGGTGGGGAGTCGTTAAGTCCAACAAAAATTTATGTAGAAGATGAATACGTGCGTGCTGTTCGTGGTGGTGTAGGTCATGCAAAAGTTGCAGGTAACTATGCTGCTAGCCTATTAGCACAAACGAATGCATCAGCACAAGGTTATGATCAAGTATTGTGGTTAGATGGTGTTGAACAAAAATATGTAGAAGAAGTTGGTAGTATGAATATCTTCTTCGTAGAAAATGGTAAACTTGTAACGCCAGAACTAAATGGTAGTATTTTACCAGGTATTACACGTAAAACTGTGATTGAATTAGCGCAAAATTTAGGCTACGAAGTGGAAGAACGTCGAGTATCTATCGACGAACTTATTGAAGCACACAATAAAGGTGAATTAACAGAAGTATTTGGTACAGGGACAGCAGCAGTTATCTCTCCGGTAGGTCAGTTGAAATATGGTGAAACTGAGATCGTTATTAATAATAATGAAACTGGGGAAGTTACTCAAAACTTATACGATAATTATACTGGCATCCAAAGTGGTAAACTTGAAGATCCACAAGGCTGGAGAGTCGTTGTACCAAGATATTAAAACACACAATAATATAATGATTATTGAACAGTAATCTAAATTATGTGAGTAAATTTTAATAACTAATATAATATTTGAGGCTGAGACATATCAATGTATGTCTCAGCCTCACTTTATGTATGATTTGATAAAATATATTCCAATATAATTATTATTTTGAAGATGACTGGGATTGATTTTCCTCTTTCATACCATCTTTAGCACCTTTTTGTATATCATCGATGTGATAAAATCCACTAACGACAATCATAGAAATTATAATGACGCCAACGCCTTTAAACCAACTAGATGGAGACATTTGTTTTTCTCTTTTAGCAAAATATAACCCGATTAATCCTGCAACAACAATAAAAGTAATTGCGTAACCCATAAAACAAAACTAATTTTTAAAAGAAAATACATTCATATTTAAATACTAACACAACTTTTTATAACTTTAAATATTTGAAAAAATAGTATTTAACACAATTATTAGTGAAGTATAAGTTGTTTTTTGAAAGGATCATAGACGTGAATAAAATATTGAACATTGCCAGTGTTATTATGATTATTTTGTTAATGCTATATACGTGGATAAATTATAATACTTTGCCTAAAACGGTACCAATTCACTATGACTTATATAATCATCCAGACGGATGGGGGGATAAACATTCATTGTTTTTGATACCATTTATAGGTTTAATGATATGGGTTTTAATATATTCACTATATAAATATTATCCGAAATTAGTAAATATAGATATTAAATTAACAGGAAAACAACCGACAAAAAAAGGCGATTAAAACGCATATAACTTTTGTTGCTATTTTGAACTTTGAAATTATTTTATTTATTTCTTTAAAGGGAGTAATGGATATCTATAATATCAAAGGTGAATCGATACATTTAGTCATCTTTCAGTTTGTGACTTTTGCTATAGTTATTGGAGTAACCTTAATATGGTTGGTAGTGAACGACTATAAGAACAAACGAAAATGATATAACGAATGCAGTTTCATTATTTGTATACAGAGTTAGTTTTATATTAAAATAAAATAGGTTTTAAAAACAAAGATAGTGTGAAACTATAGGAGCTGTTCTAGCGATGAAATGGATTTTATTTGATAAAGATGGCACAATCATATATTTCGACCGTAGTTGGATGAAGATTGGTTTACAACTTGTAGATGATTTTATGGAAGTTTACCAAGATGAAATTGGTGATAGAGAGGCAGCGTATGCACATTTAGGTGTAGTAGATGAAGAAATTCAACCAGGTACGATTATGGCTTCAGGTGCCTTAGATGAAATGGTTCAAGCATTCTGTGATATTGCAGGTCAAGATGTTACTGAATGGGCACAAAGTAGAAGCCAAACACTTGTAGATAATCGTGTTCCAGAAAATGTCTTAGTAGAAGGTATTGAGGATACACTCGAAACATTGAAACGCCAAGGTTATAAGATGGGAATTGTAACAAGTGATTCTAAAAAAGGTGTGGAGCAGTTTCTAGAAATTACGAAATTCGATCATTTCTTTGATGTGGTTATTTCAACAGAAGCAAACGCAGTTGAAAAACCAAATCCAGAAGTACTTAATCCGTTATTTGATCATTATGATGTAGCGCCTAAAGATGTAGCTATTGTAGGTGATACTGCAAATGATATGCAAACAGGTGTTAATGCGAAATTAGGCTTGAAAATCGCAGTGTTAACAGGCGTCGGTTTAGAACAAGAATTTACAAATGCAGATTACATAGTAGAAACTGCAAATGATGTTGTGAAAATAATAAATCAATAGGCTTAACCACTAAATTATGTCATAATATACGTAACGTATATTATGATTTTTTTTATTTAATATAAGTGTCGAGGTGATTAGATGATTGATGGTAAATACGCCGATTATCAAGGTGAAACTTATAAAGTAGTGGAAATTATTAGTAATGAAGTTGTATTGGTCACTGAAGACGAGCGAGCTTTAGCGCATGGTTTTGAAGCAAATACAACAAATTATACGGCACACACGTTGTATTTTAAACATGTTGCGCGCGATGATATAGATGAACTGTATGCACTGTACCAAGAAGCGAGGTACGGTGGTGCTGTGTTTGACCTCTATCAAGATACTGAAGGACAATTATATATTGGTACCGAAGACCAAGATAAGGCTAGCACCTTTGGTTTAGTACAAACAGATGAATATTACTATAGTAAATATGTGACAGAAGATGAAATTGAAAAAATCATTTATCGACGTCATATTGAATAAATTATGATACCCGAATAAAAAAGTCACTCCGACTAAAAAGTTTAGTGGGAGTGACTTTTTATGCAAAGTTAGAGTCTAGCGTTGATCAACTTTACGGTATGTGTCAATGACATGGCGTATTTTATCGATAACTGGGTTTAATGATTCGGGATCTTCGTGTAAGTCATATTCATTAATGTTTACACGAACCACAGGGCACGCGTTAAATTCGGAAATCCAATCTTCATAGCGTTGGAATAACTTTTGCCAATATGCTACATCTGTCTCAATTTCCATTTGACGACCACGTTGTTTAATTCGTTGAATCACATCTTCATAGTCACATTCTAAATAAATTAAGACGTCTGGTTTAGGGAAGTAAGGTGTCATTACCATAGCGTTGAACAGCTCAGAATAAGTTTGGAAGTCTTCAGGACTCATTGTTCCTTGTTCTTCATGCATTTTGGCAAAAATATCAACATCTTCATAAATAGAACGATCTTGAATAAAACCGCCTCCGTATTCAAACATACGTTTTTGTTCTTTAAAGCGTTCTGCTAAGAAATAAATTTGTAAATGGAAACTCCAACGTTCAAAGTCATTATAAAATTTATCGAGGTATGGATTATTATCGACGTTTTCAAATGAAGTTTTAAAGTTAAAGCGTTCTGCTAAAGCCTTTGTTAAGGTTGATTTACCAACGCCTACTGTACCAGCGATAGTAATTACAGCATCTTGTGGAATACCATATTTATTCATGCTCATGTCCTCCAATAAGTGGTTTCACTAATTCTAAAATATAATTATAATCTTTATCATACTTAACAAAGTCAAGTTGAGTAGTATCGATTCGTATAACACGTGCGCCCTCTGATTTAAGAGATTCATAATATGCATTATAGTCACGCTTTAGATTTAATAAATAATCATCTGCAATTTGATGTTCGAAGCTACGATTACGATGTGCAATACGTGTTTTTAGCATTGCTAAATCAGCATCTAAGAAGATGATAATATTTGGCATTTCTAAATCTTCGGTTAAAATATCGTAGATTCTTGAGAATTTATTATATTCTGATGTGGTTAAGGTATTATTTGCAAATATCTTATTTTTATATATGTGATAATCACTAACAATTCCATTATCAATTAAAGCAAGATCTTGAAATTGCTTATACCGATTACATAAGAAGAACATTTCTGTTTGGAAACTCCATTTTGAAATGTCATCATAGAAATCTGATAAAAAAGGATTTTCTGTAATAATTTCTTTTTCTTCGTAATATTTATAAGTTTGACTGAGTTTATGTGCTAAAGAAGACTTTCCGACTCCAATCGGGCCTTCAATTGCGATAAAATGTTTTTTCATATTTTCCGCTCCAATGTTAAAATAGACATTAAATATTGTACCATATGTGAGGTGTGTGAGACACATGACAAATCACCAATTTTATATGAAAATGGCGATTGAAGAAGCTAAAAAAGCTGGCGATATAGGTGAAGTACCTATTGGCGCTGTGATTGTTAAGAATGATGAAATTATTGCAAGAGCACACAATTTAAGAGAATCAAAAAAAGATCCAACCGCACATGCAGAATATCTTGCTATTCAAAAAGCATCGAAGCTCTTAAAAAGTTGGCGATTGGAAGAGTGCCAACTTTATGTGACTTTAGAACCTTGTGTTATGTGTGCTGGTGCAATTGTGATGAGCCGTATTCCACATGTGATATATGGTGCAAAAGATCCCAAAGGGGGATGTGCGGGTAGTCTGATGGACCTCTTACAAGAACCTAGATTTAATCACCGTGCACAAGTAGAAATAGGTGTAATGGAAGAAGCATGTAGTCAATTATTGACTGAATTTTTTAGGAATATTAGAAAGAAGAAAAAAATCATACAAACAGCCGATAATACAAATAACTAAACTTTTGGTAGAATAAGAATATGTTACAAAATTATGGCAAATGAGAATGAGATGTAATTAAATTTGTGTAATCGATCTAAGAAGGGAACGAGGTAAACGAATGATAAACTTAATTGCTACTGACATGGATGGTACGTTACTTAATGCCGCACATGAAATATCCGAGGAAAATATTAAAGCCATTAAATATGCGCAGTCACAAGGTATTACTGTTGTTATAGCAACAGGCCGTGCTTTTTATGAGGCGAACGCACCCGTGAATCAAACAGATTTAAAAATGCCCTATATTTGTTTGAATGGTGCAGAAGTGAGAGATGAATCATTTAATATCATGAGCACTTCTAATTTGAACCGCGAATTAATCAATAGAATTACGCATGAACTCAAGAATGAAGATATCTATTACCAAGTGTATACAAACTTAGGTATCTATACAGAAAATCCGCAACGTGACTTAGAAATTTATATAGATATTGCTGAACGAGCAGGACAACATGCAGATGTAGAAAAGATTAAAGCTGGTATTCAAAAGCGTATTGATAACGGCACTTTAAAAGTGGTAGATAATTATGACAAAATTGAAGATACGCCAGGTGAAATTGTAATGAAAATTTTAGCGTTTGATAGTGATTTATCAAAAATTGACCGCGTCAGTGAAAAGTTAGCTCAATCAGAAAGTCTTGCAATATCATCATCATCTAGGGGTAATATTGAAATTACTCATTCAGATGCACAAAAAGGTATAGCTTTAGAAACAATTGCTGAACGACTAAATATTGACATGAAAAATGTTATGGCAATCGGTGATAACATGAATGACATTTCAATGCTTGAACGTGTAGGTTATTCTGTAGCCATGGATAATGCTGCGCCAGAAGTAAAAGTAGTAGCAACATACGCAACAGACTCTAATGAAGAAAGTGGCGTTGGTAAGGCGATTATGAAACTACTTAAGGAAAATAACGAAAAATAGTATGAGGTGAAGTAATAAATGAAAGGTTTAATTATAGTAGGTAGCGCGAAATTTGGTTCGCATACTACTGCATTATCAAAATATTTAAAAGGTCATTTTGAAGAGCATGACTTTGAAGTTGATATCTTCGATTTGGCAGAGCACCCAATCCATCAACTTGATGTATCTGGCGCTTCACAACCAAGTGAAGATTATAAAAACAATTTAAACATATTAAAGGAAAAAGCGAGAGCAGCAGACTTCTTTGTGTTAGGCAGTCCGAATTACCATGGTTCATATTCTGGTATTTTAAAAAATGCATTAGATCATTTAACAATGGATGATTTTAAAATGAAACCAGTTGGCTTGATTGGTAATAGTGGTGGTATTGTAAGTTCTGAACCATTATCACATTTACGACTGATTGTTAGAACGTTATTAGGTATTGCCGTGCCAACGCAAATCGCTACGCATGATACAGATTATAAAAAACTTGAAGATGGTACATTATACTTAGATAATGAAGAGTTCCAATTACGTGCGCGTTTATTTGTAGATCAAATAATCTCATTCGTTAAAAATAGCCCTTACGAACATTTAAAATAAGTTTAGAATGTCATTTCATTTATGAACGAAAACGGTGGTATTAATTAGCGTAAAATAGTTATAAAAGGGCGCAAAGACCGATATAATACATTACATCACAATAATGGGCTGGAACATTTATACGTTCCAGCCCATTAGTTATATAATAAACTTGGTTGATTAGCCTTTTCTATTTAATATCGTATCGACGATTAAATGATATTGCTTAATAATAGATTCTATTTTCGGAAAATCTATATCATGTAAGAAGATGCGTCTTTCATCATAAATGTCTCTTGATTTTTTAAACAATCCTAAGTTACTTAAATGATTAATTTGCACCGAAATAGGTGTGTTTTCAATATTTAAATGCTTTTTAAGTTCTACAGCATCTATTTTTTCTTTGTTGAGATAATTCAGTTTTTCTAGAATGACAATTTCTAAAAATGACATGTCTAAATTTTTCTTTAGGGCTCGTTTAATTGTATTTCTATTTTCTTCATAATAAATTGTATTCATAATTTCCCTCTCAATTCTTTTTAAACTTTGTATAAAGATTTGTCTTATTGGTTCACTTTATAGTGCACATCCAGATTGACTATGCCTTTAATAAGTTTTATTTATTTCAAGATTGATAGGGAGCATAGCCTTTAACCTTTTCAAACTGTTGTAAATAATTTTGAAACGTACGGAATTTATATATTTTCCATACGTTATCTAATGTATCTCCATTCAGTAATGAACAATTTGAAAAATGAATTTTTGCAGCAACAATGTATTGTGATAACGTACTACCCACAATCATTGTAAAAGTTCGAGATAAAAAACTAGAATTCACAAAAAATACTTCGGCAATTTGCTGACAATTTAACTTATCTTCTATATGGTTGTGGATGTAAATTGTTACATTTTTAATTAGCGCATATTTATAATTATTTGATTCATAGCCAAGTTGATTGTTACATACGCTTAATGTATGTATCGTTGTTAAAAGTGATAAGAACGTCTCCACAGGCACATGGCATTCTTCCTCTAAAGCTACAAAAATATTTGTAAATTGTGATTTTAATATATGATGCTCTCTATCTTCAAGATGTGTATCTATTCCTTTAGATATCGTTTGTTCAGTATCATTTATGTAATGATAGTTGTTTATTGACAAACAAAGTAAGTCAGCATCGATAGATATAAGCTCGATATATTCATAGTCATGGATGTAAAAAATATCACCAGAAATATATTGTTCAAATATGTCATTTTTTAATAATGTGACATTGCCTTTGGAGACCCAATAAATATTTAAAAAGTGCGGTGTACTTAGATTATAATCTGTGTTTTTTATAAGTTTATGAAGTTTAATTCTATAGTCCATCTTTAACATTACCCCACACTTATCGAATAAAAATTGATTTAAAGTTACTAGCATAATCATTTTAATATGGAAATCATATATAGAACATTAGTTAAAATTAAATGTTAATATTTATTTTTTTAAAATAGAGAAGTTGATTCTAAGTGAATGTTAAAATTTTAATCTAACATACTAAAATTTAATAAATCACAGCTTACAATACAGGTACATAAAATTTAAGTTATATATGCAAATAAAAAAGTGTACAAAATGTCGATGCTAATCAGACATTTTGTACACTTTTTAAAATTGCTATATTTTATTTTCTATATTTTAATTTTGCAAAGGCGTCATGTTGATGTATGGACTCTTCATTACGACATTCTATGTCGAATCCATCAAGCCATTCAAAACCGACTAAGTCTGCAGCGATTAAACGAATTAAATCTTCTACAAATCTTGGGTTTTCATAAGCGCGTTCTGTAACGCTTTTTTCATCTGGACGTTTAAGGATAGGGTATAATATAGAGCTTGCGTTCGCTTCCATGGCATCAAGAATTTTCCCTTTGTAATCGTCTACTAGCTCAACATCTTTGTTGATGTATGCTTTGACAGTTACAATACCACGTTGGTTATGGGCAGAGTATTCACTGATTTCTTTAGAACAAGGGCAGAGTGTCGTTACTGCAGCTTGAATAGTGATTTCCTTGCGCGTTACTTCTTTTTTATCTATTGCTAGACCATAAGTAACATCTGCATGACCCACAGCTTTAATTTGAGTTACTGGGCTGTGTCGATCAAAAAACCACTTTGCTGATACATCTAGGCCAGCAGCATTCTGGTTCATGCTTTCTTGTAAACTACGTAGCAGTTGATAAAGAGAGTCAAAGTCTAATTCGATACCATTATGATAGTGTTTTTCAACACTTTCTAAAATACGGCTCATATTGATACCTTTTTCATCTTGATTAAGGCTTGTTGAGAAACTAAAATTTCCAGCAGTTTGGAAACGATCAACAAGTACAGGGTATACAAGATTTTTAATGCCGACTTCTTCTATTTCAAATAAGAAGTCTTTATGCGTGCTTTGCAAGTCTTTCATGTTTTCTTTTACAGTTGGTTTAGTGCCTTCAATAGGGTCGACGGAACCGAAATGTTTCCAACGACCTTCTCGAGTAGATAAGTCAAATTCTGTCATGCTATTGCCTCCACTTAAGATTCAAAGTTATAAGTCCAATAAGGTTCTACTTCTAAGAAACTGTGCACTTCTCCAGGGACATCAGGTGTTGCTAATTGTTCTAAAAATGGTCCTGTTTGTGATGCATGTGCTTCAAATGCGCGAAGTTTTACCTCTTTATAATCACTGATCTCATTTAGAATGTCGGGTTCACCTAATTTTTCAGGTGCGTCATTACTAAATGCTACAAGTTGTAAACGTGGTCTTTCAGATGCTACCATACGACCAACAGTTCTTACGACTGCTTCAGCAGTAGCTTCATGGTCTGGGTGTACAGCGAACTGAGGATAGAAAGAAATAATCACAGATGGTTGTAATTCATCAATTAAAGATTTAACCATAGCATCCATTTCATCATGGGGTTCAAATTCAACCGTTTTATCTCTTAATCTCATTTTACGTAAATCAGTTATGCCTATTGCTTCCATAGCATTTTCTAATTCTTTTTCTCTAATGTCCGGTAATGTTTCACGTGTTGCAAAAGGTGGGTTACCTAAATTACGACCCATTTGCCCAAGTGTTAAACATGCATAAGTGACCGGAACGCCATTGTCGATATAACGTGCGAGTGTGCCTGCAGATGAGAATGATTCATCATCTGGGTGTGGAAAAATTACTAATACTTGGCTTTCCTCTGACATAATACGCCTCCTTAAGCTTTAAATGGTTGAGTACTTATTTCTAACGCAGCAGCTAATTGACCTTCATAGTTAAATCCTGCTAATAGAAACTCGCCATTTTCATTTACTTCGTAATGTGTTAACCCTTGAACATAAACCCAGCCGTTATCTTTTAATTTGAGTCCAACACGGAAAGGGTCTTTGTTGCCGCCTTTAAGTTGCGCATGTTCATAAGTAACTTGAATATTTCTTAAAAAGGTTCCTGCATTAAATACACGTTGGTCAAAGTGTGCAGCGTAAGCACCATTTGTTGTTTCGACATGTAGGTATACAGGTTTATGCTCATATGAAGAAAGTAAAGATTGTACTTTTTCATGATTGATTTCTTCCAAAATTTTGCCTCCTTGCTTTCAAAACCCAACATTACAAAATTCATTTGATTTAAATTTAGTACAAATAATGTACTCTAAAATATATCTACAGTCTAGTTTAAACCGACTTTTGTACATTTGCTACCTGAAAAGTAAATTTTATATACCAGAATTGTACTGTAATTTTGATTATCTATCCATTTTACTAAAAACAGCAATAGAAATGTATAACTCTGCTCATTTTATTGTAAATAATTTATATTCTATAAAATGATGTGAGTTATAAAATTCAAATTCTTTTAAAAGCATCAGAAAAACGTATAATATATGTTGTAATCATATGTAGTATAAAGTAGTTTGATCATCTTAATAGGAGGACATTTGTTTATGAAAATAACAAATCTTGGAACGAGAAGTTATGCTTCTTTTTATGTAGCTTGTGAATTATACAAGCAGATGAGTCAACAATGTCATAGTAAATTAGGGTTAGCTACAGGCGGTACCATGGTCGAAGTCTATAAATTTTTAGTCGAGCTATTAAATAAAAACAAGTTAGACGTATCTCAAATAGAAACGTTTAATTTAGACGAATATGTTGGTATTGATGCTACACACGTACAAAGTTATCACACATATATGAACGAAGTATTATTCAAACGTTATCCCCACTTTAATCCGTCATTAGTTCATATTCCAAATGGAATTGCGGAGAATTTAGATGAAGAAACAAAACGTTATGAATATTTGATAAATCAACAAGGCCCAGTAGACATTCAAATATTAGGCATCGGCGAAAATGGGCACATTGGTTTTAACGAGCCTGGTACAGATGTGAATAGCGCAACACATGTTGTAAATTTAACAGAAAGCACGATTAATGCGAATAGTCGCTATTTTGAAAATGAAGATGAAGTACCAAATCAGGCTATTTCTATGGGACTTTCTACAATTTTAAAAGCGCAGAGAATCATTTTACTCGCATTTGGAGAGAAGAAAAGAGCGGCTATTGAGAAATTAGCTGAAAATGAAGTGAATAGTGATGTGCCAGCTACAATATTACATGCACATCCTAATGTAGAAATTTATGTTGATGATGATGCAGCACCTAGGATATAGTGACTGAGTTTTAATCATACAGAAAAGGGTAAACATTTTAAGCGTAAGATTTTAAAACGTAAGCTTAGTCCAATAGGGCTTTGATAATCTAATTCAAGAAGGGATGATCATTTTGGAATTACAACTAGCAATTGATTTATTAAACAAAGAGGAAGCGGCAGAGCTTGCAAATAAAGTTAAAGACTATGTAGATATTGTAGAAATTGGTACACCGATTGTGATAAATGAAGGGTTACCAGCAGTACAACATTTAAATGATAATATTGAAGGCGTTAAAGTTTTAGCTGACCTTAAAATTATGGACGCAGCAGACTATGAAGTAAGCCAAGCAGTGAAGTTTGGGGCAGATGTTGTAACTATTTTAGGTGTTGCTGAAGATGCTTCTATCAAGGCTGCAGTAGAAGAAGCACATAAACATGGTAAAGAATTATTAGTCGATATGATAGCAGTACAAGATTTACAAAAACGTGCAAAAGAATTAGATGAATTAGGTGCGGACTATATTGCAGTTCACACTGGTTATGATTTACAGGCTGAGGGCGAATCACCATTAGAAAGTTTACGCCAGGTGAAATCAGTAATTAAAAGTTCTAAAGTTGCGGTAATCGGTGGTATTAAACCGGATACGATTAAAGAAGTGGTAGCAGAAGACCCAGATTTAGTTGTAGTTGGTGGCGGTATTGCTAATGCAGATGATCCGGTAGAAGCTGCAAAACAATGTAAAGATGCGATTGAAGGCAGATAATATGACTGAAATTACAAACTATCGTCTAATCTTAGATGAACTAGACCATACCCTTTCGCATGTGAAAGATAATGAAGCTGAAGTTTTTTTAGCACAGGTCGTTAAAGCGAAACAAGTTTTTGTTGCTGGAAAGGGTCGCTCTGGCTTTGTAGCAAATAGTTTTGCCATGCGTTTAAATCAACTAGGCAAATATGCATATGTTGTTGGAGAGTCCACGACACCTTCCATCACTTCAGAAGATTTATTTGTAATTATTTCTGGATCAGGAAAAACTGAACACTTGAAACTTTTAGCTGATAAAGCTAAAAGTGTGGGCGCTGAAGTTGTTTTATTGACGACAAGTCCAAATTCACCAATTGGTCAATTGACTAATGCAATTATTGAGTTGCCAGCGGGTACTAAATACGATGCAGAAGGCTCGGCTCAACCACTAGGCAGTTTATTCGAACAAGCATCACAAATATTCTTAGACAGCATCGTTTTAGATTTAATGTCAGAACTGAATATTGATGAAGAAACCATGCAACAAAACCATGCAAATTTAGAATAATAAAGATGTTCAAGAGGTTAGCATATAAATCGCTAACGTCTTTTAACTGTCAACAAGTCTTCGACTTTGTTGGCAGTTTTTTTGTGCGTAATTTTTGTGAATAAATAAGACTTTAAATTGTACACTATAGTTAATAATATTACTACTAACATTACTATCTTATTTATATGTAGAGATAAGATATAATTAAAATAGTGGTTGTTTATATTTATTATGTCGTTGGAATTTATATTATAAATATATAACGTATTTATAATTGTTTTGTGATTTGTTAAAAGTAAAGGCTTTCAAAAAAAGTATATATATTTTAATATTGATTAAATAGATAAAAATAAATAAATTTGGTTAACAAAAAAATTCTAACCAATTAGGCATGGTTAATAATATAAAGCTAGGATATATTGATGTTTTAGCATCTAATGAGATGAAGGTGAGATGTTTGAAGAAACGACAATGGAAATTAAGTACAATAATTATTATTTTTGTGTGTATTGTTGTGCTAATTTCTTTAGTTATTACTAGTATTTTGATAGGTAATACAGTTAAAAACTCTATTCATAAAACTGCTGAAGAGAAGGCCGAAGCTGTGTCTAGAACAACGGCGCAATCGAATATTGTCAAAAGAGGTTTGAAAGATAAAAGTAAGGAGCAACAAATACAGCGTTATGCTTCAGAAATTAAATCAGCTACAGATGTCAGTTTTATTGTTGTTATGGATATGAATAGTATAAGAAAATCGCATCCCAATTCTGATTTAATAGGTAAAAAGTTTCAAGGAGGAGATGAATCCCCAGCCTTAAAAGGTAAAGAAATCATAACTGAATCTAAAGGAACTTTAGGCAAATCGTTAAGATCGTTTACCCCAATTTATGACAATGGTGAACAGATTGGTTTAGTCGCAGTTGGCATTCCAATTGAAACTGTAAATGAAGCATTTGCATCGGGAATGAAAGATATTTGTATTGGTCTGATTATAGGTTTGTTTTTCGGTATTGTAGGTGCATATTTATTAGCAAGATATATTAAAAAGATACTACATGGTTTAGAACCTGCAATTATTGCAAAACGATTAGAAGAAAGAAATACGATGTTGCAATCTGTACATGAAGGTATCGTTGCAGTAGATAGAGAAGGTAAAATTAATTTGGTAAATAAATCAGCTATACAAATATTTAAAAGAGCGGGGTTAGCTGCATATCCAATTGGCATGAAAATAAATGAATATTTGGATTCAACGCAATTAGATAAAGTGGTAGAGATTGGACAACCTCAAGTTGATGATGAACAAAATATTAACGGCGTGAAAATATTGGTTAACAGAGTACCATTATATGTTAATAACCAAATCGTTGGCGCAATTTCAACTTTTAGAGATAAGACAGAGATGAATAGATTATCTGAACAGCTAGTTGGGGTGAAAACTTATGCGGAAACATTAAGAGCACAATCTCATGAATTTAGTAATAGGTTACATGTTATTATGGGCATGTTACAAATGGAAAATTATGAGGAAGTAAAACAATATATTCGAGAAATTGTGAGTTATAGTGCTCAAGAAAATGTTAATATTGCTACACAAATTAAAGATGCAGCATTGGCAGGGTTTCTAATTGGTAAATTGAGTTTGACTAGAGAGAAAAATATAGAATTAACGATTCATATAAATGAAGTGGTTCCCGAACCTCGTGATAGTCGATTAACACATGAAATTATTACCGTAATTGGTAATTTAATTGATAATAGTATAGATGCTTTAGAGCATCAGAATGACAAAATAATTAAAGTTAATTTAAACTATACACAACAAAAGTTAAAATTTGATATAACGGATTCTGGGGAAGGTCTAACACCACATATGCAACATAAAATCTTCGAAAAAGGTTACTCTACAAAAGGTAATAATAGGGGATATGGTCTATATTTAATAAAAGAAAGTGTTAAGAAGCTCAATGGCTCGATTAAAGTCGATAAAGATTTGGATGGACGCACTAAATTTATAGTTGAAATCCCATATGATTGAAAGAAGGGGTAAAGATGATTGATGTATTAATTGTTGAAGATGATCCGATGGTCGCTCAATTAAACAAGCAATTTTTAGAAAAAATAGAAGGATTTAATATAAACGATATCGTACATAACATTAAAGATGGCACAGCAATACTTCAATGTAAGAAGGTTGATTTGGTGTTATTAGATGTCTATTTACCAGATGAAAGTGGATTAACATTGCTAAATTATATACGTCAGCATCAGTTGAAAACAGACGCGATCCTAATTACTGCAGCTTCAGACATAGAAAAAGTTCAAACTGCACTACACTATGGAGTGGTTGATTACTTAATTAAACCATTTGAATTTGAAAGATTTGAACAAGCATTAGTTAAATATAAGAATAAATTTCAAATATTTAACCAACGTGAAGTAGTAGATCAAACCGCGTTAGATGAGGCTCTACTTAATAAGCGCAATACCATTCATGAAACTAAAGCGACACTCCCTAAAGGTTTAACGAAGAGTACATTGCAAGCGATTGTTAATAATGTAAATCAATCAGAAAAAAGTGAGTTTTCTACGGCAGAAATTGCAGAAGCGGCCCATATATCTAGAGTTTCTGTACGTAAATATTTAAAGTTTTTAGTAGAAATAGATATTCTTGAAGAGTCGCTCACTTATGGCATTGGTAGACCAGTTTATTTATATAAGTTCAAAAAGAAAAATATCGATTTTCTACAAAGATATATATCAATTACCTAGAAAGTATTTAATAGTGCCTCAAGTAAATCTTTGTAGTGTTCATAACTGCAGATTTAATATCTACTGCTCAACTTGCATTATGATTGAAGTCTAAAGTTCAAAAAGGTATCTAATTAGTTTATAATTAGAATTAATTAACTTTAGGAGTGTTTTTTTGAAATACTTTTTAATTACTATGGGTGTATTATTTACAATTATTGGTTTTGTAGGAGCTGTATTACCGCTATTACCTACGACTCCATTTTTGTTAGTTGCTGTTATTTGTTTTTCCAAGAGCTCGGAGAGATTTGAAAACTGGTTAGTAAATACTAAAGTTTATATAACTTATGTAGAAAGTTTTAAAAACAACAAAGGCTATACTTTGAAAAATAAATTCAAGTTATTGATTAGTGTTTATATTGTTGTTGGATTTTCGATTTTTATGATAGATCATTCATTAATAAGACTAGGTTTGGTAATAATGCTGATCATCCAAACAATTGTACTATTTACAGTTGTTAAAACATTACCTAAGCATTTTTAAGCCTGAAAATTAGAAATAAGCAATAATAAGATGGCGATGGCGATTAAACTATATTCAACTTTTGTTTTGACTATTTGTATTTATAAAAGATAGAAATGGACAAATGATCATATGTAATCTCACAAACTCAATAAGCAGATTACAAGTGATGGTTTAAAAATAATGGTATATGGTCGATGTGCATAAAAACTAGTTTTTTAAGCATTATCCTTTATAAATGGAGGATTGAAAATGAAATTTATCAGTATTATTTTGGGTATTTTAGTGATACTTTCTTGGTTGTTTGTGCTTAAAGCGTACAAACAAGGAAATGAGAAAACAGAAAAAGGTAAGACAGTCATCCTAATTGCTTGTGCTTTGACTTTTGTAATGACATTAATGAATTTCTTTGACTAGTTAGAAACTTGAACATAATGCTAATTGGTTTTAAAAGTTATAGATTTAAATTTTATAAATTCTAGTAATTATATTACATAATATGAATAGAAAAGCTCCCCGAAATCTATATAGTCGATTTCGGGGAGCTTTTTAACAAGAAAATTATTTTATTCTTTTAAATATAGTTGAAACAATAGCACATAAAATTGTAATACAAAGTAATACACATAAAAGGATAAAGCTACTGCCAGCGACATTAAATCCCATTTCAAAAGTAGTATTACGCTTATGCATATAGAAATTTATAATTATAGTCATTACCACGCCAATAAAGGAAAGTATGCCTATAATATCAATCATTAATTTAGCGTAAGGGTACTTGATATTTTTTATAACCTGGGTAATAAATGATTATTAAAATAACTCTACTTGTAATAATCTTTAAACCAAAATATTATTCTGTTTACCCGTTATTATTCAATAATGTTACATATTTTTGATTTTTTTAATTACAAAAAGATTTAAAAATTTACATAATCTATCATTCCTCCTCGTTTAGCAATATTATGAAAATATTCATTATTTAAGGGGGATGTCAATGATATCTAAAAGTGAAATGAAAGCGCTTACTATAGATGGGGTAGAAAAAGATGACCGAATATGGTCGAAATTAACGCATATGAAGGTAGGGGTTATACCTTTACCTCTCTATATAACATTAGCAGTAATCATATTTATTGCCTCTGTTTACAATGCGTTACCGGCTGATATGATCGGTGGTTTTGCAATCATTATGATTTTAGGGGTATTGTTTGGTGATTTAGGAATGAAAATTCCAATTTTAAAAGATATAGGTGGTCCTGCAATTTTAGCTTTATTAATACCATCTACTTTAGTCTTTTTAGGTGTGTTTAATACAGCTTCGATGAACGCCGTTACAACGTTAATGAAAACATCAAACTTCTTATATTTTTATATTTCATGTCTCGTTGTCGGTAGTATTTTAGGAATGAAGAGTAAAGTTTTAATACAGGGGTTTACCCGTATGTTTATTCCGTTAATTGTAGGTACTTTAACAGCGGTTATTGTTGGATTACTTGTAGGTATGTTATTTGGTTATGAAATTAAGCATACATTATTTTATATTATTGTACCTATTATTGGTGGAGGAATTGGAGAAGGCATTTTACCTTTATCAATAGCATATTCATCAATTTTAGGAGAGTCTGCCGAATCCTTTGTTGCACAAATGATACCAGCAGCTGTTATTGGTAATATTATTGCAGTAGTGACAGCTGGATTAATGATGAGACTAGGTGAAAAGAAAAAATCATTATCTGGTAATGGGACATTGGTAAAAGCATCTGATGATAAAGAGATGGCAGCTGATACAAACGATGATAATAAGAAAGTAGATTTTTCACTTATGGGAGCAGGATTATTAATAGCCTGTACATTCTTTGTTTTTGGTGATCTTGCACACAAGTTTATTGGCATCCCAGGACCAGTTATTATGATTTTATTGGCTACATTGATTAAATGTTTACAATTAATGCCTAATAAAATGGAACAAGGTGCACACCAGCTATACAAATTTATATCGACAAGTTTGACTTGGCCACTTATGGTTGGTCTAGGTATGTTGTATATACCATTAGAGGAAGTTGTTAAGATTGTTTCACCTGCATATATTGTGATTTGCGCTTCAGTGGTTATAACGATGATTGGCTCAGGATTTTTTGTCGGCAAATTGATGAAAATGTATCCAGTTGATGCTGCGATTGTTACAGGGTGTCATAGTGGCTTAGGTGGCACAGGTGATGTTGCAATTTTATCAGCATCAAAACGCATGTCATTAATGCCATTTGCGCAAGTAGCAACAAGATTAGGTGGCGTATCAACAGTAATAGCTGCAACATTCTTAATGAAATTATTAAGCTAGTAAGAATGCATTCACAACTATTTATAAATAAAAGACGAAATAACAATTAATTAAGGGAGTAGAAATACATGACTATAAAAAACTATAAAACTGAATCTATAGAGCTTCATAAAAAACATGCAGGGAAATTGGAAATTAATAGTAAAGTAGATGTGAATACGCAAGAAGATTTAAGTACAGTATACACACCCGGGGTTTCAGAAGTGTGTAATGTAATTGCTGAAGATGAAGAAAAGGTAAATACATTGACGTCTAGAGGTAATATGATTGGTATTGTTTCAGACGGGACAGCGGTTTTGGGGTTAGGTGATATTGGGCCTAAAGCTGCGATACCAGTCATGGAAGGAAAGAGTATATTATTCAAAAAGTTTGCGGACTTAGATGCATTTCCTATTTGTTTGGATACTAAAGATACTGAAGAAATTATTAATATTATAAAAGCACTTCAACCTAATTTTGCAGGAATAAATTTAGAAGATATTGCAGCACCTCGTTGTTTTGAAATTGAAAAAAGATTAAAAGAAGCATTAGATATTCCTGTATTTCATGACGATCAACATGGAACGGCTATTGTTGTGCTTGCTGCATTAATTAATGCATTAAAAGTAGTAGAGAAAGAAGATTACGAAGTACAAATAGTAATTAATGGAGCAGGGTCAGCAGGTATTGCAATTGCGCAAATATTATTAAGTGCTGGATATAAAGATATCGTATTATTAAGTATTGAAGGCGTAGTTTGTCAAGGCGAGACATGGATGAATGATGCACAAAAAGCAATTGCTGAAGTGACTAATTTAACGCAAAAACGCGGTGGTTTAGATGATGTAATTCAAGAGGCAGATGTATTCATAGGCGTTTCAGCACCTAATGTTTTAAATGAAAGTCACGTTAAAGCGATGAGCGATCAGCCAATTATCTTTGCATTAGCCAATCCAATACCTGAAATATTTCCAGAGGAAGCAATTGCTGCGGGAGCTGCTGTTGTAGGAACTGGACGTTCTGATTATCCAAATCAAATTAATAATTTACTAGCGTTCCCAGGTATCTTTAGAGGCATTTTAAATGCGCGTAAGCAGAATATTACGAACGAAATGAAAGTAGCTGCTGCACAGGGTATTGCAAATGTTATTTCTGAAAATGAATTAAGTAAAGACTATGTAATTCCACATGCATTAAATTCAGAAGTGGTAACAACGGTAGCCAATGCAGTTGAGAAATCAGCTTTGGAAACAGTCCATAAATAAATTGATTTAAATGAAGTGGATGATTGATATAGTCAATAATTGTAACTGATTTTTAAACTTACTCAAAGTTACCAATATTAAAAATTCTATTTCTTATAAATGTTGTTGAGAGTATTCTAAATCGTATAATAAATGAGGTCGATATGAGTCGAGGATGATGTTTCTGTTCTGAAATCATGTCGACTTTTTTATTTAAAATGGAATTATTGTATAGAAATCGTAATAATATAATATAAAAGCATTTGCAAAAGAAACAGTATATAGCTACACCGAACAATATGAAATCTATATAATAAATGTTAACATTAATATTATTATAGTTAACAATAAGGTGATGAAAATGCAATTATTAAAAAATATTGAAAGGTACGCGCAATATCAAGCGTACGATTGTGCGCTTCAATTTGATGAAGAACTTATAAGTTATAAAGCGTTGCAAGAACGCATAGTAGCGATTGTAGAACAATTACATGATATTCCTGAAAATCAATGTGTTGCACTTACGATAAACAATCCGATGTCTACAGTATTGTATTATTTAGCTTTAATCAAAAAAGGGTGCATACCTTGTGTTATGGATTTTCGATGGACTCATGAGCAAGTAAATAAGCTCATAGAAAAATACGATATTGCATATCTTATAAATAATGATTTAAAAGTCATATTATTTGAACAAGTAGAACAAAATACTACAGAGATAGAAAATATATTACATATTGGTTTTACTTCTGGAACGACAGGACTGCCTAAAGCGTATTATAGAAATGAGTTGTCATGGCTATATTCATATGAAGAAACTGAAAAATTAATGGCAGATGAAATAGATAGTATGATTGCACCAGGGCCACTATCACACTCTTTATCTTTATTTGTGTGCATCTTTGCTTTGTATAGTGGTCGGAAATTTATTGGGCAGCAACAATTTAATGCAAAAGTATTAATGAATAGAATGAAAACAGAAAAAACAATAAAGCATTGCGCTTTATTTGTAGTTCCTACAATGTTAGATACTTGTGTTGCCTGGAACAGTTCTGTGAAACAAATTAGATATATATTTACGACCGGAGATAAATTGCAACATCGTTTAAGAGATAGTGTAGCAATATATTTTCCTAACGCTACATTAATAGAGTTCTTTGGAACGTCGGAGGCAAGTTTTATTAGTTATAACTATAATAATGATGCACCTAGCCATTCTGTAGGCAAACTGTTTCCTAATGTTACAATCAATCTCGATCAAGTTGATGAACGTGGTATTGGTAAATTAAAAGTTAAGAGTAACATGGTCTTTAGTGGATATATTGGGGATCCACTTCCCAATGATTACTGGATAGAAATTGGTGATTTTGCATCATTAAATTCAGAAGGTTACTTATATTTACATGGACGCCAACATGATCGAATGATTATTGGAGGTCGAAATGTTTACCCAAGTGAAATAGAACTTTTCGCTCAAAATTTTAAAGAATTCAATGAAGTATTAGTCATTAGTGAGCCTCATTCAAAATTTGGTGAAATCGCTGTATTGCTTTATACGGGTAATCATCAAGTGAAGTATCGTGAGTTAAAATATTTTTTAACTCAATATTTGGCTCGTTATCAGGTGCCATCAAAGTTAGTGAAAGTAAGTGAAATGCATTATACACAAAGTAGTAAAATTGCACGTAAATATATGAGAAGTCTTTATTTAAAGGGTGAGTTAAAATAATGAATGAAGCGGTTATAGTCGCAGCCAAACGAACTCCATTTGGTAAATATGGTGGGAAATTAAAGCATTTAGAACCAGAAGTATTATTAAAACCATTATTTGAGCATTTTAATGCACAATATGCAGATATAATGACAGAAATTGATGATGTTATTTTGGGTAATGTGGTCGGAAATGGTGGCAATATTGCTAGAAAAGCTTTGCTGGAAGCTGGATTGAATCAAAATATTCCTGGTCTTACATTAGATAGGCAATGTGGTTCTGGATTAGAAGCAGTGATACATGCATGTCGAATGGTTCAAGTAGGTGCGGGATCCATATATATTGCTGGTGGTGTAGAAAGTACAAGTAGAGCACCTTGGAAGATTAAAAGGCCGCATTCCGTATATGACACACAGTTGCCTGAATTTTTTGAACGTGCTTCTTTTGCACCAGATAGCCAAGATCCATCGATGATACAAGCTGCAGAAAATGTAGCGCAAAGATATAATATATCAAGAAATGATCAGGATGCGTTTGCATTTGAAAGTCATAGAAAGACGATTATGGCTTATAAACAAAAGCAACTTAATCAGGAAATTGTTTCGTTAGAAGTGAAAGGTGAAATTTTTAACAGAGACGAAAGTATTAAAGAAAGAATGAATGAACGCACTTTAAATCGTTTGAAACCATTGTTAACTGAAGGAACAGTCACTGCAGGAAATTGTTGTATGAAGAACGATGGCGCAGTATTATTATTAGTTATGAATAAAGCAATGGCTGAAGCTTATGGTATACAAGAGGGTTTAACTTTTAAAGATGGTATTACAGTGGGAGTTGATCCTACTTTACTTGGAATTGGACCAGTACCTGCAGTAAACACACTACTTAAGAGAAATAAACAAACGATAGATGAATTAGACGCTATAGAATTAAACGAAGCATTTGCATCTCAAGTATTAGCAAGTCAAAGAGAGTTAGGTATATCACTAAATAAGTTGAATATATATGGTGGGGCAATTGCTTCAGGGCATCCATATGGTGCAAGTGGTGCGGCATTGGTTACACGCTTGTTTTATATGAAGGATTACTATAGAACTATTGCAACTATGGGGATTGGAGGTGGCATGGGAAATGGAGCGATATTTGAACGATGGTCATGAAGTTAGAGAAGTTATATTCAATGATAAGGAAGTGAATATTTACAACCAACTATTTGGTGATGAGTTAACTAACACAGTCCCGCCACTTTTGTGCGCAAAGCTATGGCCAGAGTTCACTTTGTTTCAAAAATTTACAGAAAATGAAATTTTACTTAAAGAAACCGAAGTTACTCAAATACAACCTATAAGTGTAAATGAATATTATTTAGCACATATGTATATTGTTGGATGTAAGAAAGTACGTCAATATATGAAGTATATAGTCAAATTAGAAATTAATAAAAATAAATATAAATGTATATCTATTACGCAAACTTTTTTGGAGTGTATTTAAAATGTTCGAGCTAAATATAGAACAAGTAAGAAAATATTTAACATTAATTAATGATCACAATCCAGTACATGAGCAAATTGTTCCCGGTCAAATGGTAGTTCAAATAGCGCTTACAAAAGCAAAAGTGAATTGGTCATCTTACAAAGTGAAATATGTTGAATCGATTGAAATATCAGAAGTTATTAAAGTTAAATTTGAAAAACCTAATAAATTAATTATTTTAAATGAAAATAACAAAATAAAAATACGCATAACTAAAAAATGAGTTTCCATATTTACTTAACGGAACTCATTTTTTTATTTTGTTATAAGTTTTATATGTGCAAAAAATAAAAAGAGTAATATGCATTTTTTGCATAAAAATAAAGAAAAAAGTGATTAAAAGGTTGAGGACAGTTTGACAATATTCATTAACTACGTATAATTGTATAACATGTTAAAGGGAGTGGACATATTCATGGATTATGAAAAGGATTTTGATAAAAGTAGTATAAATAAGGTTGATCCCAAAACTGCTAAAAAAACTGTGTTTGCTACAGGTATCGGAAACGCAATGGAATGGTTTGACTTTGGTTTGTATTCTTATTTAGCAGTGATACTCGGGCAAAACTTCTTCAGTTCGGTAGAAAATGATCAACTCAAAACAATATTTACGTTTGCAACATTTGCAATCGCGTTCTTACTTAGACCAGTCGGTGGTATTATCTTCGGTATGATTGGAGATAAATACGGTAGGAAAGTAGTATTAACAACAACCATCATTATGATGGCATTCTCTACATTACTCATTGGTATTTTACCTACATATGACCAAATTGGTGTTTGGGCCCCGATACTGCTCTTATTAGGTAGAGTGTTACAAGGGTTTTCAACAGGTGGAGAATATGCAGGTGCAATGGTATATATAGCAGAATCTTCGCCAGATAGAAAACGAAATACACTTGGTTCTGGCCTGGAAATTGGTACATTATCAGGTTATATTGCTGCCTCAGTATTAAGTGGATTATTATTCTTCTTCTTAAGTGATGATCAAATGGCTTCGTGGGGTTGGAGAATTCCATTTATCTTAGGCTTATTCTTAGGTATCTTTGGTTTTTATTTAAGAAGAAAACTAGAAGAATCTCCAGTATACGAAAATGAACTTGCAGATAAACCGAAAAGAGATAATATTGGTTTCTTAACTATTATTAGATATTATTATAAAGATATTATTGTATGTTTTGTTGCAGTTGCGTTCTTTAACTGTACAAATTATATGGTAACTTCATATATGCCATCATATTTACAACAAATTATTAAATTAGATAGTACAACAGTATCTATCTTAATTACAGTTGTTATGGCAGTAATGATTCCATTAGCATTAATGTTTGGTCGACTTGCTGATAGAATTGGTGAGAAAAATGTATTTTTAATTGGATTGGTTGGTACTGCAGTATTAAGCATTGCTGCTTTTTCACTTTTCCAAACAACGTCAATCATTTTCATTATCGTTGGTATCTTTATCTTAGGTTTCTTCTTATCAACATATGAAGGAACTATGCCAGGTTCATTACCAACTATGTTCTATACACATATTAGGTACAGAACTTTAGCTGTAACGTTTAATGTATCAGTATCTTTATTTGGTGGTACGACACCATTAATTGCTTCTTCACTTGTAGCGAAAACAGGTGACCCGTTATCTCCGGCTTATTATTTAACAGCCGTGAGTATTGCAGGTATTATCATTATTTCGTTATTACATGTAAGTACAGCAGGCAAATCACTTAAAGGTTCGTATCCTAATGTCGAAAGTGACGAAGAATATGAGTACTATAAAGATAATCCTGATAAAGCATTATGGTGGACGAAAGATAAGCGCGTGTAATTAAAAATTTCAAATATAGTTAAAAGAGGGACAAAAATCAATTTTTTATATAAAATGATTTTTGTCCCTTTCTATTAACTATGATGAGGAATGAAATAGTTTTTGATGAAAGAAACAATCGAGTTAATATTCATGTGCGAGCATCACTAATTCAGTAAACGGATTGCAAGGACTAAAAATACTTATGTTCATTTCAGTCATTTACTGTCTATATGATTAAACAGTTCCAGACATGCAATGTCCAGGACTGTTTTTTTATGTTATCTTAAGGTTAATTGAGAAAACTTAGGAGGATGAATATGGCTGTTACAGTAGAACAGTATTGGAGAAAATTTATTGAAGTATTCCCAGAATATAAAGGTATGAAATTTGAAGCATGGTCTTTTGGTGTTGATGAAGATGAATTAGCTAAATTAGTAAAACAAGGTGAAAAAACTGCAACGACAAGTGGTTATGAATCTTATAAAGTTGAAGAGGAACCACTCCCTCAAATAGGAGAGGTTAGTGTCATCTTAAATGAAAAAGGTCATCCCCAATGTGTAATTCAAACAACACGAGTTTATCAAACTCCTTTTAATGAAGTAACTGAACATCATGCCTACTTAGAAGGCGAAGGTGACAAGTCGTTAGCATATTGGCGTAAAGCACATATAGATTTCTTTAAGCCGTATTATGAGTCTTTAGGATTGGAATTTAATGAATCAATTGTCGTAGTATGTGAAGAATTTAAATTGCTATATGTATAAAAATAGTGGTACATAAGTTAGAACTGCTTCGAGGTTGCTCTCCAAGCAAACAAAGGGGACAATCTTTGCCTAACTATGTACCACTTAGGGTGAGTGTTTATAGGGTTGTGTGTGTTCAAAGCGTGTATAAGGGGACAACTTATACATGCTTTGCTTTTTTAACTTCATATTTCTTAAAGGGGAGTTAATTGTATATCTTAAATTGTGAATTCTTCATATTGCATTTTCTGCAAAGTCTTCGATGTATAGAAAATGTGCTTAATAACTTAACTTCATGTTATCAACATCATTTTCAAGTAGAGAGAGTAACTTATATAATTCATTCATGTTGAAATTTTCATCGAATTTAACAGAAATTGTTTTGAAAGTCTTGGTGATAATTTCATATATTGGGTTACCATTTTCAAAAGCTTGTTTGTAGATAATCATGTTGTGATTCCCTCCTTTATCTCTCTACACTTAATATATTAATAGAAAAACAAAGTAAATACATGAGTCTACAGTATCAACTTTTTATCAGACTAATGTCGTATATTATTTGAACATTTATATAATAGCGCATGTTTGGTGTATTTTTATAGGTTGTTTGAAGTTTGTATTATATAATTGTTCATAACCCATTTTTCAAAACTTTCCATAGTATATAAAGAAAACACACCTCATTGAAAGCATGCTTTCAATGAGGTGTGTTTCTGTCTCTTGTTTATTTAAACTTCTGTAACTTCTACATCAATATGTTCAACGCGGTTAAATGCACCGTGATCAACTGGACCAACGAAGTCATTCATTTTCCAACCATTTTTAATTGCTGAAGCTACAAATGCTTTTGCAGCGATAACAGCATCTTTAGGTGATTGGCCATTTGCTAAGTATGCAGTAGTAGCTGCTGCGAATGTACAACCAGCACCGTGGTTATAACTTTGTTGGAACATATCTGTTGTTAATTGATAGAACTGTTTGCCATCAAAGTAAAGGTCATATGATTTATCTTGGTCTAATGCTTTACCACCTTTAATAATAACGTGTGCTGCACCTTGTTGATGAATAATTTCGGCGGCTTTTTTCATATCATCTATTGATTTTAAAGTACCTAAATTGGCAAGCTGACCAGCTTCAAATAAGTTTGGTGTTACAACAGTAGCTTTTGGTAATAAATATTCTACCATTGCATCTGTGTTACCTGGATTCAGTACTTCGTTTTCTCCTTTACATACCATTACTGGATCTACAACAAAATAGTCTGCGCCAGACTCAACAAATGCTTCGCCGGCACGTTTGATAATTTCTTGTGTACCTAGCATACCTGTTTTCACTGCATCTGGACCAATTGAAATTGCTGTTTCTAATTGTTTTTCAAATATATCAAATGGAATTGGTGTTACATCATGTGACCATGTTTTTTCATCCATTGTTACGATTGAAGTTAGGGCTACAATGCCATATGTGTTTAATTCCTGGAAGGTTTTTAAATCAGCTTGCATGCCTGCTCCAGCACTAGTATCTGAACCGGCAATCGTTAATGTTTTTTTCAATGCCATTAAATTTCACTCCTAAATATCTTTTGCACTTATCATACCATGTTTAACATGTATTCTAAATAATGAGGTGTTGATAAAGGAGGCTTTGAGAAGGTTGCAAGGTTTTAAAAGGATTTACGTAAGTGAGGGTCATTAAATTAATAAACCAAGCGAACACCTGAGCATAAGCTCAAGTGTAAGAACCACTAATTTTGCTAAAGCAAAAAAGTGGTTCTTTATGTTACTATATGAATGAGGTGAGACGATATGGAATGGTCGGATATTTTTCATGATATAACTACACGACATGACTTTACTGCCATGCATGATTTTTTAGAAAAAGAATATACTACTGAAGTGGTGTATCCAGATAGAGAAAATATTTATCAAGCATTTGATTTAACGCCTTTTGAACACGTGAAAGTGCTCATATTAGGCCAAGATCCTTATCATGGACCGAATCAAGCACATGGATTAGCTTTTTCAGTGCAGCCAGATGCCAAGTTTCCACCTTCTTTACGAAATATGTATAAAGAACTTGAAGATGATATTGGTTGTATAAGAAAATCTCCACATTTACAGGATTGGGCACGTGAGGGTGTCTTATTATTAAATACTGTTTTGACGGTTCGCCATGGGGAAGCGCATTCCCATAAAAATATTGGCTGGGAAGTCTTTACCGATGAAGTGATAAAAGCGGTATCTGAACAATTGAAAAATGTCGTGTTTATTTTATGGGGGAAACCCGCGCAACAGAAAATTAAGCTAATAGACACTACAAAACACCATATTATTCAGTCTCCACATCCGAGTCCGTTGTCAGCATATCGTGGTTTCTTTGGATCAAAACCGTATTCTCTGACAAATAAATATTTACAAACAAATGGCATTCAACCAGTGAATTGGTGTGAGAGTGAGGATTAATATATGGAAAAAGAAAAGATTATTCAATTGATTGAACAGGAGTTAGTCCAAGCAGACGAAGCTCAAAGTAATGCTGATTTTGAGAAGCATATATATGCGATTCATACATTAACATCATTAGTTACTGAGACTCGTTCTAATAAACAACGTTATACTGACAATAGTTTTAATGTATCATCTTCTTTTAAATCATCAACAGTACAACAAGGAAATACTAAATCGCATATTTCTGAAAATGAAATCCGAGCGATGGGTGGAAAAGTTCCAAATAGTTCCAGTCAGAATGTGACAACCGACACTGGATTAAATTCTAATAAATTGCTTACAGATGATGAAATAGGTAATGGTGACTCAATTTTTGATTTTTAAATGATGAAAGGATGGAAATTAACATGATGAAAGTGTTTATTATTTTAGGTGCTCTTAATGCGATGATGGCAGTGGGTACAGGTGCTTTTGGTGCACATGGATTAGAAAATAAACTATCGGAAAAATACTTATCAATTTGGGAAAAGGCAACAACTTATCAGATGTATCATGGTCTAGGATTATTAGCGATAGGTATCATTAGTGGTACTACATCGATTAATGTCAATTGGGCAGGTTGGTTACTATTCTTTGGTATTATATTTTTCAGTGGTTCATTGTATATTTTAGCTTTAACTCAAATTCGTATATTAGGCGCGGTTACGCCAATTGGCGGCGTACTATTTATTGTTGGCTGGCTAATGTTAGTTATAGCAACGATTAAATTATAAATTTATAATTGTTATAGAATTCAACTTATGGGTATAATACACTTCATGAGGTGAATTTTATTTATGAGTCAAAATGAAAAACAGATAGATAGAGGAGATTTAAAACAGAATTTATCTGAGAAATTTGTATGGGCAATCGCCTATGGATCGTGTATAGGTTGGGGTGCTTTTATATTACCTGGTGACTGGATAGGTCAATCAGGCCCAGTTTCTGCAGCGATAGGTATCGTAATCGGTGCATTATTAATGATACTTATAGCAGTAAGTTATGGTGCATTAGTAGAACGTTTTCCTGTTTCAGGCGGAGCCTTTGCATTTAGTTTTTTAGGGTTTGGGAGGTACGTAAGTTTCTTCTCATCCTGGTTCTTAACATTTGGATATATTTGTGTGGTCGCATTAAACGCCACAGCATTTAGTTTATTAATTAAATTTTTATTACCTGATGTTTTAGAAACTGGTAAATTATATACGATAGCAGGATGGGATGTGTATATCACTGAAATCCTCATTGCTTCATTATTATTAATTGTTTTTATGTTTGTAGCAATTAAAGGTGCAAGTGTTTCAGGGTCTCTGCAATACTATTTCTGTGTAGCAATGGTTATTACAATATTATTATTATTTTTCGGTTCTTTCTTTGGTAATAACTTTTCTTTTGAAAATTTACAACCATTAACCAATGAAAGTAAGGGATGGTTTACTTCAATCATAATGATTGTGGCAATTGCGCCATGGGCATATGTTGGATTTGATAATATACCACAGACAGCTGAAGAATTTGATTTTTCGCCTAATAAAACATTCAAACTTATTGTATATAGTTTGTTAGCTGCAGCATTTACCTATGTATTGATGATATTATACACTAGTTGGTTAAGTACTTCGTCGACCAGTTTAAATGGAAACTTATGGTTAACAGGTGCTGTAACACGAGAAGCCTTTGGTTATATTGGTTTAGCAGTGTTAGCAATTGCAATTATCATGGGGATTTTCACTGGATTAAATGGCTTCTTAATGAGCTCTAGTCGTTTGCTATTCTCTATGGGCCGTTCAGGTATTATGCCATCAGTATTTAGTAAATTGCATAATAGATACAAAACACCATATATTGCAATTATCTTCTTAGTTGCTATTACGTTAATTGCACCGTGGTTAGGACGTACTGCATTGACTTGGATTGTCGATATGTCGTCAACAGGAGTATCTATTGCATACTTTATTACTTGTCTGTCAGCAGCTAGGTTATTTAGCTTTAATAAATCTAGCAATACCTATAGCCCTGTTTATAAAATATTTGCAATCTTAGGTTCAATCGTATCATTTATTTTCTTATTGTTATTATTAGTACCTGGTTCACCAGCGTCACTATCTGTACCTTCATATATTGCATTAGGTAGTTGGTTAGTGATTGGTTTAATCTTCTTTGTAGTGCGCTATCCAAAACTGAAGCGTATGGACAACGATAAATTAAGCAGATTGATTTTAAATCGTTCAGAAGATGACGTCGTAGATCTAATAAATGAACATAAGTCAGAGAAAGCAAATCAATAGTTATTATTTCTCGTAAAAATATGTATTTAACATGGGATAGTAAAAATTTAATTATTTAAAAAAGAAGGACAGCAATCTATGATGAGCTGTCCTTCTTTTTTGTGTTTATTGCAGTAAATATAATGATCATACGCGTTTTTTACGTATTTTTGTTCCGGAAACAATGAGTTTGGCTATTTGGTCAGCGAAGAGCAATCCTAAGGCTATTGCACCAGCTATAAGTGTGACTTCTAACATTGTATTTATAGCTTTACTAAACTCTAACAGTACTAGATTCTTAGTTGCATCAAAGGCTAGTCCGCCAGGAACTAATGGAATTATTCCTGGAATCATAAAGATGATAACAGGTTCTTTTTTAACACGAGCCATAATATGACTTAAACAACCTAAAGCTAGACTTCCAAAGAAACTAGAATAGATCGTGTGCGTAGAAAATCCATCATAAAATAAAATATAAACCATCCAACCACAAGCTCCAACAAGTCCGACAATGTTATATAGACGTTTAGGAACATCAAATATTACACCGAAAAAGAGGGAAGCAGTATAGCTAAATATAAAATTTAATATCCAAAACATAGACATAACTCCTAAAAAATAATTAGTATTGTGCTAACGCCAGCCCCGATACCAAAAGCAGTGACGAGCGCTTCTAATGATTTAGTGGTAAACATCAACATATGTCCACCGAACAAATCTTGAATGGCATTTGTGATTAACACACCTGGTACGATCGGCATGACTGCAGCAATTATAATAGTGGCGACTGAACCACCTGGAATGAGGTGATGTCCTATAATTGTTGTTAAGCCAATTACTAACGCTCCCATAAATTCAGGAATAAATTGAGCATGTAATTTTTGATGCAATAATTCTACTACGATATAGCCTAAAGCCCCAGCTACTAATGCGGTAAAAACATCTATTAAATAACCACCTTGTAAGTATAAAAAGCTAACTGAAATGATTGCGGCAGCTATAAATTTGTAAAAAAGATAATGGTTTTGGATGCTTTGTTCATTGTATATTTTTTGTAATTCTTGAAATGCGTCTTCTAAAGAAATATCACCCAGTGACAGTCTTCTAGAAACGCCATTTGTTCGTGAAATGCGAAGTAGGTTCGTGTCTCGTGTTTTAATCCGGAAAATCCTTGGATAAGATTCATTATGTAGCATAAAATTGATGACAGTATTTGTAACAAAACTATTGCTCTCTTTATAGCCTAAAGTAAAAGCCATCCTTGTCATCGTATCTTCTACGCGTGAACCTTCTGCACCTGATTCTAATAGAATTCTTCCAGCAAGCATAATAACATCTTTTGCCATTTTTTCATCATAACTCTCGATTGCTTGATTATAAATTGTCATTTAATCACCAAATAAAAATGTATTTAACCAACACTATTGAATCATTCTCATAGAGTGGGAATAAGTTATTGAATTAATATTTTTTATTGTAACACTTTATTATTACATTTTGTTATAAGAATCGCTTTGCACTTATTATATAAGGGAATTAATGTATTTCGTACAATTGTTCTGATACATTTATGTTTCAAATATTTCAAATAGGTTAAAATAGTATTAGTTAACTGTTACAGACATATATTGAGTAGCGACAATATAAACAGTTAATATTTAAATTAAGTAGTGGCTAAAGTTCTCCCAAACACACTACAATAAAATGAGTATAAGGGTGTGACCCTTGTCTCAAAATTAAAAGACCTCGTCATTAGTTAATCTAGTGACGAGATCTTTTTTAATCATAATGTGAAATTTTTTAATGAGTTAGTAGCACTAATGTAAACTACTTCTCATTCTGTTTTTCTTTCTTCATATATTTATAATGAAAAAAGATCTTGTAAATTTTCTTTATTAACAATGTGGCCTACATAGAAACTACCGAAGTCACCATAGCGTGCTGTTGTTTCATCAAATCTCATCTCAGAGACGATTTTTTTGAATTGTAATGGATCATCTGCAAATAATGTTACTCCCCATTCAAAGTCATCGAATCCCATTGAGCCTGTAATAAATTGTTTGATTTTTCCAGCGTATTGACGACCGATTTTGCCGTGTGCATACATAAGTTTTTGACGTTCTTCAAGTGGGAGCATGTACCAGTTATAAGTTTCATTACGACGTTTATCCATTGGATAGAAACAGATATATTCAGAATGTGGTAATTCAGGGAATAATCTTGGTTTAATATGAGGGTTTTCATAAGGATCTTCATCAGATTTTCCAGCAAGATAATTTCCTAATTCTATGATTGAAACATATGAATATGTTGGGATTAAGAAATCAGTGATTCTTAATTTATTGAATTCATTTTCAAAGGCGTTTAAGTCTTTCATTTCTGGTCGTAATGCCCATAAAAGAATATCTGCTTTTTGACCTGTTATATTGTAAAATGCATGGTCACCAGTATTGTTTATGCGTGCTGATTCATGTTTATTTAAAAATGATTGTAACTCTTCTACGAGATTTTGACGTTCTTCATTCGGCACTAAACGTAGGCTTGACCAATCAATCGCATATAATAAATGTAAACTGTACCATCCATCTAGTGTTTCTGGTGCTTGTGGCATTTAAATCTCTCCTTTTATGAAAATTTTTATGTCTTCACTACAAAATTTTACCATAAAGGGAGTATTAAAACATAAGTAAATGATTACAAATTGGTGACATGGAATTCTAAGAAAAAATAACGTATAATGGTATTCGTAAAATAAAAAGAATTGAAATTTTGAGGAGGCCCTTATGTCTTTATTAGATGTATTACAAGAAAAACTTTCAGGAAAAAACGTGAAAATAGTCTTACCTGAAGGGGAAGACGAACGAGTACTAACAGCGGCAACACAATTACAAGGGACAGACTATGTGACACCTGTAGTATTAGGTAACGAAGCAAATATTAAAGCCTTAGCTAATGACAAAGGCTTAGATATTAAGAATTTAGAAATTATTGATCCAGAAACAAGTGAATTAAAACAAGAATTAGTAACTGCTTTTGTTGAACGTCGTAAAGGTAAAGCAACAGAAGAACAAGCACAAGAAATGTTGAAAAATGTTAACTACTTCGGCACAATGCTTGTTTATACTGGTAAAGCAGAAGGTCTTGTTAGTGGTGCGGCTCATTCTACTGGAGATACTGTGCGTCCAGCGTTACAAATTATCAAAACAAAGCCTGGTGTCTCTAAAACTTCAGGTATCTTCTTTATGATTAAAGACGATCAGCAATACATTTTTGGCGATTGTGCAATTAACCCTACACTTGAAGCACAAGATTTAGCTGAAATTGCAGTTGAAAGTGCTAAGTCTGCTAAAAGTTTCGGTATGTCACCACGCGTGGCAATGTTAAGTTTCTCAACAAAAGGATCTGCTAAATCAGATGATGTTGAAAAAGTCTCAAACGCTGTAGACATAGCTCAAGAGAAAATTAAAGCTGATAATATTGAAGACGTCGTTGTAGATGGTGAATTCCAATTTGACGCAGCAATTGTACCAGAAGTTGCGAAGAAAAAAGCGCCAGACGCTAAAATTCAAGGCGATGCAAATGTATTCGTATTTCCAAGTTTAGAAGCTGGAAATATCGGTTATAAAATTGCTCAACGTCTTGGTGGCTTTGATGCGGTTGGTCCAGTATTACAAGGTCTTAACTCACCAGTAAATGATTTATCACGTGGCTGTTCTATAGAAGACGTATATAATCTATCAATCATTACTGCTGCACAATCATTACAATAATGGATTTAGCAAGTAAATATTTTAATACCGCAGATTGGCGTTATATAGATCATTCTTCGGGTTTAGCGCCTATGCAGTCATTTGCATTTGATGATACTTTTTCTGAAAGTGTGGGGAAAGATTTATCATGTAGTGTTGTTCGCACATGGGTACATCAACATACTGTAATATTAGGTATTCATGATTCAAGGTTACCTTATTTGCAAGATGGTATACGTTATCTTACTGAAGAGCGTGGTTATAATGCTATTGTTAGAAACTCGGGCGGACTAGGTGTGGTCTTAGATCAAGGCGTGCTGAACATATCATTGATTTTTAAAGGGAAACATGACATAACGATTGATGAAGCTTTTTCAGTAATGTATTTATTAATTGCTAAAATGTTTGAAGATGAAGATGTTGAAATAGCGACACATGAAATCGAAAGGTCATACTGTCCAGGTAAATTTGACTTGAGCATTAATGGTAAAAAGTTTGCTGGTATTTCGCAAAGACGCGTTCGTGGTGGTATTGCAGTTCAAGTTTACCTTTGTGTAGAAGGTGATGGCAGTGAAAGAGCTGAGATGATGCAATCCTTTTATGAACGTGCGTTAAAAAGTGACGAAACCAAATTCACTTATCCAAATATTGAACCATCTTGTATGGCGTCTTTAGAAACGCTATTAAATAAGAAGATAACAGTCCAAGATGTGATGTTCCAATTGTTGTATGCAATCAAAGATTTAGGTGGACGCTTGAACATGGAGCCAATAACTGATGAGGAATGGCAATTATATGAAGGTTATTTTGAAAAAATGATAGAGCGTAACGCTAAAATCAATCAAACAATGAATTAGATTAGAGTAAGGCTAGTATGGGTACTTGAAGATTAAGTATACATACTAGTCTTTTTTTATTTTGTTAAATTAAATAAGATTTATAGCAATAGGTTTTTAAATCTGTTGAATTATAGAAATGAAATAAGTAATATAGTGAAAGTATGGTTTAAAAACTAATAATTAATAAATTTGGGCATTTTCAATGTAAGTTTTTGAATATATGGCCTAGGCGTTTTATAATGAGTAAGTATGAACATGAATTAGCATCTGGTATTAATTTTTGTAATGATTGTTTATAGGTCTCTATCATAATGTAAGAAGGTGTAGTTTATAGAATTTGATAAACTATGACCAGAGTCGTATGGCATTATATAGAATTTGTGAGATAATATAAAATGATGTTTGCAAAAATAATGAAAATGTTTAATGCTAATGAAATTTTAGCTAAATTTAAAAATTGCATACTTAAATACGCCTTCTTTTTCATAGAATGAAAACGGAAGATTTCCTTGGAAATATGATTTAAATGATGAATGCATTTTTATGGGTAAATGAATAGAAGCCTGAACTGTACAAATAAGTACATATAAATACAATTTAAAGAAAATACTAAAGGTGATTGAAAATATGGCACAACAAGGATACGGGGAAGCGAATGGTAAGGTAATATTAATTGGTGAACATGCTGTAACATTTGGTGAACCAGCAATTGCAATTCCATTCACGACTGGTAAAGTAAAAGCAACAATTGAATCTTTGAAGGAAACAAGTGTTTCTTTTATCAAAAGTGAAGTATTTGAAGGTGAATTAAGCAAGGCACCTGAACATTTAAAAGCAGTAATTACAAGATTTATTGAAAAATATAGAATTAAAACGCCTATAAAAGTATCGATTGATACCAACTTACCACCTTCTAGAGGATTAGGTTCTAGTGCTGCTATGGCAGTGGCTTTTGTGCGTGCAAGTTTTGATTATCTTAAAAAACCGTTATCTGATGCACTGTTAATTGAGGAAGCGAATTGGGCTGAGCGCATTGCACACGGTAAACCAAGCGGTATTGATACACAAACTATTGTTTCCAATAAGCCTGTGTGGTTTCAACAAGGACAAGTACAAAACTTAAAGCCATTAGATTTAAATGGCTATATGATTGTTATCGATACAGGTGTTCGTGGTTCTACGAAACAAGCAGTAGAAGATGTGCATAATTTATGTAAGGAAGATCGTAAATATCTGCAAAATGTAAAGCATATTGGTAAACTTGTACATGATGCAAGTGAATCAATTGAACACCATGATTTCGAACAATTAGCCTCTGTATTTAATTTATGCCAAGAGAATTTGAGAACATTAACTGTAAGTCATGAGAAGATTGAAGAAATATTACAAGTAAGTAAGCAACAAGGTGCTATTGCCGGTAAGTTAACTGGTGGTGGTAGAGGTGGTAGTATGATTGTACTAGCTACTGATTTAGAAATAGCAGAGAACATCGTTAAATGTGCAACAGATTTAGGTGCACATCATACATGGATTGAATACTTAGGAGGGTAATGAGGTTGGTCAATAGTGGTAAAGCACGTGCGCATACAAACATTGCACTGATTAAATATTGGGGGAAGGCTGACGAAACTTATATCATTCCAATGAATAATAGTCTTTCTGTAACATTAGACCGTTTTTATACTGAAACAAAAGTTACTTTTGATGAGAGTTATGCCAAAGATACGCTTATTTTAAATGGTGGAGTGGTTGAAGAAAATGAGGCCGTTAAGATAAGTAAATTTATGGATATCGTCAGAGAATTAGGTGGAACATCTGCGCATGCGTATATTGAAAGTGAGAATTATGTACCAACTGCAGCAGGGCTTGCTTCTTCAGCAAGTGCGTATGCCGCATTAGCAGCTGCGTGTGACAAGGCTTTAAATCTTGGATTAACGGGTAAAGCCTTATCTAGGTTAGCTCGTAGAGGTTCTGGATCAGCATCAAGAAGTATCTACGGTGGCTTTGTAGAATGGGAAAAAGGTCATGATGATGAAACATCATACAGTTTTCCTGTTGAAGCAGACAATTGGGAAAATGACTTAGCAATGATATTCGTAGTAATCAATAATAAATCTAAAAAAGTATCTAGCCGTGCTGGTATGTCACTAACACGTGATACATCTCGATTTTATCAATATTGGTTGGATCATGTAGATGAAGATATAACAGCAGTTAAGCATGCGATAAACCAAAAAGACTTTAAGCAATTAGGTGAAGTTATAGAGGCAAATGGTTTACGTATGCATGCAACGAACTTAGGAGCACAACCACCATTTACGTATATGGTAGATGATAGTTATCTTGTAATGGATATTGTACATCAATGTCGAGAAGCGGGTTATCCGTGCTACTTTACAATGGATGCTGGACCGAATGTGAAAATTTTAGTTGAAAAGAAAAATCAACAAGCAGTGATGGATGCCTTATATAAATCATTTGACGAAACACAAATCATTGCGAGTGATATTATAAGCACAGGCGTTGAAATTATTGAGTAAGGAAGAGATAAAATGATTCAAGTCAAAGCACCAGGTAAGCTATATATTGCAGGTGAATATGCTGTTACTGAACCTGGATATAAATCTGTATTAATTGCAGTAGATCGATTTGTAACAGCTACTATTGAAGATTCTAGTGTTTCTCAAGGCACAATACATTCAAAAACATTACACCATGAACCTGTGACTTTCCAAAGACGTGAAGATAGAATTGCTGTTTCAGATGTACATGCTGCTAAACAATTAAAGTATGTCATTACTGCGATTGAAGTGTTTGAGCAGTATGTTCGTAGTAACAATATCAGTTTGAAACATTTTAATTTAACGATAGATAGTAATCTAGACGATGCGAATGGTCATAAGTATGGGTTAGGGTCTAGTGCAGCTGTGCTCGTTTCAGTAGTAAAAGTATTAAATGAATTTTATGAGACACATTTATCCAACCTATATATATATAAATTAGCCGTGATTGCTAATATGAAGTTACAAAGTTTAAGTTCATGTGGAGATATTGCTGTAAGTATTTATACAGGGTGGCTAGCGTATAGTACATTTGACCATGAGTGGGTTTCACAACAAATAGAGGATACTTCTGTCAACGAAGTACTAAATAAAAACTGGCCTGGCCTACATATTGAACCATTACAGCCTCCTGAAAACATGGAGGTGCTAATTGGTTGGACAGGGTCTCCCGCGTCATCACATCATCTTGTTAGTGAAGTTAAACGCTTAAAATCAGATCCCACATTTTATGGTAAATTCTTAGAACGCTCACATTTATGTGTAGAAAAACTGATTCACGCCTTCAAAACAAACCACATTAAAGGCGTACAGCAAATGATTCGTACAAACCGTGAGATCATTCAATCGATGGATAAAGAGGCAACGATTGATATTGAGACAGCGCACTTGAAAGTTTTATGCTCTGTAGCCGAAAAATACGGCGGTGCAGCTAAAACATCAGGCGCAGGCGGCGGTGATTGTGGTATTACAATTATCGATAATAAAGTGAAGAAAAAATTAATTTATCAAGAATGGTTAGACAATGAAGTGAAACCACTTGAATTTAATATTTATCATGGTCAATAAATAATGAATACTAAGGTGAATGCAGTATTTTAATCCGAATACGAGGATTAAAGTGCTGTTTTTTTATAAATAGAATCAAGAATTTGTAATTTAGGAGATATATTTATAATTGCTGCTTTATTAAAAGATTGGAAAATTTACCTTTTGATGGAAATAAAATCATTCAAGGGTACATTATGTCAGAATCACGTTATTATATTGAACTTATAAATATTTAAGCATATCATCATTTTAAGAAAGCGCTTCCAAGTTGTGTAAAAAGGATGATGATTATGAATATTGGACGAAACATTGGCAATGCAATACGTAGGTTCGGTGGAGCGATGATAGTACCTGTGTTATTGTTCCCATTTTTCGGTATTATTATTGGAATTGCGACACTTTTCAAAAATGAAGCTATTATGGGAGGGCTTGCCAATCCTGATGGTTTATGGTTTCAAATATGGTCATTAATTGAAAACGGAGGATGGACTGTATTTGAAAATATAGAACTCATTTTTGTAATTGGATTACCTATTTCATTAGCGAAAAAATCAGCAGGACATGCAGTGATGTCTTCTGTAGTTACTTATATGATGTTTAATTATTTTATTAATGGCATATTAACGACGTGGGGACCTGCTTTTGGCGTTAACTTTAAAGAGAATGTTGACGATGCGACAGGACTGACAGAATTAGTAGGTATTAAAACCTTAGATACTAATATTATTGGTGCTTTAATTATCTCGGGTATCGCAATATGGTTACATAACCGTTATTATGATAAGAAATTGCCTGAATCATTAGGTATATTCCAGGGGTCACCCTTTGTAGTTATGCTTGCATTCTTTTGTATGATTCCAATTGCATTTTTAACAAGTTGGGGTTGGCCGATTGTTCAAGGTTGGATAGCATCGTTACAAGTCTTTCTTGCTTCATCTAGTTATGTTGGCGTGTGGTTATTTCACTTCTTAGAAAGGATATTGATACCAACAGGTTTACACCATTTTATCTATACACCATTTGAGTATGGTCCAGCTGTTGTAGATGGTGGTATTAAATCATATTGGATATCACATCTTACTGAATATTCTGAGACAACTAAATCATTGAAAGATATATTCCCTGGTGGTGGATTCTTATTACAAGGTAACACGAAAATATTTGGTTCGATTGGCATAGCGCTGGCGATATATTCCACAGCTAAACCTCATAAAAAGAAAGAGGTAGGTGCACTATTATTGGCAGCCACATTGACTGCTGTTTTTGCAGGAATTACCGAGCCATTAGAATTTACATTCATATTTATTGCACCTTTCTTATTCTTGATACATGCTATTTTAGGTGCAACAATGGTTACAATTATGCATGCATTTGGTTTAGTTGGAAATTTAGGTGGCGGTTTTATTGAAATAGCAGCAACTAATTGGATTCCTTTATTTGGAACACATTGGGGAACCTATTTAGCTCAATTTGTAATAGGTATTATTTTTATCTTTATTTATTATTACTTGTTTAGGTTTATAATTTTGAAGTTTGATATTCCAATGCCTGGTAGAGAAAAAGATGATAATAAAGATACTAAACTATATACAAAAAAAGACTACCGTGAAAATAAAAAACAAGATTCGCTTTCTGATAGTTATAGTGAATATCAAATGAAAGCAAATGTATATATAGAAGGATTAGGTGGCGCAGATAATATAGTTGACGTTACTAATTGTGCCACAAGACTACGAGTGACTGTAAATAATCCTGAAAAGGTAGCAGCAGATAATTATTTTAAAGCAGAAGGCGGGGCCCATGGTCTTGTTAAAAGTGGTAAAAATGTTCAAGTTATTGTTGGACTTTCGGTCTCACAAGTAAGAGAAGAAGTGGAACAAATTTTAAACAAATCAAGTTAGCCTTGTTAATATTTTAAATTAGTGGGGCAGTGTAGAAAGTAAAACATGGGATGGTTTTCAAACAACGCCCCACTTTTTATCGATACAGCGTATATAATGACTTATTTGAAATTTTGTAGTAATAAAAACAGTCGTGGATGTACATGAAAACTAACTATTAATTTTATAATTATGATAAGTTCTTGCTATAAAATCAAATACCACATAATAAGGTGTGAAACTGTAGTATTCCGTATTATTAAAAAATTGAATAGGTGGACTATTAACGTAAATATTAAATGCAGCATGTTTAGCAATATAGTTATCGTGCAAAGTCGTAATTGATACGTAAAGTAGTTCGCGGGCCTTGATGAGTTGAATAGGCTCTATTAAATTTTTAGTTTCTCCTGATAATGATATAACAAAAAGTAAATCATCATAGGACATTTGGTTTATAGCTAAACGTAATTCCGTTTCATCGTTAATAACAATAGCTCTTTTAGAAATAGATAGCATATGTCTTTGAGCTTCACGAGCTACGTTTTGTTGCGCCATACCTGTGCCAAAGATATAGATGAATGGAGCAGCTTCAATTAATTCATTAAGTGGTTGATAGTCAAACATTTCAAGATGTTCAACAGTCCTTTGAACATCTTCAACAATTGTATCTGCATTCGTGAATTGCGTAGGTGATGTATTTGTATCCATTTTCAAGTAAAACTTGAAATTACTATAACCTTCAAACCCCATTTTTTTTACTAACCTATGAATCGTAGAGATAGATGTGTGTGTAAGTTTACTTAAATCATGGATTTTCATGTTCGAAATTTGATCAATGTTTTGTCTGATAATATTGATAATATGTAAATCATTTTCTGTTAGTTGTTCAAAATGTTTATTAATAAGATGATCTAGTACCATATAAAAAGATTCCACCTATCCATTGGAAAAATTTCCGAATTTTGAAAATATATTCTAATGTTAATATATAATTTCTAAATACGTCAAACTTATTGGTGTTTTTATTTTTTTATTCTACTATAATTTTAAAGGAGTTAAAGTAAGAAAGAAGAATTAAATATTTTTTGCATTTTATTGTAAGCGTTTTCTTTTAAAAGTTCAAAAATTAAGGAGATGAGATGATGACAGTTAAAGTTGGTGTTATTGGTTGTGGAGGTATAGCAAATGGTAAACATTTACCAAGTTTAGCAAAAATTTCTGAGGTATCAATGATTGCCTTTTGTGATATAGATAAAACAAAAGCTGAATCAGCGGCAAAGCGTTATGGTGATAAAAATGCAACAGTGTATGAAGATTACATTGAATTATTAAAAGATAATTCTATTGAAGTTATTCATGTTTGTACACCGAATAATACGCATCAAGAGATTACTGTAGCAGCATTAAATGCAAACAAGCATGTGATGTGTGAAAAACCTATGGCTAAAACTTCTGAAGAAGCACAATTAATGATTGATGCTGCAGTGCACAACAATAAAAAGTTAACTATTGGTTATCAAAATAGATTTCGTTCTGATAGTCAATATTTACGAAAAGTAACGCAACGTGGGGATCTAGGAGATATATATTTTAGTAAGGCTCATGCTATTCGAAGACGTGCAGTACCAACATGGGGTGTTTTTCTAGATGAAGAGAAACAGGGAGGTGGCCCGTTAATTGATATAGGAACACATGCATTAGATCTCACATTATGGATGATGGATAATTATGAACCTGAATCCGTGATGGGTTCTACATTTCATAAATTAGGGAAACAAGCGAATGCAGCTAATGCTTGGGGTTCTTGGGATCCAAATAAATTCACGGTAGAAGACTCTGCATTTGGATTTATCAAGATGAAGAACGGGGCCACAATTATATTAGAATCAAGTTGGGCGCTTAATTCTTTAGACGTTGATGAAGCTAAATGTTCATTGTCAGGTACTGATGGTGGCGCTGACATGAAAAATGGCTTACGTATACACGGTGAAGACTTAAAAACACTGTATACTTCTGAAATTGAATTAGAAAATGCTGGTGTTGATTTTTATGAAGGTGAAAAGATAGATGAAGCAGAAGAAGAAGCGAGAGCTTGGATAAATAGTATTACTCACAATTTAGAACCCGTGGTTAAACCCAAAGAAGCATTTGTTGTAACTCAGATATTAGAAGCTATATACGAATCAGCTAAAACAGGACAAGCTGTTTATTTAAATGATAAATAAAGCTTATGGAGGTATTTTATGAATATTACAATATGGAATGAATTTAGACATGAACAAGAAAATGAAGATGTACAGGCTGTTTATCCAAACGGTATACATCATGTAATAGCATCATTTTTAACAGATGATCATATTGTGACTACAGCAACATTAGATGAACCTCAACACGGTTTAACAGATGATGTGTTAGCACAAACAGATGTACTTATTTGGTGGGGACATAAAGCACATGAAGAAGTTGATGAAGAAGTGGTAGAAAAAGTGAAACAAAAAGTATTAGAAGGTATGGGGTTAGTAGTATTACATTCAGGACATTTTTCAAAAATTTTCAAGAGTTTAATGGGCACATCATGTGACCTTAAATGGCGAGAAGCAGATGAAAAAGAACGTCTTTGGGTTGTTGATCCCACCCATCCTATCGCTGAAGGAATTGATTCATATTTTGAACTTGAAAAAGAAGAAATGTACGGAGAACATTTCGATATACCGTCACCAGACGAAACAGTTTTCATCAGTTGGTTTGAAGGTGGAGAAGTCTTTAGAAGTGGAGCGACTTTTAAAAGAGGTAACGGGAAAATATTTTATTTTAGACCGGGCCATGAAAGCTATCCTACCTATTACAATGTAAATGTGCAAAAGGTTATTAAGAATGCTGTGAAGTGGGCATTTAACAATAATACGCCAAGACATCAATATGGAAACGCACAACCATTAGAAGAAATATCAAAAAAATAATGTTGGGAGTTGTCTGTTTATGGATAAATTAAAAGTGGGTATTATTGGATGCGGTGGTATTGCATGTAACAGACACATTCCAGCTTTTCAAAATTTAAATCATCTAGTGGATGTTGTGGCAGTTCAAGATGTTGATATAGCGTTGGCAAAAAATGTTGCAAATGATTTCCACATTGCCAATATCCATGAATCATATCATACGATGTTTGAACAAGTTGATGCAGTAGCTATTTGTACACCAAATAAATTTCATGCGGAAATAAGTATTGCTGCTCTAGAAGCAGGAGTTAATGTATTTTGTGAAAAACCAATGGCCATGAATTTAACTGAATGTGAAGCTATGGTGGATGCCGCAAAACAAGCTGATAAATTGTTGGCAATAGGATATCATTACCGCTTCACAGATGCAGCGATTACGGCAAAAAAAGCTATTGATAATGGTGTAGTAGGTGATCCTCTAGTTACCCGCGTACAAGCATTACGTAGACGTAAAGTCCCTGGATGGGGTGTATTTACAAATAAAACGTTGCAGGGCGGAGGTAGTCTAATAGATTATGGCTGTCATATGCTCGATTTGTCACTTTGGTTACTAAATGATATTGAACCAAATGAGGTGTTAGGTAAAACTTATAATCGTCTTAGCAAATTACCAAATCAATTGAATGATTGGGGACCATTTGATCATGAAAAGTTTGATGTAGATGATCACGTGACAAGCTATATATCTTTTAATGATAATTCAACGCTTCAATTTGAGTGTTCATGGTCAGCGAATATAAAAGAAGACACAAAACATTTAAGTATCTCTGGAGTGGATGGAGGTCTAAATTTATATCCATTTGAAATATATCGACCGAAATTAGGGACTTATTTTACTGAACAAGCATATGCAGAACATGATGAAGATATAGCGGCACAACGACAAGCTCAGAACTTTGTAAATAGTTGTCTTGGTAATGAAACACTTATCATACAACCAGAACAAGCATTAAAAATAAATAAAATCATAGATGCAATTTATCGAAGTAGTGAAACTGGTCAAAGTATTAAATTGAACTAGTTATAATGTTAAAGGAGGATTATTTATGAAAATTGGTGTGTTTTCTGTATTGTTCCAAGATAAACAATTTGAAGAAATGTTAGATTATGTAGCAAATGCTGGAGTCAAAATGGTGGAAATAGGAACAGGAGGTAACCCTGGGAATCAATTCTGTCCAATGGATAACTTATTAGATGATGAACTTCAACGTAATGCTTTTATTGAAAGTATCCACCAACGTGGATTGGAAATTAGTGCTTTTAGTTGCCATAACAACCCAATTTCTCCTAATGAAAAAGAAGCCCAGCAAGCACATGATACTTTGTTTAAAACAATTAAATTAGCCTCACTTTTAAATGTACCCGTAGTTAACACTTTTTCTGGTGTTGCAGGATCAGATGAAACAGCTAAGTATCCGAATTGGCCAGTGACGCCATGGCCAACAGCCTATACTAAAATTTTAGAGTGGCAATGGGAAGAAAAGCTTATACCTTATTGGCGAAAAGTTGCAGAATATGCTAAAGAAAATGATGTGAAAATCGGTATAGAATTACATGCTGGTTTTTTAGTACATACACCTTATACCATGTTGAAATTAAGAGCAGCAACCAATGAATATATTGGCGCTAATTTAGACCCTAGTCATTTGTGGTGGCAAGGTATTGAGCCAATTGCAGCGATTAAAATATTAGGGAAAGCAAATGCTATTCACCATTTTCATGCAAAAGATACATACATTGATCAAGAAAATGTAAATATGTATGGTCTGACAGATATGCAACCTTATGGCAATGTGCAGACTCGGGCTTGGACATTTAGGACAGTAGGATACGGTCACAATACTCAAGTGTGGGGAGATATGATTAGTGCACTAAGGATAAATGGTTACGATTATGTTGTAAGTATAGAGCATGAAGACCCTATCATGTCTATTGAAGAAGGATTTAGTAAGGCAGTGAATAATTTGAAGTCAATTAATATTGAGAATCCTGCACCAGATTTATGGTGGACATAAAGATAAACATTTAATATTAAAATGAGCAGACCATCGTCGAAATTCCATATTATAGACCTACCACATTACAATGATTTTAGTTATAAGGCAATTAAGTAAATATTAATAATATATCTGTTAAAATACTGCCAAATAACGAAGTGAATTTAAATTTTGACTTCTTGTTTGGCTTCTATTCCATTATGTCACTTAAATAAAACTTAAAAATTGCTAAATTAAGAACTTGAAATTTTTATTAAAAAGGGTAAAATAATTAGAGTTGTAGATAGAAAGAGACATGAAATAGAAATGTCGCATGAAATATATGTAATATTAAATAAGATGAAATTATTGCTATTATAAATTGTTTGGATATGTGGAAGTCAATGATAAGGAAGGTGAGGGTATAGTTGCAAAATAAATTTTTGATTTGTGATGATTGCCAAGCTGTAAATTGCAAAACTTTAGAAAAAAAGTTGACTAAATTAGATCCTGACGCTGAAATTGAAATCGGCTGTCAGTCATATTGTGGCCCAGGCCGTCGTAAAACGTTTGCTTTTGTTAATAATCGTCCGTTAGCGGCACTTTCAGAAGATGAGCTCATGGAAAAAGTGGTAAAACAATTACAAAAACCAAGAGATCCTGAAGAAGAAGAACGTTTGAGAAAACGAAATGAAGAACGTAAACGTCGTAAAGAAGAGCAAGATAGAAAACTTAAAGAAAAATTAGCAAAACGTAAAAGTATGCAATAAGTTACATGAGTTTATAAAGTAATTACACAAAACGGATTTAACATATTTGAAAATAATGGAGAAAAAGGATTACCTTAAAAGTTAGAATTAAACTTCTGGCTTTTAGGGTGTTTTTTTATAGATAGTTCTAAAAACAGTTAGAATATCATCATTATTTGAGACGTTTAATTATTAATTACATATCAAATTAAGTTGTTTGATAAGCAAATTTATTTAGTTTTACAACCAAATCGTGCTAAATTTAGAATAGATTAAATCATCATATTTCTCATTATTAAAATTGTTGAAAATGGGTAAAGAAGAATGTGAACCATAATACTCAGTAATTAAAAAGGTAACTGATTATAAATGATAAATCTAAGTATTAAATATAATGATAAAATGAATTTTAAATTTCTGTGAAGGAGTTGGATAATATTGACTAAAAAAGTACAAATTGGGAAATCAGATGTTAAAGTAAATCCAATAGCTTTTGGAGCAAATGCTGTTGGCGGACATAATTTATATAACGACTTGGATGAAGAACGAGGTATGGAAACAGTACGCACTGCAATTAGAAATGGCATAACGTTAATTGACACAGCATTTATCTATGGTCCAAAGCGTTCTGAAGAATTAATAGGAGAAACTATAAAAGAATTCACACGCCAAGAGTATGCTATTGCTACAAAAGGTGCGCATTATTTTGATGATGATGGCAATGTGAAAATGTCAAATGACCCTGCGTTTTTAAAGGATCAAGTTGAACAAAGTTTAAAACGACTGCAATTAGACTATATAGATGTTTACTATATACATTTTCCAGATGATAGCACACCGAAGAATGAAGCGGTTGCCGCTTTAAAAAAACTTAAAGATGAAGGTAAAATTAAAGCGATTGGTGTGTCTAATTTTAATCTAGACCAACTAAAAGAAGCTAATAAAGATGGCTACGTAGATGTTGTACAAATGGAATATAATTTATTAAACCGAGAAAATGAACATATTTTTAATTACACAAGTGAAAATAATATTACCTTTATTCCATATTTCCCACTAGTTTCTGGTTTATTAGCTGGAAAATATAATGAAAATACAACGTTTGATGATCTTCGTGCAAAAAATCCTGAATTTCAAGGTGAAAGATATAAAGAGAATTTAGCTAAAGTTGATCAATTACGTGGTATTGCTGATAATCATAGAGTTGATGTAGCTCATATTGTATTGGCATTCTATTTAACTAGACCTTCTTTAGATATTGTTATACCTGGCGCAAAACGACCAAACCAAGTAGTTGATAATTTAACGACATTAGATGTGAAATTGACGGAAGACGAAATTAATAAAATAGAAGAATTATTTCCTGTAAAATAATAAATAAAATAAGACAAGCTAGAATTTAGTTTGTCTTATTTTTATATTTATAACTTTATTTCTAAAAATATGCATTTATAATATAGATAAAAGTTCTGATTTTGAGCAAATAATTTAATTTTTTAATCTATTTTCATTAAACTGTTTATAAACTAGACTTTTTAGTGTAGGATTATTAATTAAGTTTAGAACATTTGTGGAATTGTATATTTATAACTTTTCATGTGATGTATTTTTAAATTAGTAGTAGAAGGAGATTATTATGATTACAGTGTTATTCGGGGGCAGTCGACCAGATGGAAATACTGCGCATTTAACTAAGATGGCTATAGCTGGGTATGACTACGAATGGATAGACTTAACAGAATATCAATTAAATCCTGTGAGAGACGTAAGACACGATAATACCACTATAGAATCATACGAAGATGATTACAAAACAATTATAGATAAAGTGTTAGCAAGTGATACCGTGATTATTGCTTCACCAATATATTGGTATAGCTTATCAGCATCAATGAAATCGTTCATTGATCATTGGTCTGAAACGTTGATGGATCCAAGATATAAAGACTTTAAAGAAAAAATGTCAGAAAAAGATTTTAGATTGATTATTGTGGGCGGCGATTGCCCTAAAGTCAAAGCTAAACCTTGTATCACACAAGTCAAATATAGTTTGGAATTTTTAGGCGCGAGCTTATCGGGCTATATTATAGGCACGGCAGAAAGACCTGGAGACATAGAAAAAGATGTATACGCATTAACACGTGCCCAAGAGTGGCAACAAACATTACAACATAAGTAAATATATAACAAATATTTTAAGCCCGGGACATAATTACGTGTCTCGGACTTTTTAATCACATAAGCAACAGATAACTGAAATGAAAATGCGCTTATAACAAACTATTTGTATCAAGCGAGATAAAGTATTTTGAATACAAATATTATGTTATAATGTAGCTATTATTACCTATCTAAATAGGGGGAGAGCGACATGCAAGAAATAAGAAGAGCAACACCCAAAGATGTTGTGGGTATCAGAGATGTAGCAACGAAAGCTTGGTATAACACTTATTTGAATATTTACGCAGCTAAAACAGTCAATGAGCTATTGGCCGCTTCATATAATGGTCAACACTTACTTAAACGATTAGAAGATCAATTATTCTTAGTCGTAGAAGAAGGTAATGAGATTATTGGTTTTGCAACGTTCATATATGGCACAGAATTATTTTTATCTGCACATTATGTGAGGCCATCATGGCAACACCATGGATATGGTTCAAAATTGTTAACTGAAGGATTGAATTATTTTGAGGATAAATATGACGAAGTCTTTTTAGAAGTCGATAATAAAAACGATGAAGCAGTGTCATTTTATGAGCAAAAAGGCTTCGAAAAACTCCGTTCTTACACACATGTAATGTATGGAGAAGCAATGGATTTGGCATTAATGCGTAAAACATTAAAATAAGCTACGCAGTATAGATATGGATAGGAGAATGACATTGACTTTTACAACATATGCTACACAAAAATTACCAGAAGAAAAAGTGTTTAAAGACCCCATTCATAGGTACATTCATGTCAGAGATCAAGTAGTTTGGGATTTAATTAAAACAAAAGAGTTCCAACGTTTGAGAAGAATCAAGCAATTAGGTACACTATATCTCTCATTCCATACAGCTGAACATAGTAGATTTGGGCATTCACTTGGTGTATATGAAATAGTGCGTAGAATAATCGATGATTCATTTGATGGACGAGAAGCGTGGGATAACAATGATAGACCATTAGCCTTATGTGCAGCCTTACTACACGATTTAGGGCATGGGCCTTTTTCACATAGTTTTGAAAAAATATTTAATACAGATCATGAAGCTTTTACACAAGCGATAATCACTGGGCCAACTGAAGTTAACGAAGTTTTAAAACGTGTGTCAGAGGATTTTCCCCAACAAGTAGCTGATGTAATTAATAAAACACATAAAAATAAATTAGTAATCTCAATGATATCTTCTCAAATTGACGCAGATAGAATGGATTATTTACAACGAGATGCTTATTTTACAGGTGTATCTTATGGACAGTTTGACATGGAACGTATATTAAGACTGATGAGACCTTCTAAAGATGAGGTCCTCATTAAAGAGAGTGGCATGCACGCCGTTGAGAACTTTATCATGAGCCGCTATCAAATGTATTGGCAAATATACTTTCATCCGGTAAGTAGAGGTGGCGAGGTTTTATTAAACAACTGTTTAAAACGCGCGAAACAATTGTATAACGAAGGTTACACATTTAAAATGTATCCGACTGACTTCATACCTTTCTTTGAAGAGTCTATGACAATTGAGCAATACGTTGATTTAGATGAAGCTGTTGTATTATATTACTTAAAAGCTTGGGTTAAAGAAGATGACCCTATACTGAGTGACTTATCTCGTCGTTTCATTAATCGCGACTTATTTAAATACATGCCATTTGATGGATCTATTATAACGATTACAGAATTAACGGATTTATTTATTCAAGCAGGGATTGATCCAAATTATTATTTCGTAAGCGAGTCTTTTTCAGATTTACCATATGATTACGACAGACCAGGATCTGATAGAAAACCTATCCACCTGCTAAAAAGAAATGGTAAGACTCGGGAAATAAGTAGTCAATCGTTGGTTATCCATAGTATTACAGGTATTAATAGAGAGGATTATAAATTATATTATCCTAAAGAATTAATTTCTCAAATAGAGGATGACCAAATAAAGAATGCTATTAATAGCATTTTAGATGAATTAAATTAGTTTTAAGTGGAATTGTAGCATGTAATTAACATGTAGATTAAGTAAGTATAGAGTTAAGTAGTAACAACACAGTAATTTTGTAGACATTGAAATTTATAAGAGATTTCAGACATACAACTAGATTACATATGATTTACGTTTATACTTAACACAACAAAACATCACTGTTAAACTCAATATTTAATAGACAATAATTGATTAAACGCAAAAACTATTATAAATTAAATGAAAATGTGGGAGGTGTGCGATAATGGCTGAAAATAAAGGGTTTAAATTCAATATTATCAAAAATGATCCACTAGACGGACATAAGGGTACAAATATAGGTTCAATTAGTTTAGACAACGTAGCGCCTGTCTTTATAGATATTCAAAATAAAGAAGCTTTTATTGATATAGGTGCTATGCACGCACGTTCGAGCGTTGAAAAAGGTGTTAAATGGATTAAAGAAAAAGAAGTAGTAGAAGGTGACGAAGCGAAACCATATTGGCTATGTTGGGTTACAACTGAAAGAGGAGAAAATGGTCCTTACTATGCCGGTGTTACAGCTTGTTACTTATTGGTGAACAAAAGTATACGTAGAGGGTATAAGAGTATGCCTGAACATGTTAATATGATGGATAAATCAATGAAACATCAAATTGAAATTGACCATATTGGTGAAGAAAATAAAGCTGTGTTAAGAGAATTCCTTGAATCACATGATGCGGAGATGTGGCGTAATTCTGCAGCTATATTACATGAAACTTTAGAAAGTAAATAATTAATGTTATTGGGAGATGGCTAAGCCTTAAACTAAGGTATTGTTGTCTCCCTTTCTCTATATAAGTTAAGTGAAGGCTTCGCTTGAAATTGTTACCCTGATGATTTCTAGTTTAGTAACTTTAATCATACTTAGAAAAAGATGATTTATTTCATCTGTGTTTAATGACAGGAGTTTGTTTATATAATTTCTTTATTTTGTATGGATATACATTACAGTTGATAAAATCATTTTATCAACTGTAATGCGTATATTAAGTATGCTATAATGGTGTGTATTATTTTAAAAGATTAGGGTGAAACGTACATTGGAAAACAATGTTAATATCCAAACTAAACAAGTTGTTAAACAATTTGACAATAAAGAGAAATTTAATGTGAATACACGAGGCACTTGGCAAAAACGAAACGCTGAATTTATACGTTATCAAGAAGAAGTTAATGAAATGACTGTAAATGTGACAGTTAAAATTGAAGAAACTGGTGTAAAAATTATTCGTAAAGGTGATATCAACATGAATCTTCATTTTGTTGAAGGTGAAGATACAATTACTTTATACGAAATTAGTGGTGGTCGGATTCCGTTGACTGTACGTACACACTCTATTTTACATTTTGTATTAGATGATGGCGGTAAGTTAAAAGTGCATTATGATTTAATTCAAGATGAAGAAAAAATGGGTTCTTACCAATATGAAATTATTTATAAGGAGACGCCGTAAATGAATATAATTGATCAAGTGAAACAAACATTGATTGAGGAAATCAATCATAGCATACAGCAAGCACAACTCGCAGACGCAAGTGAAATTCCAGAAATTAAAGTTGAAATCCCTAAAGATACTTCAAATGGTGATTATTCAACGAACATTGCAATGGTTTTAACAAAGATTGCGAAACGTAATCCACGTGAAATTGCCCAAGCAATTGTAGACAACTTAGATACAACTGCAGCTAATGTTGAAAAAGTACAAATTGCTGGACCTGGTTTTATTAATTTCTATTTAGATAATGCTTATCTAACAGCTATCATTTCAGAAGCTATAGATAAAGGCTCTGAATTTGGAAGCACAGAAGAAAAAAATGGTAAAAGCATATTACTAGAATATGTGTCAGCAAATCCAACTGGAGATTTACACATCGGTCATGCGCGTAATGCCGCTGTTGGTGATACATTAGCTAATATTTTAACTGCAGCGGGTTATAATGTAACTAGAGAATATTACATTAACGATGCGGGTAATCAAATTACAAATTTAGCACTTTCTATTGAAGCACGCTATTTTGAAGCGCTTGGTGATTACTCATTTGAAATGCCAGAGGGCGGATACCATGGAAAAGATATTATTAATATTGGTAAAGATTTAGCTGAAAAACAACCAGAATTAAAAGACCTAGATGAAGAAGCTCGTATTAAAACATTTAGAAAATTAGGCGTAGATTATGAAATGGAAAAATTAAGAACAGATTTAGCTGATTTTAATACTCATTTTGATAGTTGGTTCAGTGAAACGACTTTATATGAAAAAGGCGAAATCACAGAAGTACTTAATAAGATGACTGAACTTGGTTATACTTACGAAAAAGATGGTGCTACATGGTTACGTACTACAGATTTTAAAGATGATAAGGACAGAGTATTAATCAAAAATGATGGTAATTACACTTATTTCTTACCAGATATTGCATATCACTTTGATAAAATTGAGCGTGGTAATGATACTTTAATCAATTTATTTGGCGCTGACCATCATGGTTATATCAATCGTTTAAAAGCTTCACTTGAAACATTTGGTGTGGATAGTGAACGTCTTGAGATACAAATTATGCAAATGGTGCGTTTAATGCAAGATGGACAAGAAGTTAAAATGAGTAAACGGACAGGTAATGCCATCACGTTACGTGAAATTATGGACGAAGTAGGCGTAGACGCTGCACGTTATTTCTTAACAATGCGTAGTCCTGATACACACTTTGATTTTGATATGGAACTTGCTAAACAAGAATCACAAGACAATCCAGTATATTATGCGCAATACGCACATGCACGTATTTGTTCAATATTGAAACAAGCGGCTGAAAGAGGTATTACACCTTCTAAAGACGCAGATTATTCACTTATTACAAATGATAAAGCAATTGATTTGTTGAAAAAAATTGCTGAATTTGAGACGACGATACAAAGTGCTGCTATAAATAGAGCACCACATAGAATTACAAACTATATTCAAGATTTGGCTTCACATTTTCATAAGTTTTATAATGCTGAAAAAGTGTTGACAGATGACGAAGATAAGACAAAAGCCCTTATTGCGTTAGTAGATGCAGTGAGAATTACATTGCACAATGCACTTGATTTAGTTGGTGTGACTGCACCAGAATCAATGTAGTGAGTAAATAAAAGAGAGCTAGTATGAAATTTGTTGTTTTTGAGTAGACTGATGTTACCTTACTTAAAAAATAATAAATCGTGCTAGCTCTCTTTATTGTGTTAAAACTTCAAGAAAGTCAAAAATAATTAGGGGAATGTTCAAGTGAATTTAGACACCAAAACGTTATATCATGAATTATATAATCACATGGGTCCACAAGGCTGGTGGCCTGCTGATACAAAGGTTGAAATAATGTTAGGAGCAATTTTAGTTCAAAATACGAATTGGAGAAACGCTGCTTATGCCATTGAATCTCTTAAACTTAATACTTCATTAGAACCACAACAAATACTAAATTTAGAAATTGATGTTCTACAAAAGGTTATAAAATCTAGTGGATTTTACAAGAGTAAAGCACAAACGATTCATGCTTTATTGAGCTGGTTAGAGCAATTTGATTTTGATTATGAAGCCATTAACAAATGTTTTCAAGAAAATCTTCGTAAAGAATTGCTAAGTATAAAAGGTGTTGGTAGTGAGACTGCAGATGTTTTACTTGTCTATATATTTGGTGGTGTTGAATTTATACCGGACAGTTATACGCGAAGAATATATTATAAATTGGGTTATGATCATACTGCGAGTTACGAAAAGCTTAAAAAACATGTCATACTACCAGATAACTTTACGACCCAAGATGCAAATGAATTTCATGCATTATTAGATAATTTTGGTAAAGCATACTTTAACGGTGGCGGAACAAACAAAGTTGATTTTTTAGAAAAACATTTCGTACGATGACTTTAATTTGATTTGAAAAAATTTGTATATGAAAATTATAATTTGCTCAAGTTATGTCAATTACGTTGACATAACGTCATAAACTTTATTAGAAGCACTGGGAAAACTGTTCACTACCTTCATGGAATTATGTCAATATCTGTCTGAATTTGCAACGAAATACTTTAAAAAATAATTAAAAATGTATTGGAATTTGGTATGATAAAAGAAAAATGATAATAGGAGTTAAAGAAATGAAAAAGCAATTTAAAATAGTATGTCTTTTTATTGTTATGTCTATGCTTTTAGTAGCATGTAGTACAAATTCTAATCAATCAGAAAAAAATGAGCAGTCAGAAAATCATAATTATAAACGAATTGTATCGTTGATACCAAGTAACACTGAAATTTTATATGAATTAGGTTTAGGCGACAGTGTGGTTGGTGTTTCAACTGTAGATGATTATCCGAAAGAAGTAAAAGATAAAAAACAATTTGATGCGATGAAGTTAAATAAAGAAGCATTGTTGAAGGCTAAACCTGATTTGATTTTAGCGCATGAATCTCAAAAGTCTACGAGTGGTAAAGTACTTAATTCACTAAAGGAAAATGGCGTGAAAGTTGTATATGTCAAAGATGCTCAATCCATTGATGAAATGTATAAAACATTTCATCAAATAGGGGAAGTAACAGGTAAGAATAAAGAAGCTAAGGCACTTATAAAAGAAACAAAAGCAAATATTAAAGAAGTTAAAGACTCTATTCCTGAAAATGCTAAAACCCAAAAAGTATTTATGGAGGTATCATCTGAGCCAGAAATATATACTGCAGGTAAAGAAACTTTTTTTGATGATATGCTAAATAAATTAAACGTAGATAACAGTTTTTCTAACTTAACAGGATGGCAAAAAGTTAGTAAAGAAGATATCATTAAGAAGAATCCTGATATTTTGATATCAACGATGGGTATTTCAAAATCGGAATATGAGAAAGTTATTAACCAACGTGGTGGTTTTAATGAAATTAATGCGGTAAAAAACAATAATATTAAAGCTATAAATGGAGATCAAATTTCACGTCCAGGACCTAGAATTGATGACGGATTAAAAGCGTTGAGAGATGCTATTTATAAACAATAAAATACGAGGAATTCATAATAGGATGTAATTATCATAGGGAGTATTAAGTATAACTCCTAGTGAGTATTACATATTTCCTTGTTGAAATGTAAAACATTTGAGTTAGTCATAAGTTGTGAGAGACGGAACATAAATCTAAGCAAAAGTTTAGATTTATGTTTCGCTCTCTTTTTATAATTTAAAGAAATTCATATGATTAAATATAGTGTTAATGGGCTACAGGTGGTATTGTAATAGTTGAAATATGTAAGTGAAAGCGTGGCTTAGAAATAAATGAGATATTATAAAGCAATCATCATATGGTTAATACTTCTTATAACAAGCATTTTATTTAGTTTGATGTGGGGAATTGGACATGTGAATGATGAATTATCCCAAACAATTTTATATCAAGTGAGAATGCCGAGAATGTTGCAAGCATTATTAGCAGGAGTAGGCTTAACATTAGCAGGACATATGTTTCAAACGTTACTAAATAACCCGTTAGCAGATAGTTTTACTTTAGGTCTCGCAAGTGGTGCAACGTTTGGCTCAGGTTTAGCTGTTGTCATAGGTGTTTCATTTATATGGTTGCCAATGTTTTCAGTAGTGTTTAGTATAATTACACTAATCTTAGTTATTACTTTAACTACAGCCATGTCAAAAGGCTATCCAATTAGAACATTAATATTAGCTGGAATTATGATAGGCGCACTATTTAATGCATTTTTATATGTTTTAGTTATATTTAATCAAAGTAAAATGAAGAATATAGTAAATTATATGTTTGGTGGGTTTTCATCTGCAGAGTACAATGAAGTCATTTATATGGGTGTTGTAACCCTCATAAGTGTGATAATACTATTTGGTATGATTTCTAAAATAAAGTTATTACAACTTGGAGATTTACGTGCGCAATCATTAGGACTAAATGTGAAAAGAGTGACATATATTATATTGTTAATTGCTTCAATTATGACTGCAGTGGTTGTGGCATATGTGGGAGTTATTGGATTTATTGGAATGGTTATTCCTCAACTTGTAAGAAGAAATAGGGTACATTATAATTTAGGTCAACAAATGGTACTGAACATGCTTATAGGTGGTACAATTATGATACTCTCAGATTGGTTGGGGAGCACGTTGCTAGATCCTTTCCAAATACCAGCTAGTATTATTTTAGCTTTACTTGGTATTCCAGTATTATTTTATATTATGATAACACAATCGCGTGTTCATAGTTAGATAGTGCTATTTAAAAATTATAAAGCAAAATTTGCTTGTTTGAAAAAATGTTTATAAAGAGGTTATGATGATGGACTTAACACAAGTTAAAGCGGTCGTATTTGACTTAGAAGGTACACTTTTAGACAGAAAAAAATCACGTGAAAAATTTATTGAAGAGCAATATGAACGATTCCATGATTATTTGGTGCGCATTCAACTTGAAGATTTTAAAAGAAAATTTATTGAACTAGATGATGATGAAGATCATGATAAACCAGAACTGTATAAAGCAATTATTAAAGATTTTCACGTTGATCGGTTAACTTGGAAAGATTTATTTCATGACTTTGAAATGCATTTTTACCGTTACGTCTTTCCATATTACGATACATTATATACTTTAGAAAAATTGACAAACAGTGGTTATTTAACAGGCGTCATAGCCAATGGTAAATCTAAAATTAAGCAATATCGAATGCATGCATTAGGTGTAGAAGATGCTATTAACTATTTATCCACTTCAGAAACTGTTGGATATCGCAAACCACATCCAAGGATTTTTGAAGATATGTTAAACCAATTAGGCACAAAACCAGAAGAGACAATGTATGTGGGCGATGACCCTCTAAATGATGTAGCGCCAGCAAGAGCGATGGGCATGATTAGTGTCTGGTTTAAAGAAGGGGAAACAGTCGATGTAGAGCCTTTACCGGAAGAAGTAGACTTTACAATCAATACAACTGAAGAACTGCTTTCTATATTACCTATTGCAAAGAAAGGGAGATAATTATGAATCTATTTACAACTAGAGATGGTGTAGCCTTAAATTATAGAACAAGTGGAGAAGGCAATGTGATAGTGATGATACACACTGCTTTAGACAATTTAACTGTTTTTAATGATATTGAAGAAAAATTTAATAAGAATAATCAAGTTATATTAGTGGATTTACGTGGTCATGGTTATTCAGATAAACCAAATGAAATTAATTTTGAAACATATGCAGAGGATATTAAAGCGTTATTAGATCAATTATATGTAACTCAGTGCGCATTTATCGGTCATGAATTAGGTGCTTCTGTTGCAGTATCATTTGCATCATTATATCCAGATATGACAAGTTCATTAACATTAATTAATCCCACATTATTAAGTGATATGTCACCAGAGGAACGCTTGTATCGTAAGCACGCTGACCTAATTAGAAATTGGGATAAAGAAACACAACAAAAATTCCTAGATAAGCATTTATATTATTCTAAACGCAAAGCTAAAAAATTCTTAAAACAAGTAGATGATACAAATAGCATTGCAACAAAAGCAGAATTAAATGCTGTAAAAGCCTCATTTAATGATAACGATATTATGCGTTATTTAAGTGAAGTTAATTCACCAACTTTAATTGTTGCAGGGCAACATGGTGCGAGAACAACCGTTGTTGAAGCAAAAGAAGTAGGTGACTATATAGGAAAAGTGGAATTTGAAGTTTTTACAGCATCAGGGTTATATCCATTTGTAGAAGAAAAAGAAAAATTTGTAGATGTTGTAACTGAATTTATTAAAGAAAATGAACCAGCAACGTTGTATTAAAATACAGTATTGTAAGTAAACCAAAAGCTAATTATAGCATTTGGTTTGTTTTTTGTTTGCAGCTAAAAATGGAAGAGTGATTAGATAGGATGCTATTACTGTGTGAGTAACAGATGTTATTAGATAAAAATATGAAAGGCTTGAGTGGTAATTGTAAAAATGAGATGATTTCATCTATCTAACGATTAATAACACAATCTAGGTCGTTAGAATATAATTGTTACTTTGATTACAGGATGAAGGATTTTTGTAATATTTTTGTAACACCACTGTTATTTTAGTAATATTTATAGTACAATATAGATAAGCACAAGATAACTTATATATACAGAAGGAGAGAGTGCTTATGAAAAAAGTATTTGCAGCAGTCCTAGTTTCAGGTTTAGCGATCTCTGGATTTAGTACAGGTAGTGTTGAGGCAGCATCAGGTAACTCTATCCAAAGTGTTAAATCACTTCAACAAGGAGATACAACGCTAGAAGGTGCTAAAATAGGTGCGTCTATACAAAGCGTATTGAGTGAGAATAACGCACCAATTTATTCATATAGTCCTGATGGTAATGAACATTATTATGAATTTAAAAAAGATAACGGTGTGCTTGTTGTGACGGCAGACGGTAAGAAAAACAAAGGTAAAATTACCCGTGTTTCTATGAGTTACAATGATACAAATGGCCCAACATATAAAGATGTTAAGTCACAGGTAAGTAAAAATGCTGTTACACGTGAACATTATAATAATGTCACTGGTAACTTTGGCTATGTACAAGATGATGAATTATCTTATCAATTTAGTTCAGCATCACCAAGTGATAAAGATATCAAACTATATCGTATAGATATGGGGAAATAACATTTACTTTGTAACATTTTAACGAATTGTGTGGTAGCGAATTATAATTTTAATGGTTGAATAGTGTGACTTTAAAAAAGTGGTTCTTTAAAGTGATACTTGAAATGCCAATATTAATTGAGAGGCTAAGACATTTATTAATGTCTTAGCCTTAATTTATTGTTAAAATAGGGAGTAATGTGAGACTATTAACTGAATTAAAGATTAAACTATTTTAATGACTTTAAAATAATGGGGCGTTACATAAATAAAAAATGATTCAAAGGAGCCAATCATGAGAGTTAATGACAAAGTTTTAGTAGAAAATATAAATGACTATTTTACTCATAAAGGGCTTTCTCCCAATTTAATAGATGATATTAAAGAGAAACTAAAAAAAGATTTGAAAAAATCTGAAGCAAAAGATGAAGATTATATAGAATATAGACGTAAATCACCAGCGGAAATTATATTAACTATACAACGTAATTTATTCACTTTACAATTGAATCCTATCATATTTTTTATCGTGAATTTTATTTTGTTATCTTACTTATATGATAAACAATATGTGCCATTCCAAGCAGCAACAGGCACCTCTATTTTTTATTGTCTAGTGATTTTACCCATTTCAATTTTTATATATTTAAGGATTGATTGGAAGAATTATCTATATAGTAATAAATTTGAAATGGTTATAGGGTTAGGAGTCGCTGTCGTATCGATGGTACTTGTTGTCTTACAAGGCTTTAATATCAATTTAGGCATTGTTGCTGTTACAATTTATGCACATCAAGCTGTATTTTTTATCGGAATTTTATTTAGTATATCAGGTTTGTATTTTAGAAGATTAGAATTTACAGGTATTGGTTTACTTTTATGTCAAAAGACTATTGATGCCATGATAAGCAACTCAAGTATTACACAAATTGCCTCTATAGTTATATGGATTTTACTACTTATTGTGATTATTTATTACACTATTCGAATTTCTTCACGAAACTAATATCAATTTTTGGATTAATTAAAAAGTGAACTGAAACACGTGCCGTTTATTCAAAGTCTTATGACTACAAAATGGTACGTGTTTTTATTGTACCTAAAGTGTTTATAAAACATATCAGATTATAAAATAATTAAAAATAAAAAATATAGCATACGCACTTTCGAAATGGGGTATATTACTTTTGTAAGGGGAGGTGACCCATAATGAAAAAATTAGTAACAAACTGTAACAACGAGATTGCTTACATCCGAGAGGGTCAAGGTTTTCCTATTATATTAATCCATGGACTAGATGGTAATATGGCTTCGTTATTTAGTTTGAAAGAGGGCTTAAAGCAACATTACGAAGTTATTGTTTACGATGTTAGAGGCCACGGTAAATCATCTAAACCCAATTCATTTAATTTAGAAGATCACGTAGAAGATTTAAAGGGATTGATGACAAAGTTAGATATTTCAACGGCGCATATTATTGGGCATGATATGGGCGGTTTGATTGCAAAACATTTTAGTGATAGATATAACTCGATGGTAAAGACGCTAACATTGATAGCTTGTAACTTAATTGATAGCGTACATGGATTAAATAAATTGATGATTGAACATCAAGATGAAATTGAAGGTTTCGATAAATCAGAATCACTCATTTTATTGTTACCATATATGTATCAAGCAGAGGATAAAGCAAAAAGATGGTTCCAAAACCAATTAATTTATAGTAGACAATCGGCTGAAGATAGTGCAGTAGCCACGAGAGCGTTAATGGAATTTCCAGTATTTAATAAAGATGTCGTTATTAAAAATACGGATACACCTACATTAATTATTAATGGGAAGTATGATCCATTAGTTCCTATTGAAGTAATAGAAAAGTATCATTATGCATTTACTTCATTACAAATGATAGAATTTGAACATTCTGGTCATGCACCTCATATAGAAGAGCCAAAGCATTTTTTAGATGTTTATAGCGATTTTATAAATGCTACAGAATATCAAAAATATTAAAGTGATATTTTTGGTATTCTTTTTTTATACATTGTTTTAATGGTAAGCACTTGTAAACTATGACTTACATAAAAATAAGCCTAAAACATAATGAATCATGTCTTAGGCTTATTTTTATTTTGCATAGGCTGATTTAAATAAAATAAGTGCTTCTAACAAGGGGTGTAAGTTACTTATTAATCAGTTATGTCTAACTAGAATGGTTAGAAACCACATTTGAAACATAAAGTTTTTATCATTCTAATTCTGTTAATGAAAAATTTATACTTCGTTATCGTCGTTTGCTGCTTTAATACGATCGTTAACACGTGATAATAACTCATTAATTTTCTTACGTTGTTTTGTGTTTACTAAAATTAATACAGTTCTTTCATCATGTTCATTACGTTTTTTATCGAAGTAATCTTCTTGTGATAAGTTTTTAACTGCTTTAACAACTTGAGGTTGTTTATAGTTTAAGTGGTTAATAATATCTTTTAAATAATATTCTTCACTTTCGTGCTCGCTGATATATGTTAATACAGCAAACTCCTCAAAACTTACAGAAAATTCCTTTTTGATAATACCTTTTAATTTATCAGCGTAAGTAACCATAGCTAATAATTCAAAACAATCATTGATTTTGGTGATAGCCATCCTATTATTCCTCCCTAATTCTATATGCCCAATCAAATATACATATTAAAAATGTTTTTGTATAATTATTTGTCTTAATTCAAAGTGTAAAACAAAGAGTTTATCATAATCTATGGCTTAATTATATTTGGGTAAAATATATTAAAACCACTATTATTTAGTTTATTATAACTAAATAAAAATAGAAAGTAAACAAAAAACTGTTTAAGCGTTACGTAAATGATTTCAGATATTAATTCAATTCTATACATACCAATGATTGAATTGAAATTAATATATCTTTGTTTCAATTTGTCGTAATTTGATAAAAATAGTAAATAAGCGTTTTGTATTTAAAGATAATTGCTATTTATACAGTGCACATCTAATTTTTAGACAGCACTGCATCAACGTTTCTAGCGATTATGTCTCCTTGTTTTAAACCTTCAATAATTAATACATCTTTTTTATTACCCATATTTTGTGGTTTGATAACCCGTTTAATAAATTTTTTATTTCTTTGTAAAAAAACAAATTTATTATCATATATTGCAGTTTTTGGTATTACAATTTTTTTTATTAGATTTTTCGATATTATAATGCCTGCCATATAATGTTTTAAAGTTAGTACTTATTTCTACATTATATTGTGAATGTTTAGCTGCTGGATCAAATTGTAATGGTAATTTAGAAATATACTTTATTTCACCAGTGAAACTTTCTTGGTTATCATCTTTAAGCAATACTTTATCATTTTCATGTAATTGTGCTATAAGTGATTCAGAAACAACAGACTTGATTATAGCATTAGAATTAAAAATTTGCAGAATAAGTTCTTTATCTTTAGTAGGAAAATTTTGGTTTATATGGATGTTACCTTCAAAAGGAGCATATATGACGGTACGTAATGTTGATTGTAGTGATTCAATTTCTGATTGAGTTCGGCTGATTTCATTACTAATAATTGACTGTAATCGTGTTTTTTTTTGTTTTAAGTGTGAAAGATATTTTTGCTTCTTAGCGATGAGATGTTCGGTGGTCGGATTGTAATATTCGAAGAGTGGTTGATGTTTTTTTACAATGTCATTATTTTTTATAAACCAATTATGAATATAACCTTTATCTGTTTCTAATAGTATTTTTGTTATTTGGGTTGGGGACTGTATGCCTGAAAAGTGATAGGAGGGTTCGTACTTAATTTTAATAGTTTCTATATGAGAATTTGTCTGATTAGGGGACGTTGATTTTAAGTAAAACCAACAAAATAATGCCATACTACTTAAAATTATTATTAATGTAAGTAATACAAAAAATTTTCGCAATGAGGTCACCTCTTGTTGTTAATATGGTTTGATTATACAGTGAAAATGACTTAATTTGCTATAAAAAAAGTGCATCATTTACAGTTTGATAAAAGTAAATGACGCACTATCACAATTTTAAAATAATCTTAGCAATATAATACCAATCATAATGGCTATAATCCCTGAAATTTTACGTGGTGTTACTTTATTAACATTTGTGCCTAAGAGACCAAAATGATCTATGATGATACCCATTAGCATTTGACCTAGCATAACAATAATAGTTGTTAGCGCAGCGCCTAAATGTGGCATCAAGATAATATTTGTTGTTACGAAGATTACACCTAATATGCCACCGATAAAATAAATGGGTTTTAATTTGCCTTGTTTATTATTAAAAGTTGCAACTTTAAGACTTTTGTTAAATATCAGTGTCAATATAAACAATACAATGGTTCCAACTGTAAAGGATATAAGTGATGCCATTATTGATGAATGTAGTTGCTGACCCAACGCACTATTAATAGCTGTTTGGATAGGTGGGCAGAAGCCAAATATAAAGCCAATAATAAGCCATATATATACCGTTGAATGTTGTGCTTTGTCTTTAGGATCTCGTCGGACATAATTCATAAGTAAAATGCCGAAAATTAAAAAAAGGATTCCTAATACTTTTAGTAAGGTAAAAGTATGTTTATCGGCGCCGAACCATCCAAAGCTATCAATTGCCACGCCCATCATAATTTGGCCTGCTACAGTCATAACGACTGTTAAAGAAGCGCCTAAACGAGGTAAAAGTAATAGATTCCCTGTTAAGAAAATAACACCTAGCATACCACCAACAAACCATTGATAATTTAACGATTGATTGCTATAAAATTGCCCCGTAAAGACATGGGGATTAATAATAAGATTAATTAAAATTAAAAAAAGAGTTCCTGTTGCAAATGAAATCGTTGATGCATAGAATGAAGATCTTGTATATAAACTCAATCTAGAATTGATTGAAGTTTGAAATGGAACTACCATTCCTGCAACAATACCAATGATATATAAGAGAAACATTAAATCACGCTTTCCTTCGAGATAACTATATTATAAAGGAAGGATTAATGTATGCATACATTAAAATTAGGAGCAGAAATATATGTATATCAGAGAAAATAATGTACACAACAAACAAAGTATAATAAAATACGTATGTTGATGTTTTTTATATAATAAAAATTAACAAATTTAATGTATTTTGAATAATGAAAGTAATTTTAGAAGTGAGTGACTATAGATATTGAAACAACTTTCCATAATTCGTCTTTTAGATGAGGAAACTTTTTTTGTTGGTGCAGGCAGTAACGATCAAATAAAAAAGAATCAATTTATAGAAGTGTTAAATCCTAGACGGACCTATAAAAATTTAGCTCAAATTGTTGAAGTTTATGATAAATATTCAATGTGTAAAAAATTGGGTAAGAAGAAGATATTTTTTGGTGATACCGTTAGGCTAAGACCTTCGAGAGATTAATGATAGATTAGAATAGAAAAGTAGCCAGTTGATTATTATGATGTGACATTTATTATTAACCAGCAAAAAGGCCTGAAACATTTGTTTCAAGCCTTTTTGCGTAATGATTTTAATTATAGTCCATTACGTCGTAGTTACTAGATAATTAATTTTCAAATATAAGTTTAGTAGATTTATCTATAATTTGTGCAGCATGCGCTGTTTTAGGAATGCCTGCTTTCGGTCTCAAAATATCTAACTGAATTAATTTGACCATCCCTTCTTTTACGGCGGCTTCATTTATAAAGTGCTCGATTTTGGGTATTTGTAATTTAACCGTCTTATTAACAGCATCGTTGAAAATAAGTTCTAACGTTTGTGACATATTCTGTTTCCTCCTTAATTAAGCGTTTCTGTCTTAATGACTTCAAGTTTGTCAAATTTTTCTCCTGTGATTTGCTCTATAATGGATTTGAAACTTTTAAGTTGTTCAGGTTTTACGTCTGTATTTAAATTAGTGAACTGACGCTTGAACTGACTAGCTTTACCATTTTTGTCGAACAATGTACGAGATAATGTAACTGCGAGTTGACTTATATTATTCATTATAATTGACCTCCTTTCACTATATATATCGACTGAGAATAGCAAAACGGTCAAAAAAATTAAAAAAATTTGTATTAAACACTTTCATGTGACATAAATGTCATATATTATTAAATAAGAAACATTTATGGTGTGAGAGGTGAAAATATGAATCAAGTAGATCCTATTAGGGATACTGAAGAAATTAAATCAATGTATAAAGTATTGAGCTGTAAGTCTAGGCGGGATTATTTACTGTTTAAATTTGCAATACATACAGGGGTTAAACTATCTGAATTATTGAATTTATGTGTGAATGATGTCAAAGGAGCAGATAATCACATAAAATTATATTGGCTTGAAGACCATGCACCTAACATTTATATCAAATTACCTGATGATTTAAGAAGTGAGTTATTTGATTATATAAATGAGGAAGGTCTAAAGGAAAATCAATTGTTGTTTCAATCAAATAGAACATTTAAAGGTTTATCGAGGCAACAAGCCTACCGAATTATACATGCGGCTGCTAACGACTTAGGAATGTTGCATATTGGTTTGACCACTTTGAGGAAAACATTTGCATATCATGCTTATCAATCAGGTATATCTATATCTATTATTCAAAAATACCTCGGCCATCAAACTACTTATGAAACGATGAAATTTATAGGTATTTCTACAAAGAAAAGTAATACGACAATAGCGTTAAATTTATAAATTACAATTAAAGGGGGAATACGATGAGTTTAGTCTATCTACTTGGAGCTTTATTTTTAATAATGTTACTTTTATTAGCAACAATGGCTACACCTAAAATCCAAAGATTTGCAGGTCATATCGCACTCTTAGCACCCATCGTTGCCTCTATATACTTTTTATGGCAATTACCACAAGTAATGCACGGGCATTTTGTATCAGTAAAAATACCGTGGCTTACATTGTTGGATATTAATATAGATTTTAGATTGGATGGCTTAAGTTTATTCTTTAGCTTGTTGATTTCACTTATTGGATTAGCGGTATTTTTCTATGCTATTCAGTATCTATCAAAAGAACATGATAATTTACCACGTTTTTATATATATTTATTACTTTTTATGATTAGTATGTTAGGCGTAGTTACTGCAAATAATACCATTTTAATGTATGTATTTTGGGAATTGACGAGTGTTTCTTCATTTTTACTAATTGCATATTGGTATAGTAAAGGTGAGAGCCAATTTGGTGCGATTCAATCGTTTATGATTACAGTGTTTGGTGGACTTGCTTTATTGGTAGGGTTCATCATGGTCTATACTGTAACAGGTACGAATTCTATATCTTCTATTATTGAGCAAAGTGATAAGATTGCTGAAAGTAATTTTTTTATCCCAATTGTTATATTATTCTTGATTGGTGCATTTACAAAGTCAGCACAGTTTCCGTTCCACATATGGTTACCGAAAGCAATGGCTGCACCTACACCAGTAAGTGCTTATTTACACTCTGCAACAATGGTTAAAGCAGGTATTTTCTTATTATTTAGGTTTACACCATTATTAGGATTGAGTGATTTTTATATTTATTGTGTGACATTCATTGGTCTAATCACCATGATATTTGGAGCAGTTAATGCAACAAGACAGTTTGATATGAAAGCTATATTAGCTTATTCAACAATAAGTCAATTAGGTATGATTGTTGCTATGGTTGGTTTAGGTGGTGGATTTGCACAACACCCTACTGGTACATTATCTGAAGCATACGGATTCATCTTATTTGCAGCATTATTCCATCTTATGAATCATGCGTTATTTAAAGGTGCATTATTTATGGGTGTAGGTATCATTGATCATGAAACAGGTACGAGAGATATCCGTCGATTGTCTGGATTAAGAAAGGTTTTTCCAATCACCCACATCGTTATGTTATTATCAGCGTTCTCTATGGCCGGTATACCATTCCTAAATGGGTTTCTTAGTAAAGAGATGTTCTTTGATGGCCTAATTAGTGCGGTTGAACTACCTCAGTTTAATCTTTCATTAACTATAGTTATAACAGTTATTGGGGTTTTAGCAAGTATCTTTACTTTAATATATTCAGCTTACATGATTAAGGAAGTATTCTGGGGAGATTATCAAAAAGCAGATTTACCGATAAAATCACCACATGAACCGTTTGTCTTTACTCTACCTTCTGCAATTATGATGATTTTATTACCGGTTATCTTTTTTGTCCCAAATGTTTTTGGACATTATGTTATTTTACCGGCATTTCGAAGTATCACAATTGGAGAAAAAGTAGATAATTTGGCGCCACATATTGCTCAGTGGCATGGCTTCAATTTACCTCTCATATTAAGCATTATTGTAATAGTTGTTGGGTTTACGATGGCCCTTAAAATAAATTGGAAAAATTATGCTAATAAACTTAAGGTGAAATCTATCACCGACTTATATTTGGGTTCATATAATCAATTAGAACACTTTTCTGGTTATGGGATTCGTACTTTAATGAATAACCGCTTAAATCATTATATTACATTGACTTTATTAATATTTAGTATGGTTGTCATTTATGGGATTGTTCAAGCAGGCTTCCCACACGTCAAACAGATTCATGTCAGTGAATTTGGTCCAATTGAAGTAATTACATTAATCGTTGTATTTGTACTCGGTATAGCTTTAACGTTTATTCGTCAACGTTTAACTATGGTTATACTTAATGGGATTATTGGTTATTGTGTTACAATTTTCTTCATTTTAATGAAAGCGCCAGATTTAGCATTAACACAATTAGTGGTAGAAACGATTACTACGATTCTGTTTATCGTAAGTTTTTCAAGACTACCAAACGTCCCACGTGCTAAAGTACACAAAAAGCGTGAAGCAGTCAAAATTGTCGTTTCACTGTTGATGGCAATCATTGTCGTGACACTGGTATTTATCGCTCAACAAAGTGATTCAATGCCTACTATTTCAACGTTTTATCATGATGCTTATAATTTAGCAGGTGGTAAAAACATTGTGAATTCAATACTAGGTGATTTCCGTGCTTTAGATACATTGTTTGAAGGCATGGTGTTAATCATAGCTGGTTTAGGCATTTACACATTACTTAACTTTAAAGAACGGAGGGGTCAAGATGAAAGAGAATGATGTTGTATTACGAACGATAACGAAGATTGTCGTATTTATCTTATTAACTTTTGGGTTTTATCTGTTTTTAGCTGGTCATAATAATCCAGGCGGTGGCTTTATTGGCGGTCTCGTTTTCAGTTCAGCATTTCTATTGATGTTTTTGGCCTTCGACGTTAAACAAGTTTTAGTCGCATTACCATTAGATTTCAGAATTCTAATGATTTGTGGTTCTTTACTATCATTTATTACAGCAGTTGTACCTATGTTTTTTGGTAAACCGTTCCTTTACCAAACAGATGCATATGTACAGCTACCATTGCTAGGTGAAGTACATTTATCAACTGTAACGCTATTTGAAGCGGGTATTGTATTATCCGTTGTAGGTGTGGTTGTTACAGTGATGCTTTCAATTAGTGGTGGTCGCTCATGAATCTTATATTATTAATGGTTATAGGCTTTTTAATATTTATTGGAACGTATATGATATTATCAGTCAACTTAATAAGAATCGTAATTGGTATTTCAATTTATACACATGCTGGTAATTTAATCATTATGAGCATGGGGCAATACGGCGGGGATATGGTCGAGCCTTTGATTGGTGAAGGTAGTAAAAATTTTGTTGATCCTTTATTACAAGCAATTGTACTAACAGCAATTGTAATTGGTTTTGCAATGACGGCCTTTCTTTTAGTACTTGTTTATAGAACATATCGTGTAACTAAAGAAGATGAAATTGATGTACTGAGAGGTGATGACGATGATGATGAGTAATCTGTTAATATTGCCATTACTTCTACCAGCCGTATGCGCCTTGGCACTTGTCTTTATTCGTACACACAGTAGGTTATCTAGAATATTTTCAATCGGAACAATGGCCTTAACTACAGTTATATCCTTATTATTGCTTATTTATGTGATGTACAATAAGCCGATTGCATTAGATTTTGGTGGCTGGAAAGCACCATATGGTATTCAATTCGTTGGAGATTCATTAAGTTTATTGATGGTTGTAACATCAAGTTTTGTCGTTACGCTCATTATGGCTTATGGATTTGGACGTACTGAAAAAAGAGCAATCCGTTACTATTTACCGAGTTTTATTTTATTCTTAACGGTTGGAGTAATCGGTTCATTCATGACGGCAGATTTATTTAATATTTATGTCATGTTTGAAGTTATGTTATTAGCATCTTTCGTACTTATTACACTAGGGCAATCAATTGAACAATTACGTGCTGCAATTATCTATGTTGTACTTAATATCTTAGGCTCTTGGTTGTTGTTGTTAGGTATTGGTTTGCTATATAAATTAACAGGCACATTAAATTTTGCTCTTGTAGCACAAAGATTAAATGAAATGAATGATAAAAGTTCAATTGTTATTGTTTCTATGGTCTTCTTAATTGCATTTGGAGCTAAAGCAGCCTTAGTGTTGTTTATGTGGTTACCTAAAGCTTATGCCGTGTTAAATACAGAGTTAGCAGCGCTTTTTGCAGCATTAATGACCAAGGTAGGTGCTTACGCATTAATCCGTTTCTTTACATTGATTTTTGATGAACATAACGGTATTTCACACCCATTGTTAGTCTTTTTAGCTTGTATCACTATGCTGATTGGTGCATTCGGTGTACTTGCTTATAGAGATATTAAGAAAATTGCGGCTTACCAAGTGATACTATCGATTGGATTTATTATTTTAGGTTTAGGATCAAATACTTTTGCGGGCGTAAACGGTGCGATTTTCTATTTAGCAAATGATATTGTAGTTAAAACTTTATTGTTCTTCATTATTGGTAGTTTGGTTTATATTACTGGTTATAGACAATATCGAAGCCTGTATGGATTAGCGAAACAAGAACCATTCTTCGGCGTAGCATTTGTTGTAATGATTTTAGCTATTGGTGGTGTACCACCATTTAGTGGGTTCCCAGGTAAAGTGTTCATTTTTAAAGGGGCAATCGAAAATGGTAACTACATTGCTTTAATATTAATGATAATTACTAGTTTAATAGCCATGTTCAGTTTGTTTAGAGTCTTCTTTGTGATGTATCTTGGTAACGAACAAAAAGGAGAGACAATGGTATTTAAAAAAATACCACAATATCGTAAAGCATTAATAGGTACTTTAGTAGCAGCTATTATTGCAATGGGACTTGCTGCGCCATTGATTTTCAAAGTTACTGAAAATGCGACACACTTAAATATGGATGATGGTTTGTATGAAAAAATGGTTAATCCGCACTTAGTGAAGGAGGATAAATAATGAGACAAGTCTTACTTAATATCGTAATTGCCTTTTTATGGGTCCTTTTTCAAGATGAAGATTCTTTTAAAGTATCGACCTTTTTCGCAGGTTACCTCATAGGTTTATTGGTTATCTATATTTTACATCGTTTCTTTGGACAACAATTCTATTTGAAAAAAGTTTGGGTCAGCATTAAGTTTTTAGTAGTTTATCTTTATCAGCTAATTACTTCAAGTATTACGACAATCAATTATATATTATTTAAAACAAAGGACTTAAATCCTGGATTAGTAACTTATGAAACAACTTTAGATACAGATTGGGAAGTATCTTTCCTAACAATTTTAATTATTATCACACCTGGATCTACAGTTATTAGAATTTCGAAAGAAAAGCAAAAGTTCTTTATACATGCTATTGATGTTTCAGATAAAGAAAAGCAGAAATTACTGAAAAGTATCAGACAATATGAAGGACTCATATTGGAGGTGGCAGAATGATTGAATATCTAATAGACTTCTTTATTACGAGTGCGCTGATTATATTTGGCATAGCTTTGTTACTAACACTATTTAGATTGATAAAGGGTCCGACTACTGCAGATAGAGTAGTTGCATTTGATACTGCCAGTGCAATATTAATGTCGATGGTTGGATTGTTAAGCATCGTGTTCGGCACATTCTCATTCTTGGATTCGATATTACTCATCGCCATTATTTCCTTTGTAAGTACAGTGTCGATTTCTAGATTTATAGAAGGGGGGCACGTCTTCAATGCAAATAACAAGCGAAATCGTTAATCTTATTGCAGCCTTTATGATATTTTTAGGAAGTATTATAGCATTAATTAGTGCCATTGGTTTAATTAAATTCCAAGATGTCTTTTTACGTAGTCATGCGGCAACGAAAAGTTCAACGTTATCTGTATTATTGACTCTTGTGGGCGTTATCATATATTTTATTTCGTCACAAGGTTATTTAAGTGTAAGACTTATTCTCGCTTTAGTGTTTATTAATTTAACATCTCCTGTTGGGGGACACTTAATTTCTCGTGCAGCATACCGTACTGGCGCGTATATGTATAGAAAAAGTGATGCCCCTAGACAAACGAATATTTTATTGAGTGCTACTGAGAATAACACATTTGAACAATTAAAAAAGCGTGCACATGAGCGTGAAGAACGTAGAAAAAAAACGTATGAAAAAGAACATGATTACTAATTTGTTTCAAGGAGACACTTCTCATATTTTAAGAAGTGTCTTTTTGTTTAAAATGACTTAATTAACCATAATTTTACTTTAAAGTAGAAAATTGTAGTTTTTAGGTGCATTACGTTTAAGGGATAGTCTATAAAATGATAAAATAATATATATTTGTAATTATGTTAATTTTTAAATTAATTATCAAATTGGGGATGAAAAACGTTTGGTATTTGATGAGTAAGAGTTTGAAACACAATATATTCAATTAAAGACAATATTATTTTATGTTTCAACCTCAACAATTATGAATGAATAATTATGTTGAAAAGAGGTGAAACCTTGCAAATATTTGAAACGATACTTATATTTTTAGCACTTGTTATTGTAAGTTCGCTGGTGCACACAATACTTCCTAAGGTACCATTGGCTTTTATCCAAATTATATTAGGTATGTTATTGTATGTGACACCAATCCCCGTTGAATTTCGATTTGATTCGGAACTATTTATGGTCGCTTTAATTGCACCGCTACTGTTTGTTGAAGGTGTTAAAGTTTCACGTGTTCATTTGCGACGGTACATAAAACCAGTCTTAATGATGGCGTTAGGACTAGTAGTTACTACAGTTATTGTGGTAGGACTATTTGTACATTGGATTTGGCCAGAATTACCGATGGCAGCTGCCTTTGCGTTGGCCGCGATACTATGTCCAACTGATGCAGTCGCAGTACAAGCTATAACTAATGGGAAAGTATTACCGAAGGGTTCTATGACAATTTTAGAGGGTGAATCTCTCTTAAATGATGCAGCTGGTATCATATCCTTTAAAATTGCTGTAGCAGCGCTGATTACAGGTGGCTTCTCAATGATTAATGCTGTTGAACAGTTCTTAATCTCTTCAATTGGCGGCTTTGTCGTAGGTTTAATCATAGGTGTTGCGCTTGTTAGATTTAGAGTGACATTGTCTCGTCGTGGTATTGAAAATATTAATATGTTCACATTTATTCAATTAGTCACACCATTTGTAACTTATATCGTGGCAGAAATGTTCCATGCTTCTGGTATTATTGCAGCAGTAATTGCTGGTTTAGTTCATGGTTTTGAACGTGATCGTATTGCTCAAGCACGTACAAGATTGCAGATGAGCTATAACCATACTTGGAATATTTTGGGATATGCTTTGAATGGTTTTGTATTCTCTATTTTAGGCTATTTAATTCCTGAAGTGGTTGGGCGTATCATTGAAAATGAACCACACAATTTAATTTTCTTAATAGTGGTGACATGTTTAATTGCCTTAGCTATTTATTTATTTAGATTTTTATGGGTTTTTGTTTTATATCCGTATTTTTATTTACCAGTGAGCCCATTCCAGAAAATGATTTCATATAATGAAGATGAAACCAAAGTAAAGGAAACACCACCTAAACGTGGCATGTATGCATTTATCATGACTTTATGTGGTGTTCATGGGACGATTTCTTTAGCCATTGCTTTAACATTACCTTATATGCTTGCAGATCATCACTCGTTTACTTTTAGAGATGATTTATTGTTTATAGCTTCAGGCATGGTCATCATCAGTTTAATCGTAGCACAATTTGTACTTCCTATTGTTACTCCTAACGCTAAAAAACCTAAAGTTGTGGGTATGAATTTCAAACAAGCCCGTGTGTATATTTTAGAAAAAGTAATAGATAATTTAAATCAAATGTCTTCAGTAGAATCTAGTTTTCAATATGGCAACGTAATTAAGGATTATCATGATAAATTGGCTTTTCTAAGAACTGTTGAAAATGAAGATGAAAATACTAAAGAACTTCAAAGATTACAAAAATTAGCATTTGATGTAGAGAATCATACACTCAATAACTTAGTTGAGAATGGCGATATTACTACTAACGTGTTAGATAACTATATGCGTTATACAGAGCGTACTCAAGTTTATAAACAAGCTTCATTAATACAACGTATAAAAGTTGAATTCAGAGCAATGATTTTAAAAAGAAGAATTAAGTATAAAGTAAAAACTAATGCGGCATCTCCGTTATCCATAATTGATAACTTACAAGAGATTTCAAATGTAATGCGTACAGTTCACTATCGTGTTGTGAGCCGTTTAGCAAAAGAAACAACTGAAGATAATAAATTAGAAGTCGGTATGATTTGTGATAGCTATCTTCTTCGTATAGATAACTTAACACCATCTAATTTCTTTAATCCTAAAAATGAAAATTCAATAATAAAAATTAAATTACTTGCACTAAAAGAGCAACGTCGTATTTTAAATCAACTTGTTGAAGATGAAGAAGTAAGTGAAGTGACAGCATTAAAAATCCGTGAAGCGATAAATTATGATGAAATGATTATTGTAGATAGTCTGACGGATTAAATCATAAAAAAGCAGATTCCATTGATGGAATCTGCTTTTTTATGAAATCTATTATTTTATTTAGAAAAATATAATTATGTGCTTTATTAAAAAGTATTATAAAAATCTCCATCAATGGGGGGAGGAACCAGCCATTGATGGAGTTAGGGAGATGATTTAAGGCTTGAATACCACCATGCCGTACGCAATTAGGAGGAAAGCTGTACGGCATGGGACTATTCACCTATTATCTAGGTTAAATAGCCCAAATCATTTATTCCATGCTTCCGTGAACAGTTTCGATATTTGACTTCATCATATTGTAATAAGAATCACCTTTTGATCCTTCTTGACCAATTGAATCAGTAAATACTTCACCGTATATATCTTTATTAGTTTCTTCACTTAAGCTTTGCATACTCTTCTTATCTACGCTTGTTTCAACAAGAAGATGTTTTAAGTCATGATCTTTTACGAATTGAATCGCTTGTTTCATTTGTTCTGGTGTGCCTTGTTTTTCAGTGTTTATCTCCCAAATATAACCTGGTGTAATATCATATTGTTTAGAGAAATATTTAAATGCACCTTCACTTGTAATCATGGCTCTGCGATCTTTTGGTATATCATTGAATTTTTCATGACTCTCTTTATTTAACTCTTCTAATTTAGCGATATAATCTTTGCTGTGCGATTTGATATCATCATTATGTGCTTTATCGTGTTTAAGTAAGGTATCTCTAATTGTTTCTACGTATTTTATTCCATTTTCAAGGCTTAACCAAGCATGTGGGTCTTGTTTACTTTCATCGCCTTCAGAATCGTTTAAGTATAATGGTTTTACTTTGTCAGACACTTTTACCACACTGTCATCTTTTGCTGACTTACCAGCTTGAGATAAGGCTTTATCAAACCAACCATTACCTGTTTCTAAATTTAAGCCGTTATAAAAAACGATATCAGCATCAGTTAACGCTTTAATATCTTTAGGCTTAACTTCGTATTCATGTGGATCTTGACCTATTGGTACGATACTGTGAATTTCAACGTTTTTGCCACCAGCATTTTTAACCATGTCATATAAAATAGAGTTTGTTGTTACAACTTTTAATTTTTCGTTTGAATTTGAACCTGAGTCATTCTTGTCGTTACCACAGGCTGCTAAAAATAGTAAAAATATTAAAGCGAGTGATAGTAATTTCTTCATGTTTGTTGTCCTCTCTTTTTAAAAAGTTCTAATTTAGTTAAAGCAAAAATAACGATATAAATTAAGAATGCGAAGAATACAATCGTTGCACCACTAGGGATGTTATAAACGTAGCTGAAATATAGTCCGACAATAGCACTTACAGTACTAATTAGACTAGCTACAATCATCATGGTATGTAATTTTTTAGAAATTAAAAATGCGGCAGATGCTGGTGTTATAAGTAAAGCTACCACCAGTATAATACCGACAGTTTGAATGCTTGCTACAGTTACAAGAGATAGTAATAGCATTACAAAGTAATGAATTAATGTTGTATTTAGGCCACTCATTCTGCTGAATACTGGATCGAATGTTGAAACCATTAAAGGTCTATAAAAAACAATAATTAATAACATTACTAAAACTCCAACAACGATAGTTGACCAGAATGTGACTTGTGTAACTGCGAGTAAATTACCGAATAAAATATGATATAGATCGGTAGTACTATTGATTAAACTGACTAATATAATACCCAAAGCTAAAAATGCAGTATAGCTAATGCCAATAGCTGCGTCGGATTTGGTTTTACTATTTTTAGTAATAAAACCAATAAAAATACTTGCCACCATCCCAGTTGCTAAAGCACCAATAAACATAGGTATATTGAATAAAAATGATAATGCTACACCTGGTAGTACGGCATGGCTCATGGCATCTCCCATTAATGAAAGGCCTCTAAGAACAATAAGAGAGCCGACTGTTCCGCATACAATACCTACAACAATTGAAATAATTAATGCATTACTTAAAAATTTATAATCGAGTAATTGTTGAAAAAATTCCATTATAAGTTACGTCCTTTCTAAAATACTAGGCAGTTTCATGTTGTGACGGAGCACTTATAAATGTGTTGTTTAAATGCTCAGGTTTCATAGCAGTGCTGCTGTCCCCAAAATAACGAATATTTCTGTTTAAAAGAATTACGCGATCAAAATATTCATCAGTTTTTGATAAATCATGATGTACAATGAGCAGTAATTTTCCGGATTCTTTTAGAATTCGTAATTGTGACATAATGATTTGTTCACTGTGAAAGTCAATTCCCACAAAAGGTTCATCTAGTAAGTATAATGTGCTATCAGTCATTAAAGCACGAGCTACTAGTACACGTTGTAATTGTCCACCACTCAGTTCTGAAATTTGACGATGACGTAAATCTTTTAATTCTAAGGTATCCATTAATTGATTTAATCTTTTTTTGGTTTCGGAATTTACCCATTTAAACCATCCTATATCTTTATATGCACCTGACATGACTACATGCTCCACGTTGATAGGAAAATCTAGGTCAATATGTGCTTTTTGTGGGATATAAGTTATAGATTTTAAATCATTTTGTATGGGATCACCATTTAATTGGGCTTTGCCTGTCGATTTAAATTCTCCGATAAGAGATTTAATTAAAGATGATTTCCCAGCTCCATTAGGACCCATAATCCCAATTATTTCACCATTAATGGGAATGGATAAATTAACATTTTGTAGAACATGTTTATTTCCTAATGTAAGATTTAAATTTTCAACTTCTAACATCTTCATCCTCCTTAATAATATTTTTAGGTTAACCTAATTTAATTTATAATATACCATGAATTTTTAGCGTGTCAAGTTGATTCGTGATACAATAAGATGAATGACTTGAGAGGTGAGATAATGCTAACTGAAGAAAAGGAAGATTATTTAAAAGCAATTTTAACGCATGATGGCGACCATTCTTTCGTTTCAAACAAAACACTTTCCCAATATTTAAATATTAAACCACCTTCTGTAAGTGAAATGGTTAATCGTTTGGAAAAGTCGGGATATGTAGAAACCAAACCTTATAAAGGTGTGAAACTTTCTGAAACGGGTTTAACTTATACTTTAGATATAATTAAACGTCATCGTTTATTGGAATTATTTTTAATAAAAATTTTGCAATATAATTGGGAAGAAGTACATCAAGAAGCAGAGGTATTAGAACATAGAGTATCTCATTTGTTTGTTGATCGTTTAGATAAATTATTGGATTACCCAATAACGTGTCCTCATGGGGGCGTAATACCAAGAGAAAATCAATATAAAGAACTATACACAACGAATCTATTGTCTTTTGAAACTGGTGATATAGTAACAATTAAAAGAGTACGTGATAGAACGGACTTATTAATTTATTTATCAAGTAAAGCAATTTTAATAGACGAGCAAATAGAAATTATCAATAGAGATGATACCAACAAAGTCATTATTGTTAAAAAAGGTGATCAAGTTACAGTATTAAGCTATGATAACGCAGCACATATCTATGCAGAAAAATGATGCTGCAAAATGAGCTTTGACATATGCTATATTCAAAAAAGCACCTCCACTTTATGAAGGTGCTTAAACTATCGATAATGATACCCCTTCCAAGTAATCATTAAAAAATGAAAACTTTGAAGGGGTTTATTTGCATAACTCATGGAGGCGTTTACCTAGTTTCTAATACCAATCTAACTAGGTTTTTAGGTTGTAAAATAAACATGAAATAATTGGTAAATAGTAAATAGATTGATTGCTATCCAAATAATACTAAAAATGAAGATAGGTATATAAGTTAATGATTTTAGAGTTGAGCCATCCCAAGTAACTGATTGGTGTGAAAATGTTAGTTTAAAAATAGTCCATGATGATTGTATAACCTCACCTAAAAGTACACCTAGAATGAAATGATAAGTGATTGCTACAATGTAAAACATCATGAGTTGATTATCGCTTTGGAACAAGAAATAAAGCAAAGTAAATAACAATATTACAATGATAATTGGCAATAGTTTTCTGGAAGTTAATATTAAAAAATATATAAAAATGATTAAGTATGTCGTAATAAATAAACTAGGGTACTGTGAATCTAGTGCCCAAAAACCGATAAATAACATTAGCGGTGGCATAACATACCCGCCAAAAGTGGTAATGGCTTGTCCTAGGCGTGATTTTGATTGAGTAATGGCAAAACCTTGTTGGGAAGTCTCGATACGTTCTGAAGGTGAGGAAACAATCACCAAATCTTTAGCTTTGCCGCCACTTATTTTATTAAATAAGATATGTCCGAATTCATGTGTTAATACGGGGATGTAATTTAAGTATATATCTAAAATTTGATTTATTGGTTTGTTGCGATAAGAATGAATCAAAACATATATTAAAGCTATCAACACGACCCAGTATAAATTGAGTTGTATTAAAGAGCTAAAAAATGATTGTAAATATGACATAATATAACCTCGATTTTAATTTTCAATAAACGCTTTTATAGAAAGTAAAAACAGTCATAGCGCAATATTAAGTATAAAGTAAATTTTGAAATAAAGCATTTGGACTTTGGATGTAGATTTTGAATAAAAAAGATGATTAGTATCTACTTATATTATATGGGTGAATCATAATGTGTTAATATAACAATCATAAACTATAATGATAAAGCGCTATAAATGAGTTAGGAGATTCCAAAACATGACGGGAAGCAACAAAGCAAATAAAGTAAATGTGTTATCTGTATATTTTGATAACGTTACTCTAGAGGAAATGCAAGACAATATTAAACAATTTTTCTTAACATTAAGTTCTAGAAATTTGTTTATTGTAACTGCAAATCCTGAAATTGTAGATTATGCTACGGAGAATGAGAATTATAGAAATTTAATAAACCGTGCAGATTATGTAGTGCCGGATGGGACTGGTGTCGTTAAGGCAGCGAGAATACTTAATACGCCTTTAAAATCCAGAGTTCCAGGTATTGAATTGATGGAAGCATGTTTAAAAATTGCTAATGTAAATCAGCAAAAAGTATTTCTACTAGGTGCTGAAAATGATGTTGTTAAAACGGCGCAACATAAACTAGCTGAAAAATACCCTAATATTATTTTTGATTACCACCATGGTTTTTTTGATTTATCAGATGAGATGGTATTAAAACAAGTAACTTCTTTTGATCCGGATTATGTGTTTGTTGGTATGGGCTATCCAAGACAAGAACAGTGGATAGAACGTCACTTAGATCAATTTAATCAAACAGTGTTAATGGGGGTAGGTGGATCAATCGAAGTATTCAGTGGTGCAAAAAAACGAGCACCTATGGTATTTAGGAAGTTAAATATTGAGTGGATTTATCGCTTGTTAATTGATTGGAAGCGTATAGGCAGAATGAAATCGATACCTAAATTTTTATTTAAAGTAGCTAAAGTTAAATTTAAAAAATAGTGAAAAAAGGATTGGGGCAGAAATATATTTTATTTAAAAATATTTCGCCATCTTTTCCTATAAAATGATTAAGGCTGAGGCAAATTTTAATTGTCTCAGCCTTTTCTGTCATATGCTCAGTTTAAACATTACATATGCTTTAGTTAATCTTAATCAAAATAGATTTAATATTAGTAGTTAACTTTGATTTAATCGTTATTAATATTATACATTATCTTTAAAGTGTGGGATTTAGGTGTGGATATTAATTTAAGATAATACATTTCTACTAATTAGAATATCTGATATATCTGTTATTAATTGGTTATTACTTACTTTTATTGCTCTTATAACTAGCGCTTGAAATTTGACCGCCGGAAACAATTATATCTTTATCTTGAAACGGTTCATTGTTAAAGAAGCGATTTAAAATATCTTTTACACCTTCTTCAATTCGTTCTTGTGCTTCTAAAGTCATACCAGAATAATGCACTGTCATTGCATTTCTAGGCATAGTTCTCCATGAATGATCAGCTGGTGCTGGCTGCGGGTACCATACATCTCCAGCATATCCTTGGATGTGTTTTGCAGTTAAAAGTTCTACTAAATCATTTGTGTTTACAATTTTACCACGTGCAGTATTTACTAGATAACTACCAACTTTCATACGGCTTAATACATTATAATCAAATAAATTATCTGTATCTGGTGTTAAAGGTGCATGTATTGTAAGTGCATCGCTAGTAGAAACAAGTTCATCAAAATTAACAAATTTAGAATCTTTGTTATCTTTTTGGTTAATTGGATCATAATGTTGAATTTTGACGTTAAATGGTGCAAGTCTTTCAGCAACAAGTTGACCAATTCTACCAAAACCGAAAATACCTATTGTTTTATTTTGTAATTCGTGTGCGTGGTTTCCAACTTTAGATAAATTCCACTCACCTGCAACAGACTGACGATGTCCTTCTTCGTAGTTACGTAACAAAATGAGAAGGTCCATAACTGCATGTTCAGCTACACTAACGGTATTACTACCAGTTACTTCAACTACGCCGATATTGTTTTCACTGGCAGCTTGTAGATCTATGTGATCAGAACCTACACCAGCAGTAATCGCTAATTTTAAGTTTGGTGATTTTTCTATACGTTCTTTTGTCATGTATGCTGGATAGAAGGGCGCGCTAATTACAACGTCCATATCTGATAAATGCTTGTCTAAGTCTGCGTTATTATCTGTTAATATAACGAGTTCGTGTCCTTTTTCTTCTAAAAATGGAATTAAACCGATTGCTTTCTTAGTGTTTAATAATTGGTTTTCTTGGCCTTCTATATATTCTGGGAATAATGCTACAATTTTCATAATATACACTCCTAATTTTTTTTATTGAGTTATTTCTATGATGAAAAGCACTTATTACGTTGAGTGATTCATTTTTAAATTGAATCAAAAAAGTACTTGATGGATTTGTATAAACCACCTCCTTGAATGTTAATACGTTCAGTGAGGGGAGTAACAAATACAGCACCAAGTACTTTTTGACAATCCCTTTAATATTTATAACTTTTTAATATTTACTCAATACATTGTATGCATTAGTAACTTATAAAAAGTTGAAGTAAATTATAAATGATAATGATATAGTTAGTTTTTAAAATCTATTCAATATTTTGATCGAAAACAAATATAGAAACAACTTCGTCGTCTTCTAAAGAGAGGTCGGTAAATAGTTTAACGAATTTTGCTCCGACAAGTTCTTCCATTTCAGTTGGTGGACTTTGTTTATATAATGCTTTTACTTCTTCAGTCCTTCCATGTTTAAGCATACTCTCTAAATCTTTATTACGCAAATAAAGATTTTCAACTTTACTTAAACTACCGGTCATGTGAACTATAGCCCAATTGTCTTTAAAGAAAACTTTAACAGTCTCTGGACCCTTGCCGATATAAGTTTTTCTATAAGCACGAACTAAATTAGCGAATGCCTGGGTTTTATTATTTTTTTCTATGATATTCACCCCATTTGCTAAATAATATTTATTATTATAGACACATAAATATATGGTAACGCTTTTACTATACTTTGAAAAGTGCTTTGTTTGTAATTCACTAATTCAAAAGTTTATAAAATATAAAAACCCTAGCACTGAATATGAAATCAATGCTAGGGTATTTATCACGTTTTATATTATTTTACGACAAATCTAGAATTGTCTAAATCACTTCTGAATTTCTTTTGTTCTGCTTTAGAACGTTTTTTAAAGTCACTTAAGAATTTTTCATATTCAGGCAAGACTTCATCTAATTCACCGAATTGTTTCAGTTTGCCAGCTTCTATCCAAGCAATCTTAGTACAGAATTCTCGTACTTGTTTCATATTATGACTCACAAAGAAAATGGTTTTACCTTGTTCTTTGTATTCAAAAATTTTATCTAAACATTTTTGCGCGAAAGTTTGGTCACCAACGGATAAAGCTTCGTCAATAACAAGGATATCTGGGTTGGTTGTAATGTTAATTGAGAAACCTAATTTAGCACGCATACCACTAGAATATTTTTTAACAGGTTGGTATATGAATTCTCCTAATTCACTGAATTCAATAACTTCAGGTGTTAATTCTTTGATTTGTTTTCTAGTGAATCCCATACATAACATTTTGAACTCGATATTTTCAATACCTGTTAATTGTCCATTTAGTCCTGCGCTAATTGCAATCACACTTACATCGCCATCACGCTTAATACCACCATCAGTAGGAGATAGAGATCCACCAATCATATTGCTTAAGGTAGATTTTCCTGAACCATTGATACCAACTAATCCAATCACATCGCCCTCATATGCTTTAAAGGACAAGTTATCTAAGGCGTAAAATGTTTTGTTTTTATGAAAAGGGAGTAAGACATCCTTTAAACGTTCTTTGTTATTACGATAAATACGATACTCTTTAGTTACATTTTCAATGTTAACGGATACATTCATAATTTTACCTTCCTTGTTTACAGATAGTACTATTATATTATACATTATATTAGTTGTTAAATTTATAAACCTATTGTAAAGTAAGTGAGTATAATTTAACGGAATTAATGCTTATACAGTTGTTAAATTTTACTGAATTAAAATTATAAAATCAACTATAACGACAAAATTAAAAAATATATAAAGTGCGATAGCTATTATTTAGACTTATATCAACTATCTATATTCATTATTTAGTATACAAAAGATTCAACTTTTTAACACTTTTTTAAATAACTATTTCCGAAAGTCATTGAAAGTTGTTATGATAGTTAATAAAGCGTATATTGAAATTGAATATAATAGTGTCATAAGTAAATTGTGATAAGCAAATCGATTGAAAGTGTGGTTTATTTAAATGAATGCAGTATGGGTAGTATTTAGAGAGCATTTTAAAAATTTCTATCTAATACAAAGACTAGCACAGTTCCAAGTGAAGATTTCTAATACAAATAACTATCTAGGTATGGCTTGGGAGTTAATTAATCCAGCTATGCAAATCATGGTTTATTGGTTTGTATTTGGTCTTGGTATTAGAAGTAACAATCCTATAGACGGTGTGCCATTTATTTATTGGTTACTCGTAGGTATCAGCATGTGGTTCTTTGTTAACCAAGGAATTTTGGAAGGTACTAAATCAATAGCAACAAAGTATAACCAAGTAGCGAAGATGAATTTTCCGTTATCAATCATACCTTCTTACATAGTAATGAGTAGGTTTTACGGTCATCTTGCACTACTTGTCGTAGTTATTTTACTATGTATGTTGGCAGGTTACTATCCAACGATATACACGTTGCAACTTTTCTTATATGTACCATTTGCATTAATATTAACAACTGCAATAGCGTTGTTTACATCAACGTTAGGAGTGCTTGTAAAGGACACACAACAGGCAATTCAAGCGCTCATGAGAATGGTGTTCTTTGCATCATCTATTTTAATTGTGCCGCCAGAAGGTATTGTAAAAGATATAATGAAATTAAATCCAATATATTATCTAGCTGAAGCATATCGTTCTGCTGTGTTACATAAAGAGTGGTACTTTATAACGCATTGGGAACTGACATTGTATAATCTATTAATCATCTTGTTCTTATTTATAGTAGGTTCGATTATGCATATGCGTTATAGAGATCATTTTGCAGACTTTATGTAATGAAAATATTGGAATAACTAAATTTGAGTAGTGTTGTAATGGGAGTAGGGTAGAAATCAATTTTTTCAAAATGATTTCTGCATCTGCTCCTTTTTTTATTTTCTTTTAAATTAAAAGTCGTTAAATAGAGTAGTGTTTATAGTTAACGTTTTGTTATAGAACTGGTACGATACCTAAATAACATAAAACTTTAGCTGGTAAATATAAATTTTAAAATCATGTGAGTTTATGGATGAAATTAAAATACGTTTTTAAAGATGTGTTGATGTTATATTACATAAAAGGTTTTTCTATAACTTTTTATGTAGGATAGATATAATAAAAGCTAAAGTAGTTAATAATTAACGGCGGTGAAATGTATTGAGACAAATTATAAAAAAGCTTTATATCATTATCATTAGCTTTTTGAATATGATATATCGAAAGAAAAAAGTTCAAAGTGACCAAATTGTGTTGATGATGACTTTTGCTGAAGATGTATTACCTATTATTGAAGCGTTAAACCGTAAAGGATATAAACTGACAGTTATTGGTACAGAAAAAAATCGTAAATATATCCAACATTTAGAGAATATAGTGTTTTTACCTGCAGGAAACAAACAAGTATTTAAGCATATCAAAGCGTTGAGTAGCGCAAAGGTGATTGTGATAGACACTTATTATCTGATAATGGGTGGATTCAAGAAGAAAAAACAGCAAACTGTCGTACAAACATGGCATGCGGCAGGCGCATTGAAAAATTTCGGATTTACAGATAGACAAGTTGACTTATCAAATAATAAAATAGTTCAACAATATAAAAAAGTTTATGACGCAACAGATAAGTATATTGTTGGTGGTGAAGCAATGGCAGACTGCTTTAAAGAATCATTTGGAGCAAATGAAAAACAATTTTTAAGAACGGGATTGCCTAGGTTGGTGCCATACACAAGGTTGGACGTTGAACAAAGACAACAAGAATTGAAACAACAATATGGGATAAATGGCAAGGTAGCTGTTTATGTACCTACCTATCGAGAACACAAGCAGGCTAACCGTCAGATAGATAAACAGAAATTTGAAGCAAAGTTACCAGAGTATACTTTATTGAGCAAATTACACCCATCTATTGCCACAGAGCAACAGACGACAATTAACTTGCAATCATTAATGATATTAGCAGACGTGATTATTAGTGATTACAGTTCACTAGCAATTGAAGCGAGCATATTAAACAAACCCACACTTTTTTATGTTTATGATGAAGCGGATTATAATCGCACCCGTGGATTGAATGTATTTTATGAAAAAATACCAAAGGCATATAAAGCATATAGTGAGGATGAATTAATGCATAAGTTACATGAAAATAGTTACGCGACAGCACTATTATTTGAAGATTGGCATGAATATACTACGAAAGATAGTTTGACGAGCATAATTAATGAAATTGAAAAGATGGTGAAAAAATGAAAATTTCAATAATCATTCCCGTGTATAATGCAGAAAAAACAATTCGAAGAGCCATTGCATCGATTGATACAAAGCAAAATTATGAAATTATATGCATCAATGATGGTTCAGAAGATGATAGTAAGTTTTTATTAGAACAATTGCAAAAAGAATATAAAAATATAACGATTATAAACCAAGAAAATCAAGGTGCGGCAGTTAGTAGAAATGTTGGTGTTGCTAATATGTCAGGCGATGTTTTTATGTTTTTAGATGCTGACGATGAATTCTTACCTAGTAGAATAGATTTTATGGCTGATTATTATCAACGAGATGAAAATGTAGATATTGTTATCGGACAAATTGCAAGAGAAAACAACGGTGACTGGCAAACCATTTATTCTCACGAAGTAATCAAGAAATTAGATACTGTAAATATTGCTCAATGTCCTGAAGTGATGCAATCAATTGGTCCTGGTGCCAAAATGTTTAGCGCAAAATTTGCTGATTTAAGATTCGATGAAGACGTTGTTTTTTGTGAAGAACATACCTTCATTATCCAAGCATATAAAAAGGCACGTGATATTCAATTATTGCCAGATATCGTTTATGGATATAATGAGCAAGCTGGTTCAGTAACTGATCAACTTGCGAATCAATTTGAATCTTATATGCGTGATGCAGAAAAAGTTAGAGCACGTGTAATGGATACATTATTGCTAAGAGAAGCAAGAGTCTATTATAGTTACCGTATGGATGAATTGATTGTAAGTTATCTGATCCAAGCATACGTCGGAGAGCATAAAACTGTTACACAACAAATGTTAGATCTTGTTATCTCATATATTAAAGAAATGCAAAAAACAGATTATGCTGGGGAAGCATTATTTAGAATAATTAAAGTGATTGAACAAGGTAGCGTGAAATGGAACAAAGCTTTATATTATCAATGGAGAGATGCATTGTTAAGTGTTGGTATTGGGAGACCTAATTATTATCGTTTTAAAGTGGAAGTGCTGCCGAGACGCGCAAAATTTAGAGGTAAAATGAAATTAAAACAAATTTTGAAAAGGTGAAAATTATCAGAATTCGTAAACTAAGATTTAATATGCTATAATTTTTAAAAATGTAAATATTAAATTAATATTTTGTTAAGGAGCATATGCTAATGAAAAGAGTTATTACTTATGGAACATATGATTTATTGCATTATGGCCATATTGAATTATTAAGAAGAGCGAGAGAAATGGGCGATTATTTAGTCGTTGCACTCTCAACAGATGAATTTAATCGAGTTAAAAATAAAAAATCTTATTATAATTATGAACAAAGAAAAATGATGTTAGAATCAATTAGGTATGTCGATCTTGTTATCCCTGAAAGTGGTTGGGGACAAAAAGAAATTGATGTTGATCGATATGAGATAGATACATTTGTTATGGGTCACGATTGGGAAGGTGAATTCGACTTCTTAAAAGATAAATGTGAAGTCATTTATCTAAATCGTACTGAAGGTATCTCTACGACTAAAATTAAAAAAGAACTTTATGGTGATAATGAAAAATAGCTTTGCTATTTTATAAATTATTTATTGCGAAGTGATTTGAGTAGCTAGGTTACAGAAATACGGGGTCGATAACCGTTGATGTGATCTAGCTTATTTTTGTTATTGTTTGTTAATTTACATTTAAGACGTGTATTTAGTATCAACTGTTTAAAAGGTTTATAAAGAATATGTAGGGGCTGCGAACGGGCATTTAACGCTAATTATTTCTCTTCATGACTCATTTAGTTTTGTTATTAAAAATAAATGAGGATGTGAAAACAAAATCAAAAATTCGATTTCATCTTCACACCCTCAATATGTTTGAGCAGCTACTACCTAGTTAAGGGTAGTAGTAATATTAAGTTTACTTTGCGTGAGTATAACTTTAATTGAATAGCAGGACTTAATAATGTAACAATCACTTGAACGATTATTATTTCTTATTATTTGATTTTTTTCTGATTAAATCAATGATTAGATAGATAATGATTGCGATTGCTGCAATAATTAGAATTGTACCTAATAAAGTTAGTATTGGATGCTCATCCCAAGATGATTTTACAACTGTTGTTGCTTGATGAACGAGTGGCTTGTTGACATCAACTGAAGGAGGACCATATTTACTACTAATAAAATCGCGATCATATTCAATATGTACTTTGTTATCTTCAATTACAACTTTATAGTCTTTTTTTTCAAAATATTTTGGTAACACATCGTAAAGATCTTTTTCTACAAAATACGTTTTCCCATTAATTTTTTGTTCGCCTTTTGACAATACTTTTTCATATTTATACTGGTCGAAAGACATGTTCATTAAAGCATTACCTATCATGTTGCGCTGCTTTTCGCCACCAAGTTTATCGTAATTACCTGCACCCATAATAGCTTGGTTAATTCTAAAGCCATCACGTTTCGTTGTTATTGTATGGTTATAGTTAGCAACATCGCTTGACCCCGTTTTCAAACCGTCAGTACCTTCTAAACTCATATCTGCACCTTCAAGCGAATGGTTGAAGGTATAATATGTCACACCGTGTTGTGTAGGTGCTAGTTGCTTAGTAAAATCTAATATTTTCGGTGTGTCTTGAACGGCACGTTGCGAAAGTATACCGAAGTCTTTGGCAGTAGATGTATTATCATTTTCATTTTTATATTTTTTAGGTACAAAGTCACGAAGTTGGTGGTTTTCTGCACCTGTTGGATTTACAAAATGCGTATTTTCCATTCCTAATGCTTTTGCTTTTTTATTCATTTTATCAGTGAAGTCAGAAAGATTGCCTGAAACTTCTTTTCCTAAAATGAGTGCAGCTGCATTACTTGAGTTTGATACCGTAATTTGAAGTAATTCCTTAATTGTATACGTTTCGCCAGGGTATAACTTGGTGTTGCTTAATTCTGGTAAGGTAGACATACGATAGTGTGTATCTGTAATTTTTACTTTATCGTTTAAAGATAACTCGCCTTTATTGATTGCGTTAAGCGTAAGATACATGGTCATAAGCTTAGTCATTGAAGCAGGGTACCACTTTTTATTCATGTTGTATTGATAAAGTAGCTGGCCTGTTTGTGCAACATTTACTGCACCCTCAGGTTGATAGGCTTCAGATACATTATAACCATATTGATTTGCTGCTTGTGTGGGTGTAACAGTTTCAGCTTCAGCAAAGGGTGTTATAATTGTACCGACGAAGAGTACAGTTATAAATGTCAAAATTAACTTTCTCATAATTACATTCCCTCTTAATATTTTGAGTTTTATTGCAATAGAAATATTTTAGCATATTGTAAAGTTTAAATAAAATACATTCATGAAATTGTTGTAATTATTGCATTGTTAAAACTAATTGTAAAAAATAAAATTGTGTTTGCTTGGAATTTAACTCATTAACTATTATAATGTTATTCTGCTCAGATTCATTTGTAGCATTAGCTTAAAAATATAAAAATAGAAGAGGTAAAAATATGAAGCAAGAAAATCCATTATTCTATTTATTTAAAAAACTGTCATGGCCAGTTGGCCTTATCATTATTGCTGTATTTATTTCTTCATTGGGTAGTATTACTGGGCTTCTAGTCCCACTATTTACTGGGAAACTGGTAGATAAATTTTCCTTTGATAATATGAACTGGATGTTTGTTGCAGGATTTATTTCAATTTTTATTGTTAATGCACTACTTAGCGGTATTGGTTTATATCTGTTAAGTAAAATTGGGGAAAAGGTTATATACGCAATTAGATCCGTTTTATGGCATCATATTATCCATTTAAAAATGCCATTTTTTGATCAAAATGAAAGTGGCCAATTGATGAGCCGACTGACGGATGATACGAAAGTCATCAATGAATTTATTTCTCAAAAACTTCCTAATTTATTACCGTCAGTATTAACAATTTTAGGTTCGTTGGTTATGTTATTCATTATGGATTGGAAGATGACATTAGTAACATTCATCACTATTCCAATTTTTGTGTTAATCATGTTTCCATTAGGTAAAATTATGGAAAAGATTTCTAAAAAAACACAAGCTGAAATTGCTAATTTTAGTGGTTTGTTAGGTCGAGTTTTGACGGAAATGCGTTTAGTGAAAGTTTCGCATACAGAAGACTTAGAACTGAATAATGCACATAAAAACTTAAAAGAGATTTACTTTTTAGGATTAAAACAAGCTAAAATTACCGCAGTAATACAGCCTATTTCAGGCGTGATTATGTTACTTACAATCGCAATTATATTAGGGTTTGGTGCGATTAGAATTTCCACTGGTGCAATCACAGCAGGTACATTGATTGCTATGATTTTCTATGTGATCCAATTATCAACGCCACTGATTAATCTTTCAACGCTTGTTACAGATTATAAAAAAGCTGTAGGCGCAAGTGGCCGTATTTATGAAATTATGGAAGAGCCTACGGAAGCATTCCATATAGAACAAGAAGATGAGATTACTGATGGTAGTTTGGTATTTGAACATGTTGACTTTAAATATGGAGTTAAGCCAATTCTGAGTGATGTTAATTTTGAAATACCACAGAGTAAAGTCACTGCATTTGTAGGCCCTTCAGGGTCAGGAAAGAGTACCATTTTTAATATTATTGAGCGGATGTATGATATTGATCAAGGTGATATTAAATATTGTGATAAGTCCATTTATGACATTGGGTTAGGTGAATGGCGTGATAAAATAGGATACGTAATGCAATCAAACTCAATGATGAATGGTACGATTAGAGATAATATATTGTATGGTATTAATCGTGAAGTAAGTGATGAAGAACTTATACATTTTGCGAAATTAGCGAACTGTCATGAGTTTATAGAACAATTTGAAGATGGCTACGATACGATGGTTGGCGAACGAGGATTGAAATTATCTGGTGGTCAACGTCAACGTATTGATATAGCTCGTAGTTTTGTCAAAAATCCAGATATTTTATTATTAGACGAAGCTACAGCTAATTTGGATAGTGAAAGTGAAAGAAAGATTCAAGATGCGCTAGAAGAATTAATGGAAAACCGCACAACTGTAGTTATCGCGCATAGATTATCTACTATTAAAAAAGCAGAGCAAATTATTTTCGTGGATGCTGGTAAAGTAACTGGTAAAGGTACACATCAAGAATTGATTATGAAACATGAGAAATATCAACAATTTGTAAACACACAGAATTTGACGAAATAAGAAAAAGAGTAAAAAGTAAATTATAGTTATATTTGTGTAGGCGTTTTCATAGCAAAAGGCGAATGTTTGATTTTATATCATGTACAAAAGTGATGTTTGTCGAACTATAAAATTGTTATTTTATATAAAGTACATGCATGCTATAATTATTGTGAATTATTAATAAACAGTGTTTTGAGAAAGTATAAATTAATTACAAAAATGAATTAACAAATCTAGGGATTAGGAATAATTAAGGTAAATGTAGGATTTAATGCTGTCTATGAACGTTTGATTGTTTATGTCAGTAATATGCATTTACCTTTATTCTTCTGAATACATAGCTACATAAATTACTTTCAAAAATTCATTGTTATCAATGATTTTAATAAGAAATGGTGGGTGTATTATGTTTTTAGTGATTAACATAATTGGATTGTTTGTGTTTTTAGGGATTGCAGTATTATTCTCTCGAAGCAAAAAGAATATTCAATGGAAATCAATAGCAATATTAGTTGTATTGAACTTATTTTTAGCTTGGTTCTTTATGTACTTCCCGTGGGGAAAAACTGCAGTACAAACATTAGCTAATGGTATTTCTTGGGTGATTGATTCAGCACATGCAGGTACAGGGTTTGCCTTTTCTAGCTGGGTAAAACCAGGCGCAATGGATATGGCAGTTAGTGCATTATTCCCAATATTATTAGTTGTTCCTTTATTTGACATTTTAATGTATTTTAATATTTTACCTAAAGTAATTGGTGGTATTGGTTGGGTTTTAGCAAAAATCACACGTCAACCAAAGTTCGAATCATTCTTTGGTATTGAAATGATGTTTTTAGGTAATACAGAAGCATTAGCAGTTTCGAATGAACAATTAAAACGTATGAAAGAAACTCGTGTGTTAACGGTGGCGATGATGTCTATGAGCTCTGTATCTGGGGCTATAGTAGGCGCATATGTCTCTATGGTTCCTGGTGATTTAGTATTGACAGCTATTCCATTAAATATAATCAATGCGATTATTATTTCATCTATATTGAATCCGGTTACGGTAGAAGAAAAAGAAGATATTATTTACACTATTCAAAGTAATGAATTAGAACGTCAACCGTTCTTCTCATTCTTAGGTGACTCAGTATTAAATGCAGGTAAATTAATCTTAATTATTGTAGCATTTGTTATTAGTTTCGTTGCGCTATCAGATTTAATTGATCGATTAATTAATTTACTTACCGGCATCATTGGTGGTTGGGCAGGTATTAAAGGTAGTTTTGGTTTAGATCAAATACTTGGTGTGTTTATGTATCCATTTGCGTTATTGCTTGGTTTACCATGGGATGAAGCTTGGATTGTTGCACAACAAATGGCCAAAAAAATTGTCACTAATGAATTTGTTGTCATGGGACAGATTAAAGATGTTGTTGAATCTTATTCGCCACATAGACGTGCAGTGATTACAACATTCTTAATTTCATTTGCGAACTTCTCGACAATTGGTATGATTGTAGGTACTTTAAAAGGAATCGTAGATAAGAAAACATCAGATTTCGTATCACAATATGTACCGATGTTATTACTTGCAGGTATTTTAGTATCGTTGATGACTGCAGGATTTGTTGGATTATTTGCTTGGTAAATTATAAATAAATATTGAATTTAAGTTGTATACTTATTTTTTATTGGAACATGTTAAATTACTAGATGTTTAAAAGTGTTTGTCACGCTTTTGAATGTCTAGTTTTTTGTTCCTTATTAGACGCAACATTATAGTTTGTTATAAATTAAATTCCTAGCCATCAAACATTATGATTATAAAATAAAAAACAAAAAAATTAAGCCAAGTAATTGAAGTGAGGAGACACATTCATCATTACTTGGCTTTTACGGGAAATGAATTAACTGTATATAAATAGTAAGGACTAGGTACTAAGTATATACTCGAGCAAAAATTGTTTTGTTTGTTACTATAAACAACACAAAGGAGATGGCTTCTTATTGGTTACCAATAAGAAGATAAACTTTATTATATCAAAGAGAAATTAATAAGTAAACAGAAATTTCAGAATTTTTAAAATTAACTAATTTTAATTAAACATATAGGAATTACAATACAAAATAACTTTATTATATAAAGAGTTTTCTGTATATTCGTGTTGTAGTATTTCCGATAATTTGCTAACATTCAATTGATTAGCGCAAATTCAAGGGGGTCGTGTGGGTGAATAAAACAGTACGAGATTTAATATTAGTTGTTTTTGGATCGTTCATTTTTTCAGCTGGGGTGAATACGTTTATTATATCTGCTGATTTAGGTGAGGGAGGGGTGACTGGTATAGCGATCGTACTTTACTATGCTTTTCACATTTCTCCAGGTATTACAAACTTTGTATTTAATGCCATTTTAATTGGGATAGGTTATAAATTTTTAAGTAAACGAAGTATGTATTTAACTATTATCGCAACGATTTTAATTTCTATCTTTTTAGAATTAACTGTGAGTTGGGAAATTGAAACAGGCAATATATTGGTTAATGCAGTATTTGGTGGTCTTTGTGTGGGTCTAGGTATAGGTGTGATTGTGCTTGCAGGTGGTACTACAGCAGGGACTACAATTTTAGCTCGAATCGCTAATAAATACTTAGACGTTAGTACACCTTATGCATTACTATTCTTCGATTTAATTGTTGTAGCTATATCACTGACTGTTATTCCAATTTCTAGTGCACTGGTTACTGTGATTTCATTGTATATCGGTACAAAAGTAATGGATTACGTCATTGAAGGTTTAAATACGAAGAAAGCAATGACAATTATTTCAAGCAAGCCTGATGAAATTGCTAAAGTAATTGATGAACAAGTAGGACGTGGGCTTACCATTTTAAATGGCCGTGGCTATTTTTCAAAAGAAGATAAAGATATTTTGTATGTTGTTATTACTAAAACTCAAGTAACGAGAGCAAAGCGTTTAATAAGAAAAATCGATGATAACGCATTTTTAGTTATTCATGATGTACGAGATGTATACGGAAATGGTTTCTTAATCGATGAACATTAAGATAACACAATGTAAAGTTGAATAATAAAGTTGCCTAATTTATTTGGAATATTTCCATCGTGAATTAGGCTTTTTATGATAGAAAAAAGTTAAGCAAATCATATAGCGAACTAAGATTTAAAAATGTTATTTTGTGAATATAAAGCCTATAAAGATAACGAAATATGAAGGTCTGTTGAAAATAATTAATAGTCAATAGGTGTAAAAAATGATATAATACCATCTATGATAATGATTATCATTTACTTAAGATAATTGGAAAATTTAACATGACTTAATATAAATTAATTGGGAAAATATACGATGTTATGCTTATTAATATAGGAAGAAGGGGAATTATGAATCGCTTAAAAGGAGAACAGGTCACTATAGGTTATGGAGAAAATATCATTGTGGATAATTTAGATGTTCACATTCCTGATGGCAAGATTACCTCAATTATAGGACCAAACGGTTGTGGTAAGTCGACGTTACTTAAAGCGTTATCACGACTACTGCCAATTAAAGGTGGAGAAATCCAATTAGATAACGAAAACATACACTCACAATCTACGAAAGAGATTGCTAAAAAAATTGCGATTTTACCTCAATCTCCAGAGGTTGCAGATGGCCTTACAGTTGGTGAATTAGTATCATATGGTCGTTTTCCACATCAAAAAGGTTTTGGACGTCTATCTGCCGAAGATAAAAAAGAAATCGACTGGGCAATGCGTGTTACAGGTACTTATGACTTTAAATTACGACCGATAAATGATTTGAGTGGAGGACAACGACAACGTGTATGGATTGCAATGGCTTTAGCTCAGCGTACAGATATTATATTCTTAGATGAGCCAACAACATATTTAGACATTTCGCATCAGTTAGAGATATTAGAATTAATTACACAGCTCAATAAAGAACAAGGCTGTACTATTATTATGGTATTGCATGATATTAACCAAGCCGTTCGTTTTTCTGATCATTTAATCACTATGAAGAATGGTGATATTATCGCTAATGGTGATACTGAGGAAGTATTAACTAAAGACATATTAGAAAAAGTATTCAACATTGATGTTGAAATTAGTACAGACCCAAGAACTGGCAAACCAATGTTAGTAACGTATGACTTGTGCAGAAAAAGCTATTCAGAAGTTTAGGGGTAAATTATGACTACTAAGAAAAAAGGGAAGTTAAGTTTTACAGCAACTTTTATAATAGCTGTATTATTATTAATCGGCGCACTCATCATTTCTATATTGTTCGGGGATGCCAAAATTCACTTAAGCACAATTTTTGAAGCGGTGTTTAATTACGATTCTAAAAATCAACAGCATAATATTATTAGTGAGATTCGTATTCCAAGAGATATTGGAGCTATATTAGTAGGTGTTGCGTTAGGTACTTCAGGCGCTGTTATTCAAGGTGTGACTAAAAATGGTTTAGCTGATCCAAGTCTTATAGGATTAAACTCTGGTGCATCATTTATGCTAGCGCTTACGTTTGCATTTTATCCTACTGCACCATTCCTTGTAATGATGTTTGCTGGTTTTATAGGTGCGTTGATGGGTGGCTTTATAGTTTTAATGATTGGAAGGTCAAGAAGCGACGGGTTCAATCCTATGAGAATTATTTTGGCGGGTGCTGCTGTTAGTGCGTTGTTAACTGCATTAAGCCAAGGTGTTGCTTTATTATTTAGGCTAAATCAAAGTTTAACGTTTTGGAGTGCTGGTGGTGTATCTGGTACAACTTGGAATCAATTAGTTTGGGCAGCACCGTTTATCATCATTGCGCTTGTTATTATCATTTCAATGAGTAAGCAATTAACTATTTTAAATTTAGGTGAAACATTGGCCAAAGGTCTAGGGCAAAACGTTGCGTTTACGCGAGCTATTTCACTGATATTATCTATGGTTTTGGCTGGTATTGCAGTTGCAATGGTTGGCCAAATTGCCTTTGTCGGTCTGATGGTGCCACATATAGTGAGATACTTAGTGGGCACGGACTATGCTAGAGTGATACCTTTAACTGCTGTAGTCGGTGGTTTGCTATTACTAGTAGCAGATACGACTGCACGTATGTTAGGAGAAGCCCCAGTAGGAGCCATCATTTCCTTTATTGGTGTACCTTACTTCTTGTATTTAGTTAAAAGAGGAGGTCGCTTCTCATGATAGATCCAAAGTTAAGATATAAACAGTGGCTTACGATGATTATACTCACTATTCTAGTCTTGTTAGCGTGCGCATGGAGTATTACTTCTGGAGAATATAAAATGTCTGTCGAGGCATTTTTCAAAACGTTGATTGGCCAGGGTGAATATACAGATACATTGATATTGATGGAATTTAGATTGCCGCGTATGATTATTACAATATTAGCTGGTGCTGCTTTAGCCATGAGTGGTGCAGTCATACAAAGTGTAACGAAAAACCCACTGGCAGAGCCTGGTATATTAGGTATTAATGCCGGAAGTGGATTTGTAATTGCTTTGTTTATAGTGGTAGGCCAGGTAGACGCGAGTAATTTTGTGTATGTTTTACCATTTATTAGTATGATAGGTGGTGTTTTAACAGCGCTTATTATTTTCTCGTTTAGTTATAATAAAGGAGAAGGTATTACTCCAGCGAGTATGGTACTTGTAGGTGTGGGGATGTCTACTGCACTTAGTGGTGGTTCATTAACACTAATGTCTACATTTGACGAAGACCAATCAGAGTTTATAGCTTCTTGGCTTGCTGGTAATATTTGGGGTGATGAATGGGCGTTTGTTATAGCCTTTTTACCATGGGTTATCGTGTTAATACCATTCTTATTATTTAAAGCGAATGTCCTAAATTTATTGAACACACATCAGTATATAGCTCAAGGTGTCGGTGTGAAGATAGGGCGCGAACGCATTGTCTTATTATTAGTGGCAGTTGTGTTGTCATCAGCAGCTGTTTCTGTAGCGGGTGCGATTGGATTTATTGGTTTATTGGGACCACATATTGCTAAGTCGATTGTTGGCCCGAGACATCAATTATTCTTACCGATTTCAATACTAATAGGTGCTTTTTTACTTGTACTAGCTGATACTATTGGACAAGTTATACTACAACCATCAGGTGTTCCAGCAGGTATTGTAGTTGCTATTATAGGTGCCCCTTATTTCTTATACTTAATGTATAAAACAAAATCAGTATAATTTGTTTAAGTGTGAAAAGTATGTTAAGTGTAAAATTTCCGCTTTACGTAGTGTTTATAAAATTGAAAAAAGCCAAGGCTAAGAAGCATGAGATACATTTATATCTCGTGCTTTTTTGCGATTACTCATCATTTTTAACAGCGCATTGATACTATAAATAAATTTTAGAAAATATGAGTAATGTTTTAATTTCTCCCATACAAATGAAATTAGCACTCATATGTTAGCGTTTGCATTTGTGTGTAGGGTATACTATAACTGAATAGTTTAAATAGGAGGTCGTTATTATGAAAAAATTAATTAAACAAAAAACGAATTTTTTGAATGATATGTTGGACGGGCTTTCAAAAACAAACAAACAAATAGAAATTATTTCAGACACAGTCGTAGTTAGAAAGAATAGAAAAGAACAAGGAGTTTCATTAGTTTCTGGTGGTGGAAGTGGGCATGAACCAGCTCATGCGGGTTATGTTGCCAATGGTATGTTAGACGCTGCAGTTTGTGGAGAAGTATTTACTTCACCGACGCCAGATAAGATTCTTAGTGCCATAAAAGCTGTTGATAATGGCGATGGTGTATTGCTTATAGTAAAAAACTATGCCGGTGATGTTATGAACTTTGAGATGGCTCAGGAGATGGCAGAAATGGAAGACATTCAAGTAGAAACTGTCGTTGTAAAAGATGATGTTGCAGTGGAAGATGAGGCTCAACGTCGAGGTGTAGCAGGTACAGTTATTGTTCATAAGTATGCAGGACATTTGGCAGAAAAAGGGCTGTCATTGGCAGAAATAAAAGAAAAAGTAGAAGGTTTATTACCTCGAATAAAAAGTATTGGTATGGCATTAACAGCACCTATGGTTCCCACTACTGGACAATATGGATTTGATATTGAAGAAGATGAAATGGAAATTGGTGTGGGTATACACGGTGAAAAAGGATTGTCTAGAGAAAAAGTTGAACCCGTAGATCAAATTGTAGAGCGATTAATTCAAGTTTTACTTAAAGAAGTTGAATCAGATGAGCTTATTGTAATGGTCAATGGCATGGGGGCAACGCCTTTGTCAGAACTTAATATCGTTGCAAAATATGTCGATGAAAATTTAGAACAAAAGAGCAAATCGATTACTCATTGGTTAGTCGGAGATTACATGACTGCATTAGATATGCAAGGTTTATCATTAACATTTGTACCATCTTCAGAAGAATTGTTAGAAGCGTTAACTGAAACAACAGAAAGTTTATATTTCCATTAAAAATAAAGTGATTATTGAAAGGAGAGAAAGATAGATGAATATCGCTGAACTAAAAGAAAGATTATTAAAATTAGTAGATGTGTTTGAAGAAAAGAAAGAGTTATTAACAGAATTAGATAGAGCAATCGGTGATGGCGACCATGGCGTGAACATGGTTAGAGGTTTCAAAGCGTTACCAGATAATATTGATGATAGTTCTATGCAAAGTTTATTGAAATCTACAGGTATGACACTTATGTCTAATATTGGTGGTGCTTCTGGTCCATTATACGGTTTTAGTTTTGTAAAGATGTCACAAGTAGTATCAGATGAAATAGGAAGTTCGAATTTGAAAGAACTCTTAAAAACTTTTTCAGAGGCAATTGCTCAAAGAGGTAAAGTGACGTTGAATGAAAAAACTATGTATGATGTAATTGAGCGTGCAAACCAAGCTTCACAAAATGATGAAATATTAACAAGTGATGTATTACAATCCTACGCAGATTTAACAAAAGATATCGAAGCAACTAAAGGTAGAGCGGCATATTTCAAAAAAGATTCCTTAGGACATGTTGACCCTGGAGCTCAAAGTAGTGTTTATATATTGAACGCATTGATTGGAGATGACTCGTAATGACAAATATAGTAGTAATTAGTCATAGTAAAGAAATTGCAGAAGGTACAAAAGCACTATTAAATCAAATGGCCGGCGATGTTAACGTCGTTGTACAAGGTGGCGTTGATGGTAAAATTGGTACATCGTATGATCATATTCAAGCATTAATAAACGAATTAACAGATGATGCATTGTGTTTTTATGATATAGGTTCTGCTGAAATGAACTTAGATTTAGCGATTGAAATGTATGAAGGTAACCAGCGTATTGAAAAAGTAGAAGCACCAATTGTTGAAGGTAGTTTTACTGCAGCTGTGCAATTATCAGTTGGTAAATCCATAGAGGAAACTTTAGGAGAATTAAATAAAACGTTTGGCTAAATAATGTTATTTGTTTTACTATGTTAAATATAAATTAAAATGAAGTTCTCAACTAATATAACAAAAAACTTCTTTTTTATAGGAATATTTAATTGAATTGTGGTAAAATGAAAATTAATTGTAATAGAAATCTGGATATCTAGGAGGACATTGCCATGAAAGATTTAATATTAAAACATGTCTTAAACGGCGAATTTGAGTCGGTCAAACGTTTAATGTCCCAAACAGATTTTATGGAATTTGAAGAAGTATACATTTCAAGCGCACATGAAGCTGAAAACATTATGTTTTATACATGTATTTTAGATATGATGAAAGTAGAAGAAACTGCAGAAATGCATGACTTAGCTTTTCTATTATTAGTCTATCCATTAAGTGAGCTTCAGGGTGCTTTAGATTCTGCGTATTATCATGCAGAGTCATCCATAAAACTTACTGAGGGCAAAGAAGTAAAAAGTTTGTTACAAATGTTATTATTACATGCAGTTCCTGAACCAGTCATTTCTGATAAAAAGGCATTTGAAATTTCTAGACAAATACTTAAATTGGACCCAACTAACAGTGTTGCGCGTAATGTACTGAAAGAAACAGCCAAACGTATGGATAACGTAGTTGTTGACTTTAATGAACTTAATCGTTTTAAAAATGCACACTAATAACAAAATTATCATAGTTGAGTAATCATATTATTAGAACTTGACAAAATAACACATTAAAGTAATTTATTAAAGAATCGAAATATACATGTTAAAAGGTGTATCTATTTTGATTCTTTTTCTTTTATTTTTTGCAATTTTATACACTGTTAAAGCCTACCTTTAGTAATGTATAAAATTGCAAAAATTAAATTAAGATAACCATAAAAATGCAATGGCTACATTAAGATTTGTTATATTTAAAGAATATAATGAATGATTAAAAACGATATTCAACTTATTTGTTATTATTGAGAGCAATTATAAGTGTAAAATTTTATATTGTGTAGTTGCAAAAAATAATCAGTAAGTTATAATAATGCAATGTGTTAACTATGAGGAGGTTAAAATAACATGGGGTTGAATAAAGAAGCTATAAAAATTGGTTTCGCTTATGTCGGTATCGTTGTAGGTGCTGGCTTTTCAACAGGACAGGAGGTTATGCAATTTTTCTCACCATATGGCCTATGGTCATATATTGGGGTTATACTTTCTGGTTTAATATTAGGCTTTATAGGTCGACAAGTTGCAAAGATTGGTACTGCGTTTGATGCGCAAAACCATGAGTCAACTTTAGACTATTTGTTTGGTGATAAGTTCAGTAAGCTTGTAGATTATTTGCTTATCTTTTTCTTATTTGGCATTTCAGTCACAATGATTGCTGGAGCAGGGTCGACATTCCAAGAAAGCTTTAATGTGCCGACATGGTTAGGTGCATTGATTATGGTTATTGCAATTTATATTACATTATTGTTGGATTTTAATAAAATTGTTAGAGCATTAGGCATTGTTACACCATTTTTAATTATTTTGGTTGTAATCATTGCTGCGTATTATCTTTTTAATGGTAGTATTTCGATAGACAAAGTAAATAAAACTGTACCAGAAGCTAGCTTATGGTTAGGTATATTGAAAGGAATTAATTATGGTGGACTTGCGTTCGCAGTAGGCTTTAGTACGATTGTCGCTATTGGCGGTGATGCTTCTAGACGTCGAGTATCCGGAGCTGGGGCATTATTTGGAGGTATTGTTTATACAATATTATTAGCGTTGATTAACTTTGCGTTGCAGTCTGAGTTTCCAAAGATTAAGGATGCTGATATTCCTATGCTGACATTAGCAAATGACATAAGCCCTTGGATTGCACTTATACTATCAGTTATTATGTTAGCTGTTATGTATAATACAATTCTTGGTTTAATGTATTCATTTGCTGCGAGATTTACAGAACCATATAGTAAAAAATATCATATATTTATCGTAGTTATAATGGTTGTAGCTTACGGTTTGAGTTTCGTAGGTTTCGCAGGCTTGATTAATTTCTTATACCCGATAATGGGTATTGTGGGACTTGTTGTTGTAATCGGCGTACTAATTAAATACTATAGCAGAAAACGTCAAAACAAAAAGTTCATAGCATAAATTATTCATGGTATTAAAATAAGAAATAAAAACTCAGCTTGTACAAATTGTACAAGCTGAGTTTTTAATAATTTCGATAATTTATAAATACTACTGTGCAATAGTTAATTATGGTACAATGCATTTCGAAAGGGAAGGTAATGCATGAAGAAAAAACACAAATGGACGATAATTACTTTAAGTATTGTTATTGTAGTAGCAATCTTGACTGCTCTGTTATTAAAACAACAGTATGACCGTCAACATTCACAAGAAATTAAAGAAAAAGTACAGATTAATAATAAAAATGTAAATGCATTTACAAATATAACTTATGGTACTGGTATGCCTAATAGTAGACTAGACATATTAACACCAACTGAATTAGATTCGGATAATAAGTTGCCCGTAATTTTTTGGATGCATGGTGGTGGCTTTATAGCGGGAGATAAACAATATAAGAATCCACTATTATCCAAAATCGCTGAGCAAGGCTATATTGTTGTAAATATTAATTATGCACTTGCACCAGATAATAAATATCCAACGCAGCTACACCAAATTGATCAAGCTGTAAAATTTATAAAACGTAATAAGCATGAATTACCAATGGATTTTGATCAAGTTATTTTCGGAGGAGACTCTGCTGGTGCACAGCTATCTAGCCAATACACGGCAATTCAAACAAATAAATCATTAAGAGAAGATATGTCATTCGAACAACAATTTGAGGCAGATCAATTGAAGGCAGCAATATTTTTTGGTGGTTTTTATGATATGAAAACAGTAAAAGCTACTGAGTTTCCAAGGATACAACTTTTTATGGAAAGTTATACAGGAAAACGAGATTGGGAACAGCAATTTAAATATATTAGTGAGATGTCTACGATAAATCAGGTTACCAAAGATTATCCGCCAACATTTTTATCTGTAGGTGACGCAGATCCATTTTATAGTCAAAATATATCATTTTATAAAAAGCTGAAATCGATGGATATTCCTGTGGATAAATTATTTTATGATGGCTCCCATAATTTGAGACACCAATACCAATTCCATATGGATTTACCAGAATCACAACAAAATATGAAAGATGTTCTAAGGTTTTTAAGTAGAAATACAAGTTCATCAGGTGTTGAAACAAATGTTAGTGAAGAAACGACGAATCCTAATGGAGTCGAATTAAACCCTTATTAAATAATAAGAATATATGAAGTGTTATTTGTATCTTATAATGTAATGTTAGAAATTTTATATTGTGACAGTCTTAATATGAGGCTGAGCTAAACGCATATAGTATAATTATTAATTTAATTTCAAAAATTGACTACATTCGAGTTATAAAAAAGGAGGGGGACAGAAATCATATTTTCAATAATGATTTCATTGTCCTGCTCCTTTTTAAAATTGCAGTAAAAAGTTGAAAGAGGTCAACTATTAATGATTATAAAACGACATCGGTATTTTAAATTTCTATATCTAAATGATTATATGACAATATTATTATTTGGGTCCTTGTTAATTTATAATTAAACTATAAGTGTGACATGTTTAAATATTATGCTTAGAGGTAGATTAAAATAATAACTTGGCCATTACATATTTGTTGTAATATCTACCGTCGATGTATAATTTATCACGAAGTTCACCTTCTATTTGATAACCCGCAGTTTTAAATAATTCAACAGCTGTAGTGTTTTCAGGTACTACTGTTGCTTCTATACGACGAATGTTATGATTTAAGCACCATGCATCTACAGAATTAATTAAAGATTGGCCGAGGCCTTTTTCTCTGTAGTGTCTAATGACGCCCATTGAAAAATGAGCTTCATGACGTGTGCGTTCAAAATTTTCTGTCGTTACGATTGCAAAGCCGACGAGTTCGCCGTTATTTTCAGCGATATAAATGGCATTGGAAGGCGATGTAATATAGTGCTCTAGATTTGAAAGCGCATCGTTATTAGAAGGTGCGTATTCCCCTGGGTTGTATATTAAATAATCAGATTCATCATAAATTGTCGTTAATAATTTAACAAATGGATCTACATCATTGATACCGATTTCACGTATTTGATGAACCATGTGTGTCCACTCCTTATTTCTATTTTGCTAATGCCTAGTTATAGTATAACTTAACATCATTAGCGTGATATTACTAGGACATATTTATGTTGAGATAAACTAATATAAAGGAAGTATGATTATGAAACCTAACATTTTATTGGCAGGTGTCACAGGATATATAGGTAAAAATTTAATCCAGCATATAAAAAATGAGGCTAATTTATATACATTATCAAAATATCCTAAAGAAGAAGACTTTAAAGAAGTGACATGGTTAAAGAAAGATATTTATAATTATATGGATGTGTTATCAGCTATGGAATGTATGGATATAGCCATCTATTATTTGGATCCAACTAAACACTCTGCAAAATTAACACAAGCCACAGCAAGAGATTTGAATTTAATCGCTGCAGATAACTTTGGTCGGGCAGCTGCTAAAAATGGTATAAGTAAAATTATTTATATTAGTGGAAGTAGATTTGATTATGAAACCATCCAACGTTTGTCGTCATATGGTGTGTTTGTGAAAAAAACAGAAACAACTGTATCACGTCCACATGTATCGGTGGAACTTCAATCTTCTAAATACGATGATGTTCGTAGTGCTCTAAGCATGCAGCTTCCTATGAATTGGACACTAGAACAAATGGTTGAATATTATTTTAAATGGTTGAATGAAACTAAAGGCACATTACTGCACACATACAAAGAAGATGAGGATTATATAATATACCTTAAAGATAAGGCTAAGCCTATTCTTGTTTTTCATAAAATGCAAATAGAAGAAGACATCATTTCATTACATTTAGTGGGTGGTACATTAGTTAAACCTAATTTATTGAAACAAGGTAAGTTAGAATTTCGTAGACTCAAAAATACGCAAACTGTAGTAGTACATTTATATGATTATATACCTAAATTAGTTTGGCCGGTGTATTATTTAATTCAGTCTCCATTCCAAGGTTTGATGATGAGAGGTTTCGAGATAGATTGTCGAATTAAGCATTTTAACGGGAGAATTCAGTCTGGGGAAGACATAAAATATACTAAATAGATAAAGTGGTGATGACGTGGATATTTTATTAGTAGAAGATGATATGACATTATTTAAAGAATTAAGTGAAGAATTAGAACAATGGGATTTTAAAATTTATGGTATTGATGATTTTAATGATGTATTAGCTAAATTTGAAGCAGTTAACCCTGCTATCGTTATTATGGATGTGAAACTACCTAAATATGACGGTTTTTACTGGACTAGAAAGATTAGAGAAACATCTAATACGCCAATATTATTCTTATCGTCGAGAGACAATCCAATGGATCATGTGATGAGTATGGAATTGGGGGCAGATGATTATGTTCAAAAGCCATTTAACACGAGTATATTAATTGCTAAACTACAAGCAATTTATAGAAGAGTATATCAATTTAGTTTGGAAGAAAAGCGAGTTCTTACTTGGCAAGATGCAACTTTAGATTTGTCTAAAGATAGTATTAATAAAAATGAAGCACAAATTTACTTATCCAAAACTGAAATGATTATTTTAGAAATGCTAGTTAAGAAGCAAGACCAAATTGTTACGAGAGATACATTGATTACTGCATTATGGGATGATGAAGCATTCGTTAGTGACAATACATTAACGGTTAACGTGAATCGTTTAAGGAAGAAATTAGCTGATATTGGTATGAGTGACGCAATTGAAACGAAAATAGGTAAGGGATATATGGCGCATGGATAACTTTAAATGGGTTTATATCTTTTTAAGGTCACGGATATATTGGATATTATGGTTTATTTTCTTAAACTTTATCACTCTGCTTATTGCTTATTTAGATTATGATATTAGTGTGGGGAGTACATATTATATTATTATTTTAAATCTAGGTATTTCAATATTGTTCTTGTCGTTCACATTTTTAAAGGAAATTAGATTTTTTAAGCATTTAGATGAAAATATAGAACCTGAAGCATTAAAGCATAAATCATTGGCGGACACGCCGTTACAGCAAGAAATGGTTAATTATTTATACAATCAAATTACAGATCAAAAATCATTAGTTACGCGTCAGCAAAAGCAAATTCAATCTACTGAAGCATCATTAACAGATTTTGTACATGATATTAAAACACCTGTAACAGCAATGAAACTATTAATAGAAAAAGAACAAGACACTACTAGAAAAAACGCGCTTTTATATGAATGGACACGAATAAACGACATGTTAGATAGGCAGTTATTTTTAACTCGCTTAGAGTCACAAAATAAAGATATGTATTTTGAACATGTGGCACTAAAACGTCTTGTAATTGAAGAAATACAAATCACTCGATATATTAGCCAGTCTAAAGGTATTGACTATGATTTGAATTTTGAAGGTGACTATAAAGTATATACAGACGTTAAATGGTGTCGAATGATGATTAGACAAATTTTATCAAATGCAGTTAAATATAGTGAAGAAAGTACAATTCATGTTCATGCTTATGTCGATCAAGGTCATACAGTTCTTAGAATTACAGATGAAGGTAAAGGGATAAGTGCTAAAGATTTACCACGTATTTTTGAAAAAGGTTTTACTTCCACTACTGATCGTAATGAAACATCAGCTTCTGGGCTTGGTTTATACCTTGTCAATCATGTGAAAGAAAAGTTAAAAGTCCATGTATCGGTTTCTTCAGAACCGAAAGTAGGGACAACTATGAATTTTATTTTCCCTAAGCAAAATGAATTGATATCAAGATTATCTGAAAATATATAAATTAATGAGTAATTGCAAAAATATAATAATAAACGTATAGGTATTATAAATTATGTTAGCCAATACGTATTTAGAACCTGAGAAGATTGTTTGTTTCTTGGGTTCTTTTTGTTCCTAACATTATATGGTGGATGTATGTGTATTTAAAATTATTTATAAAAATATTTGCAAATTAGTGAAAAAAGTTGTTGAATACAAATAATAAATATGCAATCATATTTAAGGTGAGTTTAATATGAAATAGTTATTAAAATTAATCCAATCTGATAGGTTACAATTTCTAAATATGCAACTATGCTTTATAACAATAAAAGTAGTAAAATTTTGTTAATTTTACGAAAATGTAATATTAAGAATTTGTAAATGCAATTGTAGGATTGTAAATTTTGTGCTATTTTCAAATAAGGATAAATCAACATTTATGAGATTTTTTAACCAATAGAAGCAAATGCTCATTTACGCAATTTTAACAATAGCGAAATGATTCAGAATGATGAGTGAATTGTAAATCTTGTAAATCTTAATTTATCTTAAATATAGGTATTTAAATTTTTTAAATTTATTGAAGGTGATTGGGGACAATCGCTGTAAATGGAGGATTTTTTGGATGTTTAACAAGAAAAAAGATAAGTTCATGGTGAAACTAGAAGAAATGGTGTTCAATTTAGATAGAGCAGCAATTGAATTTGGGAAAATGGATTTTAATACACACTTAGATTTGAAAGCATACTCAGATAATATTAAAACATATGAGTCGCACGGTGACGAATTAATGCATCAAGTGATCTCAGACTTAAACCAAACTTTTATTACACCAATCGAACGTGAGGATATCCTCTCTTTATGTAATGCAATTGATGACGTATTAGACGCAATTGAAGAAACTTCAGGCATGTTTGAAATGTATTCTATTGAATATACTGATGAATATATGGCTGAATTTGTAGATAATATTCAAAAAGCTATAGCAGAAATGAAATTAGCTGTTGGTTTATTAGTAGATAAAAAATTATCACACATGCGTATTCATTCTATTAATATTAAAGAATTTGAAACAAACTGTGATGGTATTTTACGTCAATCAATTAAACATATTTTTAATAGTGAAACAGACCCAATAACATTAATTAAAATAAAAGAAATATATGAAAGTTTAGAAGAAATTGCAGATAAATGCCAAGCCGTAGCAAATAACTTTGAAACTATAATAATGAAAAATAGCTAAGGAGTCCTAACTTATGGAATATATTTTGATCATCACAGTAGCTATTGTTATTTTTTCACTTATATTTGACTTTATCAATGGTTTCCATGATACAGCCAATGCTGTCGCTACTGCTGTTTCAACGCGTGCCTTAACTCCTAGAACGGCTATACTTTTGGCATCTGTCATGAATTTTATCGGTGCTTTAACGTTCACTGGGGTTGCAGGAACAATAACTAAAGATATCGTAGACCCATTTAAATTAGAAAATGGTCTAGTTGTAGTATTAGCAGCTATTATCGCTGCAATTTTCTGGAATTTATTAACTTGGTATTATGGTATACCAAGTTCATCTTCTCATGCATTGATAGGTTCTATCGCTGGCGCGGCAATTGCTTCACAAGGTTCATTTGCCGTATTACATTATCAAGGTTTTACAAAAATCATAATTGTATTGCTTTTATCACCAGTCATTGCATTCTGTGTAGGTTTTATAATGTACTCGATTGTAAAAGTAGTATTTAAAAATGCGAACCTTACAAAAACTAATCGTAATTTTAGATTCTTTCAAATTTTCACAGCGTCTTTACAATCGTTTTCACATGGTACGAATGACGCTCAAAAATCAATGGGGATTATTACATTAGCTTTAATTGTTGCAGGTGTTCAAACGGGTTCTAGCGTAGAACCACAACTATGGGTTAAAGTTTCCTGTGCTACTGCGATGGGATTAGGTACTGCTGTTGGTGGTTGGAAAATCATTAAAACAGTTGGTGGTAATATTATGAAAATACGACCAGCTAATGGAGCTGCAGCAGATTTATCATCTGCGTTAACTATATTTGTAGCATCATCACTACATTTCCCACTATCTACAACACACGTAGTTTCTTCATCTATCTTAGGTGTGGGGTCTTCAAACCGTATTAAAGGCGTTAAGTGGAATACAGCACAACGTATGATTGTTACATGGGTTATTACATTACCAATTTCTGCAATAGTTGCAGCGCTAATTTATTACATTATTAATTTTTTCTTATAATTTAAGATAAAGCATTCCAAAAGCGGCTGAGACAAATTGATTGTCTCAGCCGTAATTATTTTATAGCAGTAGTTTTAAGGTACATTTCTTAATTTATTGAGTTAGTAGTACTTATACATAAGCTTTTACTCAGGTGTGCACTTATAAAAATTAGTATTATTTATGTAAAAGATCCAGCTTTTGTAATAAATACATTCAGTTAATGGAACTTACGCTTCAGTATTGATTAAGATAAACCTTTTAACCTTATCAATCTTAGCTCTCATTGCCAGGGAAGACAATGAAAGCTATTAGATAAATTAATTTTCTGTCTCACACTTTTTCGATTCAAATATAGGGATCTGGAAATGATAAATGTTTAAAATTCATGAGCACACAATAATAGCCTGAGACATAAATGTCTCAGGCTATTATTTGATTTATTTTAAGATTATCATCAGTTTATTCGCATAATAAGTTTATAATTAGTGAATGTAATTATAACTTGAAGCTTGTGATGCAGGGATAGTACGATAATCAACAGTACCTGGAGGTGTATTGTAATTCATTTCTGAAATTAGAATACTACCATCTGGATTTACTTGTTCTACGTAAGCAACGTGTCCAATAGGTCCTTCATAATTTTGCATGATTGAACCAGCACTTGGTGAATTATTTACTGTATAACCATCTGCAGCGGCATTGTTTGCCCAGTGATCTGCGTTCCACCAATAAGTACTAATTGGTTGACCAGTTTCTGCTCTACGATTAAACACGTGCCAAGTACATTGACCCCAATCATATAGGTTAGCATCACTTGCTGATGATCCACCAGTATTCGTGTTTGGTGTTTCTGTTGAGCTTCCGCCCGCACCACCAGTTCCTGTTGCACCAGGGATTGTTAATGTTTGATTAGGGTAGATGATATAACCATTTAAATTATTGGCTGAGACAATTTCTTCAACTGAAACGCCATATTTATTTGCAATGATATTTAAAGACTCACCTGATTGTACAGTGTGAGTTGATCCACCTGAAGTAGCGTTTGAAGATGATTCTTGTCCCTGAGAACCACTTCCGCCAATTTCAATGACTTGGCCTGGGAATACAATGTTATTATTAATGTTATTATTTTGTTTAATTTCATCAATTGAAACACCATATTGCTGTGAAATTGACCATAGTGACTCACCAGATTTTACTGTATGCTGTGTTGATGCATCAGCTTCATGATTTGCTATGAATGCTGCTGCACCTGAAGCAGCTGTTACTGCAAATGCTAACTTTTTCAAAAAAACTCCTCCTTCAATGCCTATGTCTAACAGTGATTATTGAAATAAATACATGTCGTTAGTTTTTTTAATCTCAATTCACGTTTCATACTAACAAAAATCATTTGCTTTGTGTACGTTGTTATAAAGTTGTAATATTATTAATATTTAGTGTTTCACTGAGAATTGTTCGATAAATGCCTTTGTATAGACGTTTATAAGCATGTGTTACATTTCACTTGTAATTAACTTTATTTAAAATGTAACATTAACTATTAACAAAATAGTGATTTTAACATTAAAATTGTTAGAAAATACATTCATCATGTTTACTAATCAATGAAACAGTGAACATTTAAAGTATTAATAATTGCAATCGTAGGACATTGTGAAAATTTACATGCTATACATATATCCCATAAATGTTATGATTAAACGCATATTATTTTTATAAATAGTTCTATAATGAGAAGGAGTGAGTAAATTGGCTGAATCAACACAACATGTAAATAAGCAACAAAACCAATCTAAAAAACAATCTAAATCACAGTCACATGCATATAGTAAAGTATGGCTATTCTTTATGTACTACTGGATTATTTTTGGTATTGGTTGCTATTTTGGGCAGTTCTTACCTATGGAATGGAGAAAACCACTTTCATTCGTACTTCTTGCCTTAGTACTCATTACGGTTATCTTTAATCGGGCACGTAAATATGGTTTAGTAATTTCCCACATTTACGCGATTGTTGTAGGTTTATTATCTTATGCAACGTTCACTGCATATTTACAGAATTTAGGACCAGAGGTATTTTTCAAAAATATCATTTTAGCAATTTCAGCGTTTATTGTTTTTGGTATTATAGGCTATTTCTTAATTGGTAATGCGGCTAGTATGGGAAAATATTTATTTGTTACTTTAGTTGCGCTTATTGTAGCAAGTTTAATCGGTATGTTTATACAAAATCCAATTTTTCATACGATTATAACTGTAGTAGGCTTATTACTATTTTTACTCTATACTTTGTACGATTTCAACCGTATGAAGCGTGGACAATTTTCTCCAAGAGAAATGGGCTTTAATTTATTTGTGAATCTGTTGCATATCATCAAGTATGTATTAAGACTTGCAACTAAGTTTAGAAAATAATAAAATTTTAATAATCAATTTGATGAAGACACCTTCAAAAAGACCTTGTGAAATGAGAGGTTTTTTGAAGGTGATTTTTTATCTGATGTCATTTTTTGATGAAACAGTCTTTTTAAATTTTAAAAAATACAATGTAACATTTTTAAAATTGAGTTTAATTAATGAAAAAAGTTGACAAAATTATCTGTTTTATACAAAATTATCTAAAGACAAAAAATACTTATTTAAATAATTAAGATATAAAGTACCAACTTTAGCTTTTATGATAGAGTGACATTTTAATGCATAGCGTATGACAATATTTGAAAGAGGTTAAATTATGAAAGCGCAGTGCTTAAATATTATTTCTAAGGATAATTATCCTACGAAACGTGTAGCTGACGGCTTATTACTAATATTCCCTTTAAAAGGAATCACAGAGATACAACATTTTATAACAGATATAGAAGTTGAAAATGACTTGTTTATAATCAATAACTCTGAAATTTTTACAATTAAAAGGAATGAACAAGCGATTAAGTTGTACATTGCAAGTGATTGGTTTTATGAGCGTGGCTATGACTTTTTTGCTTATCAATATACATCTAACTTAATCCAATCTTCCAATGCATTATTCCAATCTATACTTAGCTTAACTCAGTATCAATTAAATCAAACGTTGACTGAACCATTGTTTGAGTCCTACATGAATAATATTGTCGATATTATTGCTTCTGAAGCAAAAGTCGACATAAAATATTTGAAACAACAAACAGACTATTCATTTTATGGTATTACAGGAGAAATACTGGATTATGTTAACAACCATTTAGAAGAAAAATTAACGTTAAAAGAAATGGCTAATAAACTTTTTATTTCTCAATCAAATATATCGACGCAATTTTATAATACGTTGGGGATGAGCTTTAAAACGTATATAGATACTTTAAAACTTTCAACATCGATATCCAGCTTGCTAATAGGGAAATCTACAATAAGCGAGGTATCCGACTACTATGGATTTAGCAATTCTGCTATCTATAGTAAAAAGTTTAAACATTATTTTGGCTATTCACCTAAGGACTATCGTCTACTTTCAAAATTGGATAAATCATTTCCTTTTACATCAGAGGATTATAATACGAGTGCAATCGCTGAAATTCAGAATATAATAGCTGAACGACTTAACAAACTTAATGTTCAGAATAATTATATATGTATTGATCTACAGCATATTAAAGAGTCTACTAACGATACTATGGTAATTCAAATTCATAGTATAGAAGAGTTTCATAATTTATTTGCGAATAAAAGTATGAGTTATCTATTTGAAGGTACACAAAAAGTAATTGTTTATTGCATGATAGATCCGAGAAAGTTACGGGAAACATTTATGGATAAATCTTATGGCTTGATTAATTTTGTTTATCACGCAAATGTGAACCTTGCGTTTCAAATTACTAGTAATGACGATGTTAATATATATATCGAACAAATATACAGTCAATATCAAGCTTATTTACAGGCACATCCAGAATTGTCAGAAAAACATATGCATTCAGTGAGTTACATCTTTAATGTTGAGAGTATGACTATCAAAGAAATTTATCGTAATATTATTAAAATTCAGCAGTATAGAGAACATGTGAAATTTGGAATTGATATTACACATTTATTCAATAACCCTGAATGTTTTAAATTGATGGAGAAGCAGATGAAACGTATAGGATTTGATTATTTCTTTATAGATAATCATAAATTAACTTCTCCTTATTTGAGCGAAGATCATGAAGACTTGCTTATAAAACAAGTGTTTAAGTTTAGTAATATTAAAAAGATTATGAATGATATGGAATTGGAAGAAAGAGCATACTTCCTTTTGAATGTGCATAATAATTACTTATTAAATGATGACAATATGGAAATTATCGAAAGTCCACCGTTACTGATGGGGATGTTTAAACAGATGCGTGAATATTTTACAGGCGTTGGGATAGATTTATTCCAGCAACAAGGTGAGAAAAATGCATTATATTTATATGATCAAAAAGGATTTCGCTCTGTTTTAGGTAATATGTATGAAAGAATAATGGAGAAAATGAGATATGAAGTGAAAGATTTTGAATATTATACGATAGTAAATCAACCAGAGAAAATTTCAATTTTTGTAAATGATTGGCGTATAGGGGAAAGTGAAACTGCAGAGAGTGAATCGCAAAATATACAAATACATTTAAATTTTAAAGATAAGGCTTTGAAACGTACTATTTATTTTTTATGAAAAAATAAATAGTACGTTTGGAAATATAAATGGTATTATTGCGCCAGCTTTAAGAATTGAATATACGTGGTCAGATGAATTAATTAGCAAAATCGATGAGTATAATAAACCGCATTTTAGCGTTATGCAACATCATTTTGAAGAAGAGAATTTGACTATTGATTTAAATTATAATACTGTTCATATTATTGATATTTACAAAAAGTAAAACATTATTATATTTCACCTCTTTTAAAAATATACGTGGCAAAATATAATTTATCGTTATTCGTAATTTTGACAAATCTATAATTATAAATAATAAGGACATAGACTTGTAATTTATGGATAATTGTATTGTATTGCTTACTTACTAGCATTTGGAGGTGTAACAACAGTGAATAAAGACAAAAAAGAGCAATTTTTAAATATTTACAAAAAATACAAAAGTTTAATGCACTACATTGAATCAAACTACAAATTGACTATGAATGACGTTGCAATTTTAGAATTGATAGAACAAAATTGTAGTGAAAATAACATGTTAATGCAGCCATTTCTAAAAATTGCAACTACTGAACTTGAGTTAAGTAGGACTAAGGTGCTTGCATCGATTCGCAGATTGATTGATCAAGATAGAGTAAGCAAAATACGTTCAACTGAAGATGAACGTAAAGTATACTTATTTATGGATAATGACAATGCGCAAAACTATAAAATTTTATTAGATGATATTGAAGGATATGTAAAGTAAACAATAGTATACTTTAACGGCTTTAATAGTCTAAATAGAATACTAAAATAAAAAGCTACAGATATTTACTTTATATGCTAAGTATCTGTAGTTTTTATAGTTTAAAAGGACTTGAGTTCAACTGATGTGCGTAAATCTATATTCTAAAGCAAAAATATTGTATAATATATCATATTAATAGATGTAGTAATCGAGAAAGCGAGATGAAATCATGGGACGTAAGTGGAATAATATTAAAGAAAAAAAGGCCCAAAAAGATAAAAATACAAGTAAAATTTATGCGAAGTTTGGTAAAGAGATTTATGTAGCAGCTAAATCAGGTGAACCTGACCCACATGCCAACCAAGCTTTACGTTTAACATTAGAACGTGCCAAAACTTATTCAGTTCCGAACCACATTATTGAGAAAGCAATTGAAAAAGCTAAGGGATCTGGTGAAGAAAATTATGATGAATTAAGATATGAAGGTTTTGGTCCAAATGGTTCAATGATTATTGTTGATGCTTTGACAGACAATGTAAATAGAACTGCTTCAGATGTACGTGCAGCTTTCGGTAAAAATGGAGGCAATATGGGTGTATCAGGATCAGTCGCTTATATGTTTGAATATACAGCTGTATTTGGTTTTGAAGGTAAATCAGTAGACGATACATTAGAAGAATTAATGGAAAAAGATGTGGACGTTAGAGATGTGATTGATGAAAATGGATTAACTATTGTATATGCTGAACCAGACCAATTTGCTCAAGTACAAGATGCATTAAGAGAAATAGGTATTGATACTTTTAAAGTTGCGGAATTTGAAATGTTACCTCAATCTGATATTGAATTATCAAAAGAAGATCAAGAACAATTCGAAACACTTGTTGAAGTATTAGAAGATTTAGAAGATGTGCAAAACGTATTTCATAATGTGGATTTGAAATAACATGAATCAACACATACAATCATGGATTTCACAATTACAACTGCAACCGCACCCAGAAGGTGGTTATTATAAAGAAGTAATTAAAGGTACTACAGATGATACAAAGCAAAGAGCGCAGTATTCTAGTATTTATTTCTTATTAACGCATGACAATATTTCACATTTCCATCATATAGATGCAGATGAAATTTGGTATTATCATGATGGTGACTCACTTACGATTCATATGATTCACCCTGATGGTAGATATGAACAAGTATCTTTAGGGAAGAATATAGAAGCGGGTGACGTATTACAGTATGTAGTACCAAAAGGAACCATATTCGCATCATCAGTTGAAGGGCAAAATGATTACGCACTTGTTGGATGCATGTGTCAACCTGCATTTGAGTTTGAACATTTTGAATTATTGAGCCAAAGTTGGTTAAACGAACAATATCCTAACTTAGAAGATATCAATATGCGTTATGCATTATCTTCCGAAGCCATTGAACAAAACAAATTTTAAATTCTATAAAAAAGAGATTCGAGAGCCCGAGACATAAAGTAATGTCTCGGGCTCTCGAATTCTTAATACTTTTTTCACTTTATGTTATTTTGCAGTGCCAAATACTTCTTTTGCAATTTCTACTACATAAGCAAGTTTTTGCCATTGTGCATCTTCCGTAAGTTTATTACCTTCTTCTGTAGAGGCAAATCCACATTGAGGACTCAAACAAATTTGATCTAATTTCACATATTGCTGAGCTTCTTCAATACGCTTAAGTATAGTATTTTTATCCTCAAGTTCACCAGTTTTTGAAGTGAATAAACCTAGTACTGCTGCTGATTTATCATTTGGGAAATAGCGTAAAGGTTCAAAGTCTCCAGAGCGATCATCGTCATATTCTAAGAAAAATCCGCCTAAATTTTCCTGGAATAAATAAGGAGCTACTGGTTCGTAACCACCTGAAATTGCCCAAGTAGACTGGTAGTTACCTCGACAAATGTGTGTTGTAACGAGTAAATCTTCTGGTAATCCTTGTACTGCTTCGTTGACGACACGGAATGCGAGTTGACGTGCTGCTTCTTTTTCATCTTCGGTGCGATCACGACCACGTGTTTTTTGAGTTCCTGATGTTAGGTTTGCCCAATAAACGTCATCTAATTGAATATAACGCGCACCCAGTTCATAAAATTTTAATAGGCTGTCATGATATGCTTTGGCAACATCATGTGAATATGCTTCAATATCTGGATATATTGTTTCATTCAAAATGTTTGGATGGAACAATTGGTTAGGGCTAGGAATAGAGACTTTTGATGTCCCGCGGCCGTTTACTTTTTCATGTAAGAATTGGAAATGTTCAAAATGGGGATGGTTAGGGTTAAATGCAACCTTGTCTACAATCTTCACATTATGATTTCTAGTTTCAACACCTTCGAATTCCAAACCGTGTTCAGATGTATAGCCTTGGACACCTTCTAAGTTTTCTAAGAAGTCGAAATGCCACCAACTTCTACGAAATTCTCCATCTGTAATACTATGTAACCCTACTTCTAATTGTTTTTCGATGATATGTTCAATCTCTTCATCTTCAATAGCTTTCAATGTTTGTGAACCTATTACATTATTTTTATAGTCTTGTCGTGCTGCTTTTAAGCGATCTGGTCGTAATAAACTACCGACATGATCTGCTCTAAATGGTCTATGGATAACTGTCATGGTTAGGCTCCTTTATTTATGGAATTTTCTGAAAAATATAGATAAAATTTAACAGACTTCTGTGAAATTGTCAATTTCGCTTTTACACTATGAAATATAGTACAATAATACTAATCAAATTTTAAAGTTAAAAATAAAAGACATCAATATAATTCATGAGATGACATGGGAGAAACAGTTTTATATAATAATGACAAGGAGTTGGTGACAGTGAAAGTAAAATATATTGATAAGCGTCACTGGCGTCGCATCATTGATAGAGAATACACAGAGGTCAAAGTGAACAATAATAAGTTTAAAGGTATTATTGGTTTAGTCACTATGAAAAAAGTTCGAGAGCCATTAGAAGTATCAGTTGTTGGACAAAACATTATTGTTGCTGATGACAACTATCAGTGGTTACAAATCTTACCTGAGAAAAAACGTTATAGTATTACAGTGATGTTAGATGACAAGGGCAACCCATTAGAATATTATTTTGATATCAATTTAAAGAATGTTACACAGAAAGGGAATGCACGTACGATTGATTTATGTTTAGATGTGCTCGTATTGCCAAATGGGTCTTATGAACTTGTTGATGAAGATGATTTACATCGTGCATTGGATACAGGACAAATTACTAAAAAACAATATCATGAAGCATATGTAATTGCGCATCAGCTCATGATAAAAATTGATGCCGATTTTCCAACTATGCAAGACAAAATTATGTATTGTTATCATAAAATTAAACAGAAAGCAAAAGGGCAGAAACATAGTAAACATAAGCCGAAAGTGAACAAACATAATACTCATAAACCCAAACAACACACACAGGATAAACATAAACATACATCTACGCATAAACAAAGACAACAAAAGACTTCACATCATGAATAGAGCTAATATATGTAATGTAATTGAAGTATAGTTTTACACGAATTGCAAACGATGCAAACTACAAAAAATCATGTATTGAAAAGGCATATAAGTATATAAATAAACGTGTTATAGTGAATATTACATGTATAATGGAAAACTTAGAATTACATGTAGTCTACACAAATAAAAATGAGAGTTATTATACGATAATTAACAGGGGCTTATAAAAATAGGGGGATAATTATGAAGATTGACGATTATCGCTTGTTAACTACTTTGGATGAAACAAAAACACTGAGAAAAGCAGCCGAAATTCTTTATATTTCACAACCTGCAGTTACGCAAAGACTTAAAGCGATTGAAAATGCTTTTGGCGTCAACGTTTTTATCCGAACTAAGAAACAATTGATTACGACGACTGAAGGTACGATGATAATTGAACATGCTAGAGAAATGCTGAATAGAGAGCGTTTGTTTTTAGATAAAATGCAAGCGCATATTGGTGAAGTCAATGGAACAATATCAATCGGTTGTTCATCTCTAATTGGCCAAACCTTGTTACCTGAAGTGTTGAATTTGTACACGAGACAATTTCCTAATGTAGAAATTCAAGTTCAAGTTGGCTCAAGCGAACAAATTAAGGCAAACCATAGAGATTATCATGTCATGATTATTCGTGGTAATAAGATTATGAATTTAAGTAATACACATCTTTTTAATGACGAGCATTACTTTATTTATCCTAAAAATAGGAATGATGAACTAGAAACAATGCCTTTTATCGAATTCCAAGCAGACCCAATTTATATTAATCAAATAAAGGAATGGTATGGAAGTCAAATTGGGCAAGATTACCACGCAATGATTACAGTAGATCAAGTGGCAACTTGTAAAGAAATGTTATTAAATGGTGTTGGAGTAACGATATTACCAGAAATTATGATGAAACATTTAGATCGCGAATTGTTCGAATTTAAACGTGTGGATATCGATAATAAATCGCTCATACGTTCTACGTTTTTAAGCTACGATTCAAGTATGACACAATTGCCCCAGGTAGAGTCATTTATAAATCTAATGATGGAATATGTTGAGTAATAAAACAGCTATAGATTTTATTTAAGGTTTTATTTTATAATATTAAAGTTATTGCACTGACGAAGAAATATATTATTAAGAGAATAGAGGTTGTCTACATGTTTAGTGCCTTATTACATATTAAAAACTACAAATTATTTGTAGTGAATATGATGCTATTAGGTATGGGGATAGCAATTACAGTACCTTATTTAGTGTTGTTTGCCACAAATGATTTAGGTATGACTTCCACGCAATATGGATTATTGTTAGCCTTAGCTGCAATTAGTCAATTTATAATGAATACGATAGTTGCGCGCTTTTCTGATACTCATAATATTAATAGAAAATTAATAATAATTGCAGCCTTATTTATGGGGGCAGTTAGTTTTTCAATTTATTTCTATATACATGAAATATGGATTTTTATAGCAATGTACGCTATTTTCCAAGGGTGTTTTGCGCCAGCGATGCCTCAAATGTATGCATCAGCACGTGAATCAATTAATGCTTCTGCATCAAGAAATAAAGCTAAATTTGCCAATGCAGTTTTGCGGTCTATGTTTTCATTTGGCTTTTTATTCGGTCCTTTAATCGGGGCCTTACTACTAAGTGCTAATGGTTATTCCGGCTTGTTTGGTGGTACGATTACAATCATTATCTTCACCTTACTATTGCAAGTATTTTTCTTTAAAGATATAAAGACAGAACATACTGTTTCTGATGTAAATCATGTTGAGACAACAGCTCCCAATATGTTAAGGGATAAATCACTATTTGTTCCGTTTTTAGCGTTTATTTTACTGCATATAGGCCAATGGATGTATACATTGAATATGCCGCTATTTGTGACGAAATATCTTAATGAACCAGAAGGTTTTGTTGGTGGATTAGCAAGTTTATGTGCTGGATTGGAAGTGCCCTTTATGGTTATTTTAGGCATATTATCAGCAAAAATGACAACACGTACATTACTTATGTTAGGTGGTCTCTTCGGAGGATTATTTTACTTTAGTATCGGCGTGTTCGAAAGTTTAGCTATGATGTTTGTAGGCCAAGTATTTTTAGCGATATTTTTAGCAATACTACTTGGTTTAGGAATCAGTTACTTTCAAGATATATTGCCAGACTTTCCGGGCTATGCCTCAACATTATTTGCTAATGCGATGGTTATTGGACAATTATGTGGTAACTTGTTAGGTGGTATAATGAGTCAATGGGTTGGTTTAGGAAATGTCTTCTATGTTTCTGCAGGGTCTATATTTATAGGCATGATTCTCATTTTCTTTACTAAAGATCAAAAATTTACAGAAGAAAGTATGAGTAGTTAATAATGACAATTATTTTATGGTTATGTATTATAGTGGCATTTGTCTTAGCGTTTATAGGTTTAATTAAGCCGGTTATTCCATCTGTACTTGTCTTATGGGTCGGTTTTCTAATTTATCAATTCGGTTTTCACAATGGTAATTTGTCATGGGTGTTCTATGTATCTATGATTTTGCTTACACTATTTATAATCGTTGCAGATTTTATAATGAATCAATACTTTGTTAATAAATTTGGTGGTTCAAAAAAAAGTGAATACGCAGCACTTGTTGGTGTTATTGTAGGGTGCTTTGTATTTCCGCCTTTCGGCATTATTATTGTTCCATTTGCTGCGGTATTAATTGTAGAAATGATTCAAGAGCCAAATTTTTCAAAAGCTTTAAAAGCAAGTTTTGGTTCGGTGGTAGCATTCTTAGCAAGTACTATTGCACAAGCTATTATCATGATCATTATGGTAGTATGGTTTTTTGTAGACGCATTACTAATTAATTAAAATCATATTTTGAGCTAATAGTTTCATCTTGAGAATAAAGTGAGCAATTCATTTAATTCTAAGAGTACTGTTAGCTCTTTTTTTGTGAAAAATTATCACTCAAAAATTAAATTAGAACTATTAAATACACACATAATTTTAATGAAAGCGCATTAATATAATAAATTAATAAAAAATTAAGCAATTGCCTTGTTTTCAGTAACTTTATTTTAGTATAATCACAAACATGTTTAAAAAACGGAATAGGAGGGGAGTCGAAATGAAATATCCAATAGCTATATGGATGCTGGCTATCGGTGCATTTGCAATCGGTATGACAGAATTTGTAATTATGGGACTTTTGCCAAATATTGCAAGGGACTTTGATGTAACTGTGAGTCAAGCTGGACAGCTAATTACTGGTTATGCATTAGGTGTCGCCATCGGTGGACCAATCATAGTTATGTTAACAATAAAATGGAATAGAAAGTATCTATTATTAGTGTTAATGGCCATCTTTATTTTAGGTAATTTTGCTGCTTCATTTAGTACGAGTTATGGATTTATGATGACAAGCCGTATTATTACATCATTAGCACACGGTTCATTCTTTGGTATAGGTTCTATACTAGCTGCAAATATGGTTAGACCAGAGAAAAGAGCAAGTGCCATGGCTTTAATGTTTATGGGACTCAGTTTAAGTAACATCTTAGGTGTGCCATTCGGTACATTGGTTGGTCAGAATTTCGGTTGGCCAATGACATTTATTGTTATTTCTGTTATTGGTGCGATAGCTTTAGTAGGAATCATTATTTTTGTGCCAATGCAACGTGAAACAGTTAAATCTTCAGTATTAAATGAATTGAAAATTTTGAAAGAGAAGCGTTTATGGTTAACATTAGCAGTAACACTATTTGGTTTTAGTAGTGTATTTGCTTATTTCACATATATCTCTACAGTCTTAACTGATGTATCTAATGTTCAAGAACATCTTATTTCATACCTACTAATTATATTTGGTATAGGTGTTACATTAGGTAATGTCGTAGGTGGTAAACTTGCAGATTGGAATTTAAATAGAGCTTTACAGATGATATTTATAGTATTTATTATATATTTCGTACTGTTATACTTTATCCAAATGAACGGATTCTTAATGGTCGCAGGTATATTCTTCTTTGGTCTAATAGGATTTAGTATGAGCCCATCACTACAGTTCAAAAGTACTTTAATTTCAAAAGATGCGCCAACGCTTGCTAGTACATTGAATCAATCAGCATTTAATCTAGGGAATGCTTTAGGCGCCTTCATAGGTGGTTTAGTCGTTACACATTTACCAGTAGCGTCCCTAAGTCTTATCGCACCTATTTTAACAGCGATAGGTTTAATATTCTTATTTATCAGTGTTGCAGTTGAGAAAAAAGAAGGCATGACAACTTAAAGTAGTGCTGCCATGATTAATAAAACTGGAATATATAAAGTTTCAATTTTCCATATACACCTGTATTACACTTGTTCAGAAAAGGTAATAGAGTTAAGAAATCATAAGTAGAAATATTTTTAATTCAGCCAGATACTAAGCTATATAAAATAAGAGCCTGAGACATATAGAGTTATGTCTCAGGCTCTTGCTTTGTTTTTAAATATTAAAATCATGTTCTCACTAAATCATATCGAAGTATTTGCATCTTTATTAATATAGTGATGGTCGATATACAATGAAATTGGAATAATTATGAAAGAAATAATAATAAATGTCCAATTACTTATGAAAATGTAAGGACCTACAGCGAGCGCTGCTTGGGGCACAAAAAATACATAAAATATCGCACATAACAACAATATAATACTGATATATGTCATAATCCAAGTCCAATGTGATTTGGTAAAACATTGCATTTGTACAGTTTTAAAAATCATCCATATAAAAATGAAAATAATACTAATACCGACGAGTAACATTATCGGAAACGTGTATATATATAGTCGTTTGGCGCCGATAAAAAAGCCAATAAACCCCTTTAGGAAACAAAAAATACCAAAGAAAAGGAAAATATGTTGATAAATATATTTGAATATGTTGAAGAGTGTCTCATTCGGCAATTTTTTAATTTCTTTTTTTGCGTGTGATTTAGGGTCATGATCAAAGAAATCCATAGCGAGCGTGCCTTCTTTTTCGGCTTGTAATAATTGAGTTAATATACGATTTAACATCTTTTCGGAATCATGGGGATTCACACTTAGATCGGCACGTACATATGTCATATAGTTTTCGAATGTTTCTCTATCAGTATTGTTTAATCGTAGTGATTTTACATTATTTTCACGCATTAATCTTTCAGTAGATTTCATTTGAATTCCGCTACCTTTTTTATAGAATGTAAGAATAAGATATGGCTTATTATGACGAATATCACCACATAAATCAACTTAACTTTTTAAAAGGAGGAATTATGAAACAACTTTCACTATCGCAAAATCAATTTATAGAAGAAATTGCAAACATACATGAACAACAACTTGAACAACAGTATCATGATTACAAAAAAACTAATTTGTCAGTTGCTTTGCGTATAGAAATAATTGAGCGAAGCTTGAAATTAGAAGCGGGTCGAATTTTAATTGAAACACTGGATGGTGTCTTACTAGGATTTGTATGGGGGAGAATTGAGACAATTGGATGTAAAGTTGTGATTGAAATGCTCTATGTCCGTCCTGAATATAGACATCAAGGTGTAGGTGGCAAATTGAAATCATCCATTGAAGCGTGGGGGATTAGTAAAGGTGCTCAAAAAATAGAAAGTACCGTTGCATATAACAACAAACAAATGATTGAAATGAATTTAAATATGGGTTATCAGGTAGAGAAAGTAATTATGTCCAAAAAACTATCAGTAATTAATGAAGATGTTAATAATTAATGATAAAATTAATATATTATAATGAAAAAGGAGCTCTTACATGAAAAGGTGTTTGGCACTTATATTAGCAGCGACAGTTACATTAACAGCTTGTGGTAAAGATGATGAAAAAGCATCATTGGAAAAAGATGTTGATAAATTAGAAAAACAACAAAAAGATTTGAAAAAGCAAAAAGATAAATTAGAAAAAGAACATGATAAGTTGAAGGATAAATCTGAAAGTTTAGAAAAAGATATAAACTCAGAGACCTAAAGCACATAGATTATTGGATAGTCGAATGAAATACGGAGAATTAAAAAATATATCTGTATAATATACAGAAATTAGATTTAATTATTTTTTTTAAAAATACGTTGTAATATTTCCTAGGAAATCATTGTAATATGGTTTTACTAATTGTTATAATGGGTATCATTAAACATAATGTGGATTAGTAAATACGTATAAAAATGCAATGAAGTTGAAATACAAGGGAGTTATTAATTAATCATTCAAGCTTGAGTTAACGACTGGTTTGGAGTAAGTTATATTTTGATAATTTCCTTACATAGAAAAGAGGTAATGAATATGCACGAACAGGATTTCAATTTATTAGAAGGCAGAACTATTACTTTACCAGAATTAGGTAGAGAAATAGAAAATATTACAGGTAGAGAAATAAAAGACTCTACAGGTGAAATTAAACGTGTGATTGCACACTTACCAAACTTTGAATCTGATACAGATACTTTTGTAGCTACTTACAGATTAAATCATAAAAATGATTTTATTGATGCAACATTCACTGCACCAAAAAGTGAACGCGGCCGTTTGAAAGAAGTTGCAGTAAATGTAGAGTTGATTAGTTATATTTCAAGAGCTTAAATGTTAATTATTGATAGAATATGTAGGTAGCGCGATATGAATTGTTTCGTAACGCGTTACTTTTTTATAGAAATTTATTTTTCAGTATAGAGGTGTAACATATGACAGTTTATATTGAAACTGAACGTTTAAGGTTACGTGACTGGCGAGAGGAAGACTTGCTACCATTTCAACAAATGAACGCAAATCAACAAGTTCGTAGATATTTTCCTAGTTTATTAAGTTATCGACGTTCAGAACACGATATGAATAAAATGGATGAAGTTATATCAAAATATAATATTGGCCTATTCGCTGTTGAATTGAAAGAGACGAATGGTTGGTTAGGTTTTATTGGATTGAATTATGTGCCTAAAGAAAGTAAATATACATTTGAAGAGTTGCCATTTTATGAAATAGGATGGCGTTTAATCCCTGAAGTATGGGGGAATGGTTTTGCTACAGAAGGTGCGGAAGCTGTATTGAAATATGCCAAAGCTCAAGGTTTAGAAGATATTTATGCCTTTACTTCAGAGAATAATGCAGCTTCTAGAAAAGTAATGGAAAAAATCGGCATGAAATTATACGATTATTTTGAGTATCCTAATCTTAGTAAATATCATCCACTTAAAAGACATGTTAGATATCATAAAGATTTATCAAAAAACGTCTGAGAAGCGTTTTTTGATAGTGCACATTGTAATTCCTACAAATGCATAGGGATTTAGCTAAAGGCTGAGACAAATTTAATTGTCTCAGCCTTTAACAATTTATTGAGTTAGTGGGAATTATAGATGAGTTTCGCGAAGATAAATTTATTATCCTTATCAACCTTAGTCGTTTTTGCTGAAGTGGGAAGACGAAATCTTTTTAAATAAGTTAGATTTCTGTCTCGCTCCCTATTTATGACGATGTGATAAAACGTGTTTGGATAATTCCGCTTAATTGTTTTAATGCTACATCGATATCACCGGCATCGATATAAGCGTACGAGAAACGGATACAATGACGCGCATGTTTATCATAGACTTCACCGGGATTAATTAGTATATTTTCTGCAATAGCTGCATCGAAAAGTTTTTTCATATCGATGGAGTACTTAAATTGGAACCAAATGTAAAATGAACCTTCTGGCGTTGACCATGAACCTAAATTACTAAAATATTTATTCAGAGATTCTAAAAATAAATTTCTTTTAATTAAAAGTTTATCTTTTAGTCCTTTGAGGTGTTGGTCGTGATATTGTGTCTGTGTTAACCATTCTGTTGCGATATATTGTGATATAGAACTTGCGCCATAGTCATTTTGCATTTTTAAATCAGCTAAATGTGCCACAACGGAAGGTTTGGCAACGATCCAACCGACACGCAAACCAGGACTTACAGTTTTAGATAAGCTGTTCAGGTATAAAATATTGTCATTTGTATCAAATGATTTTAAAGGTTTAGGACGTTCACCATTAAAATATAAGTCACCATAAACATCATCTTCTACGATAGGCATACCGTGTTGTTCACATTGCATCATAATTTTTTGCTTTTCTTCTATTGAATAACAATGTTGTGTTGGGTTGTGTAATGTCGGTATACAATAAAAAATGCTGTTTGCATATTGTGCTTGTGCTTTAAATATATTGTTAATATTACTTTTAATATCAGAAATGCTTATTTTCTGTATATCAGCTCTAATATTATGCCAAGTACGTATTGAATTAATGTATGAAGGAGATTCAACAATAATCTTGGATTGTGGGATAAGTAAGCCATCTGCAATTAGTTTTAAACCTTGTAATGCACCAGAGGTTATACAAATGTGGTCAACGGTACATGTGATGCCTAATTTTTGCATATATTGTACAACTGCTTCTCTAAGCTTGATGTTGCCTTGAGGTGGTTCGTAATTAGTGTTTAATACATTAGTATTACACTTACTCAAAATTTCTTTGAACTGTTCATTAGGTATAAGATTGGGAGCAAGTTCACCAGTACTTAAACGTATCATATTGGAATGGAATTCTAGTTTATTTATTTGTTGGACAAAGTATTGATTATTTTTAGTTGTACTATTGCTAATATAGTTTTGCCAATTGATATTGTTTCTAATATAAGTATGCCAAGTATTTCCAGATACATATAAGCGTTGTTTCTCTCTACCTTTTATTATCCCCTGGCTTTTAAGGATATCGATTGCTTGTATAACGGTAGAACGATTCACTTGATATTTTCTAGCCATATCTCTTTGAGAAGGTAATTGCATGCCTGGTTCTAATTCTCCGGTATCAATTTGTGAAATGATATTATCAATAATTTTTTTGTATTTTGGTTTGAACATAAAATAGCTCCTATATAATCTGGTTGGTATTTTAATTTGCATCTGGTTGGTCCAATTTCTGTGCATATAGTATAGCATAGTTGATATAGACGTAATAATTAAAGGAGAGTAGTTTTGTATGTTGCAACCAGCAGTTCATGGATTACTTTTGGCATTAGGACTTATATTGCCTTTAGGAGCTCAAAATGTTTTTGTATTTAATCAAGGAGCTAATCATAAAAGCATTTACAAATCACTACCGGTAATAATCACCGCTGGTTTATGTGATACATTATTAATATTGCTAGCTATTTTAGGGGTGTCATTAATTTTGTTGTCTTTACCTATTTTGCAGATAACTATATATTGTATAGGTATTGTCTTTTTAATTTATATGGCATGGTCTTTATGGACATCGCATCAATATCAACTTCAAACTTATAAACCTATGACTGCTAAAAAGCAAATAGGTTTCGCATTATCAGTGTCATTACTAAATCCACATGCAATTATGGATACGATAGGTGTAATAGGTACAAGTGCTGCTATATATGAAGGAGTGGAAAAAGTAGTGTTTAGCATTGCCACAGTATTGGTGTCATGGATTTGGTTTTTCTTTTTAGCGATAGCGGGGAAGATTATAGGACATGTAGATAAAACAGGAAAATATATTACAGTATTAAATAAATGTTCAGCAATTATTATCATTATCGTTGCATTGATGATACTAAAACAGTTAATAGCAATTATTTGAATTATAAACAAAGGGCAAGGAAGCGAATTTAAAATAATTTACTTCCTTGCCCTTGATAGTTAGTCGTAAGTTCTAACGCCTAAAGGTTTATAATTATTGATTGTTTCAAATAGTGCTTCAGTTGTATCACATAATGGTGCTAAAGTATCGTATTTAGCATCGATAAAGCCTTCTTCAATCATATGAGATAATAGAGATTGTAATGGATCGAAGAAGCCGTTGATATTAAATATAGCAATCGGTTTTTGATGAATACCGATTTGTGACCAACTATACATTTCAAAGAATTCTTCTAAAGAACCAGCACCGCCAGGGGCCATGACAAATGCGTCTGCTAATTCGGCCATTTTGTTTTTTCTTTCATGCATAGAGTCAACTAAAATAAGTTCCGTTAATTTCTTACTAGTTATTTCTTTTTCATTTAACATATTAGGCATAACGCCAATAGCGTTACCACCATGATCTAGTACACCATCTTGGATTGCTCCCATAATGCCTACAGAACCAGCTCCAAAGATTAATTCATAACCTTTTTCGGCCATAGTTTTACCTAGCTGATAAGCTTCCGACATATAGGAAGGATCATTTCCTTTACTAGCGCCACAGTAAACAGCAATTCTTTTCATATTTAATCCTCCTTGTTCAAGTATTGATCTTGTAATATAGATGAAAATGCAGATTCAAATTTAAGCAAATCTTGTTCTGTAAATGCAGAAGGGCCTTTTGTACGTCCACCACTTTTTCTAAATTGTGCACTCGTATGCCTTTGCTCAAGTAAAGTGTCAATATTTTGGTGGTTATATACATAGCCTTTATGATGCATGACAATCTTTGTTTTATTAAGTAATAAACTTGCAAGACCATAATCTTGCGTAATTACTAAATCATCATTTCCTGCTAGTTTAACAATCCTATAATCAACAGCATCTGGTCCATCATCGACATAAATGGTTTTTACATGTTCTGGTTGTTCTATAGTAGAAAAATGACTGAAACTACGAACGATTGTAACAAAAATGCCTGTCCTTTTAGTCAATTCAATAACTGAATTGATTACAGGACAAGCATCTCCATCTATAATGACCTGTGTCATTAGTGTTATTCGCCTTTATTTTCGTTGTTTTGTTTTACAACGCTTTTAGCAACGTAGTCTTTATATTTTTTGAATTCAGATAAGCGAGCTTTTTTATCTTTTGCTCGTACTTTATCTTCTTCTTTGTGGCGTTTGTCGATGTTTTTTTGTAGGATTTTATCTAGTTTTTGAATATCTTTACGGTTTGCTTTCTCTAATTTTTCGCCTTTTTTCTCAGTTTCATCGTCAAGTTTGCCAGGTGTTAATCCAACTTTTTCCATATGTTTGTTAGATTTTTTCATATCTTTAATACGCTGTTTTTCATTATCTTGACGCGCTTTATCTTCTTCTTTATGACGTTTGTCGATATTTTTTTGAAGAATCTTATCCATTTTTTGAGCTTCTTTACGATTTTCTTTTTCTAATTTTTCGCCTTTTTTCTCAATATATGCTGGATCGTGTTCTTTAGCGATACGTTTAAGTTCTCGTTTTTGATCCATGTCGTGTTTTTTATCTACTACATATTCTTTCGCATGAGATGATTTTTCTACGACAGTATCTTTGAATTGTAAAGATTTATCTGCAACTGTTTTAGAAGCGCTCACGGTTGCATCGCTCGCTTTTTTAACGTCTGGGTGATCTTTAATTCGTTTACGTTCAACGATTAATGGTACTAAAAACACAGGAGCCACTGTGATTATTGTTTTAATTAATTGCTTTTTGTCCATATGCGTTGCCTCCATTTAATTTATACTATCTTCATATTACCCTATCATACATGAAAATAAACGGTAAATATAGCCTGAGTATAGGATTTATTAGGGAGAAATAGGCTAATGTTTATGCAATCTGTAAGAAAAGAATAAAAAGCTGATAACCATCTAAGAAATAGTGAGATGTTTATCAGCTTTAATGTTCAAGTATTTAAATTATTCTCCTGTGATACCTTGTCCAATACCAAAGCCGAAGTATAGAATGGCGATGATAATGACCAATATAATTCTATAAATTGCAAATGGTATTAATTTAATTTTACTAATTAAGTATAAGAAAGTTTTGATTGCAATTAACCCAACAATAAACGCGGCGATAAAGCCAAGAATATAGAAACCAATATGATTTAATTGAATATATTCCAAATTTTTCACTAATGATAAACCACTCGCTGCAAGCATGACAGGGACTGCCATAATAAACGTAAAATCTGAGGCAGCCTTATGATTCATTTTCATTAATACACCAGTAGAGATTGTTGAACCAGATCTACTAAAACCTGGCCACATTGCTATGGCTTGAGATAGTCCAATAATAAAAGCTTGGAAATAATTGATTTGGTCTACAGTTTGTGGATTTGTAACTCTTTTACTGTAGATATCAGCAATAATCATATAAATTGCGCCAATAAACAACCCAATCATTACTGTTGGTACACTGAATAGATATTTTTCGATAACATCATCAAAGAGCAAACCTAAAACACCTGCAGGAATCATACCTACAATGATATGTAATAAGTTTAAACGTTTTGGCTTTTGGCCAATACCATCAATAGGTTCTGCTCTGTATTTACCTATATGTAACATTTCGAAATAACGCTCACGAAATACCCAAGCGCCTGCGAATACTGAACCTAGTTGGATGACAATTTTAAATGTAAATGCCGATTCAGATCCTAAAAATTCACTCGATTTCAACCACATATCATCTATGAGTATCATATGACCAGTTGATGAAACGGGCGCGAATTCTGTTAAACCCTCAACGATACCTAGAATGATACCTTTAATCAATTCAAGTATTAACATAATTTACCTACTTTCATAGTACTTATAAAATTTTGTGCATTTTCATTTTTTAATGATAGCACAATAAAAATGTATTCTGCCACTTAAAAATGTGATTTTAGACTAAAGATGTATATAATTAATAGATAATAGTCATTTTAAAGGACATGTGTAAAGTTATAGTAAAATTTCAATTAAAATTATAAAAATTAATTGTGTCTAAAATATGAAAACATCAAGAAAAAGTATATAAAACAATGAGCGAATTAATTTAATTTTTATACACGCAGTCTATAATGTGAGGTAGGTGATATTTGTGAAAAGATTAACAAGTTTAGCAATGCAATATAAAATATATCCTATCTTTATGTTTGTAGTTAGTACACTTTTAGCAATTACAGTTGTAATACAAAATATTTCTATTGCAGAAATATTAAACGCAATGTTATTAAGCGCTAATCATGAGTTATTAAATATATTAATGTTTACATTAGTAGTTTTAATAGCACGTGCCACATTTAATACTATAAATCAAATGATAGGCAATCAAATGGCAGCGAAAGTTAAGCGTGATTTAAGAAAGCAACTTATTATAAAGCAATCCAAAGATCCAATTGGTGTGCAAATGAACACTTTAACTGAAAGTGTTGATGGCATTGTTCCTTTTTTTAATAGTTATTTTCCGCAAGTATTTAAATCAATGATGATACCGTTATTAATAATCATTGCTATGTGTTTTGTTCATTTAAATACGGCATTGATTATGATAGTCACAGCACCTTTTATTCCACTTTTTTATATCATTTTTGGTTTGAAAACCCGTGATGAATCTAAAGATAAAATGACTTATTTAAATCAGTTTAGCCAACAATTTTTAAATAAAATAAAAGGTCTAATAACGTTAAAACTTTTTAATAGAACTGAACATACAGAAAAAGAACTTTATGAGGAAAGTACTACGTTTAGGGATTTAACGATGCGTATTTTAAGAAGTGCTTTTTTATCTGGCTTAATGCTCGAATTTATTAGTATGCTCGGTATTGGTTTAGTTGCGTTAGAGGCTGGTTTAGGTTTGATTTTATTTCATAATTTAGACTTTAAGACAGCGGCAATTGCGATTATATTGGCACCAGAATTTTACAATTCAATTAAAGACCTTGGTCAATCTTTCCATACCGGGAAACAAAGTGAAGGTTCTAGTGATGTGTTGTTCGAAGTGCTAGACAAAGAGAATAAAGATCCTCAACCTCAAATACAAATTAATTTAAATCAGAGTGCTTTGATTCGATTAGACCAAGTAGATTTTAAATATAAAGACGCCTCTATGTATGCATTAAAAGATATTAACTTAAGTATAAAAAGTGGTGAGCATATCGCTTTAATTGGAAAAAGTGGCGCTGGAAAATCAACATTAGCGCAACTGATAGCACAAAATTTGGAAGCTAGTGATGGCACGATTACTTACAAGCAGAAAAATTTAAATATAGGGTTTCTTAGTCAAGCTCCTTATATTTTCAATTCATCTATACGAGATAATATAACGATGTTTCATCAAGTTGAGGAAGCACAAATATTACAAGTTTTAGCGGATGTTGAATTAAAAGAAAAAGTGTTATCGCTAAAACATGGTTTAGACACAAGAATAGGTGAAGGTGGAGAGATGCTCTCAGGCGGTCAAATGAGACGTATAGAGCTATCAAGAATATTATTGGGGCGCCCAGACCTATTAATCTTTGATGAGCCAGCAACAGGCTTAGACGTGAAAACTGAAAATGTAATACAAAATGTTATTGAAAGGCAGTTTTCTAATATCACAATGATTACTATTGCGCATAGAGCACATACGATTAAAAATGCAGACAGACGTATTTTGATTGAACAAGGAGTTTTAAAGTCAGGCGATACGCGTATATTAAACGACCCTCGACAAGGCGGTGATGAACATGAAACCACGGATTAAATTTAGTATAGATAAGGATTTAATATTATCTATTTTAGTTGGTGTAGTCGGTAGTTTAGTCGCATTAGGTATGTTCTTTTTAAGCGGTTATATGATTACTCAAAGTGCCTTAGGGGCTCCGCTGTTTGCGCTGATGGTATTGATTGTTTCAGTGAAAATGTTTGGATTTCTTAGAGCGGTAGCAAGATATATTGAGAGATTACTTTCTCATAGAACAACATTTACAATGTTACGCGATGTGAGAGTTCAATTCTTCAAAAAATTACTTCCAGTTGTGCCTGATGTTTATCGGAAATTCAATTCTAGTGACCTGATTGCACGTATGATTGGTAGAGTAGAGTCTTTGCAAAACATATATTTAAGAGTTTACTATCCGCCTGTAGTCATCGGTTTAACAGCAATCGTCACAATGGTTACGATATTTTATTTTTCATATATACATGCAGTGATTATTTGTTTGAGTATGATTGCTACGTTAATTGTTATCCCTTGGTTAAGTGCTAAAAGAGCTCGTATATTAAAAAGACAAGTAAATGAAGTCCAAGGTGAATTTTTAAGTCGATTTTATGACTATAAAGAAGGGTACGATGAATTAACACGGTTTAATCAAACGGAATATTATAAAAAGCAAGTTATAGAGCAATTAGATGCGTATGAAAGCGTACAAGCTAAAGAGCAACGTTTTCTATCACTTTATGAATATAGCTTGAATGTTGTAGCGATGATTGCATTATTTTTCACTTTATACTTAGGTGTTGTTCAAGTACAAAACCAACAATTAGACGTTGTGTATTTGACGAGTATTGTTTTAATGATGTTAACATTATTTGAACAAGCGATTCCAATGAGTAACGTGGCTTATTATAAAGCTGATACGGACCAAGCATTAACTGATATTAATGAGGTTATTGCACATCCAACGACACAAGGTAATGAATCTATGCAAATGGGAACGTTTGATGCATTGCCTTTAATGCAATTACGAGACGTTGATTTCAAATATTGGAACCAGTCAACACCTGTATTATCCCAGATTCGCTTAGTCATAAATCAAGGAGAACACGTAGCGATAGTAGGACCGTCTGGTTCAGGTAAAAGCTCTTTATTACAACTTATGCTAGGTCTATATCAAAGCGATAAAGGGGAAGTACTTTTACATCAACAACATATTTCTAAAATAGTAAATGAAGATAAATATAGTTATATCAATGCACTCCTACAATCTCAACAATTGTTTGACGGTACTGTAAGAGAGAATTTATTTTCAGAACAAGATGACAATGCGCTTAGAGAGGTACTAGACCGACTTGGATTAGCTCACATTAATTTAGATAGAGTGATTACACTTTCTGGTCAGACATTATCTGGAGGAGAAATACAAAGATTAGCTTTAGCAAGACTATTATTAAAACCTTCTTCACTTTGGATACTTGATGAACCAACAACTGCTTTAGATGTTCATCATACAAATGTAGTTATGGATTTAGTCCATAAGCAAGCTGAAACTTTAGTCGTAGCTACGCATGATTTAAGGTTGTTACCAAATTTTGATAAAATTATTGTTATGCAAGAAGGTGCTATTCTAGAAGAAGGTAGTTATGAAACTTTAGCTACTAAAGAAAATGGCTATCTACAACAAATGATTAAGATTAATGCTTCATAATGTTATGAATAATTATAAATGCTAAAATTATGTGATTTTAACTTAGCTTAAAAATACTAAAATAAGCTCTTACTTTCAATTTTACGCAGGGGAAGAATTTAAGGGATTCTAAGTCGAAAATTATGGGAATTACGACCATGTATTTTTAAGATTTACAGTTCACAGTTTGAAGTTTTAAAATAGTCAAAAAAGAGCTCAAACACAAAAGTGTTTGAGCTCTCTCTTTAAATCAAGTATATTTAAGGAATCATTTTGATATATCTTTAACCTTTAATATAGGTAGAAAAGCTTATTTTGCTTTTTCTTCAGTAAAGGCATCGATTACTTTTGCAAGTAATCTATTTAATTCTTTAGATTCATCTTCATCAAGAGAAGATGCAACTGCAACATCTTGACATGCAGTATCTAATTCTGGACGAATTGCTTCGCTCTTATCAGTCAAATGGATAAATACTTCACGTTGATCAACTTCAGAACGTTCACGTTTGATTAAATCAACTTGTTCCATTCTCTTAAGTAATGGAGATACAGTACCAGTATCAAGCGCCAATTCTGTAACGACTTTTTTGACATTGACAGGTGATTCACCCCAAAGAATAGTAAGTACTAAAAATTGTGGGTATGTTAGTTTGTATTTCTTAAAGACATTATTAGAGTAGTAGCGATTTACTTGTCTTTGAGCGTTATACAAACTGAAACAAAGTTGTTCCTTTAAATTAAGTGGTTCAGACATAAGTTCTCCTCCAGACATTCTATCCGTTTTCTTTACTTTGCATCGGACCTGAATCCGTCTAACGTTGTGTGTGACACTTCCTCAAATACACTTTTGCACTGTGCCATGCTAAAATATAGCGTGTATAAAGTTTAGAAGATATCTAATATTTTATCAAGTGAAAGATTAATTATACGAAAAAATTATCTTTTACACAAACATTTAAATTTATGAAATGAGTGAGATTTTTGAAAAATATTAAACAGCCTAAAATCGCTATTACCGTAGTAACAGGTTTTTTAGGTAGTGGGAAAACAACTTTTCTCAGTAATTATGTAAAATATTTACTAAATAAAAATGAAAACCCAAGTATCATCGTAAATGAATACGGCAATTTAGATGTAGATAGCAATGCATTAAGCCATGATATAGAGGTTGCATCGATATTAAATGGTTGCATATGTTGTGACTTGCAACGGGATTTAATAAAACAATTAAAACATTTTATTAACAAAAGTGCAATGCACCATATTATAATTGAGGCTACGGGTATCGCACACCCAATTGAAATTATTGCAGCTTGTCAAGATCCTGAAATCGTTGAATACCTTGCCACACCAGTAGTTATAGGCTTAGCAGACGCACCGAGATTTTTGAATAGAGCCCAATATACTGATAATACAATACAATTAATGGAAGAACAATTAAAAGTAAGTCATGCAATTGTAATCAATAAAATGGATTTGTTGGAAAGTATTGAGTACGATAAGATAAAAGAAATTGAAAAAATTAACCCACAAGCACCGAAATTTTATACATCATATGCTGATTTAGATATGGATAATTTAATTTTAACAACAGATGATAGTATGTCACATTTAGGTCAACCAATGCATCATCATGGAATTAAGAGCTTACAGTATCAATTTACTGGGCCAATTGATCGTCAATTATTCTATCAGTTTATTTTACGGCTACCTGATAATGTTCTAAGATTAAAGGGATACGTCAAGTTTCACGATACGCCAAATGATATATATGAATTTCAATATGCATTTGGTTTGCCAGATTATGAAGTCATCGACACAACGATGCCGTTAACAATTGTAATTATTGGTGAACAAATAGATGAAAACCAACTGCGCAATAAATTGGATATGCTACAGTTCACTTGATTATTGAATATAATAAAAAGGGTGTTGAAGATATATGAATAAAGTGAAAATTAATCAATACGTTTCTTTTTCGAATGTAATACAAGGGTTTTGGAGAGCGAAAGACTGGAACTGGACACCTCAACAATTAAATAGATATTTGAATGAATTGGTTGAAAGAGGTATTACAACTATGGACCATGCTGATATTTATGGCTCATACAGTTGTGAAAGTATCTTTGGTGAAGCGCTAAAACTATCACCACAACTTCGCGATCAAATTGAAATTGTAACTAAATGTGGTATCGTATTGCCATCAAGTCCACTTCATGAAACAAATGGCCATCGCTATGATCATAGTAAAGAGCATATTATTCAATCTGTTGATCGTTCGCTACAAAATTTACAAGTTGAACAACTAGATTCTCTGCTCATTCATAGACCATCACCTTTAATGGACCCTAACGAAGTGACTGAAGCAATAAAAGCATTGGTTAAACAAGGAAAAGTTAAGTCATTTGGTGTTTCGAACTTCAATAAATCTGAATACGATTTACTAAGCAAATGTTTAGTTTGTGATAAATTGCATATCACTTTAAATCAACTGGAAGTGTCGCCATATACTTTAGACGCTATTGAAAATGGTATCATTAATCATATGTATAAAGATGATGTTAAAATTATGTCGTGGAGCCCTATGGCAGGTGGTAAATTATTCGATTTAGAAGACGAAAAATCTGCTAGAATCATGGCAGTTGTTTCTCCTTTAGCACAAAAATATAATGTAACCTTGAATGGTATCGTTATGGCATGGTTAAATAAACATCCTGCATCACTAATGCCAGTGCTAGGCACACACAAAATTGAACGTATTGATGAAGCGATTAATGGCTTGAAGGTGTCACTTACAGATCAAGAATGGTTTGATATTTATACGGCTTCTTTAGGTCATGACATCCCGTAGTTTAAAGTTTGAAGGAGTAAAGATAATGAATACAGAGAACGAACAGCATCAATTAAATCAACATAAGTTTCAACGTAATTTTATTAATTTTCCGTTTTTAGGTTTTGCCTTAGTCATTGCAATATTAAATATTGTGTATCCTGATATTAATATAATGATGACACTTTTTGGACTATTTTTCTTTTATAATGGTGCTATTTTATTCATAGCATTTATTAAACATTATAAACGTGTAATTGTTTTAGCATTGATACTAACAATTTTAAGTATGGTTCTATTTGGCTTATCAATGTATTTATATGCGTTAACAAATAATCTATTTTAATGCTTTGTTTTAACGACCTTTAGGAGGAAATAAATGGAACAGTGGATAACGCATTTTATGGAGCAACATGGCTATTTAGGTATAGGATTATTAATCTTTTTGGAAAATATATTTCCTCCAATACCATCTGAAATTATTTTAACATTTGGTGGTTTTATGACAACTAAGTCTGATTTAGGCTTTATTGGCGTGACAATCACTTCAACGCTTGGTTCTGTTATTGGGGCTATTGTTCTCTATGGTATTGGTGCCTGGATTGGCGAGCGGAACTTATATCGCTTTGTAAATCGTTATGGGAAGTTTTTACGTGTGAAAATCAAAGATATAGATAGAACGATTAATTGGTTTGAAAAGTATGGATATTGGACAATTTTCTTTTGTCGTTTTGTGCCACTGTTAAGAAGTTTAATTTCCATCCCAGCTGGTTTAACTCGAATGAATATACCATTGTTTATTTTGTTTACTACGCTTGGTACCTTAATTTGGAATATCGTGCTGATTTATTTAGGACAAGCAGTGGGCGGAAATTGGCATGCAATTGTTTACTACATGGATATCTATTCTAAAATTATTTATTTCGTTTTAATTGTTTTAGTCATTTTTATAATTTGGAAATGGATTAAAAGGCAAAAAACGCATAAGTAAATTTGATAATTTAACTTAACGAAATGAAATCATTATCGGTGGTTAGAGATGATATAATTTAAGTAACGTGATCAAGAGATTGTATGAGGGAGTTGCTTTTATGACAAAACAAAAAGTTTCTATTATAGGTGGCGGCAATACGGGTGCAACATTGGCTTTTATTGTTGCTCAACAAGAGTTGGCTGACGTTGTACTGATTGACCGTCCAACAAATGAAGGTCAAGTTAAAGGTAAAGCACTAGATATTTTAGAAAGTAGTCCAGTCTATGGCTTTGATGTAAATGTAAAAGGGTCCGTTGACTATACTGATACAAAAAATTCAGATGTTGTAGTGATTACAGCAGGTGTACCACGTAAACCTGGGATGAGTCGTGACGATTTAGTACAGGTTAATGAGGCGGTTATGCATGATGTTACAAAAGAAATCGTGAAATATTCACCTGATTGTAAGATTATCGTACTTACGAACCCTGTAGATGCTATGACGTATTCAGTATTGAAAGCTTCTGGATTTCCGAAAGAGCGAGTAATAGGACAATCCGGTGTATTAGATACATCAAGATATCTAACGTTTATTGCTGAAGCCTTAAAAGTTTCTATTAAAGATATCAAAGGTTTAGTATTAGGTGGTCATGGCGATACGATGGTTCCGTTAGTAGATTCGACTAATGTTAATGGTGTACCACTTCATAAACTACTTGATGCACAACAAATTGAGACAATTGTTGAACGCACACGTAAGGGCGGTGCAGAAATCGTAGAATTACTCGGAAATGGTTCAGCTTATTATGCTCCAGCTTCAGCAGTATACAGTATGATTGAAGCTATATTGAAAGACCAACATAGATTACTGCCTAGTATTGCACTACTAGAAGGGGAATATCAATTTACAGATATATGCTTAGGGGTTCCAACAATTTTAAGTTCAAATGGTATTGAAAGTATTGTAGATTTAAATTTATCTAATGATGAATATGAGCAATTAAAAGTTTCTGCAGAGTCGGTTCAAGAAGTTAAACAAGCATTAAAGCTTTAAAATATATGGCATAATGCATTCATATAAAATAGTGATTTATATATATAACGCTTTAGTTAAGGGTTGGGGCATAGTAACATGTCTTAGCCCTTATCTTTGATAATGATGAGGTAGTAATAAAGATTCGTTAAATATAGGTTTGCTCAGCTAATAAAAGTATGGAAATCTGATAGAATGTATTTGCTTTATTTAGGAAAATAAATCGATTTTTGATCACATTATCATAATGGATGAACCAATGTTTGTGCACATAAAAAGCTGTCGACAAAAGTTTAAAGGCTTGTCGACAGCTTAGTAGTGTTTAGGAAAGTATATAAATTATTACATATATTTATAGGGATGAGACCGTTTGTTTATAAACATAATAATAAATGCTTCATAAATCTATTAAAATCTAAAGACACAAATATATAAAGTTACGTATTCAAAAAACGTTAATATATACATATATTTCAATCTTAATTTTATGTTGATGGGGACGCTCCAATTTGGAAAACGACGTTCATAATAAAATAGTTGTAGATAAAATAAACCAATACCTAATGGGAACAACATCAATATAATGCTGTGAAGATATGAAAAACCTACATCATGTAATAAATGTCCGATGATTAATTGACATAAAATTAAAACAATAATGAGAACTAAAATATTCAAAGTCATTTTACGCTACGCACTCCTTTCGCAAATAGGAATATAATCACTTGTAATGCAATAAGTAATAAAATAAAACGTAACGTATCAGTATTTAAACTCGAAGATACTTCATTAAAAATACGAAGCGGTTCATGAATAAGATAAACTGAATGTAAACGTAAGAAGCGTCCAATAAATATACCGAGACCATTTAAGAACATCATAACTACAATAATTAATCTATTGAGCCAGAGATGTTGCGTGAATTGTTCCATTTCTAAAAACATTAGAATTAATAGGTAAATAGCTAGTAATACGCCAGATACAAGGAATGCAAAATACGCCCATTCACTAATTACTAAACCTTGATAGAAATTGAAATTAAACTGATTTAAATGTATTAAGTCAGTAATCATATACAAAGTATTTGGCACCATCAAGACAAAAATAAGTGTGAAAATAATGAATAGTGGCCACTCATATTTGTATTTTGGTTTAAATAAATTTAACAGTAAGCATAGTTCAAACGGCACATACGCTAGAAATAGATTAAGCGTCATAAATTGGAAATAATTATTGAAAAATATTGAAACTAATATCAATATAAGGAAAATGATTCTAGCGATATAACGCGCTTGCATAAATACACCTACTTTCTTTTTAATTAAGCGCTAATATAATAGATTACTAATGAATTGTAATTTAATTGTGCATTAGTAAATGCAATATAAAACTTCTTTTGTGCTAATAGACGAAGATAAATATTAACCCATGTTTTTGAAATATGAGACTACATGATACATTTTTTAAATATAAATTTCAATTATTAACTTAAGTTATACATGTTAAACACACGGACATAACTCTGTAGTAGGGTATTAAAACATGTGATTTATAGGAGGATAAATACAAGTATAAAAGCAGAGATAATTCTATTATATTGAAACATCTCTGCTTACTACTCATTTTGCTTTTTGAACAAAGTTTAATCTAAAGTCACGCTTTTTACTTTAACTAACAAATTATAAATCTAACAGGTTTAACCCAATTGTTTCATTGTATTTGCGGTTTATATCTAAATTTGTCATTGTGATTACAATTTCTGCTGTAGCAGAAACGACGGCTTTAGTTAAATGTCCGCTCAATGTGTCATATTGGTTGGTTCCGAATGTGGCATGTAAATGCGCAAATGGCTTTTCGTCAATATGAGAGATATTACCCATTAAACTGATGAGCTCTAAAGGTTCATCAATGGTTTTCTTTTCATAAGTTTTGGTTTCTAAATTATAGAAGTTAAGTTCTGCGCTAGCACATGCACCGATGCCACTAACTGTGCCAAATTGTCCACCTTGTTCTGTTGCAATATCTGTTACTGCAGATACAATGTCTTCACCTTGTTCTAATACTAAAACAATCGTCTTACCATCTACTTGATAAATCATAGAAAACCTCCATCCTGAAAATTAGATACATCTTTATTATACAAGTTATAATTACGATATTATATGATAGTGATTAGAAAATAAATTTTTTATTGCCATTTCTCATGAAACTGTTATAAAATGTTCTAATATTAGGCTTGTTCTCGTATATTAGAGAATTGAAAGCCGCTTCAAACAATTTATAAAAATAAAGGAGCGAGCAACGTGAAGAAGCAGTTTATTATCTTATATTTTAATATTTTTCTTGTCTTTTTAGGTATTGGTTTAGTCGTTCCTGTGCTCCCTGTTTATTTAAAAGATTTAGGTTTAAAAGGTAGCGATTTAGGCATACTGGTAGCTGTATTTGCTTTAGCTCAAATGATTATCTCACCATTTGGCGGTACACTCGCAGATAAATTAGGTAAAAAGTTAATCATCTGTATTGGCTTAGGCCTATTTGCGATTTCAGAATTCTTATTCGCTGCAAGTCATACGTTCTCACTTCTGATTGTTTCTAGAATACTTGGTGGGTTTAGTGCAGGTATGGTTATGCCAGGTGTCACAGGCATGATTGCAGATATCTCATCAGGTAGAGATAAAGCTAAAAACTTTGGATATATGTCAGCAATAATTAATTCTGGATTTATTTTAGGGCCAGGGCTTGGTGGTTTATTAGCAGAAGTTTCACATAGATTACCATTCTATGTAGCGGGTTTTAGTGGCTGTTTAGCCTTGATACTTTCAATTATACTTATTAAAAATCCGAAACATGAAACGCAAGATGGATTTACCAAATATCAACCTGAGTTGCTAACAAAAATTGATTGGAAAGTCTTTCTTACGCCAATCATTTTAACCTTAGTACTAGCTTTCGGGTTGTCTTCATTTGAAACACTGTTCCCACTTTATACTGCAGACAAAGCACAATATTCTCCTATTGATATCTCGTTTGCTATCACAGGTGGCGGTATTTTGGGTGCAGTATTCCAAGTATTCTTCTTTGATAAGTTTATGAACTATTTTAAAGAATTAACGTTTATTACTTATTCATTGCTATATTCAGCAATTATTCTATTAGCATTAACTTTTGTTCACGGCTATTGGTCAATTATGTTAATTAGTTTTATTGTTTTTATTGGCTTTGATATGATTCGCCCAGCTATTACAAATTATTTCTCGAATATAGCAGGTAATAGACAAGGTTTCGCAGGTGGATTAAATTCTACGTTTACTAGTATGGGGAATTTTATCGGTCCATTAGTTGCAGGTACATTATATGATATTAATTTTGAATTTCCATTATACATGTCGATATTCGTCATGGTTTTAGGTATGCTGGTCATCTTTATAGAGAGCCAGTTGAGATCACGTTTTAGAAAAACATAATTCAACATAAGAAAGAGCGAATAGATTATAGTGTGGTTGACATGTCTGAATCCTATATATGTTATAGGCACTAGTGATATTTTTTGAAATAATTTTTGTCTTTATTATAGAAGCGGAGCAATGAAATCTGATTACAGTAATTAGATTTCATTGCTCCGCTTTTTTACATGGGAATTTAATTGTGTCAACGGTGATATTTATATTATTTGTGTTGAATAAAGTACTGAATATGACACTTGTATTAAATAAAGTAGGCTTTACGTAATAAACATGTAACAAAGGTTACGATTCTTTTAAATTGTGTTCTATATAAGTTTTTCGTCAATAATCTATGATAACATGATAGGAAATGTAATAATTGTAAGTAAGGGGATAAACTTGAAAAATTTAATTTTAACTATCATGGCTTTCCTTCTCGCTTGCTGTTTAGCGTTTCTTCTTTTTATAGCTACAAATCAACAAGCCCTAGCCAAAGTTCATGAAACCATTTCTAGTTTTTCTATTGTGGATGAAATTGCAGAAGCTAAGGATATAACTAAAGAAAAAAGTGAGAATCCAATAAAAGCAGCAACAAAAGAAGAAATAAATAATGAACCATATAACGCTGAAAACTATAAACCGATTGCCAAATTGACAACACATGATTTAAAAGATGACGAAGTTGGAAAAGCAAATTTACCTCCATTTTCCAATGCATTAAAAAAAGCACAAACAGTAGTGAATAAAGATAATAACGATTCAAATGCCTATAATGATTATGGTATTGATACAACATGCCAAGGGGCTCATTATTACATCTTTACATTTGAAAATAAAAGTAAACCAAATACGTATTATAGAGTAACTGTAGATGAAGATAATAAAGCAAGTGTTTTTGATAAGTCTTATCAAATCAAACCGCAAAATGATAAACCTAATATCTCTCCTCAAGAATCTGAGGTTATAGCGCAAAAATACGCTATTGATGAACTAGGTCAAAATGCAGTATTAAAAAATGTAAAAGAATCGAAAGATGGTATGTTTTATACTTTCCATGAATATAAGAAGGAAAGAGACTATAAAGTTGTTGTGAATAAAACGGGAGATGTAATTCGCCAACCAGCACTTGATTAATCATTAAAATATAGCTACACAAACGTTAACCCATGACGTTTATGTGGCTCTTTTTTATAAATGAAAAAAGTATTAAGTGAAACGTTTCAATGTTATGATAATATTAACGGTTAAAATGAATAATGAAGCGTAGATTATATTCAATCAGTACGTAAATTTTGTTTAAGAAAAGGATGAGCGTTTTGAGAAAAATAAAGAAAGCAATCATACCAGCTGCTGGTTTGGGTACGAGGTTTTTGCCGGCTACGAAAGCTATGCCGAAAGAAATGTTGCCAATCTTAGATAAACCGACAATTCAATATATAGTTGAAGAAGCGGCTCGTGCGGGTATTGAAGATATCATTATCGTAACAGGTAAACATAAAAGAGCTATCGAAGATCATTTTGATAATCAAAAAGAATTGGAAATGATTTTAGAAGAAAAAGATAAGCAAGAGTTACTTGAAAAAGTAAAATACTCTACAGAGCTTGCTAATATATTTTATGTTAGACAAAAAGAGCAAAAAGGATTAGGACATGCAATTTATTCCGCACGTCAATTTATAGGCACTGAACCTTTTGCAGTATTGTTGGGTGATGATATAGTCGAATCTGACACGCCAGCAATTAAACAATTGATGAATGCATACGAAGAAACTGGGAAATCAGTGATTGGTGTCCAAGAAGTTGAAGAAAACTTAACGCATAGATATGGCATTATCGATCCAATGGAAAAGTCAGGTAGAAAATACGAGGTGGTAAAATTTGTTGAAAAGCCAAAACAAGGCACAGCACCTTCTAATTTAGCCATCATGGGACGTTATGTATTGACTGCAGATATCTTTGATTACTTAGCAACGCAAGGTAAAGGCGCAGGTGGTGAAATCCAACTTACAGATGCAATTGAACGTTTAAACACTGACGATCAAGTCTATGCTTATGATTTCGAAGGTGAACGTTATGATGTTGGTGAAAAATTAGGATTTGTGAAAACTACGATTGAGTATGCTTTGAAAGATGAATCGATGCGTGATGAATTAGTTGATTTTATTAAAAGTTTGAAAATAGATTGAATTCTTGCATTAAAATCATTCAAACATAATAGATAAGGATAGAATTCTATCATTTGAGCTGTTATATGTATCGACTGAAATGGTTGATATACTATGGGGTGATGAAATGAAACAAAAGAAAACAAACGCGATGCGAATATTAGACAGTCAAGCTATTGCTTATAGCGTGAATACATATGATATTAGTACACAACATATGGATGGGGGACATGTAGCACAAAAAGTAGGTGTTGATCCAGACCATGTATATAAAACACTTGTTTTAGAAAATGCAGCGCATGAGCACTTCGTATTTATTATACCAGTAAATAAAACATTAGATATGAAAACAGCAGCCCAATCAGTGACAGAAAAAAAGTTGAACTTAATGCCGCTTGATCATTTGAAAAAAGTTACTGGTTATATTAGAGGCGGTTGTTCTCCAATAGGAATGAAGCGTCAGTTTCCAACAGTGATTGACCAAAATGCTCAAGCATTAGATTCGATATATATAAGTGGTGGAGACCGAGGTGTTCAAATTAATATACGTGTAAAAGATTTAATCGCAGTAACGCAAGCACAAGTAATGCATATCATCCAAGAGACAAAGTAACAGGAACATAACATTGTGACTGAATAGACTTAATATACATGTTAAAGTTTACTATCCAAAAATTAGTTGTTGCTACTATAAATGTACTAATGTTAAAGGTTTCATTAATAGTGTATGCTAAGTCAATTTATAACCTTTATTTATAAGGAGCTTCGTTAATTTAGTTTAATCGTATTGATTAAATTATACGTAAGGGCCTTATTTTTTTAAAAGTATTTTAATGTAAAATAACATATGAATGCGACGTGTTTTGATGAGGCTCTTGAGGGAACAGGACAAGCTGGATTACAGGCTGAAGCTGTCCCCTAAGAAAGCGAACCAACAATACGAAGTATTGAATAAAAAAAGAAGCACTCAGATGAATTGAATTAAATCATTTGAGTGCTTCTTTTTTCTGGGATTTATGCCCCAATCCTATTTTTATAGTTTTGTTTGAGAGGGAGGCCCAAGCCTCTCTTGTTTAAAATTTAATATATACGAAATTAAAACAGGTGCATATATTAAGAATAAAATATGACGGAAAGATGAAATTTCTAACCAGTAATTGACTGTTTTTGACTGTTTTTGACAAAAAATGATTGAAAAAAGAAAGCGGAAACATTATAATGACAATGAGCTGAGGTGAAGGTATGATAACGGAAAAGCGCCACGAGTTAATTTTGACTGAATTGTCAAAAAAAGATTTTTTAACATTACAAGAATTAATAGATCGCACTGGCTGTAGTGCCTCGACAATTCGCCGTGACTTATCAAAGCTACAAAATTTGGGGAAATTAAAAAGATTGCATGGGGGCGCGACACTCAATCAATCATCAGTGTTAGAGCCTAATCTGGCAGATAAACGAGGTACTAATTTAAAAGAAAAACAAGAAATTGGCAGAATCGCTGCGAGCCAAATTGAAGAATGTGACTGTGTGTTTTTGGACGCAGGATCTACTACACTCGAAATGATTCCTTTTATTAAAGCAAGTGACATAATCGTAGTGACTAATGGTCTAACGCATGTTGAAGAGCTCCTTAAATATGGGATTAGAACTTTGATAATTGGTGGGGAAGTTAAATCCACTACATTTGCTACAGTTGGTGCGAGTGCCTTAGAAACATTAAAGCGTTATCGCTTTGACAAAGTATTTTTAGGAATGAATGGTATTGATTTAAAATATGGTTTAACAACACCTGATGAACAAGAAGCAATCATCAAACATCATGCCATGGAATTAGGAACACAAGTTTATGTATTAATCGACCATGCTAAATATGAAAAAGTTTATTTTGCTCATGTCCCGTTAGAAGCTAATGTATCACTTATTACTTCTAAGAAGGCAATGACAAATCAATATTTTAGATTATTTGCTGAAAAATATAATTTTATTGGAGGAACATTATGATTTATACAGTTACATTTAATCCTTCTATTGACTACATTATGTTTGCGAGTGACTTTGAACTTAATGGGTTAAATCGTGCCGCAGAAACATATAAATTTGCAGGTGGCAAAGGTATTAATGTTTCCAGAGTATTAAAAACGTTAGGAGTACAATCTACTGCACTTGGTTTCGCAGGAGGCTTTCCAGGACAATTTATTGCAGATACTTTAACAAAAGCAAATATTGGTACTGATTTTGTTCAAGTAGATGAGGATACTAGAATTAACGTTAAATTAAAAACGGGTGAAGAAACTGAAATTAATGCGCCTGGTCCACAAATTTCGAATGTGCAGTTTGAAACATTATTATCGCAAATCAAAGATACAACCAAGAAAGACACAGTGATTGTTGCTGGTAGTATTCCTAAAAGTGTTCCTAATGATGCATATGAACAAATAGGTAAGATTACAAAAGCAACAGGCGCACAATTAGTAGTAGATGCTGAAAAAGATTTAGTTGAATCTGTATTAAAATATAATCCATTATTTATTAAACCTAATAAAGATGAATTAGAAGTGATGTTTAATACTACAATTGATTCTGATCAAAAAGTAATTCAATTTGCACGTGAAATTTTAGCAAAAGGTGCTAAATCTGTAATTATCTCATTGGGAGGAGAAGGAGCCGTATATGTCGATGAGCAATACAGTTATAAAGCAAGTGTACCAAATGGTCATGTTGTAAATACTGTTGGCTCTGGAGATAGTACAGTAGCAGGCATGGTTGCAGGTTTAGAAGCAGGTCTGACGATTGAAGAAGCATTTAAACAAGCTGTGTCAGCAGGTACTGCTACAGCATTTAATGATGATTTAGCTACGAAAACTGCAATTGAAGACATTAAAACACAAGTTGTGATTACGACACTAGACGGGAGTGAATAATATGAGAATTACCGAATTATTAACAAAAGATACAATTGCAATGGATCTTTCTTCAACAGAAAAGAATGGTGTCATTGACGAACTAGTTAATCAATTAGATAAAGCTGGAAAACTAAATGATGTGACATCTTTTAAAAAAGCAATCCATAATCGTGAATCTCAAAGTACAACAGGTATTGGTGAAGGCATAGCTATACCTCATGCTAAGGTTTCAGCAGTTACAACACCAGCAATTGCTTTTGGGAAATCAAAAGCAGGTGTAGATTATCAGAGTTTAGATATGCAACCAGCACATTTATTCTTTATGATTGCTGCACCTGAAGGCGGAGCACAAACACACTTAGATGCATTAGCTAAATTGTCTGGTATTCTGATGGATGAAAAAGTTCGTGAATCATTACTTCATGCCAATTCACCTGAAGAAGTATTACAAATTATAGATCAGGCAGATGATGAAGCAACTGAAGAAGAAGCAACTGAAGAAGCGACTCAAGGTGTTGCCACAGATAATGAAAATTCAAATGAACCATACGTTTTAGCAGTAACAGCATGTCCAACAGGTATTGCTCATACTTATATGGCACGTGACGCTTTGAAAAAACAAGCTGAGAAAATGAACGTTAAAATTAAAGTTGAAACAAATGGATCCGGCGGCATAAAAAATCATCTTACAGACGAAGATATTCAACGTGCATCAGGTATTATTGTAGCCGCTGATGTACATGTTGAGACAGATCGTTTTGATGGTAAAAATGTCGTTGAAGTACCGGTTGCAGATGGTATAAAACGACCAGAAGAATTAATTAACTTGGCACAAGATACATCTCGTAAACCATTTGTAGCACGTAGTGGCAATAAGGCGAGTGGTCAATCAACAAGCAATGAAAAACAAGGTGTCGGTAAAACAATATACAAACATTTAATGAACGGTGTATCTAATATGTTACCACTTGTTATTGCTGGTGGTATTTTGATGGCAATTGCGTTCTTATTTGGTGCTAACTCTTTTGATCCAAAAAGTTCAGAATATAATGCTTTTGCTGAACAATTATGGAATATAGGTAATAAGAGTGCATTCATGTTAATTATTCCGATACTTGCTGGTTACATTGCCCGTAGTATTGCAGATAAACCAGGATTTGCAGCAGGTCTTGTCGGTGGTGTCCTAGCAAGCACAGGTGATTCAGGATTTATTGGTGGTATTCTTGCAGGTTTCTTAGCAGGTTACTTAACATTAGGTATTAAAAAATTATGCGCAGGTATGCCTCAATCATTAGAAGGTTTAAAACCAACTCTTATTTTCCCAGTACTTTCAGTTACGATCACAGGATTATTAATGATTTATGTCATTAATCCACCAGCATCATGGCTGAATAATACACTATTGAACGGATTAGAAAGTTTATCAGGTACAAATATAATGTTACTTGGTTTAGTTGTTGGTGCAATGATGGCCATTGACATGGGTGGTCCGTTTAATAAGGCTGCTTATGTATTCTCTGTAGCAGCGTTAACAAGTGGCAATGCTGCTCCGATTACGGCAGCAATGATTGGTGGTATGGTTCCTCCAATTGCTATTGCAACAGCAATGCTAATATTCCGTAAGAAATTCACAAAAGAACAAAAAGGTTCTGTACTACCGAACTACATCATGGGCTTATCATTTATAACAGAAGGTGCTATTCCATTTGCAGCTGCTGACCCAATTCGAGTTATACCTTCAATGATGGTTGGATCTGGTGTGGCTGGAGCTATTGCGTTAGGACTTGGTTCTGCAATTCAAGCACCACATGGTGGTATTATTGTTATATTAGGTACAGACTTTGGTCATGTACTTCAATCATTAATTGCAATTATTATCGGCTCATTAGTTGCAGCAATTATTTACGGTTTATTAAAGCCTAAGTTAACACAAGACGAAATTCATACTTCTGAAGCTATGAATGATTAAAATATATGCTATATAGCAATTAAGAAAAGCCAGAAAAGCTCATCTAATTGAGTTCATTTTCTGGCTTTTTATATTATATGACTAGAAGTAAAAAGTTTTGAATATAATTAAGTGATTGAATTTGGTAAAATATTAATAAAGTGTCAGTTAAATAAAATAGATTAAATTAGCGTAAAGAAGGTAGAAAAATGAATAAATATGTTATTGCAAATGGACGCATTTATACTGAAAACGAAACGATAGAACAAGGCCACATTTTGATTGAAGATGGCAAAATTGTGCAAATTGCCGAAGGTGAATATCAAGGAGGCTTAACAACCATAGATGTAAAAGGGCAACATGTGTTACCCGGTTTTATTGATATACATATGCATGGTGGCTATGGCGAAGACGCTATGGACGCTTCATTTGAAGGTTTAAAACATTTGTCAGAATCATTATTATCGGAAGGTACAACGAGTTTCTTGGCTACAACAATGACGCAGTCTGATGAAAATATTATCAAAGCTTTAAAGAATATTGTGAACTATCAAGAACAACAAGATTCACTAAATTCAGCTAGTATTGTAGGAATACATTTAGAAGGACCATTTATATCTGAGTATAAAGTAGGTGCTCAAAATCCAGCCTACGTTCAACGTCCTTCAGTTGAAAAGGTACAACAATTTCAAGAAATTGCTAACAATCAAATAAAAGTAATGACTTTTGCACCAGAAGTAGAAGGTGCAGATGAAACCTTATCAACATTACATGATCAAATTAATTTTTCTATTGGTCATACAGTGGCAACATTTGATGAAGTTAATGAAGCGGTAGCGCATGGCGCGAAGCATGTGACACATCTTTATAATGCTGGTACAGCATTCGAACATAGAAACCCAGGTTTATCTGGTGCTGCTTGGGTTAACGATGGGCTTAGTACGGAATCAATTGTTGATGGCATTCATTCACATCCCGCATCTGTAAAGGTTGCCTATAAACAAAAAGGGAATAAACGTTTCTTTTTGATTACTGATGCTATGAGAGCAAAAGGTATGCCAGACGGTGAATATGATCTAGGTGGACAGAATGTTGTAGTTAAAGGTTCAGAAGCGAGACTGGCATCTGGTGCTCTTGCAGGCAGTATCCTGAAAATGAATGAAGGCTTAAAGAACCTAATTGAATTTACAGGAGCGTCATTAGATGACTTGTGGCGTGTTACAAGTTTAAACCAAGCAATTGCATTGAAGATTGAAGGTGACAAAGGAAGTATAGCCGTAGGGAAAGACGCAGATATTGTAGTTGTTGATAATGATATTCAAGTTTTAACAACTATTAAATCAGGTAAAGTTCACAACTTTAACTCATAATTAATAAGGTTAAAAATATTTTTTAAAATTGACTTTAACACTGATTTACGTTTCAATAATGAATTGACTTAAAGAAATTATTGATTGCAAAAATTACAAGAAATGTTCATTTTGTGATAAGATAAAAGAAATGCGTATTTTTAGGGAGGTGTCACAATGGGAAGGATGTAGTAAGTCAAAAAGTAATCATTAATAATATAAATACTTATGTTCGGTCACCTATTGTGACACGATATTTTGGAGGTGAATCCCTAGAAATAGGGAACTAATTGGAAACTGTGACCATAATGAATTTAGTAATATTTTTTCTTTTAATAGCATTAACAACGGTATTCGTAGGATCGGAATTCGCTTTGGTGAAAGTCCGTAGTTCTAGAATTGATCAACTTGCATCGGAAGGTAACGGCAGTGCACGTGTAGTTAAAAAAATGATTAAAAATCTGGATTATTATTTATCTGCATGTCAGCTCGGTATCACTGTAACATCTTTAGGATTGGGTTGGTTAGGTGAACCGACTTTTAATAAACTATTACATCCGTTATTCGAAGCGCTCCATTTGCCAGACCCGTTAACGACAACAATATCATTTATTGTTTCATTTATAATTGTAACTTATTTACATGTAGTACTCGGTGAATTAGCACCTAAAACGTTAGCAATACAACATACTGAAAAATTAGCATTGTTCTATTCAAGACCATTGTTCTATTTTGGTGTGATTATGAAACCATTGATTTGGTTAATGAATGGTTCAGCGAGAATGATTATTCGTATGTTTGGTGTTGATCCTGATGCTAATAATGACGCAATGTCAGAAGAAGAAATAAAAATAATAATCAACAATAGCTATAATGGTGGAGAGATTAATCAAACCGAGTTAGCTTACATGCAAAATATCTTTTCATTTGATGAACGACAAGCTAAAGATATTATGGTGCCGCGTACGCAAATGATAACGATGAATGAACCATTTAACGTGGATGAATTGTTAGATACAATCAAAAAACATCAATTTACTCGTTATCCTATTACAGCTGATGGCGATAAAGACCATGTAAAAGGGTTTATTAATGTGAAAGAGTTTTTAACTGAATACGCTTCAGGTAAACAAATGAAAGTTAGTAATTATGTACATGATTTACCTATGATTTCAGAAACAACACGTATTAGCGACGCACTAGTTCGTATGCAAAGAGAACATGTCCATATTTCTCTTATCATAGATGAATATGGTGGTACAGCTGGTATCTTAACAATGGAAGATATCTTAGAAGAAATTGTTGGTGAAATTCGAGATGAATTCGATGATGATGAAGTCAATGATATTGTAAAAATAACAGACAGTAGATATCAAATCAATGGTCGTGTATTATTAGATGATTTACAAGATCAATTAGATATTGAATTTGAAGATTCAGAGGACATTGATACGATTGGTGGTTGGTTACAGGCACACAATACGAATCTACAGCAGAATGATTATGTTGATACTGAATATGATAGATGGGTTATTTCTGAAATTGATAACCATCAAATCATTACTGTTATTTTAGAATTAGAATATCATAAAAATAGACCAACACTAGAAGAAGAAGTCGAGGAAGAAGAAAACAACTAAAATGCACCTATTAACGTAGAGGCATAACATTAATGATGAAGTGGGAGAGAAATCAATTTTTGATAAAATGATTTCTCTCCTATTTTTTGTATTGATAATATAACTAAAAATGGATTCGTCGAAGGCGTTTTGGTTAATTATTGAGGTTCCGTATTTATTAATAGAAGAACTAAATATACAGTAAGTAATCATGTTCAAAAGGCTAAGACGTTGTGTTCCGTTAAAGATAAAAGTGTGAGATAGTATATTTTTATATCTACACGTATTAAAATAAAGACATTACTTATAAAAATAAAGTAATCAGAAAGGGGATTAACAGTGATAGAAGACGTATATTATTTAAATAATGGTTACCCAATGCCTAAAGTGGGTTTAGGTGTTTACAAAATTACAGAGGAAGAGATGGAACAAGCTGTGACAGCAGCATTAGAAGTTGGATACCGTGCATTTGATACAGCTTATTTCTATAAAAATGAAATTGCATTAGGTAATGCATTGAAAAAATCAGACGTACCTAGAGAAGATCTATTTATTACCTCTAAATTATGGAATGATTATCAAGGGTATGATCAAACTATTGAATTCTTTACCAAATCTATTGAAAACCTTGGTACTGATTACTTAGATCTATTCTTAATACATTGGCCATGTGAAGCGGATGGGTTGTTTATTGAGAGTTATAAAGCAATGGAAAAATTATATGAAGAGGGACGTATCCGTGCCATTGGCGTATGTAATTTTAACCAACATCATTTAGAAAAGCTTATGGAAGCAACTGAAGTTGTACCTGCTGTGAATCAGATAGAAGTGCACCCTAATTTCAATCAACAAGCATTACAAGAATATTGTGACAGCCATGATATTGCAGTTACTGCTTGGATGCCGTTAATGAGAAATAGAGGATTGCTTGAATATGATGTTATTACAAAATTAGCTGAACGCTATAATAAAACACCAGCTCAAATTGTACTACGTTGGCATCTAGCGCATAATAGACTAGTGATTCCAAAGTCTAAGACGCCTGAACGTATTAAAGAAAATTATGATATCTTTGATTTTAATTTAGAACTTACTGATATTGCTGAAATTGATAGCTTAAATAAAGATGAGCGACAAGGCAATGATCCTGACAAGGTTCGTATAGGGACATTAAAATAACTTTGAAAGAGACTATGTGTTCAATTAATTTCTGAATAGATAGTCTCTTCTTTATTGTGTTGATGGTTTTTATTTCCAAATAATGGAAATAATTGATAGACTTAAAGTAACAATTTATAATTTTTATAAGTTTATATTTCAGTCAATATTAGCATTTTGATTAAAAATTCAATGGATGAATGATTTTGTATTTTTTAAAACAATCTTAAAATTAATTCATTTTTAAAAATCTTCGCTTAAAAGTTAAGTTTTAATATTTAGTATTAAGGCTATATAAAGATTATGTAAATCTAAATGATTTATATAGCATAATGATGATGGGAATTGATAAAGTAAAAATTGAAGTAATTGAAATGAAGGTGTTTATATATGCAAATAAGAGTTATAGTACCTTGTTATAATGAAGGTGAAGTAATAGTAAAGACGTATGAACGATTGACTGAAATATTATCGAAAGATAGTCAGAATCATCATTATGACTATGATTTATTATTTGTAGATGACGGAAGTAAAGATAAGACCATTAATTATATTCAAGAGATGGCCACGAAAGATGAACATGTTAAATTTATCTCCTTTAGCCGTAATTTTGGTAAAGAGTCAGCAATGATTGCCGGATACCAACATAGTGAAAATTGTGATGGTGTAATTATGATTGATGCAGATTTGCAACATCCACCTGAATTAATACCTCAAATGATAGAAGGTTATATGGATGGTTATGACCAAGTTATAGCCAAAAGAGATAGAACGGGTGAAAATAAATCTAGAAAAATGATGACAAAAATTTATTATAAATTAATAAATCATTTTGTAGAAGATATTAAATTAGAAGATGGCGTTGGAGATTTTAGATTGTTAAGCCAACGTGCAGTACAATCTTTGACCCAATTAGATGAATATAATAGATTTTCTAAAGGTTTATACGAATGGATAGGCTATAACACCAGAGTCTTTACCTATGAAAATGTTGAGCGTGAGGATGGAGAATCTAAATGGTCATTTAGTAAATTATTGAATTATGGTATTGACGGTCTGATTTCATTCAACAATAAACCTTTACGTGCGATGATTTATCTCGGACTAATGGTATTCTTTATTAGTTTGTTATATATCGGTTATATATCGGTAGGTATTATGATCAGAGGCGTTGAAACACCTGGTTATTTCTCTACAATTGCTGCTATATTATTACTTGGCGGCATCCAACTCATTTCAATTGGGATTGTCGGGGAATATATCGGCCGTATATATTACGAAGTGAAACAACGACCAAAATATATTGTACAGGCTTCTAATTTCAAATGTGTTGATGAAGCAAATTATAAAAATATCACCCAAGATATCAATGATGATGTAGGAAATAGTGAGCGTAGAAAGTCTTCAAAAACACAAGATAAAAAGAAAAAAGAACTAATTAAAAATAGATGAATTTTAATTAGCCCTTGATTAAAACAAAATACAATGAACTTATAAAAGGAAAAGTAATAAGTAAGCGTCCGAGACATAACAATTGTCTCGGACGCTTTTGTCTTGGCAGCCACAAAATCTCGAGTAGATTTCTGTGAACCGCCCCATATTAATATTAGTAAATCATTACGTTTCATTATGATTGATTATTTTTTACGTAATTTACCAAAAATGAATGAAACCACTGCAACTAAAATAATTGTACCGATTAATGCTGGGAAGATTGCGATGCCACCTAAGTGCCAACCCCAGTCACCCAAGATCCATGAACCTAATGCTGCACCTACGATACCAGCAATAATATTACCTAAAATCCCACCTGGGATATCTTTACCAACAATGCCACCAGCTATCCAACCGATTAAGCCACCGACAATTAACATAAGTATAAAGCCAAACATAATTTAACCTCCTTTAAGAAATTACTTAACTGTTTATTTATACCACAAAATATAATATGTTAATCATTTATGTGAAAAAAATATATTCTGCCATAATAAGAAAAATATAAATAGCAAATGAACTATAATAAAGGCATACCAGTAAGGCGTTAATAGCATCATTATCGTAAAAGCACCAATCATACATATTTGACCTATTAAAATTGGGTGCTTGATACGTTGTAATAGCTTAAGTTGCTCTTTTTCCTTTGGTTGAAAAGTACTATAGAAAAGTAAGATTGCACCAATCAGGAATATAGCAGGGGCTAAATATGGGATAGACATATAATACGAGTCGTGACTAGTGCTATATGTAAGAATTAATGATGTACTCATGATAATTGTTAAAATAACTGCAATGAATTTTTGATCTGTAATTTTATAAGCAGTTATCTTACGATTTAAATAAAGTTGTAATAAAGTCCAAATAAATAATTGTGTGATTGTATAAAAAGCGATGTAATCATATTCACCGACTAAAAATAAATTAATAATACCATTGAGTGTTATTGCAATCAGTATAGAGCTAAACTTTAGTTGTTTAAAATTCTGACGATATAAATCAATGCCAAGCACAATTAATACCGTAGCTATATTTATAATTATATTAATTAGCATGCTGCTCTCCTAACCTAGATACTTCACTGCAACATTATATCAATTAAGTGAAAGTTAATCATTTAATTACATAATTTCTTCAAAGCATCATCATTCAAATGTGATTAAAAATGATGTTAAATGCATAATAAAAATAATTTTACAGTGATGACCAACTATATATTTTTGCATCACTAAAAAGCGATTCGTTATATAGACAAAGAGCATTATACAACGGATCGCATAGATTACACAATTTAAACACCTTTTTTGTTACTCCAAAGCAATGTGTGTAATTGAGGTAGAACATACACATTGTTCATATCACTACTGACCATTACGCGGTCTACTAACGTTTCATATAACGTTAATAACTTTTTAGTGTGTGATTCTACGTATTCACCATCTAAGTAAGGATTGCCTACTTGTAAGTAAAAGGGAATAGCAGGGTATCTGTGATGGATCTTTTTAGCAAATTCATAGTCTTCGTCATCGAAAATAACAACTTTTATATTTAGTGATTCTGGTACACATTGTTCAATGACTTCATCTAATATAGGCAAGTTTGGTTTCATTTTTGAACTTGGTGGTTTGGGACTTATCGTTAAGTCATCTATTTGAGTCATCCACGGTTGGAACTTACTACCTTGCGTTTCTAAAGCACTTTGTATGTGTTTTTCATCAAATAAATCAACTAATTGTTGAATCCCTTTAATTAGGGCGGGGTTACCACCAGAAATTGTAACGTGGTTAAAAGAGTCTCCAGCAATCTCGTATAAAGCATCATAAATTTCTTCAGCAGTCATCATACGAATATCTTCTTTAGCGCTACCGTCCCAAGTAAAACTAGAATCACACCAACTGCAACGGTAATCACAACCGGCAGTTCGTACAAACATGGTCTTGCGGCCTATGACACGGCCTTCACCTTGAATTGTTGGACCGAAAATTTCTAATACAGGTATTTTACTCATGATTATGTTGCTCCTTTGGTCTGTATACGACATAGCTTGTCGGTGTTTCTCTTACATAGACTTGAACACATTTAGGTTGATTACTACGTTGGTTTAAAGATGTTTGAACCATTTCGTATATAGTTTGAGCTACAATTTCAGTAGAAGGGCTTTTTCCTTCGAATTGTGGTAAATCATTAAGTAAGTGGTGATCGAATTGGCCGTGAACTAATTTCTTTAGCTCGCTAAAATTTACTAAAAAACCATTGTGGTCTAATGAATCGCCAACAATCGTTAAATTAACAAAATAAGTATGACCATGTGTGCGCATGCATTTGCCTGCATCTTCACTTGGTATATAATGCGCTGCAGAAAAATTAAAGTCTTTGTTTAGTTCGAAAGTATATGGATGTTGTACGCTTGGATAATTTTGTTGGAACATAATTAATTCTCTCCTTTTTCAGCTAAATAGGTATTTAAACCGTGCGCTCTTAATTCGCAAGCAGGGCATTCTCCACACCCTTCGCCAACGATGCCGTTATAGCAAGTAAGCGTGTTGTAACGAATATAGTCTAGCGCTCCGAGTTCATCGCTTAATGCCCAGGTTGCTTTTTTATCTAACCACATTAAAGGCGTATGAATTACAAAGTCTTTATCCATGGATAGTGATAACGTTACATTCATTGATTTAATAAAATTATCTCTACAATCAGGGTACCCTGAAAAATCCGTCTCGCATACACCGGTGATGATATTTTTAGCGTTTGTCTGGTATGCTAAGGCACCAGCAAAAGATAAGAATAGTAAATTTCTTGCAGGAACAAATGTATTAGGAATACCATCTTCTCCTACTTCGATATCCATATCATGTTGCGTAAGGGCATTAGGTGTTAGTTGTGAAAGTAAAGACATATCTAAGATGTGGTGTTTAACGTGTTGTTCTTCTGCAATACGTTTTGCTACTTCAATTTCTGTATCGTGTCTTTGGCCGTATGCGAATGTAACTAGTTCTACACTTTCAAAATATTTTTTAGCCCAAAATAAACAAGTCGTACTATCTTGTCCTCCGCTAAATACTACGATAGCCTTGTCATTGTCTAAAGATTGTTGCGTCATATTGCTTGCACTCCTTCATATTGTCAAACTAGCTGTTATAACTCATGCTATGACGGCATAAAAAAACGTCCATCTCTATAAAAAAGACAGACGAAAATCATGTGTCTAGTTTTTTATAGAGGGTATCAGCTAGGAACCTCTTTGTATTCATTTATAACGTGATTTAGAATAATATATTTAAACTGTAAAATCAAGTTAATATTTGTGATAATAAGTATAACAGAATAACGAAGATATTTAAAAAGAGGCGACGAAATGATACTAATTATAGATAATAAAGATTCGTTCACTTATAACATCGTAGATTATATTAAGCAAAGTTATCGAGGGCAAGTTAAGGTTATTGATGTAGAAACGGTGACAAATGAACGAATTCATTTACATCAACCTGATGCAATTGTAATTTCACCGGGGCCAGGTTCTCCTGAGGACTATCCTATATTAAATGAATTAATTCAAACATTTTCGACAGAGGTGCCCATATTAGGCGTTTGTTTAGGGTTTCAACAAATTGTGACTTATTTCGGTGGAAATATAATAAAAAGTGATAAACCTATTCATGGTCATACAACACGCATAACACATAAAGGCATAGGTATCTTTGATGGTTTGCCTGAATCATTCGATGTGATGCGTTATCACTCTTTAAAAGCGGAGCAATCATCCTTTCCAGAAACATTAACTGTTACAGCTACAAATAATGAAGACGTTATAATGGCTTTGGAACATAAATTATTACCTATTTACGGAGTACAATACCACCCTGAATCCATATTAAGTGAATATGGTCTTAAACAGATTCAAATATTTATAGATATAGTGGAGGTCTACCATGCAAATACACTTTAATTATCGTTACATAACTGATGAAACAACGCATGAGACGTATCGTTATTTATTCACGCAATGTATTGCTAAAAAAGTTGCATATACAATAGAAGAAGTCGGTGATGTTGTGTGCTTTGCAGAAAGTTATCAAAATGATGGCTATTACGCAGCCTTATATTTACCTTATGAAGCGGCAACTTACTTCAATAAAGACATGGCAACGGTGCCGACTGAAGAAGACTATGTATACGCGGCAGTATATGTTTTTGAAAATATATCAGAAACTGAAAATGACGTTGAGGATACAATATATCAACAACAATGTAGCTTCCAATTTCAATTAAATAGAGCCGAGCTTATCAAACATATTCGGACAATTCAATCAGCTATTGTGGAGGGAAACACATATCAAGTAAATTATACAACGAGATTAGTAGATTCAATTCATCATTCTATAGCGACTTTATATTATCATCTTTTAAATGATAATCACGGCTTTTATTCTGCGCTTATTGAAACAGATGAGCTACAAGTTGCTTCATTATCACCAGAATTATTCTTCCAACGAGGGCCATTTAAAGCTAATGAAGATATATTATTAAGTAAACCCATGAAAGGTACGATGCCAAGAGGTAGTAATGAAAAAGAAGATAGGCAAAATCTAAACACTTTAAGTCACTCAAGCAAAGATAGAGCAGAAAATGTAATGATTGTAGATTTACTACGTAATGACATGAGTCGAATTGCAAAAACCGGCAGTGTTAATGTATATAAACCGTTTCATATAGAACCATATCAAACAGTATTTCAAATGACATCAACGATTACTGCCACTTTACATAAAGATACAGACTTAAATCAGATACTAAGTGCACTATTCCCTTGCGGTTCAATTACAGGAGCCCCAAAACTTAATACGATGAGCTATATAAAAGAATTAGAACAAACACCACGAAATATATACTGCGGTGCGATTGGCTTATTACTTCCAAATGGTAAATCAATCTTTAATGTGCCGATTCGAACAATACAATACTTAAATAACCAAGCCATTTATGGAGTCGGTGCAGGTATTACAATTGACTCTATACCTGAGCAGGAGGTTCAAGAATTTATAGACAAAACAAAGATATTGGAGCGATTATAATGCAACTTTTTGAAACGATGAGGTTAGAGTCAGGTTTGTTTCCAAGAATTTCTTATCATAAAAAAAGAATGAAAACCGCTTCTAAACAATTAGGGTTTTTGTTTGATGAGTCTACTTGGTCAGAGCTTATAATATCAATTAGCGAGCAATATGCAACGGGTGTTTATCGAATAAAAATTTTGTTGAATAAAGATGGAACAATGCATTACATTGTAGCGCCTTTACCAGAAAAGTCAACATTTACAGCAAAGCTATTACCCTTATCGGCTGATGTGAATAACCAAGTCATAGTTCACAAGACGACACAAAGAGAACATTTAGAGCATAATCATCAAACTGATATCGTTCTATTATATAATGAAGAAGGTAAAGTATTAGAATTTGATATAGGGAATATAATGATAAGAGAAGATGGCTATTACTATACACCGTTTTATAATGAAGATTTTTTGTGTGGCTGTATGCGTCAAGAATTATTAGATAAAGGTAAGGTAATAGAAAAAGATTATGATATACATGAATTAAAAGATAAAATAAGTAGTAATATGATACAGATTTTTCTAATAAATAGTTTGCGAGAGGTTGCCGAGGTAGAAATTTATCTATAGAATATAGAAAGTATAATCATGGCGTCATTGATAGCGCATACGCAATTTAAAATAATCAAATTTTATAAACAAAATAGTAAAGACAAAATTTATAAACAGTGAGTGAGGCAAAATGATGATATTGGTTTGGGCATTTACAATTATTATAATTTCTATGCTTACCAAATGGGGCGTAAATCAATTGTTGAAACGACAAAGTGTTTATTTAACACGCTTCGTCATTACAGTATCTTGCATATTTCAATTTATATTTGTCTATTTCCTAGTAAAAGAACTCGTACATTATTTGATACAAGTATTTGATGTATTTTATCGTTAGTAACAATTTATGAGGTGAAACTATGAAGATATATAGTCAAGGAGACCAAGCAATAGTGGTTTCTATAGAAAAAGAAGTCTCTAAAGATTTGACTGAAGATCTGTTAGCTTTGAAAAAATATTTAGCAGACAAACAGTATCCTTTTATAACAGAAATTGTACCTACAGAATCAGACATGATGATTTGTTATGATGCAAGGGACATGATTAAGCATCATCATATCCAATCTCCATTTTTATATATGAAAGCGTTAATGCAAACGGTACAAATGGAAATTAAGCATGACGAAGAAACAGTTGAACCTATTGAAATTCCAGTAGTGTATGGTGGGAAATATGGACCTGATTTAGACGCTCTACTGACTTATTATAAAATGGATTTTGAAAAATTTGTGAAATTACATACGGAACAAAATTATTTTGTGTCAATGATGGGCTATACACCAGGATTTCCTTATTTAACTGGCATGAATAAGCGTTTATTTGTAAATCATACAGGCGGGAAAAAGACTTTTATTCCTGCGGGTTCTGTAATTATTGAAGGTAAAAAGACAGGAATCACTACAACTGATACATATGGTGATTGGTTAGTCATAGGGTATACACCTGTTCGATTGTTTAATCCGGAATTAGAAGATTTCACAAAATTAAAATTAGGAGACAATGTTAAATTTTGTGCGATTCAAGAGGAAGCGCTGGATTTAGGAGGGTTTCAACCATGTCAATCATAATAGAAGGTGAAGGACTATTTTCAAGTTTTCAAGATTTTGGTCGTAAAGGGTATGAGCACGATGGTGTTATCCCTGGTGGTGCTTTAGATCCTCTATCTCATGAAATAGCAAATAGACTTGTAGCTAATGATAAGAATGAAGCTACTTTAGAAATGACAAATAGAATGGCGAGTTTTCGTTTTACTGAACCGACGCTTATTGCATTGAGTGGAGGGAATTTTAAAGCTAAAACTGAGCACATGAAAGTGCTACCCAATAAGTTGTATTTGATGGAAAAAGGTGATGTACTTGTGTTTACTGAAACGAATCGTACATCCAGAGTTTACTTGGCAGTAGGCGGAGGATTTGAACTTAGTGAATGGTTAGGGTCAACTTCAACGGACTTTAAGTCGAAAATTGGTGGTTTCCATGGTCGTAAACTACAAAAAGGTGACGAAGTTAACATGAAACGAAACTACACTGAGCGTCATCATAAATTATTTGAAAACTTAAAAGAAACACATCAAACAGATTGGGGTATCGATGGTTACGCGCTATCTTTCAATTATATGTCCGATGTTTTTCATGTGATAAAGAATAAAGGAACAGAAGATTTTAAACCTAAAATATTGAATCGATTTACTTCTGGAGAATATAAAGTGACAAGTAAAGCAAATAGAGTTGGCATGTATTTAGAAGGAGAACCTGTAAAAGCATTTTACGAAGACATGCCAGAACATCAATCAGTACAAATTGGTACGATACAAGTAAAACGAGATGGCACACCAATTATTTTATTAAATGATCATTATACTTTAGGCAGTTACCCACAAATTGGTACGATTGCAAGTTATCATTTAACAAAACTAGGACAAAAACATCAAGGAACTAAATTGAAATTTCAATTTATAGATGTGGAAAGTGCGGAGAAGAATTTAATCAAATATACAAACTGGTTGAATCAGTTATTTCACGGCATTGAATATAGAATGCAATTAGAGATGTTGAAATAGCAACTATATAAATAATTAAAAGCAGTAACGCCAAAAATAAGCCTAGGTTTTGGGTTACTGTTTTTTATATTTTATTCCTTTGAATTTTTTGGATGATTTCAAAAATATATAATGATATAGAAGTTAGAGAGTGTATCAGCAAAATTGCTAATACGACCATAGTCCGATTAATATACTATCCAATAAAGGTATAATTAAAAAACATATAAATACTTAATAGTAAGTTAATGACCGTTTAACAAGGCGTTAATAAAGCTTTTGTTTGATACCAAATTACATAAAAAAGTGTCTTTTTACTTGATATTTAGCTATGATTGCTTTATATTTATTAATTGAACTATGTGCGTTTTATTACGAGCATATTACAAAAATATAAAAATTGTAAATATAATTTTAACTTATGGTTATGAGTAATAGTGATTGGAATAACTATAGTTAAATATCAATGATTCATAATATAGATATCAAATAAAACTTAAAAACTGAAACATATGAATGCTTGTAACAGTGTACTTTAAATTAATGATTAAAGATGACACTAAAGCATAATTCTAAAACAATTTGCCCAAGCCAATAACGACTTTCGTTTATTAGAGATACTAACATCGCTAATAAGTGTTTAAGATAGTAACTTTACCACTTTTTATAAGGTTAGGTAAGCGTTCTAGCCTATATTAATTTATATCGGGGGATAAGAACATGAGTATACACAAAAAGAAATTAACTCTTTTTGGGTTTTTTATTTTAACGGTGCTAACAGTCACCTTAAAAACATATTTTTCATATTATGTTGATTTTTCTTTAGGCGTTAAAGGATTAGTTCAAAACCTAATCTTGTTAATGAATCCATACAGTTTAATTGCATTAGTATTGAGTATTTTCTTGTTTTTCAAGGGTAAGAAAGCTTTTTGGTTCATCTTTATTGGTGGCTTTTTATTAACTTTCTTATTATACGCAAACGTTGTATACTTCAGATTCTTTTCTGACTTCTTAACATTTAGTACATTAAACCAGGTTGGAAATGTCGAATCGATGGGTGGCGCTGTAACAGCTTCATTCAAATGGTATGATTTCGTTTACTTTATAGATACTATTGTGTATCTGTTTGTTTTAATTTTTAAACAAAAATGGTTTGATAAGCGTGTATTTAGCAAAAAGTTTGTGCCAGTAGTAATGGCTGCGTCAGTTGCATTATTCTTTTTAAACTTGGCATTTGCTGAATCAGATCGCCCAGAATTATTAACACGTACTTTTGACCATAAATATTTAGTTAAATATTTAGGTCCATATAATTTTACTGTATATGACGGTGTTAAAACAGTTCAAAATAACCAACAAAAAGCGTTGGCTAATGAAGATGATTTAACTAAAGTATTGAATTATACGAAACAAAAGCGAACTGAACCAAATAAAGAATATTTCGGTGCTGCTAAAAAGAAAAATGTTATTAAAATTCACTTAGAAAGCTTCCAAACTTTCTTAATAAATAAAAAAGTAAATGGTGAAGAAGTTACACCATTCTTAAATAAACTCTCGTCTGGTAATGAAGGATACAGATATTATCCAAACTTCTATCATCAGACAGGACAAGGTAAAACCTCGGATTCAGAGTTTACTATGGATAACAGCTTGTTTGGTTTACCACAAGGTTCAGCTTATTCATTGAAAGGTGATAACACTTACCAATCACTACCTGCTATACTAGATCAACAGCAAGGTTATACATCTAGTGTTATGCATGGTGACTACAAAACATTCTGGAACCGTGATCAAGTTTACAAACACTTTGGCATAGATAAATTTTACGACGCAACTTATTACGATATGTCTGAAGAAAATCTTGAAAACTTAGGCCTTAAAGATAAAGAGTTCTTTAAAGAATCTGCAGATTATTTAGCAAAAGAAAAAGAACCATTCTATAGTCATTTAATTACGTTAACTAACCACTACCCATTCACTGTGAAACCAGAAGATGCATCAATCGATAAACCAAACACAGGCGATTCAACAGTAGATGGTTATGTACAAACAGCAAGATACCTTGATGAATCATTAGAAGAGTTTGTCAATGAACTTAAGAAAAAAGGGATATATGATGATTCAGTAATAATGATTTACGGTGACCACTATGGTATTTCTGAAAACCATAATAAAGCCATGGAAAAATTATTAGGTGAAGAAATTACACCTGCTAAATTTAACGACTTAAACCGTACAGGTTTTTGGTTGAAGATTCCAGGTAAAGAAGGTACTGTAGATAAAACTTATGCAGGACAAGCTGATGTAATGCCTACATTATTACACTTAATGGGTATCGATACGAAGAACTATTTAATGATGGGTACAGATTTATTATCTAAAGATCACAATGATACAGTACCATTCAGAAATGGTGACTTTGTAACGAAAGACTATAAATATGTTAATGGTAGAATTTATGATAATAAGAATAATGAACCTATGACAGAAAAGCCTAAAGACTTCGATAAGCGTAAACAACAATCTGAGAAAGACTTACAAATGAGTGACGATGTCCTCAACGGTGATTTATTGAGATTCTATGATAATCCTGATTTCGATAAAGTTAAGCCTTCAGATTATGAATATAAATCAGGTCCAAAAGGACAAGAGAAAAAATAAATAAAAATACCGACGATTCTAATTTAGAGTCGTCGGTATTTTTATTTATTATAGATGCCTATTGGAGACAGTTTGTTTTAATATAATCATAAAATAGAGGTGTTGACCATATCTTGTATATTACTTAAAGTATCAATTTGATAAATGTTTGACTAAACGTAAGAAACAGTCCGGGACATTAATATATGTCTCGGACTGTTAAATCATGTCGTCTTGTTTAATGTTTAAATTTTAAAAAAACATCAATTGCATAGTTTGACCTTATCCAAGTGCAACATCTAAAATCATCATAATAGTGAAACCTAGCATGAGACTCATTGTTGCAAGGTCAGTATTATTACTAGCTTGGGAATCAGGAATAAGTTCTTCAACAACTACAAATATCATCGCTCCTGCAGCAAATGCTAGGGCATAGGGTAACATTGGAGTCACAACTAATACAGCGGCTGCACCAATTGTAGCAAATATAGGCTCAACGATAGCAGACGCTTGCCCGTAGTTAAATGCTTTCCATCTAGAAGCGCCAGCTGCTCTTATTGGCATAGACAAGGCTGCTCCTTCAGGAATGTTTTGAATACCGATTCCTATAGCTAAACCAAGGGCTCCTAAAAATGTAGCTTGCCCATTGCCAGCTACGATACCACCAAAAGCAACACCAATAGATAAACCTTCGGGTATATTGTGTAGCGTTATAGCTAAAACGAGTAACGTATTCTTATTGAGTTTTTTTGTGCCTACACCTTCTTGGTATTGGTTTGTGTCTTGGGTGTTTGGGTGTATATGAGGGATAACTAAATCTAGTGCACGAATAAATACTCCGCCCAATAGAAAACCGATAGCAGCTGGTAACCAAGGTAATGATGTACCTTCGCCATAATTAATAGCTGGTTGTAAGAGTGACCAAAAGCTAGCTGCAATCATTATACCTGCAGCGAAACCTTGCATTGAATTTAGAATCTTATCATTTATTCTCTTGAAAATAAAAACAGCTGCAGCTCCTAATGCAGTAAGTAGCCATGTAATAATACCTGCTATTAATGCTTGGATATAAGGAGGCAAGTTTTGGAAAAATTCCGACATAAGCATTGCTCCTTTGTATCATTTGAGTTAAAAAAGGTGTATAATATGTAGAACTGAAATTAAGTTTAACAGAAATAATTATAATTTTCGATATTAAAAAGGATGTTGGGCAATGGAAGCATATAAAATTGAACATTTACATAAATCATATGCCGATAAAACCATTTTTGATAATTTGCAGTTGTCAATTTCTGAAGGTGAGAAAATAGGACTTGTAGGTATAAATGGTACGGGTAAAAGTACATTATTGAAAGTGATCGCTGGATTGGATGAAGACTTTGAAGCAGAAGTATCACATCCTAATGCTTATCGCATCCGATATTCTTCTCAAAAACATGATTTTGATCAAAATATGACGGTGTTTGAAGCGGTATTAACTTCAGAAACTGAAACGATTAAGGTTATAAGAACTTATGAAAATGCTTTGGCGCAATATACAGCGACCCAAAGTGATGAAGATTTTCAGAAAATGATGCAAGCACAAGAAGCAATGGATAATTACCAAGCGTGGGATTATAGCGCTGAAATTAAAACGATTCTTTCTAAATTAGGTATCTATGACATAAACAAAGAAGTGAGTGAACTTTCAGGAGGTCAACAAAAACGTGTTGGTTTAGCTAAAACACTTATTGAACAACCTGATTTATTACTATTAGATGAGCCAACAAACCATTTAGATTTTGAATCAATCAATTGGCTAATTAACTATGTGAAACAATATCCGCATACAGTATTATTTATCACACATGATCGTTATTTCCTAAATGAAGTATCCTCTCGTATTATTGAATTAGATAGAGGTAAGCTTACTACCTATGTAGGAAATTACGAAGATTATATAGCTCAACGAGCAGAAAATGAAATTATAGAGCAAAAACAACAAGCGAAACAGCAATCCTTATATAAGAAGGAACTTGAATGGATGCGTGCTGGTGTTAAGGCACGTACGACTAAGCAGCAAGCTCGTAAAAATAGATTTAATGATTTGGAACAAGATGTGAAAAATCAACACCAACAAGAGAAAGCATCTTTAAACCTTGCTTATTCTAGATTAGGAAAACAAGTCTTCGAATTAGATGGCTTAACGAAACGCATTAACAAAAAAACTTTATTTGAAGATATAACTCAAATTATTCAAAGTGGGCAACAAATTGGTATTGTTGGTCCTAATGGTGCAGGTAAAACAACGTTACTGAATATCCTAAACGGGGAAGATAAAGAGTTTGAAGGTGACCTTAAAATCGGACAAACGGTAAAAGTTGCTTATTTCAAACAAACTGAAGAGCGGTTAGATCGTGATATAAGAATGATAGATTATCTGAGAGAAGAAAGTGAAGTTGCTAAAGAAAAAGATGGCACATCGGTATCTATAACTCAATTACTCGAAAGGTTCTTATTTCCAAGTGCAACTCATGGTAAAAAGATTTATAAATTATCAGGTGGAGAGCAAAAAAGATTATACCTTTTAAGATTATTGGTACACCAACCGAATGTTCTTCTTCTAGATGAGCCAACAAATGATTTAGATACAGAAACACTTACAATTCTTGAAGATTATATTGAAACGTTTGGTGGCGCCGTCATCACAGTTAGTCACGATAGATATTTCTTAAATAAAGTAGCACAAGAGTATTGGTATATTCATGATGGACAAATGGAGCGCATCATAGGTACTTTTGAAGATTATGAAGCTTACAAAAAGGAACAACATCAGTTAAACGAGCAAAAGAGTCAACAGACTAAAGTTAAACAACAATCTGACAAGAAAAAAAGAAAAGGTTTATCTTTTAAAGAAAAACAAGAGTATGAAATGATTATTGAACGTATTGATACAACTGAAGAACGATTAGAAACTATAGAAAAAGAGATGATTGAGGCAACCTCTGATTATGCCAAGATTAAAGAATTAAGCGAAGAACAACGAAGATTAAATGCGTTGTATGAAGAAGATATTGCAAGATGGAGCGAACTTGAAGAACAAAAAGAACAATGAGGGATTTTATAACATGGAGTCAACTTTATCGCATTATTTTGGCTACGACACATACCGTCCTGGTCAAAAAGAAATCATATCAAAAGTATTAGATCATCAAAATGTGCTCGGCGTTTTACCTACCGGTGGGGGGAAATCAATTTGTTATCAAGTACCAGGATTAATGTTGGGTGGCACAACAATTGTTATCAGCCCATTAATCTCATTGATGAAAGACCAAGTTGATCAATTGAAGGCCATGGGTATTCGTGCAGCATATTTAAATAGTAGTTTAACGCAAAAACAGCAAAAAGAAATTGAAACGCAATTAAGAAATGGTGAAATTCAATTCTTATATGTTGCACCAGAACGTTTTGATAATGCTTATTTTATTAGCTTATTACAACAACTATCAATTCATTTAGTTGCTTTTGACGAAGCGCACTGTATTTCTAAATGGGGTCATGACTTTAGACCAAGTTATCAAGATGTAATCCACAAAGTATTTGCATTACCACAAGACTTTACGATTGTTGCACTAACTGCAACAGCAACTATTGAAGTACAAAAAGACATAATGGAACGTTTGAATATAGGAAAAAATGATGAGGTGAAAACGAGTACAAAAAGACGAAATCTCGTGTTTCAAGTCAATCCTACTTATCAACGTCAAAAATTTGTGATGGAATATGTGAAGCAACATAAAAAGGCAGCTGGTATTATCTACTGCTCTACACGTAAACAAGTTGAAGAATTACATGAAGCTTTAAAGAGCAATGATATCAACAGCACGATTTATCACGCTGGATTAACAAACAAAGAACGTGAAGCAGCACAAAATGATTTTGTGTATGATCGCGTACGTGTTGTTGTCGCAACTAACGCTTTTGGTATGGGTATAGATAAATCTAATGTGAGATTTGTTATACATTATAATATGCCTGGTGATTTAGAATCATATTATCAAGAAGCAGGACGTGCAGGTCGTGATGGCTTGAACAGTGACTGTATCTTATTATTTAGTGAACGAGACATTGGATTACATCAATATTTTATTTCATCGTCAAAAGCCGATGATGACTACAAAGATAAAATGGGTGAAAAACTAACGAAAATGATTCTCTATACTAAAACGAAAAAATGTTTAGAGGCGACTTTAGTTCATTACTTTGAACCGAATGAAAAACTTGAAGAATGTGAACAATGTAGTAATTGCATCATTGAGAATAAGACTTATAATATGACAGATGAAGCGAAAATGATTGTAAGTTGTATTGCTCGTATGAAGCAAAAAGAGAGCTATAGTGTCATTATACAGGTGTTAAGAGGTGAAGATTCTGATTATATTCGTTATTGTGATTATAACGAATTATCAACACATGGAATTATGAAAAGTTATACAACTTCAGAACTTAGCCATTTGATAGATGAATTGAGATTTAAAGGATTTTTAAATGAACACGATGAGATTTTAACGTGTGATCAATCTGTTAAGAATTTGCTCGGTGGACAAGTTGAAATATTTACAACGCCATTCAAACGTAAAACAAAAGAAAAAGTAAATATAAATACGGTAGAAGGTGTGGACCGTGCATTGTTTGACGAATTAATTGGTGTCCGTAAAGAATTAAGTGAGAGCTTGAGTATTCCACCGGTTAGTATTTTCTCAGATTTTACACTAGAAGAATTTGCTAAAAGAAAACCAGAAACAAAACAAGAAATGATTTTAATTGAAGGTGTAGGTAGTTATAAATTAAAACATTATTGCCCGATGTTTTTGGAAAAAATTCAATCTTATAAATCTAAAATTTAATAGAATCAAACAACTGATATGGGCAAAACCAGCAATAGAACGAGTCACTTATATGCTAATAAGCTAATCACGATAGTATGTACACTAAAAATATGATTTACAAATCTCTTTTTTAAGTGATTTCTTAAGTATTTAAGTTTATAGCTATCTTATTATATAGAAAATAGATAGCTTTCAGTCTGCTGATTATCATAAGTGAATAACAAGTAAACTAAAGTTATTTTAAGCGAAGTTAATTTGACAATAATTAATATACTATGCAGAATCTTGAGTCATAGATATAATTTTATTTCGAATTAACTTCGCTTTTTTAATGATTAGAATGATGACCTGTAAGTTAAATACTATGAACAAATTAATTGAATTATACATAAAATCAATAAAAATAGGGAATATGTCATTTGATTGAAAATCTAATTTTTTGTTAAATGAATATACGATAATGAAGGTGACAAAGTGATAGAATTTAAGAATGTAGTTAAACGCTACGGTGATAAAATAGCTGTAGATGATATTAGTTTTAATATTAAAGAAGGGGAATTCTTTGTTTTAATCGGGCCGTCAGGTTGCGGTAAGACGACTACGTTAAAAATGATAAACCGATTAATTTCTCTTTCTGAAGGTTATATTTATTTTAAAGATAAACCGATAAGTGATTATTCAATATATGAAATGCGTTGGGATATTGGCTATGTTTTACAACAAATTGCATTATTCCCACATATGACAATTAAAGAGAATATTGCGCAAGTGCCACAAATGAAAAAGTGGAAAGATGAGGATATAGACCAACGTATTGATGAATTAATGGATATGGTAGGACTAGAACCTGAAATATACAAAAATCGTAAACCGGATGAACTCTCTGGTGGGCAACAGCAACGTGTAGGGGTTATTCGTGCACTGGCAGCTGATCCACCAGTCATTTTAATGGATGAGCCATATAGTGCCCTAGACCCAATTAGTCGTGAAAAATTACAAGATGACTTAATAGAGCTACAACAAAAAATAAAAAAAACAATTATATTTGTAACTCATGATATTCAAGAAGCAATGAAGATGGGCGACCGTATATGCTTGTTGAATAAAGGTCATATAGAACAAATAGATACACCAGAAGGCTTTGTCACAAATCCTAAAAATGACTTTGTTAAACAATTTATGGGTGATAAATTAAACCGATCAGTTAATGAGTTAAAACTTTCTGAAATAATAGATCAGTTATCTATAAAAGAAGGAGAGACAAAAGAAGGTTATCCAATCGTTGAAAGTAATTTATATGTTAAAGACGTATATACAGATTTGATAGACAATGAGGCCGTTATTATTAATGATTCAGCTACCTCAACACAACGCGTGTTGAAACGACAAGATATTTTTCAAATTTTGTCAGAGCGTAAAGGAGGTCATAATGAATGAATACCTTCATTAATACACTTATAGAGCGTAGAGGACAATTAATAACAACTATATTTGAACATATACAATTATCTTTTATAGCACTTTTGATTGCAGCACTAATTGGTGTGCCGTTAGGTATATTTTTAACAAAAACACGTAAACTTTCCGAAATTGTTATGAATATCGCGGCGATACTTCAAACAATACCTTCATTAGCATTGTTAGGGCTAATGATACCGTTGTTCGGTATTGGTAAAGTTCCGGCGGTTATAGCATTAGTTGTATATGCGCTATTACCAATTTTAAGAAATACATATACTGGTATTAATGAAGTAGATGCATCATTAGTAGAAGCGGCAAAAGGTATCGGTATGAAACCGGGTAGAAGATTGACTAAAGTAGAATTACCAATTGCTATGCCAGTCATTATGGCAGGTATTCGTACGGCAATGGTATTAATTATTGGTACAGCAACATTAGCTGCGCTTATTGGTGCTGGCGGTTTAGGTGATTTAATTTTATTAGGAATTGATAGAAATGATTCATCACTTATTTTAATTGGTGCCATCCCAGCGGCATTATTAGCTATTTTATTCGATTTAGTGTTACGTTTTATGCAAAAGCTATCATATAAAAAACTTTTGGTGTCACTCAGTGCGATTGTTATTATTTTATTGTTAGTAATTATTGCACCATTGTTAGCTCAAAAAGGTGACAAAATTGTTTTAGCTGGGAAATTAGGTTCAGAGCCATCTGTAATAACTAATATGTATAAAATATTAATTGAGGAAGATACGAATAATACAGTAGAGGTTAAAGATGGTATGGGTAAAACTTCATTTCTTTTTAATGCTCTAAAATCTGATGATATCGATGGCTATTTAGAATTCACTGGCACTGTATTAGGTGAATTAACTAAAGAAGATTTAAAATCTAAGCAAGAAGCAAAAGTATATAATCAAGCGAAATCTAGTTTGGAAGATAAATATGATATGACGATGTTGAAACCTATGAAATACAATAATACGTATGCATTAGCGGTGAAAAAAGATTTTGCTGAAAAACATAGCATCAAAACAATTGGAGATTTGAATAAGGTGAGCGATGAGATTAAACCAGGCTTTACATTGGAATTTAATGATCGTGGAGATGGCTATCCAGCTGTTAAAAAAGCCTACAATCTAGATGTAGGTGATGTGAAAACAATGGAACCAAAACTACGTTATCAAGCGATAGAGAATGGAGATATTAATCTGATTGATGCTTACTCAACGGATGCCGAATTAAAACAATATGATATGGTTGTGTTGGAAGATGATAAGCATGTGTTCCCTCCTTATCAAGGAGCGCCTATGTTTAAAACATCTTATCTGAAAGAACACCCTGAAATTAAAAAACCACTAAATCGCTTAGCTGGGAAAATTTCAGACGAAGATATGCAGGCTATGAATTATGATGTAACAGTGAAAAAGAAAGACCCATATAATGTTGCAAAAAATTATTTAGAGGAACATAATTTAATCGATAAATAAATATTAATAAAATAATATGAGACTGCTAACTTAGTATGAAATATAATACTAAATTATTTGGTCTCATATTTTTTCCTTATAAATAATGGAGACTATAATGATACATTGATTTTAGTCTGTTATAAGGTTTATAATAGTTACTAAGTTTTGAAATTTCTGTAAATTTAAGGAGGACCGAAGCAACTATGAAGAAACAAATTGAACAATTATCAGCTTACGAACCAGGACTATCGCCTCGAGCGTTAAAAGAACAATACGGAATTGAAGGTGAGTTATATAAATTAGCTTCTAATGAGAATTTATATGGTCCAACACCAAAAGTTAATGAGGCAATTCAAGCACATTTAGATGAGCTACAATTTTACCCTGAGACGGGTTCTCCATTATTAAAAGAAGCAATAAGCAAACATTTAAACGTAGACGCATCACGTATATTATTCGGTGCTGGTTTAGATGAAGTTATCTTAATGATTTCACGTGCAGTACTGACTGCTGGAGATAAAATTGTGACAAGTGAAATGACATTTGGACAATATTATCATAATGCGATTGTAGAATCTGCAAACGTAACACAAGTGCCACTCCAAGAAGGTCATTTTGATTTAGAAGGTATTTTATCGGAAATTGATGAAAATACTAAGTTAGTTTGGCTATGTAATCCAAACAATCCAACGGGAACTTATTTTTCACATGATGAATTACAGCGCTTTTTAGAACGTGTACCGAGTGATATACCGGTTATTATTGATGAAGCATATGTTGAATTTGTAACTGCCGATGATTTTCCAAATACGTTAGCATTACAACAACAATTTGCAAATGCCTTTTTATTACGTACATTTTCAAAAGCATATGGTTTAGCGGGTATGCGTATTGGATATGTTGTAGCCGCTAAAGAAGCTATTGAAAAGTACAACATTATACGTCCACCATTTAATGTTGGCCGTCTATCAGAATATGCTGCATTAGCTGCATTAGAAGATCAATCCTATTTAGCTTCTATACGTGATCGCAATGCTCAAGAGAGAGCAAAATTCTTTGAATTATCTCAAAGTGATGCGTTTTATCCTAGTCAAACGAATTTTATTTATGTGCAAACAGATAAACCACACGATTTGTATGAAGCATTGCTAAATGTAGGATGCATTACAAGAGAGTTTCCTAAAGGGGTGCGTATTACAATTGGATTCCCAGAGCAAAATGCAAAAATGATAGAAGTACTTAAAGAGTTTAACTTCTAAAAATAATTCTTAATGAACGTTCAACGATACAAAGTTTATCATTTGATTAATATAAGTAGGGTGTTTATTATATGGCTATCCTATTGGCCTAGTAAATTACTTGAAGATGATTATATTAATGCTATGTTCAATTTTGGTTTAGTTGAACGTGTTTTGCTATAATTGAGGTATATAGGGATAGATTTGTTACGTGTATATAGTACGTTACAAATTAAAGTATATTAAGTAGGAAAAGGGAGTAGAGTAGTACATGACTAGAAAATCAATAGCGATTGATATGGATGAGGTACTTGCTGATACAGTGGGTGCATTAATTGAAGATGTAAATAATCGTACGGATTTAGGGATTACGATTGATATGTTAGATGGTATTAAATTAAGACATGCGATGCCTGAGCATGATGGATTACTAACTGAAATTTTGCGTGAGCCTGGTTTTTTCAAAAAATTAAAGGTGATGACAGACGCACAAGATGTGGTTAAAAAATTAACCGAACACTATGATGTATTTATTGCAACTGCAGCAATGGACGTACCAACATCATTCCATGATAAATATCATTGGCTAAGAGAATACTTCCCATTTTTAGATCCTCAACATTTTGTTTTTTGTGGTCGTAAAGATATCGTTAATGCCGATTATTTAATAGATGATAATCCGAGACAATTAAGTATTTTTACAGGTACGCCAATTATGTACACAGCAACGCATAATATCAATGATGATAGATTCACGCGCGTTAATAATTGGAAAGATGTTGAGCAATATTTCTTAGGTGATAGTGAATATAATATTTAGTTATTAATTTAGAGGCTGGGACATAAATAATGTCCCAGCCTCTATCATTGTATAGGCAGTAGCTGACTGAATTAAAAAAGCTATAAATAAAAGCTTTTTTGACTCTAGTCATCCTTGCCGAGGTGGGACATCGAAACCTTTTTAGTAAAATCAGGTTTGTGTCCCGGTCCCTTTAATTTATTATCTTGATAAGTTGTTTTAGTTAAACATCATCAGATTGTGTGTCTGTATTTGATTCTGGTAATGTGAGTATATTGATTGCATTAGGTATAACTTCGATATTAAGTGGTGTTTTTAAGGCGATTTCACCGTCAATATCTACTTTCATGTGAGGCGTTGTTTCAATTGTAATATTTTTAGCAAGTATGTGTTTAATACCATCAGTCATATTGTTCCAATTCATACTATCGCGTTGTTTAAAGATGTCGCTTAAGACACTTGAACTATGTTCTTCAAAGACAAATATATTTAAATAACCATCATTTGGTGAAAGGTCAGTTAAAGGTATACGACTACCTCCTATAAATGGTCCGTTCGCTACAACAAGCATAGCAGTGTTACCATCAATCTCTTTACCGTCTACGGTCAAACTAAAGTCAAAGTGCTCTGGATTGAGTAATGTTTTAACAGTAGAACCGACATAGCTCAGTTTCCCGAAAACGTCTTTATTCCCATTTTGCACATTTTCTGCATTTTGGACAATCAGACCTAACCCAGCAAAATTTAATGCATATTGGTCATTTATTTTCATTACGTCATAGGAGCACAATTCTGAACTAATAAGTTGTTGACTCGCAATTTTATGACGTGGACTAAGGTTAAGTGTTTTTACAAAGTCGTTAAAAGTACCACCAGGAATAATGCCTATTGGAATATTTAATTCACTTTGCATGATGCCATTGACTAACTCGTTTACTGTACCATCTCCACCTAAAATAAATATAATATCAACGTCATCACTATAGCTTTGATCTTTTATCTTTTCACAGAAAGTGATGATGTCACCTTCATTTTCACTTAATTGGATAGATAAATGTTTACAAAATGTTGTTAAAGAAGAGGCCACATCTCCTAAACCTCTATAGATATCTTTTATGCCTGAGTGTTCATGGTAAAATAACACACCGTGTTTGTATTTTGTTTTAGTCAATCTATTCACCATATTTCTTTTTATTTTGCTTGCTATTCTATTATGTACCCGATTCTCTTATAAAATAAATACATAAACTATAGGGATTAAATTATAGACGTTAAACGTCTAGTAAGCAAATATCAGGAAATAGCTATAATATGAACTAGGGACGAGATGACATATTAAGTTGGCTATTATGTATAAGCTATTATAGTGTTTAATATGTTATTGGTTAATGTGGAGAAAGTAATAGTTGGTTATTATTGTAGACGATTAGGTAAGTGTAAAGTATAAAGGCTTAATGACAGTCTAGTTAGTTGTAATAAAAAGGTTGGGACGTCGCAATCTCATTTATTAAAAAGATTTCGACATCCCAACCCAGTAAAGATGATTAGAACTGAACGGCTATTAAGGAATACTTGAGCAAAAGCTCATGCATAAGCACTACTAATTGTCATAAATGACAAAGTAGTGCTATAAAGTAGTGGGACTTTATTGCTACAGCATCATTTACATCTATATTGAATTTACTTAATGCCTCTCATACCTTTGACAATTTTCGGTACAAATGCAAGAACGACAAGACTGATTACGATGGCAATTACCCCTAAGAATAGGAAGTAGTTTTTATAACCAAGTGGTTCAATTAGTTTAACCAATGTACCATTAATAGCTTGTGCACAGGCATTTGTTAATAACCATAAACTCATCATTTGCGTGTTAAATGCTTTAGGCGCTAATTTAACAGCGGCACTGTTGCCGGTAGGTGATAAGCATAATTCACCTATGACACAAATGATGTAAGAAAGAATGACCCAATTAACACTAATCATCGAACCGTCAGAGCTATGACCTATTAACCCTATCATGATGTATGAAGCGCCGGCTAGGGATGCACCTAATACAAATTTTGTAGCTAAGCTAGGTTGACGTCGAGCCATTTTTGCCCATATAAGCGACACAACAGGAGCTAGTAAGACAATGAATAGTGGATTAATAGATTGGAATAGGGTTGGACCAAAGTCCGTCGTCCAACCAAAGATATTTAGTTTCATATCACTACTTTCAAAAGCAAATAAGTTTAGCACATTTGCACCTTGCTCTTGAATAGACCAGAATAATACCCCCAAAATAAATAAGGGTATAAAGGATATAACTCGAGAACGTTCATCATCTGTTACTTCTTTACTACGGATCATCAGCGTAAAGTAAATAATAGGTAACGCTACGCCAAGTATCAAGACAGTTGTACTCACAATGTTAAATGACAATGTACCTGTTAGACCTGTAATAATTAATACGGCTGCAATAACAATGATGGCAACTGCAAAGATTAAGCCGTATTTTTTCTTTTCTTGTTGATTTAATGGATTAGTAGGTTTGATACCGACAGCACCAATATTTTTTTTATTGAAAATCATGTACCAAACTAAGCCTAGCGCCATACCAACAGCAGCTATTAAGAAACCAGCATGGAAATTACCTGTATGTACAAATTGATCTAAAATTAATGGTGAAAGTAAACCACCTAAGTTAACTGACATGTAGAAAATAACAAAGCCTGCATCAATACGTGTGTCATTTTCTGGATATAAACGGCCAACAATATTAGAAATGCTTGGTTTCATTAGCCCAGAACCTACTATAATAAAGAACATAGAAATAAATAGGCCAACGATATCTAAAGGTAAACTTAAGAATATATGTCCGATGATAATTAATACGCCACCATAAAACGTAGCTTTTCGAGTACCTGTAATTCTATCTGAAATCCAACCTCCAAGTACTGATGTCATATAAATTAATGCACCATAAACGGCCATAACGGATTGTGCCGTACCTTTGTCCATGCCTAATCCGCCATCTTTAATAGCGAAATACATGTAAAAAATAAGCAATGCGCGCATGCCATAGTAACTAAATCTTTCCCAAAATTCTACGAAGAATAGTACGCCTAATCCCTTAGGATGTCCAAAAAAACCTTTTTGGGGAATAGTTGCTACTGTTTGTTCTTGAGATGTGTATTTATCTTGCATAAAACATTCCCGTCCTTTCTTGCTCCCAATAAAAATGTATAGAAAAGATTTTACGCTTAATAAAATTAAATTGCAATAATATTCTCATAATAACAATATTCTAAATATTCCGATAATTAATTAACTGTATATTTTTATTTTTTAATTTCAGGCTACCGAAATAAAATGAATTAAAAAAGTGGCACAATTAAGCACCACTTTGATTAACTATAAATATAAAATTTTTGACTGAAGCTTAATAAACACCTTTCATTGCTCGTTTTACTTTTGGTGATATCAGCAATAATAGAATACCAATCACTACTGCAACTAAGCCTGAATACATAAAGTAATCACTTTGGTTCATCTTTGTATAGACTACTACAAGTTGCGCGTTGAGTCCTTGTGCAGTTGCATTACTTAACATCCATAGACTCATCATACGTGCCGTGAATGTAATAGGTGCTAATTTTGTAGTTGTCGATAAACCAACAGGTGAGATACAAAGTTCACCGATTGTTATCAATAAGAAACTCAGTACAAGCCACAATGGATTGATTAACTCTTGACCACTCGCTAATGGAATAATCATGACTAGATATGATAGACCTGCAATAATCGCACCAAAGGCAAATTTATAGACAGTAGGTGGGTTATGTTTACCTAATTTCATCCATAATGTTGCAAATAGAGGAGCTAATACAACGATGAAAATAGGGTTTAATGACTGTGCCCAAGCTGCTGGGATTGTAAAATCGAATAACCCATTCGTAAGTACTGACATTTCTAATTGTGTTTTTTTATCTGCAAATGTTGCTAAAATAGTTGATCCTTGTTCTTGGATCATCCAAAAAGCTACAGATGTTATGTACAGTGGTACGTAACTATATACTCGTGAACGTTCATCTTTAGTTACATCTTTACTAGCTATCATAACAATAAATATATAGATTGGTAGCACGATACCTAAAATAGTAATTAAGAAACTGAAGTTTTCAAGCGTCAGTGCGTTGAAAAAATGTAAAATTAATAAATAAACTAAGAATAATACAATGAAACCGACAGAAATATAAGAGAATTTCTTAAGTTCTGGTTTTGTTAATGGATTAGGGACGTTACGTCCAGCAAACCCTAAATTTTTCTTACGTTTTAGTGCGAAGACAACTAAACCAAAGAACATACCAATTGCAGCAGCTAAGAAGCCAGCGTGGAAACCAATTCTAGTTTGTAAATAGCCTGTAAGTAATGGTGCAAGTAAACTCCCTAAATTTATTCCCATATAAAATAGTGTGAATGCTGCATCTCTTCTTACATCATTGCGATCATATAATTCGCCTACAGTAGTAGAAATATTGGGTTTTAACAATCCAGTACCAGCAATGATGACTGCTAATGCAATCATGGCCAATGTTAAATTATTTGGTAAAGATAATAAAATATGCCCAATCATAATCAAGAAGCCACCGTAGAAGACGGCGTTTTGCGTACCAGTAATCCTATCTGCAATCCAACCGCCAATCGCACCTGACATATAAATCAGTGTTCCGTATATGGCTACGATTTGCATGGCTACAGCTTGATTTAATCCAAAGCCGCCCTCAGCAACGCTGTAATACAAATAATAGATTAATATGGCTTTCATACCATAATAACTGAACCTCTCCCAGAATTCAGTGAAAAATAGTGTACTTAGTCCTTTTGGATGTCCGAAGAAACCTTTGTTTGGAATGCTTTTCATGATTTCTTCATGTGTGTAATCAATTTTTTTCATAATTTCCCTCCCCTTAAACGGTTGGATTTATTTTATACTGTTTCCGCAAAAATAACAAGTGTATATATGAGCTGTACTAAATTTAAAGAATCATCAGTTAATTATTAATAAAAATGTATAAAAAAATAAATGAACAAAGTTGAAATAATCATGCTTCAGCTTTGTTCATTTATATATGTTGAGGATTTAGCGATTATCTATTTTTTCAGGATATAAATCGTGATTCATTAGACGATGTTCAGCCATTTTTTCATATTTAGAATCTGGGCGACCATAGTTTGTGTATGGATCTATGGAAATACCACCACGAGGTGTAAATTTCCCCCAAACTTCAATATAATGAGGATCCATCAATTCAATTAAATCGTTCATAATGATATTCATACAATCTTCATGGAAATCGCCGTGATTTCTAAAACTAAATAAATAGAGTTTTAGAGATTTAGATTCAACCATTTTAATGTTTGGTATATAAGATATATATATTGTCGCGAAATCAGGTTGACCAGTGATAGGGCATAGTGATGTGAATTCTGGACAATTAAATTTTACAAAATAGTCACGACCTGGATGTTTGTTGTCAAACGATTCTAAGACTGTTGGGTCGTAATCAAATTTATATTTATTGTTTTGATTACCAAGTAATGTGATATCTTGTAACTCTTCTTTATTACGTCCTTCTGTCATTATCGTTCTCTCCTTTAATGTTATGGTTTTTGTTCTTCCTTTTGAATTGTTAGCGGTTGGCGTCTTGCTTTTTCAAACATATAGTAACTAGAGCTAATGATTATGATATAACCTAATACGGCATAAAAATCTGGTGATTCTCCGAACAAGATAAATCCAAAGAATGCAGTAAATATAATAGACGCATAAGTAAATATGGAAATATCTTTGGCAGGCGCGTAGCTATAAGCAAGGGTAATTCCAATTTGACCAGCAGCAGCTGATAGTCCAGCACCAATCAAATAGAATACTTGTATCATAGTCATGGGTTCAAATGTAAATATAGTAAACGGGATGAGTACTATAATTGAAAAGAATGAAAAATAAAAAACGATAGTATATGGTGCTTCACGAGTGCTAAGCGCTCTTACACATGTATAGGCACTGGCAGCAAATATACCAGAGAGTAAACCAATCACGGCAGGTATCATAGATGATGAAAATTCTGGTTTGACTACAAAAAGCATACCAATAATAGCTACAATCATTGCAATGAATTGATAGTTACGAACTTTTTCATGCAAGAATATTAAACTCAGTAAAATAGTCCAAAATGGATTTAACTTCATCAATGTATCAGCATCACTCAAAATCATATGATCTATCGCGTAAATATTTAACAAAACACCAATTAAACCTAATGTTGAACGAGAAATCAAAAGTGGTTGGCTACTAAGTTTGCCAAATAGGGGTTGTTTATATTTGAAAATAAAATAAAGTGGTATAAACATCGCAACTAGATTTCGAGCAAGAGATTTTTGAAATACAGGTAAGTCACCAGCTAATCTGAAAAATACAGACATAAAGCTAAAACCAACTGCTGAAATAAGGATAGCAATGATACCTTTAACTTTAGGGTTCACAGTTATCGCCTCAATTATTAGATTTTAACGTATCTATATTAGCATATATTTCTAGAATATGTATATATCCTTGAAAGTCTGAAGTAACTATATTATGATTATAAAAGGGGAACAAACGTTCTGTTCTTGGTATGGTAATTTACAATTTATCTAAATAGAATTTATAGTTTGTGTGATATGTGTTGTGGGCAACGTGAAGGGGGTTAATACCTAAACCACGCTAAATCAAGTGTTACAAGGTTTTCAAAAAAAGCAAATGAAAAAACCTTAAATTCAGAAAAAAAATTTTTTGTAATCAAAAATAGCAGTTTAAAGTTGAATTGGTGCCATTTACCTCTGCTCTTCAATATTTTGTCAAAAACAAAGGCCTTTAAATAAGGTTCTGAATTATGTATAATGAAACACATAATATAGTATTGATGATTAGAACAAAACACAATATATTGTGTTTTATATGCCTGGTCACTTTATTTATAATAAACCAAATTTTAAGTAAAATAACACTATTAAGAGCGTTTAATAATGACAAATCAAGCATAAATACTTAATTAATGATTTTTTACATACCAACATATAGATAACAAGCTTACTATATATAGTGGTTCACTCCAAAAAATTAATACTAGTTATCATTCTTTAAGTACGAAGTGAAATAGTTCGATTTTATAATTGTGATTTTTCATTAATAAAATATTAGTTAAATTAAGAAAGAAGGTGGTCCAATGAAGGTTGTCTATTTTTCATTTTCTGGCAATGTACGCAGATTCATCAAAAAAACTGAGCTTACGAATGTGATGGAAATTACACAAAGTAATTGTTCTGAGAAAATTGAAGAACCATTTATATTGGTCACTGGAACGATAGGATTTGGCGAAGTACCACAACCAGTTCAGTCATTTTTAGATGTAAATAAAAATTTATTAAAAGGCGTTGCAGCGAGCGGAAATCGCAATTGGGGTCAAAACTTTGCGAAAGCTGGACGGTCTATATCAGAAAAATATCAAGTTCCTTTATTAATGAAATTTGAAGTACAAGGAACACAAAATGATATTAGCGAATTTAAAGATAAGGTGGGGCATTTCAATGAAGATTATGGACGAGAAGAAATACAATCATATTGAGTTAAATAACGAGGTTACTAAACGTAAAGATAATGGCTTTTTCAATTTAGAAAAAGACCAAGAAGCATTAGCAGTATATTTAGAGGAAATAGAAGACAAGACTATATACTTTGATACTGAAATCGAACGCCTTCACTATCTCGTTGATAATGATTTCTATTTTGACTTATTTGCAAAATACTCAGAAGCAGATTTGATAGAAATAACAGATTACGCTAAAAGTATCCCTTTTAAATTTGCGAGTTACATGTCTGCAAGTAAGTTTTTCAAAGATTATGCTTTAAAAACAAACGATAAAAGTCAATATTTAGAAGATTATAAGCAACACGTAGCAATCGTTGCATTATATCTAGCAAATGGTCATAAAGCGACAGCTAAACAATTTATTTCAGCAATGGTTGAACAACGTTACCAACCGGCAACACCTACATTTTTAAATGCTGGTCGTGCTCGTCGTGGTGAACTTGTATCCTGTTTCTTACTTGAAACAGATGACAGCTTGAATTCAATTAATTTCATTGATTCAACAGCTAAACAGTTAAGTAAAATTGGTGGCGGTGTTGCTATTAATTTATCTAAATTACGCGCACGTGGTGAAGCGATTAAAGGTATAAAGGGCGTTGCCAAAGGCGTACTTCCAGTTGCAAAATCACTTGAAGGCGGCTTTAGTTATGCAGATCAACTTGGACAACGTCCTGGTGCGGGTGCAGTTTATTTAAATATTTTCCACTATGATGTTGAAGAGTTTTTAGATACGAAAAAAGTCAACGCTGATGAAGATTTACGTTTGTCTACAATTTCAACAGGATTAATTGTGCCATCTAAGTTCTTTGATCTTGCAAAAGAAGGCAAAGATTTCCATATGTTTGCACCGCATACAATTTATAAAGAATACGGTGTCACTTTAGATGATATTAACTTAGATGAATATTACGATGAACTTGTTGCTAACCCAAATGTTGATAAAAAGAAAAAAGATGCACGTGAAATGCTGAATATGATTGCACAAACACAATTACAATCAGGTTATCCATATTTAATGTTTAAAGATAATGCAAACAAAGTGCATGCTAACTCTGACATTGGACAAATTAAAATGAGTAACTTATGTACTGAAATTTTCCAATTACAAGAGACTTCTATTATCAATGATTATGGCACTGAAGATGAAATTAAACGTGACATCTCATGTAATCTAGGTTCATTAAATATTGTTAATGTTATGGAATCAGGTAAATTCAAAGACTCAGTACACACTGGTATGGATGCTTTAACGGTTGTTAGTGATGAAGCGGATATTCAGAATGCACCTGGTGTTAGAAAAGCTAATAGGGAGTTACATTCAGTAGGATTAGGTGTAATGAATCTACATGGCTACTTAGCTAAAAATAAAATTGGTTATGAATCTGAAGAAGCGAAAGATTTCGCAAACATTTTCTTTATGATGATGAACTATTATTCCATTGAACGTTCAATGGAAATTGCTAAAGAAAGACAAGAAGTATATAAAGACTTCGAAAAATCTGATTACGCAAACGGTAAGTACTTTGAATTCTATACAACTCAAACTTTTGAAGCGAAATATGAAAAAGTTCGTAAATTATTTGAAGGTTTTGATGTTCCAACAGCTGAAGATTGGAAAGCTTTACAAAAAGAAGTAGAAGCACATGGTCTATTCCATGCATATCGTTTAGCAATTGCACCTACACAAAGTATTTCATATGTACAAAATGCAACTAGTTCAGTTATGCCAATTGTTGACCAAATTGAACGCCGTACTTATGGTAACGCAGAAACATTCTATCCAATGCCATTCTTATCACCAGAGACAATGTGGTACTATAAGTCTGCATTTAATACAGATCAAATGAAATTAATAGATTTAATCTCAACTATTCAAACTCACGTGGATCAAGGTATTTCTACAATTTTATATGTAAATTCTGAAATTTCTACACGTGAACTATCTAGACTTTATGTATATGCACATCATAAAGGATTAAAATCTTTATATTACACTAGAAATAAATTATTGAGTGTTGAAGAATGTACAAGTTGTTCAATATAATTTAGCAATAAGAGCCAAGTTAAGTGATTATATAGAACAGTCTAGTCTAAGAATTAGATTAGGCTGTAAATCACTGCTTTAATTAAATTTTTACTAGATAGGGGACATTATCTAAATGAAAGCAGTTAATTGGAATACACAAGAAGACATGACTAATATGTTTTGGCGACAAAATATTTCACAAATGTGGGTAGAAACAGAATTTAAAGTATCTAAAGATATTGCAAGCTGGAAGACATTATCTGAACCTGAAAAAGAAGCATTTAAAAAAGCTTTAGCAGGATTAACAGGCTTAGATACTCATCAAGCAGACGATGGTATGCCGCTTATCATGCTACACACGACAGATTTACGTAAGAAAGCCGTTTATTCATTTATGGCGATGATGGAACAAATCCACGCTAAAAGTTATTCGCATATTTTTACTACATTACTACCTTCTAGTGAAACAAACTATTTATTAGACAAATGGGTTATTGAAGAACCGCATTTGAAATATAAATCAGATAAAATTATTGATAATTATCATAAATTATGGGGCAAAGAAGCTTCAATTTATGATCAATATATGGCACGTGTATCAAGCGTATTCTTAGAAACATTTTTATTCTATTCTGGTTTCTATTACCCATTATATCTTGCAGGACAAGGTAAAATGACTACATCTGGAGAAATCATCCGTAAAATATTATTGGATGAATCTATTCATGGCGTATTTACTGGTATGGATGCACAAAGTTTACGCAATGAACTTTCAGAAAGTGAAAAACAACAAGCAGATCAAGAAATGTATAAATTATTAGAAGATTTATATAGAAATGAAGTTGCTTATACGCATTCACTTTATGATGATATTGGTCTATCTGAAGATGTACTTAACTATGTTAGATATAATGGCAACAAAGCATTGTCTAACTTAGGATTCGATCCATATTTCGAAGAACGTGAATTTAATCCAATCATTGAAAATGCTTTAGACACTACTACTAAAAACCACGACTTCTTCTCTGTAAAAGGTGATGGCTACACATTAGCTTTAAACGTTGAAGCGTTAAAAGACGAAGACTTTGTTTTCGAAGACTAAACCAAAGTATAAATATAAGAACAGTCTAGTGTGCTAATGATTATTATAAAACCAATAAGCCTTCTAAAAGTTTAACTTTTAGAAGGCTTATTTTATATGGTGTTAGTAGTTAGTTTTAATCCATTAAATATTTCAACAAGAAATCGATAGAAAAACTGTTCAACTAAATAGTTAAACAAGTATTAACAATATAACTAATAAATAGTGAATTTAATATTTTTGTATATAGTTTACAATTAAATAATTCTATTTAAATCACTGATTACTATTGAATTTACGTTTAAAAATGGTAAAATTTTATTATAACCACTGATAATGATTATCATAACCATCGGTTAACATCATGAATAATTCACAATTATGAAAGGATTAGAGGTACATCATTATGAAATTCTTATTAAATGGTATAGTTTTAGCTATCATTTTATTATTACTTACTATCCTTTCTCTTTTTATAGGCGTGAGTAAGGTTTCTATTACTGATATTTTCACACTTTCTAAAGAGCAAATGAATATTATTGTCTCAAGTAGAATTCCAAGAACTGTCAGTATATTAATATCAGGTAGTACGCTAGCACTTGCTGGCTTGATTATGCAACAAATGATGCAAAATAAATTTGTAAGTCCGACTACAGCTGGAACTATGGAATGGGCGAAACTAGGCATCTTAATATCAATGATATTTTTTCCTCAAGAAAATATCATAATTAAATTAGTTTTTGCAGTAGTCTTGAGTATTGCGGGCACTTTTTTATTTGTAAAATTAGTTCAATATATTCGATTTACCGATGTTATTTTTATTCCGCTTTTAGGAATCATGCTCGGTGGTATTGTTTCGAGTTTTGCAACTTTTATAGCACTTAGAACGAATACAGTTCAAAGTATCGGTAACTGGTTAAATGGCAATTTTGCGATTATTACGAGTGGAAGGTACGAAATTTTATATTTAAGTATTCCGTTACTAATATTTACATATATTTTTGCGAATCATTTTACAATCGCAGGAATGGGGAAAGATTTCAGTAATAATTTAGGTGTTAGCTATGAAAGAATTATTAACATTGGATTATTTATTACAGCAACGATTACAGCTTTAGTTGTTGTGACTGTAGGAACATTACCTTTCTTGGGGCTTATAGTCCCAAACATTGTCTCGATCTTTAGAGGAGATCATTTGAAAAATGCTTTACCGCATACAGCGATGTTAGGTGCTATTTTTGTTATGTTTTCAGACATTGTCGGCAGACTGATTGTTTATCCATATGAGATTAATATCGGTTTAACAATTGGTGTCTTTGGCACTATTATTTTCTTAATCTTGCTAATGAAAGGAAGACATAACTATGCAAATTAGCGCTAAAACAAAAATGTACATCTTAATTGTATGTACAGTCATAGTAGCAGCGATTTACCTTGTAATAGGTATTGATTTTGAAATATTCCGATATCAATTTACTAGTCGCTTGAGAAAGCTCATACTTATGGTTTTAGTAGGTGGTGCAATAGCAGCATCTGTAGTTATTTTCCAAGCAATTACGACCAATAGGTTACTAACACCTTCTATTATGGGATTAGATGCAATTTATATGTTTGTAAAAGTTCTTATTGTATTTGTATTCGGTGTACAATCAGTATTTGTTACAGATATATACTTAAGCTTTTTAATTTCTTTAATAGTTATGATTGGATTTTCTTTATTACTATTCCAAGGTATTTTTAGAATTGGCGATGTATCAGTGTATTTCATATTACTGGTTGGTATCATTTTAGGAACTTTTTTTAGAAGTATTACAGGTTTTTTAGAATTAATTATAAATCCAGAAGATTTCTTAGCAGTCCAAAGTGCAATGTTTGCAAACTTTGATGCTTCTAACAGTAAGCTCGTAACCCTATGTGGTATTATACTTATTATTCTTATCCTAATTACGATTTATGCAATACCGTATTTAGATGTACTGTTATTAGGTCGAGACCAAGCGATTAACTTAGGTATATCATATAAAACTTTAACACGATTATTATTAATTCTAGTGTCTGTATTGGTATCAATTTCAACAGCTTTAGTTGGCCCTATCACATTCTTAGGATTACTAACAGTCAATTTAGCACATGAATTAATGAAAACATATCAACATAAGTATATTTTGCCAGCAACGATTTGTATTAGTTGGTTAAGTTTAATCTTAGCGCAAGCAGTCGTTGAAAATTTCTTTGAAGCAACTACACAAGTTAGCATAATCATTGATTTAGTGGGTGGAAGTTACTTCATTTATCTGTTAATAAAAAGGAGACATGCGCATTGATCAAAGTTCAAGGCCTTAATAAGACGATACAAGATAAAGCGATTTTGCAGAATATAAACGTTGAAATCAACAAAGGGAAGTTGACAACCATGATAGGTCCAAATGGTGCAGGGAAGAGTACACTCCTGTCAACTATAACAAGGTTGATAGATTTTGAAACAGGTACGATTGAAATTGAAGGAAAATTAATTGCAGATTATAAAAGTAATGATTTAGCTAAAAAATTAGCAATTTTAAAACAATCTAATCATACAGAATTAAATATCACTGTTGAAGAACTTGTGGAATTTGGACGTTTTCCACATTCAAAAGGTCGATTAAAGCAAGAAGATAGAGATCAAGTTGAATATGCATTAGATCTATTACAATTAAATGAAATAAGAGATCGCTATTTAAAAACACTCTCTGGAGGCCAACGTCAACGAGCTTATGTAGCCATGACGATTGCTCAAGATACGGAATACATATTATTAGATGAGCCATTGAATAATCTTGATATGAAACATTCGGTTCAGATTATGCAAACACTGCGTAGGCTCGCACAAGACTTGAACAAAACGATAGTCGTTGTGATTCATGATATTAACTTTGCATCTTGCTATTCGGATGACATCATCGCATTAAAAGACGGTCAACTTGTAAAAGCAAGTACGAAAAATGATGTTATACAAACAGATGTGTTAAAAACATTATATGATATGGATGTCAGAATTGAAGAAATTCGTGGGCAACGTATATGTGTTTATTACGATGAGTTAACAGCACATCAAGATTTAGTATTGGCACATTCAATGTAATTAATAGTGACTTTGAGGGGAGTGATGCAACTGTAACGTTGTTAACTTTTAGGGACATAAAAAGGAATACATCATTTAGAAATCCAGGAGGAGTTAAGTACATGAAAAAATTAGGTTTATTATTATTAGTAGGGTTAATGTTTTTATTAGTAGCATGTAGTAATGGCGGATCAGACGATAAAAAGAATTCAGAAGCTGATTCAAAGGGTGAAAGTTCAAATAAAACTGTAAAGGTTGAAAATAACTATCAAGCAAGTGGAGAGAAACGTGATGGTAGTGATGCTAAAACAGTTAAGGAAACTGTAGAAGTTCCTAAAAACCCAAAAAATGCAGTTGTTTTTGATTATGGGACATTAGATACAATGAAAGAAATGGGACTTGAAGATAAAGTTAAAGCACTTCCTAAAGGTGAAGGTAATAAATCATTGCCAGATTTCTTAAGTGATTTCAAAGATGAAAAATATTTAAATACTGGAAGTCTAAAAGAAGTTAATTTCGATAAAGTTGCTGAAGCTAAACCAGAAGTTATCTATATTTCTGGACGTACAGCGAATCAAAAAAATCTAGATGAATTTAAAAAAGCTGCACCAGATGCAAAAGTAGTTTACATTGGTGTAGACGATAAAGATGAAGTGAATTCATTGAAAAAGAATACTGAAACTTTAGGTAAAATTTATGATAAAGAAGACAAAGCAAAATCACTAACTAAAAAATTAGATGATAAAATTGCTGGTATCAAAGATAAAACAAAAGATTTAAAAGATAACAAAGCATTATTCTTATTAGTAAATGAAGGTGAATTATCAACATTTGGATCAGGTGAACGTTTTGGTTCAATGATATTCGATACAATGGGCTTCACACCAGCTGATGATAATATTAAAAATAGTAAACATGGTCAAAATGTCACTAATGAATATGTAGCAGAGAAAAATCCGAGTATTATCTTTGCAATGGACCGTGGACAAGCAATTGGTGGCAAATCAACAGCTAAAAACGCATTAGGTAATGATGTAATTAAAGATGTAGATGCAATTAAAGATAACAAAGTGTATGAGCTAGATCCTAAACTTTGGTACTTTGCAAGTGGTTCTACAACAACAGCAATTAAACAAATTGAAGAAGTTGAGAAAGCTTTAGAAAAATAAAGTTAAAGGATGTCATTTGTGGGGGCACGTCTAAAAAGAGAGTCTGGAGTATACCAGGCTCTCTTTTCAATTTACGAAGCCAGTCTAATGTACTATTAAGAAGTAATAGTATTGCTGAGTTAAATCAGATTTATAACAATACTGAAATTGATAATTGAATATGCGTATTATATTGATTTTAAGTGAAATCAATATATTATTAAACTTTAAGGCAGGAATGTTATAATAAGGGAACGAATACAAGTGATTTTTAGAAAACAGACCTCTAACATCAACTTGTACAAATCAAAACAACGATTGTAGGGGGATTGAAATACATGATATTAGACAATGTTAATCCAAATGATTTATATCCAACTGAGAAAAAGGGACCTAATGTATTAGGAACAATAGAATATTCTATACAAGGTTCTTCAGAATTTGAAGGTGCTTTTATAGCTACAAGCGAAAGAGTTATCTTGAATGTTGATATGAATGGTGAATTTTATTATAGAAGTATCGCGTATAACGAAATAGAATCAATTAATTACGATGGTGAAAAGATTAATTTTAAATTTAACATTGGGCCAATGCCTATGAAAAATATTCAAAAAGGTGATGTAGAGACCTTCATTCAATTTGTTAGTGATAAAATAGATCGTTAATTGACTATCTGAAAAATTGGCAATCAATCAAAGGGTGAAATTGTGAATTTAATAATTGAAGTTATAACAAATGAAATAGTTTGGTACATAAAAATTAATACTTAAAATAAACAGCAACTTCAACTTTTGTGGAGGTGCTGTTTATTTTTAAGCAAAAAATCAAGAGAAAGTATAATAAACAAAGTGTATTTATTAAGATTTTGAAATCAAAGAAACTGTAAATATAAAAAAACGTGTTACATCTTCTGTATAATCAATAAGATGTAACACGTTTTTTAAATGGTTAATTAAACTGAAAAATATAAATGATAGTGATACTTACAACGATTGTTAAAATGTGCATTACACTCGGGACAAGCTTCAATCATCATATAATCATTTATAGTCATTTCATGATGACAAACGCCACATAAAATTGCCTTTTCATTAAATTCATCTGAATCCCATCGCTGTATGCTATGGTTTTCGTGTTCGTTGTGACATTTGTAGCAAGGATAGTATTTGTTACAACATTTGAATTTAATCGCAATGATGTCTAATGATGTTTGATAATGTGTACACCGAGCTTCATTATCTACTGTAGAACCATATACATTAATCATAGTCTTTACTCCTATTAATCAACAGGGTGGTCTCCAATGATTCTCACTTCAGGATGGAGATCAACGTCAAATTTTTCTTTTACAACTTCTTGAACGTAGTGGATCAAATCTTCGTAATCAGTAGCCGTACCTTTATCAACATTTACCATAAAGCCAGCATGTTTTTTAGACACTTCAACTCCACCTATACGATGACCTTGTAAATCAGAGTCTTGAATCAATTTACCTGCAAAATGGCCAGGAGGACGTTGGAAAACACTGCCACACGACGGATATTCTAGTGGCTGTTTTGTTTCTCTTCTCTCAGTCAGATCATCCATAGTCGCTTGTATTTCGTCTAGATTGCCAGGTGCAAGTGTAAATGCAGCTTCTAAGACTACTAAGTGTTTTTGTTGCACAATACTATTACGATAATCTAATTCCAACTCTTTATTCGTTAATGTAATTAATTCGCCTTTATCATTAACACAAAGTGCATAATCAATACAATCTTTTACTTCTCCACCATAAGCACCTGCATTCATAAATACAGCACCACCTATGGAACCAGGGATACCACATGCAAATTCAAGTCCAGTTAGGGCATGATCTCTTGCAGTACGTGAAACATCTATGATTGCTGCGCCACTACCAGAAATAATAGCATCATCTGATACATCGATATAATCAAGTGAAAGTAAGCTAATAACAATTCCGCGAATACCACCTTCGCGAATAATAATATTAGAACCGTTCCCTAAATAGGTCACAGGAAGATCTTTAGTATAGGCATAGTGAACAATGGCTTGAACATGTTCGTTTTTGGTAGGAGAAAGATAATAATCAGCCTTACCACCAGTCTGTGTATATGTATACTTTTTTAAAGGTTCATCAATTTTAATAATTTCTGATGGTACAATTGCTTTTAATTCCTTTAAGATGTTATCTTTATGCAACTATAGAACATCCTTTCTTGTTGAATTCATTTATTTATTATACCAATGATTTGTGCGCTTGGCTAAAATCTTAGGAAAATATTCATGATTTTTTAAAACTTTAATTAAACATTAAAGAGATTTCCTATGTAAACAGGAATTTAGTTAAAATGACTTAAAATACATATGTACATTCATAAAAATCTAAGTTATTCATTTCTATATTGATATTTCAGTTTTTAAGCTTAATTAATTACATATCATTACTTTTTATGTCGCCACTTAAATGTTTTGTTAAATTGTCAAACAGTTTCTGCTTCTGGTTTTCATAGTCACGTATATTTGTAGCAGTAATTGCAGCAGATTGTTTTGCTTCGCCAAATGTTGTGGTTAAATGGTCATTTTTACTGAGTAAAAGGTTTGTTTGCAAATAGTCATTATAAAGTTTTGAGTTCTTTTGTATAATATGTAAACGAGCTACTTGTTTTAATTCTATTAAGTTATTAAATTGTGCCATAACTACTTTTTTCTTATATGGATGGTGTAAGCGGTAGAACCCTTCATAATTCAAACGTTTTTCATCTAAGGATGTAATGTCATGTAAATTATTTACACCCACTAATATATCTAAAATAGGCTCGGTTGGATAATTAAAGTGTGAAGTTCCACCGAGATGATGTGTTGATTTAACAGGTGTATCAAGCAAGTTGAAGAGGATATCGCTTAGTTCTTGGTATTGCTGTCGATAAATGTTGTTATGGTCTTCTGTTATTAATGGTTGGATATGAGAATACATGTAGGTTGTCCACGCCTTTCAATGTTATGATAGAACTGTTAAACTGTAAATTCTGAAACAATATATCACATATCATTTTCAAGTTAAATAAGTTTCTGTATAATACTGAATGATAAGGAGTGCAGAAATGAAAAAAATAATTTGCATTGTTTTATTGTTTTGTTTTTCAATTACACTAAGCGCATGTGGCAATGAAGGAGCTACCGAATTTAAAGACTTTGATAGCACGCTTAATGACGTAAAATCCAAGGAAAATGAACTGAAAAAAGTCATAGATGATATTCACTTAAAGCGTTTAGATGATTTAAGCAAGACAGATATGACAGACAAAAACAAAAAAGAATTTAACGAATTGCAAAATAAAGTAAATAGTAAATTGGTTCCTAAGCTCGACAATTATGAAGCGGCTGCGAAAAAACTACCTGCTGATTCTGAAGAAACAAAAGAATTAAAATCAACATATTTAAAATCAGCGAAAGATAAAAAAGCTGCTATTAATGATTTGAAAAACTTCATTGATTTATGTAATCAAGCAGTTAAGGCAAATGAAGATATTTTAGACTATACTAAGTTATTTGAAAAAAATAGATCTCAGGTTGAAGCACATATGCAAAAAGCAAGTGACGCTGGTTCGACAACAGATGTAAATAATTTTAAACATAAATTAGAGCAAAATAATAAAGAGTTGAGAAACACGGCTGAAAAAGAAGCGGACTCAACGGATACTACCAAAGTAAAACAGTCTATAGAAACACAAATTATGCCTTTAATTGATAAGCAGATTAAAGATTTGAATAAAACAGCAATTACAAATAATTATGTCAATGATGCACGTAAAAATGCCATAGAAATGTATTACAGCTTACAAAATTATTATGAAACTCGAAAAGAAACGATAGATATTAGCGAACAATTAGATACAATCAACGCTAAAGATTTACCGAAAAAGGGTGAAGATTTAGAGAAGTTTGACGCTGATTTTGACAAAGAATATAATAATGTAAAAGAAGACTTTAATTAAAAAGGTTTTTTACCAAAGTTATAAAATTTTAAATAAACAGTTAACAACAAAAAGAGAGTTGTGTATAATTGGAAACAATGATATGTGTATATCGTGTAAATTTCACACTTTTTGAAACATCACTGTGTGTTAAATATTTTTAGAGGTGAATAGAATGGCTATAAAGCTGAGTTCGATTGACCAGTTTGAGCAAATTATTAATGAAAATAAATATGTATTTGTACTGAAACATAGCGAAACATGCCCAATTTCAGCAAATGCAATTGACCAATTCAACAAATTTTTATATGAAAGAGATATGGATGGTTACTATTTAATTGTACAACAAGAAAGAGAATTATCTGATTATATAGAAGAAAAAACAAGTGTGAAACATGAATCGCCACAAGCATTTTATTTTGTTAAGGGACAAGCGATTTGGAATGCGAGTCACGGAGATATTAACGTTTCAACATTAGCAAGTGCTGAAGAGTAAAAGACAATAAAATACAGATTTAAACGCTTGTTAAGCGCTTATCATTGAGGTAGGCGTTTAACAAGCGTTTCTTATAATGTGAAAAATTTTCGTCTGGCATGTATAATAAATAATTGAATAAGAAATGTAGACTACGATTTTATCGTTTACACATATATAGTCAAAACATGAGGCATTCATATATGAACTGATGTATAAAAATTGAAAAAGTGATTATGTACCTAATTTTTTACTTTTATCAATTAAAAAATTTAAAATAAAAATACTAGAGGTGACAAAATGAAAGTTTTAGTTGCGATGGATGAATTTAATGGAATTATTTCCAGCTATCAAGCGAATCGTTATGTTGAAGAAGCGGTAGCTAGCCAAATTGAAAAAGCAGACATAGTACAAGTTCCTTTATTTAATGGGCGTCATGAGCTTATGGATTCTGTCTTTCTTTGGCAGTCTGGCACTAAATATAGAATGACAACACATGATGCTGATATGCAAGAGGTAGAAGCAGTGTATGGTATCACAGATAGTGGTATGACTGTGATTGAGGGTAATCTGTTTTTAAAAGGTCAAAAGCCAATAAATGAACGTACAAGCTATGGTTTGGGAGAAGTTATAGTAGATGCTTTAGAGAACGACGCGACGCATATTGTTATTTCACTTGGTGGTATCGGTAGCTTTGATGGCGGTGCTGGTATGTTACAAGCACTGGGGGCTAAGTTTTACGATGATGAAGCACAGGAAATTGATTTGCGACAAGGTAGTCATAAGTTGAAATATATCCGCAAAATTGATATTTCTGGGTTACATCCAAACTTAAACAATGTACGTTTTCAATTAATGTCAGATTTTGATAGTAAAATTTACGGTAAGAATAGTGAAATAATGCAAACGTATGAAGCTTATGGGGTAACACGTGAAAGTGCTGCCGAAATTGATAACTTAATTTGGTATTTAAGTGAAATGTTCAAAAGTGAATTAAGACTTGTGCTTGGCCCAGTGCAAAGAGGTGGCGCAGGCGGTGGCATTGCTGCAGTATTAAATGCGCTCTATAATGCAGAAATCATGACTAGCCATGAACTCGTAGATCAAATAACACATTTAGATGCATTAATAGAGCAAGCAGATTTAATTATTTTTGGAGAAGGTATAAATGAAGCAGATCAAATACTTGAAACAACAACGGTACGTCTAGCAGAATTAGCTACAAAATATAATAAACCATCAATAGTAATTTGTGCCACTGATGATAAGTTTGACTTATTTGAATCTATAGGTGTTACAGCAATGTTTAATACATTTATAGAAATGCCAGAAAGTTTTACTGATTTTAAAATGGGAATTCAAATTAGACATTATACTGTCCAAGCGATTAAGTTATTGAAAACGCAATTTGATATAAACAAATAGTTTAAGTGAATAAAATGCATTGCTAGTTTTCTTTGTGGATTGTATCTTAAGTCACTGACATGATAAATAGTTTTTGGTAACTTCATTCGTTATGCCGTTATCATTTTAGTGAGAAATATGTTGTTAAGCATGGTAAAAATTAAGGTTACGAGACGTCTGTAAACGTCTCGTAACCTATTTTAATATAAATATAATTATTTTTGATATGTTTGTACGACTTCTTCTGTAATACCGATAATAACTTCAATAGCTTTCTCCATTACATCAATAGATGCATATTCGAAAGGACCATGGAAATTATCACAGCCAGTAAAGATATTTGGTGTAGGTAATCCCATATATGAGAGTTGTGAACCATCTGTACCTCCACGAATTGGTGCGGTATTGGCTGGGATATCTAATTTAGTAAAAACACGTTTTGGTATATCAATGACATGTGGATTTGCCGAAATTTTTTCACCCATATTATAATATTGGTCATTGATTTCAATTTCAATAGGATTGTCTTCAAAATGCGTGTTGATATCATTTTTAATTTCGACTAAACGTTTCTTCCGTAAGTTAAATTGATTACTGTCGTGATCACGAATAATATAATGAAGTGTTGTTTTTTCAACGTCGCCATTCATTTTCATCAAATGATAAAAACCTTCATAACCTTCAGTTCTTTCAGGGACTTCGTTTGGTGGAAGTAATGAATTAAATTGCTGGCCTAATAATACAGCATTAATCATAGCATCTTTAGCTGAACCTGGATGTACATTGACACCATGACAAGTTACGATTGCTTCAGCAGCATTAAAGCTTTCATATTGTAATTCACCATATTCACTACCATCCATAGTGTACGCAAAGTTAGCGTTAAAGCGTTCGACATCAAATTCATGAGGGCCTCTACCGATTTCTTCATCTGGCGTAAATGCAACACGGATACGTCCATGTTTAATTTCAGGATGTGAAGTTAAGTATTTTAAAGCTTCCATAATCTCAACTACACCAGCTTTATCATCAGCGCCTAATAATGAAGTTCCATCTGTAACCATAAGCGTATGACCTTCGACATTTTTCATATTTGGAAAAACATCTTGGCTTAAAACGCGGCTCGTATCTCCAAGTTTAATTGGTTTGCCATCATAAGCTTCAATTATTTGTGGATTGACATTAGTAGCGTTAAAGTCTGGTGATGTATCGACGTGTGCTAAAAAACCAACAGTTGGTAAATCAGCATCTACATTACTTTCTAATGTGGCAAATAAGTAGCCTTGTTCATCGATATCTGTCTCTAATCCAAAATCAGTCAATTCATCATTTAATAAGTTTAATAAATTCCACTGTTTCTCTGTAGATGGTGTTGTATTAGATTCTGGATCAGATTGTGTGTCAATAGTTACGTATCTTGTCAGTCTTTCTATTATGTCTTGTTTCATAAGAACACCCCTTTAAGCTCTATTGTTCATATTGTAAGATTTTTTATAAGTTTTGCCATTCATTTTACCATAATATTGTTTTATCCGTGTATAGATATAATAAATAATCTCTGCACATAAAATACCAAAAGCAATTGCCCCTGAAATTAGAGTTACTTCTAAAAATGTATTAACGGCGTGTGTGTATTCATTACTTACTAAAAATCGTGTAGCTTCATATGCTAAGCCACCTGGTACAAGTGGAATAATACCAGGTACAATGAAGATAATTACTGGTCGCTTGTAACGTCTACTCATAACGTGACTCATTAAAGCTAAGATAAAACTACCTAAAAAAGAGGCTAGGACTTTACCTAAGTCAGCATCAAACGTCAACTTATATATGATCCAGCCCATTGCGCCTACAAAACCACAAGCTAAAAGGAGGCGTCTTGGTGCATTGAACAGAATTGAAAATAGCATTGTTGCAAGAAAGCTAATTATAAATTGTGAAAAATAATAAACAATGGTCATAATGTTAGCACTCCTTTTTTAAAATATTAATAATACTATGGCAACGCCAGCACCAATTGCAAATGAAGTTAATGCCGCTTCAACACCACGTGACATACCAGCAAGTAATTCACCAGCCATCAAATCACGTATGGCGTTAGTAATCAAAATGCCTGGTACAAGAGGCATAACACCAGCAATGGTTATGATATCTTGATTATGTGACCAACCTATTTTTGTGAAAGTAGAGGCTATCATAATAACCACTGCTGCACTAATAAACTCAGAAAAGAATTTAATCTGTATGTAACGTTGTACATAATTAAAGGTTAAAAAAGCGCCTGCTCCAGCGAGGATAGCGAAAATAAAGTCTTGGATGATTCCACCAAACATAAATAGGAAAAAACCACATGCAATCGGTGCTGCCAAGAAATTAGTTAGGGATGAATATTGTAAAGAAGCGTGATGCAAATGTATCAGTTCAGATTTTGCTTGATCTATATTCAGTTCATTATTAGAAATTTTTCGTGAAAGACTATTAGTCAAAGCAATTTTTTCTAAGTCTGTTGTACGTTCGCGAATTCTAATAAGCCGTGTATTAGTACGGTTATTTAGTGAAAAAATGATCGCAGTAGATGTCACAAAGCTATATGTATCATCTAAACCAAAACTCGCAGCTATACGTGTCATCGTGTCTTCAACACGGTATGTTTCAGCGCCACTTTCAAGTAAAATTCTTCCTGCAATAAGCACGACATCAATGACTTTATCCTCATCAATAATCGTAATTGAATCTGACATAGCTTTGCACCTCCCGAAAAGTTTTTAGAACAATTGAAAGTTTACAGTGTACAATTGAAACTTTCAATAGCAATTCATACGCCGTCATATTTTTTTAATAATCCATTATATATTGTAACAAACTCAATTGTATAACTATAACAGTTTATAGAAATAAAAGTTTTAGTTAAAGATTTTAAGGTTAGAAATTACCGCATTATATTAACACTGTTTGTCATAATAATTTGATGAATTCTAAATATAAAAAAGCTTAAAGTTTTTTATGAATTAAGTAATTGATAGTTTGATTCATAATATTTGTACAAAATTGAGGTATAGTTCATTTTAAGTAGTGATAAGATTTGATAGGGATTTACATATCAATAAAAAGACAAACACCCTCTGCTGAGTGTTTGTCTTTTTATTGATATAAGTCATGTTGTGAGGCACCAGGGAATTAGTTTAAGCTGGAACATCTAATAAATTATGCTTAATGTAAGTTATATGGACTGAGCTTATATAGACACAATTAAACAGGGATATGTTTTAAAGTTTAACAATAGGATTAAACATCACTTGATTACGACCTTCATTTTTAGCCATATGCAACATATCATCTGCTATTTTAAATACTTTACGTTGTGACTTGTAATCATCAGCAGTTAAATAACCCACACCTATTGAAACAGATAATTTAATAACCTCTTTATTAGGTAGATGGAAAGTTGATTGTTCTACACCACCACGTATACTCTCACTTAATTTAACACATTGGTCTAATGTGTAATCGTATAAAACGATAGAGAATTCCTCGCCGCCATTACGATAAATACTAAATTCTTGTGGTACATAGTTTTTGAGAAGTTGAGCAACTTGTCTTAGTACTGCATCACCAGATTGATGTGAAAATTTATCATTTACATCTTTAAATCCATCGATATCGATGAGTAACAGCCCGATACTTTGGTTATTTTTTTCAGCAATGCTTGTCGTTTCATTAAGGTGTCTGTCGAATTCTTTAACGTTACCTAAACCTGTTAAATAATCAAATTTATCTTCATTTTCATAACGATTTACTAAAGAGAAAAAATACCAAATATCAACAAATGTAATCGACGAAGTAATCATTAATATAAATGATATAGGTATTAAGAACAATACCTCTGTAATTTCGTAATATGGGCTTATGAGTGATAAAATAAGGAAAATAACAAGTGTAATCGCGTTAAGAATTTGTAGTGAAATAATATCATTTTGTTTTAAAAATGGGCCAACAGCACCAACAATCACAGCGATAACGATAAGTATCATAGCGGCAATGATAGTATAATCACCAATTAGAACATTTACTAACCCTACGATTAATGCTGAAAGCACAGTGTAAAACACGTTCGTATATCTACCTAGGAAGAGTATAGGTATGAAGGTTAAGTAAAGTGTGTATTGGTTAAATAATGGCACGGGATAAGCAGATAGTAAAAGTGCTACTATGGTCATTAAAACTGTAACATATTCTTTAGAAAACACCATGTTCTTATTCTCTGAATACTGTAAGCGGTGAAATAAATAGATACCTGCTACTGTAACAGAAATATTGTAAATAATAGCTTCAAACATTTAACTTTACACTCCTCTTTGATTAGCACTTTGTTATTGTAAGTGAAAACTTACAATTTGTCATCTTTATGAAAATAGAAATTTATAACATTCACTTAATATTCGTGTTAGAATAATTTTTTGAGTGAATATACAATGCTTCACTCTGAAATTTAAATATTTAAGAAATAATCCTGAGACTTATCAATTATCGCATTTCAAGTTGTATAAGTAAAAGCGTATAGGGTATTATAGAATTATGTAGCATATCTGACTATATAACGACTGCAATTAATTTTCAAATTTGCATGATTCGATAAATTAGATGATGATTAGCTTACAATTAATTTAAAATAATTATTTTCAACTTAGGATTTTGAAATCAAAAATAAAACAGAATTACATTAATGAAGGTGAACTGATGTATACATTATTATTAATCATTTTTTCAATGATTGTCAGTTTGATACTTACACCAATAGTTATAAAGGTTTCACATAAATTAGGGATTGTAGATCAACCGAATTTTAGAAAAGTACATACTAAACCTATATCTGTACTTGGTGGAACTGTTATACTCATATCATTCTTAGTAGGGATATGGCTTGGACATCCTATAGAAACGGAAGTTAAACCTCTGATTATTGGGTCAGTGTTAATCTACTTGGTTGGACTCATAGATGATATTTATGATTTGAAACCAATAATTAAATTATTAGGTCAAGTAATTGCAGCACTTGTTGTTGTTTATTATGGTGTGACTATTGATTTTATTTCTTTACCTATTGGACTAACGATTCATTTTGGTATTCTAGGTATACCAATTACAGTTATTTGGATTGTGGCAATTACTAATGCGATTAATTTAATTGACGGACTAGACGGTTTAGCATCCGGTGTTTCGATGATTGCATTAATGACGATAGGTTTTATCGCCATCTTACAAGCAAATATATTTATTATGATGATCTGCAGTGTTTTGATTGGGGCGCTTCTAGGATTCTTATTCTTTAATTTTCATCCAGCAAAAATCTTTTTAGGCGATAGTGGTGCTTTGCTAGTCGGTTTTATCGTAGGCTTCTTATCACTGCTCGGATTTAAAAATATTACCTTTGTATCTTTATTCTTCCCGATTGTAATTTTAGCTGTACCATTTATTGATACACTGTTTGCCATGATTCGTCGTGTGAAGAAAGGTCAGCATATTATGCAAGCTGATAAATCGCATCTCCATCATAAATTTTTAGAACTTGGCTATTCACATCGTCAAACTGTATTATTAATATATTCTATAGCATTATTGTTTAGTCTTGCTAGTATAATATTATATCTATCTCAACCGTGGGGCGTACTCATGATGTTTATTTTGATTTTAATCACAATTGAACTTATCGTCGAATTTACAGGACTGATTGATGATGATTATCGACCATTATTAAAATTAATTGAAAATAAAGAACAGCATGACGATTATCACAAATAATATTATAAAATATTAATCATAGTTATAGAAATGCACCTCCATATTATAGGAGGTGCATTTTTTATGTTTAAAATGTAAGGTAATATATTAAATGAAAGCTAATTTAACATCACAAAACGTTAATTTGTAGGGATATCGAAAGGCAGACGAACTGTTTCACCCTCAATTAAATTATAATTACCTGAAGTAGTGCGATTTAAAAATGTTAGAAAGGTATCGTAATCGGAAGCTACAACATCAATGCTATAACTTACTTTGTCTGTGTAGGTTTGCTCTCGCAATAAGAAAGGCGTACTTTCTAACTCGTATTCAAATTTACCAGTTAAATCATAGCCTATAGTTACAGTAGTAGGTATAGCAGGGCGTAAAGCGACACGTCCGATATCAAATATGACATCTCTCACAGCACCACTATAAGCGCGGATTAAGCCACCACCGCCTAGTTTAATTCCACCGAAGTAACGTGTAACCACCACACATGCATTATGGATCTCAAGCTTTTTAAGAATTTCTAACATTGGCACGCCCGCTGTACCACTTGGTTCACCGTCATCGTTTGCTTTTTGAATATTCATTTGATCACCAATTGTGTATGCCGAACAGTTATGGTTAGCTTCTTTATGTTCTGCTTTGATAGCTGAAATAAAATCTTTTGCTTCATCTTCTGTTTCAACAGGTTTAATATGCGCTATAAAACGCGATTTACTGATTATATTTTCAATCGTATGTTCTTGTTTAATCGTTTTGATTGTGTTATCCATTCTGGTCACCTCGAGTATGTATTATACGTTTAGTTATTTACAGTGAATCAGTTATTAACTAATATTATACACTGTATTTAATTATAGATTAAATGTTAAAATAAATTTTCTTTTAAGCAAAAGTAAGGTATTATAGTTGTGAGTATAATTGAGGAGGATTATGATGAAAATCGCTGTCTTGACAGATTCAACGAGTTATCTATCTCAAACATTAATTGAAAAATATAATATAAAAGTAGCCCCATTAAGTGTCACTTTTGATTCTGGAGAAAATTTTGTTGAGAATGCAACAATATCAACGGATGAATTTTATAAACGCATGAAAACATCGGATACTATTCCAACAACTAGCCAACCCGCGATTGGAGATTTTTTGGAGAATTTCGAGCAATTACGTGAAGAAGGATATACAGATGTTATTTGTGTATTCTTATCTGGAGGTATTAGTGGTTGTTATCAAACAGCTACTCAAGCTGGAGAAATGGTAGAAGATATCAATGTTTACACATTTGATTCAAAATTAGCTGCAATGGTTGAAGGTGCATATGTACTCAGGGCCATTGAAATGATTGAACAAGAGTATGAACCACAAGCAATCATTGATGAGCTATACGCAATGCGAGAAGATACTGGTGCAGTATTAATGGTAGATGACTTAAAAAATCTACAAAAAAGTGGACGCATCACAGGCGCACAAGCATGGATTGGTACAATGCTTAAAATGAAGCCAGTATTGAAATTTGATAATGGTAAAATAGTCCCTGACGAGAAAGTAAGAACAAAAAAGCGCGCATTACGTAAAATGATTGATAAAGTTATTGCAGAAGTAAAAGATTTTGAAGAAGTAACATTATTTGTTATAGAGGGCGACATTACGGAAGACTCAGATTGGATTCAACGTGAGTTAGAAGAAAAATATGCGCAATATCCAATCTATCGTTCAAGTTTTGGACCTGTAATCGCAGCTCATCTAGGCTCAGGTGGGATTGGATTAGGTTATGTAGGACGTACTATTCGTACAAAATAATATTTGCACACTAAAGACATGTTTGGCTTTGTTGCCACATGTCTTTATTTGGAGGTAAAGAGCGATAAAATACTATGGTAGATTAATTATAGATAAATCACTTTTAACAAATGAAATAATAAGTCATGTATCAAAAGGTATAATTATAAAAAATAATAAGTGGTATTGCATACAATGTCATACTAATCAACCAAGCCATTACTATAAATACTATTCAGAAGTTTTAAATAAGTATATTATTTATTGTAGAAATTGTATTAATTTGGGAAGAATGGATAATATTCAATCTGTTTTCATCACAGCATCACAAAATCAGGTTTCGTCGGGCACTTATCAATTGCAATTTGATCTTTCGGAACAACAAAACTATGCATCAAATGAAATTTTAGCAGCTATAAAAACACTTCGCTCAAAGGTATTATATGCCGTGACTGGTGCAGGTAAGACGGAGATGATATTTGAAGCTATTCAATATGCACGTAGTCAGGGATATAATGTTGCTATTGTTTCTCCTAGAGTGGATGTAGTTATTGAGGTGAGCATGAGAATTGCAGAAGCCTTTCAACAAGAAGATATTGATGTTTTATACCAAGGGCATGCACAAAAATATAATGGGCATTTCATTGTAGCAACGATACATCAGTTGTATCGCTTCAAAAAGCATTTTAATTTAATTATTGTTGATGAAGTAGATGCTTTTCCATTAGACATAGACTCCTCTTTATTTGAAGCGGTTAAAAACGCTTCAAATAAACATTGTTCCCACATTTATATGACTGCTACGCCATCAAAAAAATTACTCCAACGATTGAATTATAGCGATGTGATTGTCTTACCTGCACGTTTTCATAGACACTCACTTCCGATACCTCATTTTAAATACTTCAACTTAAAGCCTTACAAAATACAAAGAAAACTATTAAATATTTTAAGAAAGCAAATTACTAATCAACGCTATACACTTGTATTTTTTAACAATATTAAATTAATGAAGGAAGCTTATAACCAATACAAAAATCTATTCAAGAGAATAACTTATGTTTGCAGTGATGATGTTTATCGCTGTGAAAAAGTGAAGTCCTTAAGAAATGGAAAGTATCAAATTGTTTTTACGACAACAATCTTAGAACGTGGTTTTACGATGGCTAATTTAGACGTCATAGTCTGCAATAGTCATAATTTTTCAACCAATGCATTAATTCAAATAGCAGGGAGAGTTGGACGCAAGAGAGAAAATCCAAGTGGGCTTGTTTTATTTTTACATGAAGGTATCACATTTAAAATGTTACAGGCACGTAAAAATATTAAGCGTATGAATCAATTGGCCCGTGAAAAAGGGTGGATAGATGACTAAATGTATACAGTGCCAAGAAACATATATTGAACCGTTTAATGCTAAGACATTTTATAAAAAAGCTTCAAAATTCTGTGATAGTTGTTTAGAACAGTGGCAAAAGGCTAAGCTTTCATCAGAAAATCGGTGCCCGCGATGTTTGAAACTATTAGCAATTACTGAAACAGCTTGCTTAGACTGTAAATTTTTGATGTCAAAATTTAAACTAATGCATCAACTTTATTGTAATTACCAATATCAAGGCATGGTAAAACAATTAATACATCAATATAAATTTATGAAAGATGTGGCGCTTGCTGAAGTGTTAGCAGCACAAATGCAACTGCCTAAAACCCAATATGATTATATCGTACCTATACCTTCAGCGAGAGAAAAAGACCAAGCACGTACATTTAATCCTGTGACGTGTGTCTTAGACCAGATGGGTATATCGTACAAATCTTTATTGATAGCAAAAGTGAGACCGAAACAATCATCATTAGCTAAATTACATCGTTTTGAGCTTACTAATCCGTTTGAAATTGTACAAAATATAGACTTGAAAAACAAAAATATATTACTTGTAGATGATATATATACTACAGGATTAACGGTTCATAATGCATCATCAATACTACTTATTAGAAAAATCAGAAAATTCGATGTGTTTACGTTTGCACGATAACATAAAAGTGGTATTATAAGAGTAAGCAATATTACCAATATAGAGGTTTTAAAGGAGTCGATTATTATGATCAGATTTGAAATTCACGGGGAGAACCTCACTATTACTGATGCGATTCGCAACTATATTGAGGAGAAAATTGGTAAACTTGAACGTTATTTTAACGATGTTCCAAATGCAACTGCACACGTTAAAGTAAAAACATACCATAACTCAGCTACTAAAATAGAAGTAACTATTCCATTGAAAAACGTTACATTACGAGCTGAAGAAAGTAACGATGATTTGTATGCAGGCGTTGACCTAATTAATAGCAAACTTGAAAGACAAGTTAGAAAATACAAAACACGTGTAAATCGTAGAAATAGAAATCGTGGTGAGCAAGAAGCATTTGCATCACTACCAGAAGAAAATGAAGCAGTAGAAATTCAAAATGACGATTCTGAAAATGAAATCGAAATCATTCGTGCTAAAAATTTCAGCTTGAAACCTATGGATTCAGAGGAAGCAGTATTGCAAATGGATTTATTAGGGCATGATTTCTTCATTTTTACAGATCGAGAAACAGATGGAACAAGCATTGTTTATAAAAGAAAAGATGGCAAATATGGACTGATTGAAACAACTGAATAACATTTTGATTTAGTTTCATATTAGATAACAGTAGCGTTCATGATTATGTTAAATCGTGGACGCTCATTTTTTGCTATGTTACTATAAAATAATTTGAAAGTTGTACATGTATTTGTGTATATTTTTAGTGAAGAAGGTTTCAAAGACGAATTAAAAAATAACTAAAGTTTATGTTTGATATCAGAATTAATAAATATACTGAAATCAATAAGTGTAAATTTAAGCTTATTAATGATAATATAAGTTGTTGTAAGCTAAGAGTTATTAAGCTAAAGGAGCGAACAAAATGGGTTTTTTATCAAAAATTGCAGATGGCAATAAAAAAGAAATAAAACGCCTTGGTAAATTAGCCGACAAAGTTCTTGCATTAGAAGAGGATATGTCGATATTAACTGATGAAGAAATTAAAGGGAAAACAAAAGCATTTCAAGAACAATTACAAGCTGAAGAAGATATAAAAAAACAAAATAAAATATTAGATGATATTTTACCAGAAGCTTTTGCAATCGTACGAGAAGGGGCAAAACGTGTATTCAATATGAGTCCGTATAAAGTACAAGTTATGGGCGGTATCGCAATTCATGGTGGCGATATTTCAGAAATGAGAACTGGTGAAGGTAAAACATTAACAGCAACGATGCCAGTTTATCTAAATGCTTTAACAGGACGTGGCGTACACGTTATTACGGTCAATGAATACTTATCTAGTGTTCAAAGCCAGGAAATGGCTGAGTTATACGAGTTTCTTGGCCTATCTGTTGGTTTAAATTTAAACAGTAAAACAACAAATGAAAAAAGAGAAGCTTATGCATGTGATATTACTTATTGTACAAATAATGAGCTAGGTTTTGACTACTTGCGTGATAACATGGTGAACTATGCAGAAGAGCGAGTTATGAGACCATTAAACTTTGCTATTATTGATGAAGTTGACTCTATTTTAATCGATGAAGCACGTACACCATTAATAATTTCGGGTGAAGCAGAGAAATCTACTTCTCTTTATACACAAGCAAATGTTTTCGCAAAAATGCTAAAAAGTGAAGATGACTATAATTTCGATGAGAAAACAAAAGCAGTTCAATTAACAGAACAAGGTATCGATAAAGCAGAACGTATGTTTAAAATTGATAACCTGTATGATGTGAAAAACGTTGATATTATTAGTCACATTAATACTGCATTACGAGCTCATGTAACACTACAACGAGATGTAGACTACATGGTCAATGACGGTGAAGTGCTTATTGTCGATCAATTCACAGGTCGTACAATGCCAGGCCGTCGATTCTCTGAAGGGTTACACCAAGCTATTGAAGCCAAAGAAGGCGTTAAAATTCAAAATGAATCTAAGACAATGGCATCTATTACATTCCAAAACTATTTCAGAATGTATAATAAATTATCGGGTATGACGGGTACTGCAAAAACAGAAGAAGAAGAGTTTAGAAATATATACAACATGACTGTAACTCAAATTCCTACGAATAAACCGATACAACGTATAGATAAACCTGATTTGATATATATTAGCCAAAAAGGTAAGTTCGATGCAGTAGTTGCAGATGTAATTGAAAAATATAAGCAAGGTCAGCCTGTACTTTTAGGTACCGTTGCAGTGGAAACCAGTGAATATATTTCTAACTTGTTGAAGAAAAATGGCGTACGTCATGACGTATTAAATGCTAAAAATCACGAACGTGAGGCAGATATTGTTGCCAATGCCGGTCAACGTGGCGCTGTTACGATTGCTACGAATATGGCGGGTCGTGGTACAGATATCAAACTGGGTGAAGGCGTTGAAGAAATAGGTGGACTCGCAGTTATTGGTACGGAAAGACATGAATCTCGTCGTATCGATGACCAATTACGTGGTCGTTCTGGTCGTCAAGGTGACAAAGGTGATAGCCGCTTCTATTTATCGCTTCAAGATGAATTGATGGTACGTTTCGGCTCAGAGCGTTTACAAAATATGATGAATCGTTTAGGTATGGATGACTCTACACCAATTGAGTCTAAAATGGTTTCACGTGCAGTGGAATCTGCACAAAAACGTGTTGAGGGTAATAACTTCGATGCGCGTAAACGTGTTCTTGAATATGATGATGTATTACGTAAGCAACGTGAAATCATTTATAATGAACGTAATAATATTATCGATAGTGATACAAGTGGTGATCTAGTCAATCAAATGCTTCATTCAACATTAGAAAGAAGTGTTCACTATCATGTGAATGAAGAAGTAGACGAACCTGATTATGAACCGTTCATTAATTATGTCGATGATGTATTTTTAAATGAAGGCGACTTAAAAGTTGCAGATATTAAAGGGAAAGATAAAGAAGACATAGTTGAAATTGTTTGGAATAAAGTTGAAGTAGCGTTAAAAGACCAAAAAGAAAAGATTGGTACGCAATTTGACGAATTTGAACGTATGATTCTACTTCGCTCTATTGATACACATTGGACTGACCATATTGACACAATGGATCAACTTAGACAAGGTATACATTTACGTTCTTATGGTCAACAAAATCCGTTGCGTGATTATCAAAATGAAGGTCATCAATTGTTTGATGCAATGATGGAAAACATTGAAGAGGACGTAAGTAAATATATTCTTAAATCAGTTGTTTCAGTCGAAGATGATGTAGAAAGAGATAAAGCTACAGACTTTGGTAAAGCTGAGCACGTTTCTGCAGAAGATGGTAAAGAAAAAGTTAAATCATCACCATATGTTAAAGACGAACATATTGGTAGAAATGACCCTTGCCCTTGTGGTAGCGGTAAGAAATATAAAAACTGTCACGGTGCGTAACACATGTGATTATAAATTAAACCGGGAGCATTGATAGTCGTATCATTAACTTCCGGTTTTATTTTTGTTTTATAACATTACAAGTCACATGGAGGAGATTATGGGTAAAGTTGAAATGTTAACACTGAGTTCTGTAGAATAGTGATATTGGATAAAATAAATAAGTATGTTGTGTAAGTACTTCATTTAAATGATAATAGGAGAGATGCAAAATGGAATTATCAGAAATTAAACGAAATATTGATGCTTATAGAGAAAGATTAGAACAACTTAGGGGGTCTCTTTGACTTAGAAGAAAAAGAGACTAATATTAAAGAATTCGAAGAGATGATGACAGATCCTACTTTTTGGGATGACCAAGATAAAGCACAAGAGATAATTGATAAGAACAATGCTTTAAAATCAATTGTGAATGCTTATAGATCACTTGAATCAACTCTGGAAGACATGGATACGACAAGAGCGTTATTATTAGAAGAAAACGATGACACAATGAAGCAAGAATTGGAGCAAGAAGTTCATACGTTTGAAAGTCAGTTAGACAACTTCGAATTACAATTATTGTTAGATGGTCCATATGATGCGAACGATGCAATTATGGAGTTACATCCAGGTGCAGGTGGTACTGAGTCACAAGATTGGACTAACATGTTATTGAGAATGTACCAGCGTTACTGTGAGCAAAAAGGCTTTAAGGTAGAAATTGCTGACTATTTACCAGGAGACGAAGCTGGAGTTAAAAGTGTAACGATAATCGTAAAAGGTCATAATGCTTATGGCTATTTGAAAGCTGAAAAGGGAGTGCACCGTCTTGTTCGAATTTCTCCATTTGATTCTTCGGGACGTAGACATACATCATTTGCATCATGTGATGTAATCCCACAATTTAATAATACCGAAATAGAAATTGAAGTTAATCAAGACGATATTACAATTGATACTTTTAGAGCATCGGGTGCAGGTGGACAACACATCAATAAAACAGAATCAGCCATTCGAATCACTCACCATCCAACTGGCATCGTTGTAAATAACCAAAACGAACGTTCTCAAATTAAAAACAGAGAAGCTGCCATGAAGACTTTGAAATCTAAGTTATATCAATTAAAAATCGAAGAACAAGAACAGGAAATGGCAGAAATTAGAGGAGAACAAAAAGACATAGGATGGGGGAGTCAAATCAGATCTTATGTATTCCACCCGTATGCCATGGTCAAAGATCATCGTACTAATGCTGAAACTGGCAAGGTCGATGCGGTAATGGATGGAGGTATTAATTCATTTATAGAAGCATATTTACGTAGCCAGATGGACCATAGTGAAAAATAGGTATGAATGATACTAAAATAGATGATGTAAAATAGCAAGCTAAAGTTTGATATATATGTGGGGATGAGATAGCAATCAATTTTAAAGTGTTGAGCGCTATCTCATCCCTTATTTTTGAAGTTTTACACTAAATGCAAATAACGGGCATGTGAATTTCAACGAATAAAGAGGTGGTCTATAATTTGAATAGAATATAAATATAAGATTATATATTTTTAATGATTTTAAAATATTAATTATTGGATGTAAAATACATTTTTTAATGTTACATAGTCTGTTACTCGCAGAATGATAATCTTTATTTAAATTTAGTTTTATCAAAGGATTGGACGTATTTTAAATGATATAAAAGAGTTCGTTAAAATTGAAAGTTGACTGTTGTATTACAGTATAATAACAAAGACAAATGTCTAAGAGTTATGTGCTATATTATTCTTGATTAAAATTAAGATAGCAAAGGATGAAATATGTAATGAAGAAAGGCTTAACATTTTCTATAACAACGGCAGCAATGTTTTTTGGTATAAATGGTATAGCATCAGCAGACCAAATCCATACAGTGAAGGAAAATGCTAAATTAACAGATATAGCTCAAGCATTTGCAACAACAACTACTGAAATTCAAAATTTAAATCAAATAAATGATAGAGAGTATGTTCAAGCAGGAGAAAGATTAGTACTTCCAGATAATGATATTGTAGAAGTAAAAGTTGGGGATTCAATTCAAAGTATCGCAACTGCATATCAACTGACAGTTGAACAACTTAATCAGTTGAACCCAAATTTAGGAGAAATGATATATCCTGGTCAACTTATCGCAGTTTCTGAAAAAGGTTCAGCACATTTAAACAATCAAATACAACAAATGTTTAACGAGCAAATCGAAGGGCAAAGTAATACTTCAGACGGTAATTACAATGAAGCAATTAATGAACAATCAACGCCAAATCATACTACAACATCAACAAATGTGACATCTATTGCACCACAAACATGGCCAAATGTTAACGCACAAGATGTAGCTGAAAACAATCAACAAATGCATGTTGATAGTAATGTGGAATCTAAAGAACACTATAGACCAGTCCAACAAACTTCAAATGACAATAACTATTACACATGGGGACAGTGTACATATTACGCTTTCGATAGACGTCAACAATTAGGAAAATCTGTTGGTAATTTATGGGGAAATGCGAATAATTGGGCTTCAGCAGCTCGTCAAAATGGCTATCAAGTAAATCACACGCCAGAAGTTGGAGCTATTTTCCAAAGTAATGCTGGTAACTATGGTCATGTAGGTATAGTGGAACGCAAAAATTCAGATGGATCAATTCTTGTGTCAGAAATGAACTGGCAAGGAGTAGGGCAAAAATCTTATAGAACAGTACACAACACAGGACAATACAATTATATTCACTAATTAATACTAGAGTTTTCAGTTTGATTTAGAACAAATATGTTGATATCTTATTTTATAAGATAATAAGTGAAATCGTAAATTAACGTAGAAGAAATGACTAACTAAACTGAAAGCTATGTTCATGGGAGTGGGGCGACGAAATCATTGTAGAGTAATATGATTTCGCTGTTCCACTCTCTCGTTATATTAATTAAAGTAGTATGTTTATAAATACAAATAAATAATTATTTTTAAGGATATTGGTAAGACATTTTATTTGTTGAGTGATATTATAAAAACAAGTATAATGATTCATTAAATAAACTAGGAGGCGATGTCATGGGAGTACATCAATATTTTAAACGCTTATCTGATTTAGAAAAATTAATTAGATTGCCAGGTAAATTTAAGTATTTCGAGCATAACGTCGCTGCCCACTCATTCAAGGTGACTAAAATAGCTCAATATTTAGGTACAGTTGAAGAGTATCATGGGAATGAAGTGGATTGGAAAAGCTTATATGAAAAGGCATTAAACCATGATTTCGCGGAAATATTCACAGGAGATATTAAAACGCCTGTAAAGTATGCTAGCGGAGAATTAAAGAAATTATTCTCACAAGTAGAAGAGGAAATGGTAGATCATTTTATAAATGAAGAGATTCCAGAACCATATCAAGATATCTATAGAGAAAGACTACAAGAAGGTAAGGACGATTCGTTAGAAGGTCAATTACTTTCAGTAGCTGATAAAATAGATTTATTATATGAAACATTTGGAGAAATTCAAAAACGTAACCCAGAACAACTATTCTTTGAAATATATGAAATGTCGTTAGAGACAATAATGCAATTTGATCACCTTAGCTCAGTTCAAGATTTTATAGAAAATATTATTCCTGAAATGTTGACGGAAAAGTTCATTCCAAAATCTGAATTACGAGAAACAACCATGGCTATTTTAAATAATAGGAACGGGTGAATTGAATGATTTGGTATGCGCTTGCGGCCTTTTTTCCTTGTATATTTGTTGTGTTATTTAGTGTATTAACGAGAAATAAATGGGTAGGAACAATCCTGACATTAGTTATTATTGGTGCCTCTGTACAAAAAGGATTCTTCCATAGTGAATGGATTATTTTTATAGATGTAGTGTCTATGTTGGCAGGATATCTCATTATTGATCAATTAGAATTGCACAAAAAAGAAGACGATTGAAAAGTAAGTATTGAGCAACCTAATTGCTATAATTTAATAAGCGCTTTATAATTATATGACTTGAGATAATTAAGAACATGGTTATAATGCAAATTTATGCAAACATGGTAGAGTGACTATGTTTGTTTTTTATTTATATAGAACAAGATTAATTAAAACGAACAAATGTTTGCTTTTGTGTTTGTTAATCTGTTAAAATATGTAACGAGTATAAGCACCTTCGGAAAAATATTACGCCAAAAAACAATGTATATAGCCTAATAAAAAGATTTAAAATAGGTTCTAAGCGTTAGAAATGATATAGGAAGTAGGGGTTATAATATGGAACATTATCCGTTTAAACTGCATTCTGATTTTGAGCCTCAAGGCGATCAACCAGAAGCCATTAAAAAAATTGTGAATGGTGTCAATGAAGGAAAAAGACATCAAACGTTACTTGGGGCTACAGGAACAGGTAAAACTTTTACAATGAGTAACGTTATTAAACAAGTGGGTAAACCTACGTTGATTATCGCACATAATAAAACACTAGCAGGACAGTTATATAGCGAATTTAAAGAGTTTTTCCCTGAAAACAGAGTGGAATATTTTGTCAGCTATTATGATTATTATCAACCAGAAGCTTATGTGCCATCGACTGATACTTTTATAGAAAAAGATGCTTCTATTAATGATGAAATAGATCAATTACGACATTCAGCAACTAGCGCATTATTTGAAAGAGATGATGTTATTATCATAGCTAGTGTCAGCTGTATATATGGCTTGGGTAATCCAGAAGAATATCGTGATTTAGTCGTAAGTGTTCGTGTTGGCATGCAAATGGACAGAAGTGAATTACTGAAAAAATTGGTTGACGTGCAATATACAAGAAATGATATTGATTTTAGACGTGGTACGTTTCGCGTTAGAGGTGATGTAGTAGAAATCTTTCCAGCCTCAAGAGAAGAAATGTGCATAAGAGTAGAATTCTTTGGTGATGAAATAGATCGTATTCGTGAAGTTAACTACTTGACAGGCGAAGTATTAAGAGAACGAGATCATTTTGCGATATTCCCAGCCTCACACTTCGTAACGCGTGAAGAAAAAATGAAATTAGCAATCCAAAGAATTGAAAATGAATTAGAAGCACGTTTGACTGAATTACGTTCAGAAAACAAATTGCTAGAAGCACAACGTTTAGAACAACGTACGAACTATGACTTAGAGATGATGCGAGAAATGGGCTTTTGTTCAGGTATAGAAAACTATTCCGTTCATCTAACTTTACGACCAACAGGTTCAACACCTTATACGCTTCTAGATTATTTTGGTGATGATTGGTTAGTAATGATTGATGAATCACATGTTACATTACCGCAAATTAGAGGGATGTATAATGGTGATCGTGCTCGTAAACAAGTACTAGTAGACCATGGTTTCCGTTTGCCAAGCGCTTTAGATAATAGACCGCTAAAATTTGAAGAATTTGAAGAAAAGACTAAACAATTAGTTTATGTATCTGCTACACCAGGTCCATTCGAATTAGAACATACAGATGAGATGGTACAGCAAATTATCCGACCGACAGGTTTATTGGATCCTAAGATTGAAGTTCGACCAACTGAAAATCAAATTGATGATTTAATTGGAGAAATTCAAGACCGTATTGATCGAAATGAACGAGTACTAGTAACTACTTTAACTAAAAAAATGAGTGAAGATTTAACTACTTATTTGAAAGAAGCGGGAGTAAAAGTAAATTATTTACACTCAGAAATTAAAACACTAGAACGAATTGAAATTATTCGCGACTTGAGAATGGGCACATATGATGTCATAGTCGGAATTAATTTATTAAGAGAGGGTATTGATATACCAGAAGTGTCTCTCGTAGTGATATTAGATGCAGATAAAGAAGGGTTCTTGCGTTCACAAAGATCACTTGTTCAAACGATTGGACGTGCTGCACGTAATAGTCGTGGTGAAGTTATTATGTATGGGGATAAGATTACTGATTCTATGCGTTATGCGTTGGACGAAACGGAAAGACGTCGTACAATTCAAGAAGCATATAATGAAAAACATAACATTACTCCTATGACTATTAATAAGAAAATACATGATGTGATTAGTGCTACTGTTGATAACGATGAAACTAATGATCAACAACAAACGGAAGTTCCTAAGAAAATGACGAAAAAAGAGCGCGAAAAGACAATTGCAAATATAGAAAAAGAAATGAAGAAAGCGGCGAAAGATTTAGATTTCGAAAAAGCTACAGAGCTTAGGGATATGTTATTTGAATTAAAAGCAGAAGGGTGACACAAATGAAGCAACCATCCATTGTAGTAAAAGGGGCACGTGCCCATAATTTAAAAGATGTTGATATAGAAATACCTAAAGATAAACTTATAGTTATGACTGGACTTTCAGGTTCAGGTAAATCATCTTTAGCATTTGATACAATATATGCTGAAGGACAACGTAGATATGTGGAATCATTAAGTGCATATGCGAGACAATTTTTAGGTCAAATGGATAAGCCAGATGTAGACACGATAGAAGGCTTATCTCCAGCTATTTCAATAGATCAAAAAACAACGAGCAAAAATCCAAGATCTACTGTTGCGACTGTAACTGAAATTTACGATTATATTAGATTGCTTTATGCACGTATAGGGAAACCATTTTGCCCTAATCATGGCATTGAAATAGAGTCACAAACAGTACAACAAATGGTCGATCAAGTCATGAAGTTAGAGGAACGTACTAAGATTCAAATCCTCGCGCCAGTAATTACACATAGAAAAGGCGCCCAAGAGAAGTTAATAGATGATATTAGTAAAAAAGGTTATGTGCGTGTAAGAGTAGATGGTGAAATAACTGATGTAAATGAAGTACCTGCATTAGATAAAAATAAAAACCACACTATCGAAGTAGTCATCGACCGTTTAGTTGTTAAAGAGGGTATTGAATCACGTTTGGCAGACTCTATCGAAACAGCATTGCAACTTTCTGAAGGTAGCCTAATTGTTGATATCATTGATGGCGAAGAATTAAAATTCTCTGAAAATCATGCTTGTCCAATTTGTGGTTTCTCAATTGGAGAGTTAGAACCACGCATGTTTAGTTTCAACAGTCCATTTGGTGCTTGCCCGACCTGTGACGGCTTAGGTCAAAAACTTACAGTTGATTTAGATTTAGTGGTTCCTGATGCTAATAAAACGTTAAATGAAGGCGCTATTGTTGCTTGGGAATCATCTAGTTCTGATTATTATCCAACATTATTAAATCGTGTTTGTGAAGTGTTTAAAATAAATATGGATAAACCTTTTAAAAAGCTTACAGATCGGCAAAAAGATATCATCTTATATGGTTCAAATGGCAAAGAGATTGAATTTACATTTACACAACGTAATGGACAAACGCGCAAACGTACAATGGAGTTTGAAGGTGTAATCAATAATATAAATAGAAGATATCATGATTCTCCATCTGAATTGGTAAGAGAAATGATGAGTAAATACATGACTGAATTGCCATGTGAAACTTGTCATGGTAAACGTTTAAGTCGTGAAGCACTATCTGTTTATATTGCAGGAAAAAATATTGGCGATGTCGTTGAACAATCCATTAAAGAAGCGTTGTATAGTTATGAACATATAGAGTTATCTGAACAAGATAGAAAAATTGCTAACCAAATCTTAAAAGAAATCAATTCAAGATTAGAATTCTTATATAATGTTGGACTAGAATATTTAACATTAAATCGCGCCTCTGGTTCATTATCTGGTGGAGAGGCACAACGTATTCGCCTTGCAACTCAGATTGGTTCAAGACTTTCAGGAGTACTTTATGTCTTAGATGAACCTTCTATCGGTTTGCATCAACGAGATAACGATCGATTAATTAATACGTTAAAGGAAATGCGTGATTTAGGTAATACCTTAATCGTTGTTGAACATGATGACGATACAATGCGCGCAGCAGACTTTTTAGTTGATGTTGGTCCAGGAGCCGGTGAACATGGTGGAGAAATCGTTGCAAGTGGTACACCGAAACAGGTAATGAATAATAAGAAATCATTAACGGGCCAATATTTAAGTGGTCAAAAACGTATTGAAGTACCAGAGTCACGTAGGCAGATTACAGATCGCAAAATTAGCGTGAAAGGTGCGAGAAGTAATAATTTGAAAGACATAAATGTTGATTTCCCACTTTCAACAATGACTGTTGTCACAGGTGTTTCTGGTTCTGGTAAAAGTACGTTAGTGAATGAAGTACTTTACAAATCATTAGCAAAACATATTAATAAATCTAAAATAAAACCTGGTGATTACGATGAAATTCAAGGTATAGACCAATTAGATCGTATTATTGATATTGATCAATCTCCAATTGGTCGAACACCAAGATCTAATCCAGCTACGTATACAGGGGTTTTTGATAATATACGAGATATCTTTGCACAGACCAATGAAGCGAAAGTTAGAGGTTATACGAAAGGTCGTTTCAGTTTCAACGTTAAAGGCGGCCGTTGTGAAGCGTGTAAGGGCGACGGAATTATAAAAATAGAGATGCATTTCTTACCTGATGTGTATGTACCTTGTGAAGTTTGTGGTGGCACTAGATATAACCGCGAAACATTAGAAGTGACCTACAAAGGAAAAAATATTGCTGATATATTAGCGATGACGGCTGAAGAAGCTACGACGTTCTTTGAAAACGTACCTAAAATTCATCGTAAATTGAAAACGCTAGTAGATGTTGGTTTAGGTTATGTAACTTTAGGTCAGCCTGCTACTACTTTATCCGGTGGTGAAGCGCAACGTGTAAAACTTGCTTCAGAATTGCATAAACGATCTACAGGTCGATCAATTTATATATTGGATGAGCCTACTACTGGTTTACATGTTGACGATATTAGTCGTTTGTTAAAAGTGTTAAATACACTTGTAGAAAATGGTGACACTGTAGTTATTATTGAACATAATCTAGATGTGATTAAAATGGCCGACCATATCATAGACTTAGGACCTGAAGGTGGCGATGGTGGTGGCACACTCGTTGCAACTGGTACGCCTGAAGCAATTACAGAAGTTGAAGAAAGTTATACAGGTCGATATTTAAAGCCGGTATTAGCACGTGATACAGTTAAATAAAAATCACGATTCATCATAGACCAACGAACTTTATTAAACAATATAAAAATAGACTCCCTATAAATAACACGATGTTACTTATAAGGAGTCTTTCTTTTTGTTTTACTGTAAAAAATACATAATTGTTGGATGAATGAACTATAAATTGAAAATATCGTTTATAATTAATTAGGCAGTGATGTAATTAAAGAGATTAATTAATTATTAATCTTCTACACTTTTTAATATGGATTATCAATTCTTTTTGATATGATAATAACTATACTATAAAAGTCGAAGAAATATTGATAGAGGTGAACCAATGTTAACTACAAAAAGTTTAGTAGAACGCTTCGAACTTGAGATGATTGCAGGCGAAGAAGGGCTAAATAAGCAAATTAAAAACACTGATATTTCGAGACCTGGATTGGAAATGGCGGGGTATTTTTCTCACTATGCTTCAGACCGTATCCAATTATTAGGTACTACGGAATTATCTTTTTATAATTTATTGCCAGATGAAGAACGTAAAGGACGCATGAGAAAATTATGCCGACCTGAAACACCGGCAATTATTGTCACGAGAGACTTAGAACCACCAGAAGAATTGATTGAAGCTGCTAAAGAACATGAAACACCTTTAATAACTTCTACAATTGCGACTACACAGTTAATGAGCCGATTGACTACGTTTTTAGAACATGAACTAGCTAGGACAACGTCACTCCACGGTGTACTTGTGGATGTGTATGGTGTAGGTGTACTAATAACTGGTGATTCTGGTATTGGTAAAAGTGAAACAGCCTTAGAATTAATTAAAAGAGGCCATAGACTTGTAGCAGACGATAACGTTGAAATTAGAGAAATAAGTAAAGATGAATTAATTGGTAGAGCACCCAAATTAATAGAACATCTACTAGAAATTAGAGGTTTGGGTATTATCAATGTTATGACTTTATTCGGTGCTGGATCGATTTTGACAGAAAAACGATTGCGCTTGAATATTCATTTAGAAAACTGGCACAAAGAGAAATTATACGATCGTGTAGGATTAAATGAAGAAACATTACGCATTTTAGATACAGAGATTACGAAGAAAACTATACCAGTTAGACCTGGCCGTAACGTAGCAGTAATCATTGAAGTAGCAGCAATGAATTATAGACTAAACATTATGGGGATTAATACAGCTGAAGAATTTAACGATCGTTTAAACGCAGAAATTTTGCGTAATGGTAATAATGGTGAGGAGAAATAAGCAATGTTGACATTAAACTATATCGATCCTATTGCATTTGAATTAGGGCCGATTTCAGTCCGATGGTATGGTATTATCATTGCGGCTGGTATACTATTAGGCTATTTTATAGCACAAGCTAGCGTGAAAAGGATTGGTTATGACCAAGATACGCTAGTTGATATTATTTTTTGGAGTGCAATATTTGGCTTTATTGTGGCAAGAATCTATTTTGTTATTTTTCAATGGCCTTATTACATACAAAATCCAATTGAGATACCAATGATATGGCATGGAGGTATTGCGATACACGGCGGTTTAATTGGAGGGTTTGTAACCGGCATTATTATTTGTAAACAAAAGAATATTAATCCCTTTCAAATCGGCGATGTAATTGCACCTAGTATGATTCTTGGTCAAGGTATTGGAAGATGGGGAAATTTCATGAATCACGAAGCTCATGGTGGGCCAGTTTCAAAATCTGTGCTTGAAAATTTGCATATACCCGATTTTATTATTGATAATATGTACATTGATGGTAAATATTATCAACCAACATTTTTATACGAATCCATATGGGATATTTTAGGTTTTGTTATATTAATTTTATTAAGAAAACATCTGCGTGTTGGTGACACGTTCTGCCTTTATTTAATTTGGTATTCTATTGGTAGATTTTTTGTGGAAGGCATGCGTACTGATAGCCTAATGTTAACAAGTGATATTCGTGTAGCGCAGTTAATGTCTATTATATTAATTTTAGTTGGTGTTATCATAATGATTGTTAGAAGAGTGAAATATCGTTCGCCACGTTATAAAGATGTTGGTCCGCTATCATGGCCAAACCCAAAAGTGAAGTGATAAAATAACATGCGGAATTTAAAAAGACAGAAGTCATATGATAAAAACCCATTGTGGCGTATGTACCGTTACGTGAGGATTGTTAAAATTTTCAAGCAGACGGTAATTATTGAAATTTGTCGCTATTTACCTATTGTGAAGTTAAAGCATTGGATATATCGTAAATTTTTGAAAATGAACATCGGTGCAGAAACTGCATTTGCGTTTAAAGTCGTGCCGGATTTACTTTATCCAGAATTTATTACGATAGGTAAAAATTGTGTCATTGGATATAATACAACTATTTTGACGCACGAATTTCTAGTGGATGAGTTTAAAATAGGACCTGTCCATATCGGAGATAATACTTTAATCGGAGCAAATGTTACTATTTTGCCTGGTGTTACGATAGGAAATAATGTCAAAGTAGGTGCGGGTGCCATTGTATCTAAAGATATACCAGATAATACAATGGCTTATGGGAATCCCATACAAATTAAAAGTTAAAAACATAGGAGGTGATCATGGATGGCGCATAACGACAATGTAATATCGATGAAGTTTGATAGTCAATTTTATAAAAAATTAGGTGAGCAAAAATTTCACCAACAAGATTATAAAAAGGCTGCAGAACATTTTAAAAAAGTGCTTGAAATGTCACCTCAAGATTTTGATACAAAAGTAAAATATTCTGAATGTCTAGTAAATATAGGACTAGGTAATAAGGCAGAACATCTTTTTTATGAAAGTATAGCACAAGATGAATTTGTAGAAGAAAGCTATTTTCAGCTTAGTCAACTCAATATTACGATGAATGAAGCTAATAAAGCATTCTTATTCGGAATCAACTATATTACAATGTCTGACGATGAAGATTATAGAGATGAACTTGAAGATATGTTTGAAGTATCCTACCATTCTGCTGAAAAAATTGAAACAGAAAGTCAACTATTCGCCATACAACTTATTTTTCAATATTTATTTTCCCAAGGTCGCTTACCAGAAGCAAGGAATTTTATTTTAAATCAAAATGATGACATACAAGCACATCGTGTCGTACGTAATTTGTTAGCAATGTGTTATTTATATTTAAATGAATATGATACGGCGAAAGAGATGTTTGAACGCTTATTGAGTGAAGATAATAGCGATGTACATGCCTTATGTCATTATACGTTATTACTTTATAATACAAATGATAAAGAGAAATATCATCGCTACTTAAATATTTTAGGAAAAGTTATACCAATGAATGATGACGAATCATTTAAATTAGGGATTGTCCTATGTTATTTAAGACAATATGAAGCATCGCAAAAGATATTACACCCCCTTTATAGAAAGGGGAAATTCCTATCTATACAAATGTATAATGCGCTCAGTTATAATAATTACTATTTAGGAAATTTGGAAGATAGTAAATACTTTTGGGCCAAACTACAAGAGATTACACAAGTAGACGTTGGCCACGCCCCATGGGTTATAGAAGAAAGTAAAGCTTACTTTGATCAACAAATTCTACCATTATTATTAAATGACGATAGTCATCATAGATTGTATGGCATTTTTTTACTTAATCAATTAAAAGGAAGAGAAGTGCTATTGACCCAAGAAATTTGGGGAGTGTTAGAATCTATGAATGATTACGAAAAATTATATTTAACATACCTTATACAAGACTTAAAATTAAATAAGTTAGATTTTATTCACAGAGGTTTGTTAATGCTTTATGATATAGAATCATTGAAAAATATTGAAGAATTATTTATTATATGGATTGATCAAGCGGAAGCGATTATTTCTGAAAAGGTAGATTTAACCAATGTCGATAACTATGTAGCGGCATTTGTATATATGTATTTTCGAAATACTGAAATCAAAGTGACGAAACAACAAGTATTAGAGTGGTTTAATATCTCAGCATATCGCTTGAATAAAACAATTGATTATTTAGTGAGCATATAAGTTTATAAAAAGCAAGAAATCATATATACTTCGCATAATGAATTATTAAATAGGAGGCAATTAAATGGCTGAACAAGTGGATTTTGATATTGCAATTATCGGTGCAGGTCCAGCGGGTATGACTGCTGCAGTTTACGCATCTCGTGCAAATTTAAGCACAGTAATGATTGAACGTGGCATGCCTGGCGGTCAAATGGCGAATACAGAAGAAGTTGAAAACTTCCCAGGATTTGAAATGGTAACAGGTCCAGACTTATCTACAAAAATGTTTGAACACGCCAAAAAATTTGGTGCAAAATATCAGTATGGTGATATTAAATCAATTGAAGATAAAGGATCTTATAAAGAAATCAATCTTGGTAATAATGTAATTACAGCTCATGCAGTTATCATTTCAACTGGTGCAGAATATAAAAAAATCGGAGTACCAGGTGAACAAGAACTTGGTGGTCGTGGCGTAAGTTACTGTGCGGTTTGTGATGGCGCATTCTTTAAAGGTAAAAAATTATTTGTTATCGGTGGCGGAGATTCAGCTGTTGAAGAAGGCACATTCCTTACAAAATTTGCTGATAGTGTTACTATTGTTCACCGTAGAGATGAATTACGTGCACAAAAGATACTTCAAGATCGTGCATTTAAAAATGACAAAATTGATTTTATCTGGAGTCATACGCTAAAAACAATTAATGAAAAAGACGGTAAAGTTGGCTCGATCACATTAGAATCAACTAAAGATGGTGCAGAACAAACATTAGAAGCAGACGGTGTATTTGTTTATATTGGTATGAAACCATTAACAGTACCTTTCCAAGATTTAGGTATTACTAACGAAGTTGGTTATATTTTAACTAATGAAGATATGAGTACTAATATTCCTGGTATTTATGCAGCAGGTGACGTTCGTGAAAAAGGTTTACGTCAAATCGTAACAGCAACAGGTGATGGAAGTATTGCAGCGCAAAGTGCAATTGCGTATATTGAACACCTTAAAGATACAATTGAAGTATAATTAAAAATTTAACTGAGCTATACAAAATTAAGCAATGTAACTCGGTTATAGTTATTGCTAGAATGTTAAACTTACGCTAGATTGTAAGTGAACGCATTCTAGCTTTTTTTACATAAAGAATTATACTAGTGACAAAGTTGTCATGATTAAATCTTAAAAATTAAAAATCATTGAATACAAAAAAATACTATAGTGACAAATGCTTAGACTACTACCTTAGACCTTTTTCATGTAAAATAGTTTATGATACTATGATACTATTAGATATAAAAAAGTTACTTTTAAGGAACGAACATAATAGTCGCTCAATATAACGATTTAACAATAATTATGATAAATAAACAACGGATGGTGTGAAAAAATGCAACCGGAAGAACAAGATATAGTGAAAAGTGAATTATTAGTTGTTACAGGTTTGTCAGGTGCCGGAAAGTCTGTAGTTATACAGAGCTTAGAAGACATTGGATATTTTTGCGTAGATAATTTACCACCAATTCTTTTGCCGAAATTCGTCGAACTTATGCAACAAGGTAATCCTTCCCTACAAAAAGTAGCAATTGCAATAGATTTAAGAGGTAAAGAATTATTTAAGTCGCTTGTTAAAGAAATTGATTTAATCAAAGGTGATTCAGATGTTATCGTTGATATGATGTTTTTAGAAGCATCTAATGAAAGATTGATTTCTAGGTATAAAGAAACACGTCGTGCACATCCTTTGAATGAAAGAGGACAGCGCTCATTAATTGAATCTATTGAAGAAGAACGCGAACTATTGACTGAGATTAAGAGCTTGGCAAACTATACGATTGATACTTCACAAATGAAGCCAAAAGAATTGCGTAAACGTATTGGTGACTATTTCAATCAAAGTAATTATCAAACTTTTAATATCAATGTAACAAGTTTTGGGTTTAAACATGGTATACAAATGGACGCTGACTTAGTGTTTGATGTGAGGTTTTTACCAAATCCACACTATGTTGATGATTTGAGACCGTTAACTGGTGAAGATGAACCGGTCTATAAATATGTCATGAAATGGAAAGAAACTGAAACTTTTTATGAAAAATTAATCGATTTATTAAAATTTATGATACCAGGTTACAAAAAAGAAGGTAAATCTCAACTTGTTATTGCCATTGGATGTACTGGTGGACAACATCGTTCTGTCGCATTAGCCAAACGAATCGGAGCAGAACTCAAAGAGAGTTTTGACTATAATGTTTATGTGCATCATAGAGATGCACATGTCGAAAGTGGCGTGAAACATAAAGATGAGAAGAATTAAACTTGTACTTATAGGTGGAGGTACAGGTTTATCCGTTTTAGCACGCGGTTTAAAAGGTTATCCCATAGATATTACGACAATTGTTACAGTTGCTGATGATGGGGGTAGTACTGGAAAGATAAGAAGCGAAATGGATATACCTGCTCCAGGTGATATACGAAATGTAATTTCAGCATTAAGCGAAACTGAATCAACAATAGAACAATTATTCCAATATCGTTTTAAAGAAAATCAAGTTGAAGGGCATTCTTTAGGTAATTTATTGATTGCTGCACTTACAAACATTAATAATGATTTTGGACATGCAGTTAAAGAATTGAGCAAAATATTAAATATCAGAGGAAGCGTCATCCCTTCAACTAATACGAGTGTAAGATTAAATGCAGTGATGGAAGACGGAGAAATTGTATATGGTGAATCTAAAATACCTAAAAAGAATAAAAAGATAGAACGTGTATTTTTAGAACCAGAAGATGTAAGACCAATGGAAGAAGCCGTAGAAGCTATTGAAGAAGCCGATTTAATTGTAATGGGGCCAGGATCTTTATATACGAGTGTTATATCTAATCTCTGTGTTAAAGGCATCTCTGAATCATTACTTAAAGTTGATGTGCCTAAACTATATGTATCTAACGTTATGACCCAACCAGGAGAAACGAATCATTACACAGCACTTGACCACGTTAAAGCGATACATGATCACATAGGAAATAATTGTATTAACTATGCCATTTGTAGTACGCAACCGTTTCATGGAGATGTAGTCGAACGCTATAGAGAAGATAACGCTGAGCCTGTGCGATGTGATATAGCCGAAATGGAAGCTCAAGGTATTAAAGTTTTTACACATCCAAACCTGGTTGAAGTTTCCTCTGAAAATTATGTACGACATAATACTGAAGTTCTTTCTAAGATGATATATGAAATTGCTATGCAGGAAACAGAGACAATAGAATTTACTCGCGATAAAGAAAATAATGAAAAGCATTAAGTGAGACTATAAAGTTAAGAAGGGACTGATTGTAATGAGCTTTGCATCCGATATGAAGAATGAACTAACAAGAATAGAAGTAGATGAAGAGAATGCTAAAGCAGAGCTCAGTGCCCTTATTCGAATGAATGGTGCACTCAGTCTATCCAATCAAAAATTTGTTATCAATGTACAAACTGAAAATGCTACGACAGCTAGACGTATCTATTCACTAATCAAAAAAGTATTTAATGTTGAAGTGGAGTTACTAGTAAGAAAAAAAATGAAGCTTAAAAAAAACAATATTTATATTTGTCGTATTAAAGCACGAGCAAGAGAAATTTTAGATGAATTAGGTATTTTAAAAAATGGTGTTTTCACACATGAAATTGACCAAGGTATGATTTATGAAGACGAAATGAAAAGAAGTTATTTGAGAGGGGCTTTTCTTGCTGGCGGCTCGGTTAATAATCCAGAAACATCTTCTTACCATCTTGAAATCTTTTCATTGTACGAAGATCATTCTGAAGGAATTACACAATTGATGAATGAATATGAATTAAACGCCAAGCACCTTGAACGTAAAAAAGGAAGTATCGCATATCTAAAAGAAGCGGAAAAAATATCAGACTTTCTCAGTTTAATTGGTGGTTTCCAAGCATTGTTAAAATTCGAAGATGTGCGTATCGTACGTGATATGAGGAATTCTGTAAATAGGCTTGTGAATTGTGAAACGGCAAATTTAAATAAAACAGTAAGTGCTGCAATGAAACACGTTGAAAGTATTCGCCTCATTGATAAAGAAATAGGGTTAGACAATTTACCTGATAGATTACGTGAAATCGCAAAATTAAGAATAGAACATCAAGAAGTTTCACTAAAGGAACTCGGTGAAATGATGTCTACTGGAAAGATATCTAAATCTGGTGTAAATCATCGTCTGCGTAAATTAAATGAAATGGCTGACAAGATACGAAGCGGAGAATCAATAGAGTTGTAAATTAGCATTGCAATAGCTTAATTTACTAGATTCGAACTTTTTTTAAATAAGTTATGCTAATATATTACAAAAGTAATCATTTCAATTACTGACACCTTGTATAGGTGTCTTTTTTACATAATTAACAAATTGATTCTAAGGTTGAATCATGTCGAAGTTTAACTAAGTAGTTTAGACAATAAGGAGGGCATACATGTTAGATTTTATTAATAAGCATTATAGAAACATTATATTCTGTTTAATTGGTACATTGATAAACGCAATAGGGGTAAATTGTTTTTTACTTGGTTCTAACCTTGGCGATGGAGGGACTGTTGGCATATCACTTTCTTTACTGTATGCCTTTGGTTTATCTCCTGCATGGACATCTCTAATTATAAATACTATTGTCGTGTTTATTGGTTGGAAATTTTTAAGTAAAACGGTTGCTGTTTATACGGTAATCTCAAATACTGCTCTGTCTTTCTTTTTACATTTAACTGAAAATATTAATCTCGGCCTCGATAATTTTGTTATTAATTCTGTCTTTGGGGGCGCTATTATCGGTATTGGTGCTGGTTTAGTTATCTCAACAGGCAGCACACTTGGTGGGACATCTGTAATTGCTAAAATAGTAAATAAATATTCAGAGATTAAAACATCACAAGGTATTTTTATACTTGATGCATTGGTGGTACTTTCTTTTTTGATGGTATTACCGTTAGAAAATGTCTTGTTTACAGTCATTATGTTATTTGTTACTGAAAGAGCAACAGCATTTATAATTGAAGGATTTAATCCTAAAAAAGCAGTTACTGTAATTTCAAATAAAAGTGAAACAATTAGTGATAAAATAAACGCTTTTACAGGTAGAGGTTCAACAATTCTTACTGGAAAAGGCGGATATGGTAAAAATGAAACACATATGCTTTATGTCGTCGTGCCACAGTCACAAGTGACAAGAGTGAAAAAATTAGTGAATGAAGAAGATGAAAATGCCTTTTTAGTAATCCACGACGTACGAGATGTTTTAGGGAGCACTTTTATTAATATGAGTTAATCAATGAAACTGAAGCTATGGACGCATTGATTCAACAGTTACTAAGTGGCAGATTAGCTAAACCAGAATAAGCAGCATCTGTCGTTCTACGTCTATAAATCTCATGTGCAAGTAATATGATTGGCTAAGTATTTTCGGCAGACGGTGGCTTTACAATTCAATAAGTATTAAAATCAAAATGATATACAAAAAAGGAACACCATAGATATGGAATTCCTTTTTTTGTATGTATATAATTATAAGTCCCCTCGAAGGAGATTTCTAATATCAGTAGTTATAGGGTTTAAAGTCTCTAATGAGTCCCTAAAACTACATACTCTCTAAAATAGCAATCGCTTTGTCATTTTCTTCTTTGAATTTTTCGTCTAATAAATGAGAGTAAATGGAAGTGGTTATTGATATGTTTTTATGTCCTAATCTTTTAGAAATGTAATATATTGATACGCCTTTAGCAAGGAGATAAGAGCAGTGTGTATGTCGTATTGCATGTGAAGTTATGCTAGAAATAGCTAATTTGTCACATGCTTTTTTTAATGTCTTGTTTATTGCATTTACCGAAATAAAGTAACCTGTTTCTTTAAATATATAACCATCATAGCTAATTGTTAGTTCATTAATTACACTTAGTATATGTTTCATACCAGATTTTGCTAATTCAATATGACGAGGTGATGAATCTGTTTTATGTTCATTTATAAATAATTGATTTTTAATTTGATTTATATAATCTTTGGGGCTATTATTTTTATATGACTGTCACCCTTATTGGGTGGTAATTTTTATTTACTTATTCAACTTAATGGGGTATTCTTTATAAACACGCCTTAGGGCGTAAAGGAATAATAATGGGTCTTTTTCTTGCTCGCTCATTGGCGTGTAGGAGAACGCAACTCCTTATAATCCTATGGCACCTCTTTACGAGGTGTCTTTTTTATGATGTAAGTAATTTTAGCAATACTATTGCTAACCAACCAAGTATACCTTACTAAAAGAAGTAGACACGTTGTCCCGTGTCTGCTCTTTTTACTTAATCACGAAGTAATTATATAACAATTAAATCCACCTATATGATAAAAAGGTGGATTATTGAGTGCTAATCTATTTGGTATTTAGTATTTCTTTGTATTTCATTACCGTGTTTATCAACAGGATACGAATAGATTTCATGGCTTTTATTTTTGAAACTTATTATATTCATTACGGTAGGATCTTCATCTAATTCTGTTATGTAGGTGATATTGTTTTCCTTTTTATATACTATGGAATAGTAATATACTCCTCTTTTAGAATCATATTGTTCTTTTTTCTTTACTATATCCTCATCAAAGTTCTTTTTTTCTAATTAAAGATTGATTACTTCAAAAGTTATCTTTTTTTGATAGTGCTTAAATCCTTTGTAAAAACCAAAAATCAATAAAATTAATATTAAAATAATTAATATTGTAATTACATATTTCTTTTTCATAATTTATATAGCTTCTTTTATTTACTCGTATTTTATTATAGTATATATAAAGTGATATATTAACCTTATAATAATATATTTCTAAAAAAATTAAATATGATACATATTTTAAAGAAATTTTTATATTCATTTGTTGTATTATTGTTTTTTGTTTCGGTGCTTTCTAGTACATTCGTAGATATAGCTAAAGCAGAAGAAGAACAAGAAAACGAACAAAATTATAACCAATTAAAGAGAGAGAATATTATCGATGATTCTGTTTCTGAAGAAGAATGGAATGAGTATTTAAAAGAGGACCAAACTGAAAAAGAGAATATTGAAAGTGAAAAAGAAATACCATCTTATGCTAAGTCATCATTTAAATTAAAAAAGGAGATGTATTAATAACAAATGGCATGAGTTCTAAAGGTTTAACAGGTCATGCTGCTATTGCTATTAGCAGTAAGACAGTTTTACATATATCTGGTTCTGATGCACATCCTAGCACTAAGTCTTTCGCCTCTTTCAAAAAAGATTATGGGAAAGGCAAAAAATGGGTGAAAGTTTATCGGTCTAAAAAAGCAGGGGCAGGAACAAAAGCTGGAAATTGGGCTATCAAAAACTATAAGGGCAAAAAATACAAATATGAAAGAAACACAAAATTATCTAAGAAAAATCCAACGTATTGTTCTAAAATAATCTATCAGGCTTATAAATATGGAGTGAGTAAAAAATCTATTTATGATCCTGGTTCTCATATAATCTCACCGTACGCATTGCCTAATATTTCTTCTAATGCTTATAAATTGAAAAAGGTTAAAACGTTTTAATATATTATAATATTAGTTACAATACTTATAGGATGTAAGCAGACACATTGTCCCGTGTCTGCTTTTTTATTTATCATTTGTAAATTAAAGAATATTCTGATAATATAATGTTAGCCTTATTTTGATACCTTTCAACGAAACAATTATTCTTATGTATTAGTGTCACTTCGGTGGCGCTTTTTTTATTTATTTATTGTAATTATAATTGATAATTGTTATCATTTAATCACTGTCGATATTATATCGTTAATTAGACAGTTAAGAGTATAACAAGTTGGATATCCCTCCACATATTGTTTCTATAATAATTCCGACGAGACATCCCTAAAAGGGTTGTCTTTTTCTTCTGTTGAAACAAATTGAATATTCTGATAATATGAAAATATCCTTTCATTGTATATATATTTTAAGAATAGTATATTCAGATGTCACTTCGGTGGCATCTTTTTTTATTATATGGTAATTTAGATATTGCACATGTATGCTGTGCACCAACTCTAAACGTTTGATCTCTTAAATGTTCGATCCCCCCACTGTATAGGTGGGAGTTTTTATTTATCTATTATAAAGTATGGAATATTTTTAATGTTAATTATTGTAAATTAACTATGTATTAAGTGACAATATTGTAAGTATATTTAGTTTCTTTCAGTTGGTAAAATATTTACAATATTAATAGTATTGGCATTTATAATCAAGGAAAAAAATGAACCTGGAGAAGTTTATGCATTAATAGATCAACTTAATCCACTAGTTAAAGAGCAAAATAGTTATGTTAAAACAAAAAAACTGATGAATTTTTGGAACATAACAGAGTAAGTTATACTCAAAAATCATATGACGAACAAGGTAATGGTAGAAATATTACCTTCGAGGCAGCTCAAACATTAAAGTTGGATAAATACCTCAAGATAACTCATAAGGGAGCGCATGCAGTGACTTATGAAGAAGTTAAGAAAAACGATGTACCCAAAAAAGCTTTAAAAGTGATAGAACGATATTAAATATTGATAAAAAATAAGTATTAAGTGATGAAAAGTGACAAAATTGTAAGTATACTTCACTTCTTTTAGTTGATAAACTATTTATGTAGCGAAACAAGTGATTTAAAGTAATTAAAGCAAATGAAAAGTAGTGATTTTGTTAGTTATTAATTCAGACAACTATCCTCTAGGGAGCCTTTAAATGGCTCCCTTATTTTTGTAGACGGGTATATTCAAACTAAAGAAGGTTATATTCACAAAGTAGATGTTCACACACAAACGCTACATTTAAAAGTAATGGAGAATGGTCTTATAAAATTGAGCAACAAAAATCAGGCGAAGAATCTGAAGTAATTATTTCAGATAAGAATAAAAAAGTTTTAAATAAAGAAACTGAAAAAGAAGATTCAGTTAATAAAAACGATGAATTTAAATATAATGATACGATCAGTTATAAAGAAGCTATCAAAAAAGGACAAAAAGAATTTGATGGGGATATTAAAGAATGGTCTTTATCAGTAGATGATGGCAAACTAGTATATGATATGGATTTACAAAAAGACAATAATAAGCACGAAATCACAGTTAATTCTAAGAATGGAAAAGTATTAAATAACGAAAAAGAAAACTAATATAAAGTCCACCTAAATGAACAGGTGGGCTTTTGTGTCTTTGGTTCGATTTTATTGTAAGTGAAAAAGAGGTGTGTTAATATATTTTGATAATCAAGTATTTTGATAATCAAGATAAATGAGGTGATTAGAATAGAAAAAAAGTATGAAGAAATAACCTCTCTTGTAAGAAGTCTAGGAACTCGTGTTGTGTTATACCAACAATATATTTCAGAACTTTTAAATGTTTATAGTCATGATTTCACTACTATAAATATATTAAAAGAAACGGGTCCTATTACTGCTGGTGAATTGGCTCAAAGAGTAGGACTAACCACAGGTAGTGTAACCTCATTAGTAGACAGATTAGAAAAAAGAGGATATGTAACTAGAGAAAGACATCCAAGAGATAGAAGAAAAATTATTATAGTTCCACATTATGAAGAGAAAACAGAAGTTCAAAATGTATTTTCAAATTTAAATGAAAATATGTTGAGTTTAAGTGCGCAATACACTGAAAAAGAATTATTGATTATTAAAAGGTTTTTAAATGAGGCAACAAGTGTCATAGAAAATCAAATTATACGTTCAAATAGTGAGGGAGATAAAAATTGAAACTTAATCATATAAATATAGCTGTTAAAGATGTTATTACTACAAAAGAATTTTTAGAGAATTATTTTGAACTGGTATGTATTGGTTCTGCAGGAAATAAATTTGCAGCATTGAATGATGATGATGGATTATTATTCAATTTAATAAAAGATGAAAATGCTGTTTATCCAGAAACATTTCATATAGGTTTTCCACAAAAAGACGAAAATAGCGTTGACAAAATATACGAAAGATTAAAAGCTGATGGTTTCAAAGTTTGGGAGCCTTCATTGGCACATGGATCTTATACGTTTTATTTTAAAGCCCCAGGAGATTTTACAATTGAAGTGTATACTCAAGTTGAAGAGAAAACTAAAACAGTAGTACATCCATACTTTAATGGTTTTTCAAATGGAAAATAGTTAAATAAAACAACCCACTTATTCATTTAGGTGCGTTGTTTTGTCATTCTGGTCCCTTAAAAGTCCCTGAAATTTAGTTTTATATAGTTAGTAATGGTAATACCATGTGGAAAGAATGCCGTCATTACAACATTCTTAATTTTGAAAAGTGTTTAATTATATCTTATAAGTCCCCTCGAAGGGAATCGAACCCCTATCTTAAGAACCGGAATCTTACGTGTTATCCATTACACTACGAGGGGATAAAAAACACATTAATCTAAGTGTACAAATCTAAATGCTTTCGGTCAATAAGAATAATTTAACTTTCATAAAAAAATTGAGCGTTATTTTTTGACCATGTTTGACTTTTGAGTTAAAATAAGTTTATCATTTAGAAATAAGGAGGCAATATTAATGAATTTAATACCTACAGTAATTGAAACAACAAACCGTGGGGAACGTGCCTATGACATTTACTCACGTTTATTAAAAGATCGTATTATTATGTTAGGTTCACAAATCGATGATAATGTAGCAAACTCTATTGTTTCTCAATTATTATTCTTACAAGCACAAGATGCTGAAAAAGATATTTATCTTTACATTAACTCACCAGGTGGTAGTGTAACTGCTGGTTTCGCAATTTATGATACAATCCAACACATCAAACCAGATGTACAAACGATTTGTATTGGTATGGCTGCGTCTATGGGTTCATTCTTACTTTCAGCTGGTGCAAAAGGCAAACGTTTTGCACTTCCAAACGCAGAAGTAATGATTCACCAACCATTAGGTGGTGCACAAGGGCAAGCTACAGAAATTGAAATTGCTGCTAACCACATTCTTAAAACGCGTGCTAAATTAAATCAAATTTTAGCAGAACGCACAGGTCAATCAATTGAAAAAATTGAAAAAGATACAGATAGAGATAATTTCTTATCTGCTGAAGAAGCAAAAGAATATGGTTTAGTTGACCAAGTGATGGTTCCTGAATCATAGTATTACAAATTGTAAGGTTATTGACAAGTCGCAAATAGAGTTGCAAAGCTTGTTTTTATGTAGTCCGGGACGTAAATAGTTGTTCCGGATTTTTTTATGTGCATTTATTTTAATAGTGATGTGTTATGAATTAAACCACTGAAATATTTATTGCTTATAAATATTGATATTAAGTAAATTCACATAAAAAGATGCAACAAATGAAAAACCAACCAAATGCATAGATAGCACTTGACTGGTTTTTCGAAAAGTATATTAAGAATCTTGGAATGTATTACTTTTGGAAGAATTTTTACTGTTAAAGAAAAGTTTTAGTGCAAATGCAGTAACAATGATTCCAAAAACGATTAAAAAGGATGAAACAACGAGCATCGGCGTAGATTTTTCAAATGCAAAGCCACCGTTTAATAACAGGAGTAAACCAGAGATTAAAAGTAATACATGTGTTAAACGATCATGTTTCATTTTTAAAATTCAGTCCTATTCAATTAATGTACTAGATTTTCTAAAGCAATTTTTAAATCTGGATATTTAAATTTAAAGTCAATTGCCTGTAATTTGTTTGGGATAACCTTTTGAGTATCAAGAATAACTGTAGACATTTGACCTAAGATAATTCGTAATGCTAATGACGGGACCCAAGTATAATGTGGGCGATGTGACACACGCGCAAGAGTGTAGCCAAATAAATTTTGATGTTCAACGATTGGCGCAGTAAAATTAAATACGCCTTGTGCATCTTCAGTGTTGATAGTATGAAGAATTGCTCTGGTTAAATCGTCAATGTGTATCCAAGAATACCACTGTCTTCCTGAACCAATCTTACCACCAACATAGAATTCATATGGCAGTTTCATCATTGGTAAAGCACCACCTTCATTAGATAGAATCATACCAAATCTACCTATAACTACACGTGTACCTAATGATTCGAATTGACGAGCAAGACGCTCCCATTGATAGACTACTTCTGATAAGAAATCAAATGGTAATGTTTTGTATAGTTCAGTATATGTGCGATATAAATCGGGTTTGTAATAACCGACAGCACTTGCGTTGAAGAATACTGAAGGTTTTTGTTCGCGCCCATCAAATAATTCAAATAAGGCTTGCGTTGATTGTAAACGACTCACCATAATTTTTTGTTTATAGCTTTTAGTCCAACGCTTATTTAAACTCGCACCCGCAAGATTGATAACGATATCTATGTCAGGTACTTGTAATTCCCAATTAGGTTTTGACCAATTTACATAAGTAATTTTGGGATGCGATGTTGTTCGGTCTTGTCTTGTTAAAATTGTAATATGCGCGTCACTTTGGACAATAGCTTCTACTAATTGTGTACCAACCATCCCCGTGCCGCCTGTAATTAAATAGTTTTTCATTTTATCACCTCATAAATAGTAATGCCTAATGTTGCAATGATTTTAAGCGAAACAATCGCATCGCATTTGAAGGTCATAATTTTTTCAAAGATTGTTCAAGAATATGTCATTTACTTACCATAAGAAGTATTTAAAATAAAGGAGGTTCCATTTATAATAAAAGTACCTTCGATATTAATTAATCATCTCTTAATTATTTCGAGTATACCCCATAATATACTAACGAAGGTAAAATTTTGACTCCCTTTAGTAGTGAGGCTGGGACATAACTATGTGTCTCAGCCTTAAATACGTTATTGCAAGAGACTAATTAGATATTTATAATTATCTTTTATTGCCAATCACTTTTTTGTATGGAGATATAAAGGGGTTACAAAAGCTCCTTGCAGAAGCTTCCTTTGTGTGTCCCTAATCCTAAATATATGTTAACGCAATTTGCAGAATATAACTATTTTTTTACTTGTTATTCCTCTAAAAAAAGGAGTAAGGTAGAAGTTTATACTTGTATCACTTGTATCTATAGAAATAATAAAATAAAGCCAAAAAGACTAATTAATATTAAAGTAATAAAGGTTATGAATGTAACACGTGATTTCGCATGTGCTTTTGTTTTATGATTTTCATTTTCAAGCATAATTTTTCTAAGACCGTTATTGGTATTCTTTGAGTGTTGATCTAAGTCATCAAATAGTTCATGTTTTTTCAATTTAGAACACATCCTGTTATGATAATAGATATAAGGTAATCTTTTTTAATTACTTACACAAAAGTATTGAAAGTGTAGATGAAATTAGATTAGTATTAAAGCGAATCTTAAAATTTTATCATACATATGTATTTTACTATATATATGACTTTAAGATAACAACTAGATTAAAAAATTAGTTAATAAGTTTAATTAGCATATGAAATAGTGTAAAATATATATTTGATATTGAACGCATATACGGTTTTTATAAATGTATGATATAAATTGAAGTGAGGGGAGCATATGCCAAAGCATAATCAAAATAATAACTTTGATGACCAAGATAATAAGAAAATGAGTGGTTTTGCAAAAATAGTTAGTGGAGTAATTGTATTACTGTTAGTAGGCGGACTGATATTTGCCATTTTTGCATTTGTAGATCATTCTAATAAAGCTAACGAACGTTTAGCAGATCAGAAACAAGAAGAAAAAAAGAAACAAAAAGAGAAAACAAAAGAAGAAAAAGAGAAGAAAAAGAAATCTACTGAAGAATCTCAACAGACACAACAAACGCAACAGACGCAACAGACACAACAAACGCAACAGACACAACAAACGCAACAGACACAAGAAACACAGCAGACGCAACAAGCTCCTCAAACGCAGCAAACACAGCAGACGCAACAAAGAACTAGACAACCTGCTACAGCTGAACGTACAACGGAAGAAAAGAAAACCCCAGAAAAAACAAAAGAAGCAACAACTGAGGAAAGAACTACGGAAGAAAGAACTACTGAAGAGCAAACAACAGAAGAAAAAACACCAGAGCCTTCTACTGAAGAAAAAACACCAGAGCCTTCTACTGAAGAAAAAACAAGAGAACCATCAACTGAGCAAAAAACATCTGAGCCTGCTACAGAGCAAAGAACAAGCCAAAGAAGCGAACAAAATAGCTCACAAAGCAGTACACAAGAGAGATCATCACAAAATAATACTTCAAATAGAAGCGCACAAACATCTGAGGAAGACTAAAGTACAGTTGTATAAGGATGCGTCAATTCATTTGTTAATGTTGAAAAGCCGGACTGATTATTTATCAGTCCGGCTTTGTTTATATAAAAAGCATTTCACAAATTAATGTTAACTATAATTAGTTAGAAATAACTGTACCTAATGTCATTTCTATAACATAGCTGTTTTGGATATCAAATTTGATATTGTTACCATTTAAAATATAGTAAATAGATTGACCTTTTCCTGTATTAACAACTATACCTTATATCCACACTTTAGGCAGTTGTTTAAAAAAATTGTTTTTTTAAATTGAGGATTTAGCTTGGAGTGTTTTGTTAGAAGCAAATTTCATTAATTTTTGATTATGTACTTTAATTTCTTTTGAATATTTTTGATAACTTAAAGCACTCGAGTATCAGTATAAATATTGTAACCATTGATTTTAATGTTATTGTGCTTTACAGCATTTTAAAATTGAAATCTAATATAAAGTTACCGTTATAACAAGTCTTATTGGAGTAATTGTAGCATAGTTTTACCGTTGCCTCTGCAACGTTACTTTGTGATGCAAATTGTATTGTTGTAGCGCCTAGTAATGTGCTTAATGCGATACCGACAGCAAAATAACTTTTATGAATGTTTCGTTTTTTAAAGACCTTCTTAATATTTTTATGATTATATTGCTTATAACCTTATTGACATAAAAGTATTGCTATAAGATCACAAGTGAGTTACATGAATTTTGGAGAATTTTGATTAGGCTAGTAAAATTTTTGTCTAAGAGAGGGGAATATTAAAATAAGTTAAGCTGCAATAAGAGAATAAAGAATAAACTGCCACATAGCTTAAGTCACTATACAACAGTTAAGAATATATAAGCATTATAATGAATTGAGAAGTTATAATTTAGATAGAAGCATTTATTATTAAAGGATAGATTCTATGTGGAGACTATTATAATGAGGAATCAATAGTATAGTAATTGAACGATGAAATATGACTTGTAATTATCATTTTCGAAAATGTGATTTTAAAATAAAAAACTGAGTAAGTAAGATACTAACGAAAATATAATAATTAAAGTAAAACAACCGCCAAAACATCCTAAGGGACCACAACCACAGCCGATATGTTTTGTGTAATTTAAAGATTGATGACGTTTGTTTGTAGGGATGCCTTGATTTTTCTTATTAAAGTATTCCTTATCTTTATAACGTTGATCATCTGGGTCAATGACTTCTGGATTATTATTATTAGACATGGTCTCTCTCCTTGATTTTTTTAATATATATTCATTTTAAAGATTTAATACATAGTATTCAATTAGAGTTGTTCATTGTAGTGATAAGGGTTGGACAAAATGTGACGAACTCATTTATCCAATTATTTAAGGAATAATGATTAACAAATTATATAGCGGGTAAATTGTTACTGTACGCAGATTGAAAATGTATGATTTAACAGTAAATTTAGCTAATGAAATATAAGTTATTTTTACTTGCAATTTCAAAACGATAGTAGTATTATTGCAAATATAAGAGGTTATATTTTTTTGTCCCACTAGGGACGGAAAAAGTCAATCTATGGTTAGAACTTGACCCTTTATAAAGAAACGGAGGAGGATAGTAGTGAAGGATTTGATAAAAGTTCAACAAAAGCTTGTGCCAGAAATTGTTGAAAAAATGTATCGCCGTTTCTCGATTCTCACTACTATTTCAAAGCATCAACCCGTAGGTAGACGTAGTTTAAGTGAATATATGGATTTGACAGAACGTGTGCTTCGTTCTGAAACAGACACCCTAAAGAAACAGGATTTAATTAAAGTTAAACCCACAGGTATGGAAATAACAGAAGCAGGTGCGGCAACCGTCAGACAATTAAATGGTTATTTTAATGTATATTCTGATGACCATCATCTTGCCCAAGTTATTAAAGAACAGTATGGAATCAAAGAAGTCTATGTCATACCAGGAGATTCAGACGCTGATCAAACGGTAAAGATTGAATTATCCCGTCAGGCAGGACAATTAGTTGAGGATGTACTTTACGAAAATGCAATTGTTGCAGTAACAGGTGGTTCAACAATGGCCTATGTTAGTGAAGCAATGCATCATCAGCCATACAATGCGTTTTTCGTTCCTGCTAGGGGCGGACTTGGTGAAAATGTTATTTATCAAGCAAACACTATTGCAGCTAGCATGGCACAGCAGACAAATGGTGATTATACAACATTATATGTACCAGACAACGTAAGTGAAACGACATATAATACACTAATGTTAGAACCATCCGTAATCCAGACGCTAGAAAAAATCAAACAATCCAATATTACAATCCATGGCATTGGTGATGCGCTGAAGATGGCGCGAAGACGTCAATCACCTAATGAAGTTATAGAAAAACTTCAACATCACAATGCCTCGGGAGAAGCATTTGGATATTATTTCGATGATCAAGGTGAAATCGTGCACAAAGTGAAAACGATTGGACTTCAGTTAGAGGATCTTGAATCGAAAAAGTTTATTTTTGCTGTAGCAGGGGGTAAATCAAAAGGAGAAGCAATCAAAGCTTATCTTTCAATTGCTCCTAAAAACACTGTACTAATTACAGATGAAGGTGCAGCAAAAGCAATCGCAAACAATAGTAATAAAAAGTGATAACACTTTTTAAATATCATTTATTAAAGGAGGCCATTATAATGGCAGTAAAAGTAGCAATTAATGGTTTTGGTAGAATTGGTCGTTTAGCATTCAGAAGAATTCAAAACGTTGATGGAATTGACGTAGTAGCAGTAAATGACTTAACAGATGACGAAATGTTAGCACATTTATTAAAATATGACACTATGCAAGGACGCTTCACAGGAGAAGTTGAAGTAGAAAATGACGGTTTCCGTGTAAACGGACAAGAAGTAAAATCATTCTCTGAGCCAGACCCAAGCAAATTACCTTGGAAAGATTTAGACATCGATGTTGTATTAGAATGTACAGGTTTCTTCGCTGATAAAGAAAAAGCAGAAGCTCACATTAATGCAGGTGCTAAAAAAGTATTAATTTCAGCTCCAGCTACTGGTGATTTAAAAACAATCGTTTATAACACAAACCACCAAGAGTTAGACGGTAAAGAAACAGTTGTTTCAGGTGCTTCATGTACAACTAACTCATTAGCTCCAGTTGCTAAAGTGTTAAACGATGACTTTGGTTTAGTAGAAGGTTTCATGACTACAATCCATGCTTACACTGGTGACCAAAATACACAAGATGCGCCACACGCTAAAGGCGACAAACGTCGTGCTCGTGCAGCTGCTGAAAACATTATTCCTAACTCAACTGGTGCTGCTAAAGCAATTGGCCTAGTTATTCCTGAAATCGATGGTAAATTAGACGGTGGAGCGCAACGTGTTCCTGTAGCTACTGGTTCATTAACAGAATTAACAGTTGTATTAGAGAAAAATGTAAGTGTTGAAGACGTTAACGCTGCAATGAAGAATGCTTCAAATGAATCATTCGGTTACACTGAAGACGAAATCGTTTCTTCTGATGTAGTTGGTATGACTTACGGTTCATTATTCGATGCAACACAAACACGTGTTATGACAGTTGGCGATCGCCAATTAGTTAAAGTAGCAGCTTGGTACGATAACGAAATGTCTTACACTTCACAATTAGTTCGTACATTAGAACACTTAGCAACTCAAGCTAAATAATTCGATGTAAAATTGATTTAGCAAGCGCATTGTGCTGTTAAATTTAAACAATATGCTTAGGAGTAAGCGGGGAGCACAACGCTTCTCCGCTTATTTTAATTTATTGTTCCATTCAGAGGAGGAAGCTTACATGGCTAAAAAAATTGTAACTGACTTAGAATTAAAAGGTAAAACTGTACTTGTTCGTGCTGATTTTAACGTACCGATGAAAGATGGAGAAATTACTGATGATAATCGTATCGTGCAAGCATTACCAACAATTCAATATATTATTGAACAAGGTGGCAAAATTGTATTATTCTCTCATCTAGGTAAAGTAAAAGAAGAAAGCGACAAAGCAGAATTAACTTTAAAACCAGTAGCTGATGCATTAACGGAAAAATTAGGTAAAACTGTTACTTTTGTACCTGAAACACGTGGTGAAACATTAGAACAATCTGTTAAAAATCTTAATGAAGGTGACGTATTATTAGTCGAAAATACTCGTTTTGAAGATGTAGATGGTAAAAAAGAATCTAAAAACGATCCTGAATTAGGTAAATACTGGGCTTCACTTGGTGATGTATTCGTAAATGATGCTTTTGGTACAGCACATCGTGAACATGCATCAAATGTAGGTATTGCAGCTAACTTAGAAACAGTAGCAGGATTCTTAATGGAAAAAGAAATAAAATATATTGGTGGCGTAGTTGAAAACCCTGATAAACCTGTAGTTGCAATTCTTGGTGGCGCAAAAGTTTCTGACAAAATTGGCGTTATTACAAATTTATTGAAAATTGCAGATAAAGTACTTATCGGTGGCGGTATGTCATATACATTCTTTAAAGCACAAGGTAAAGAAATCGGCTTATCTTTATTAGAAAAAGATAAAGTTGACTTTGCTAAAGAATTATTAGACCGTGCTGGCGATCAAATCGTATTACCGGTTGATTGTAAAGTCGCTAAAGAATTTTCAAATGATGCAGAGATCACAGAAGTAACTGTAGATAATATCCCAGCTGATCAAGAAGCGATGGATGTTGGACCGAAAACAGTTGAATTATTCAAAGAGCATTTACAAGGTGCACATACTGTAGTATGGAATGGACCAATGGGCGTATTTGAATTAAGTAACTTTGCTAAAGGTACGATTGGCGTTTGTGAAGCAATCGCTGACTTGAAAGATGCTAATACTATTATTGGTGGTGGCGATTCAGCTGCTGCAGCTATTTCATTAGGTTATGCAGATGACTTTAGCCATATCTCAACTGGTGGCGGCGCATCATTAGAATATCTTGAAGGCAAAGAGCTACCTGGCGTAGTTGCAATTGCTAACAAATAACCGCACGACTAGAAACAGCAACCCATGATTATAAATAGGCAATATTTAATCATAATTTACTAATAGGAGTGTATTATAATGAGAAAACCAATTATCGCAGGTAACTGGAAAATGAACAAAACTGTTCAAGAAGCAAAAGATTTTGTAAATAAATTACCAACATTACCAGATACTAAAGAAGTAGAATCTGTTATTTGTGCACCAACAATTCAATTAGACGCATTAGTAACGTTAGTTAATGAAGGTAAAGCACAAGGCTTACAAATTGGCGCACAAAATGCATATTTCGAAGACAATGGTGCTTTCACTGGTGAAACTTCTCCAGTAGCATTAGCTGACTTAGGTGTTAAATACGTTGTTATCGGTCACTCAGAACGTCGCGAAATCTTCCATGAAACAGATGAAGAAATTAACAAAAAAGCACATGCAATTTTTAACCATGGTATGACTCCAATCATCTGTGTTGGTGAAACTGACGAAGAACGCGAAAGCGGCAAAGCAAATGAAGTTGTTGGAAACCAAGTTAAGAAAGCAGTAGAAGGTTTATCTGAAGAACAACTACAACAAGTTGTTATCGCATATGAACCAATTTGGGCTATCGGTACTGGTAAATCATCAACAGCTAAAGATGCAAACGAAATGTGTGCATTTGTAAGACAAACAGTTGCAGAATTATCTAGCCAAACTGTAGCAGAAGCAACACGTATTCAATATGGTGGTAGTGTTAAACCTAACAACATTGAAGAATACATGGCAGAATCAGACATCGATGGTGCTTTAGTAGGTGGCGCATCACTTAAAGTGGATGATTTTGTACAATTGTTAGAAGGTGCAAAATAATATGGCGAAACAACCAACTGCATTAATTATTTTAGATGGTTTTGCAAACAGAGAGAGCGAGCACGGTAATGCTGTAAAACTAGCTAATAAACCTAATTTTGACCGTTATTATAGTAAGTATCCAACAACACAAATCGAAGCAAGTGGTTTAGATGTTGGCCTACCAGACGGCCAAATGGGTAATTCAGAAGTTGGGCATATGAATATTGGTGCTGGACGTATTGTTTATCAAAGTTTGACACGTATCAATAAATCAATTGAAGATGGAGATTTCTTTGAAAATGATGTGTTAAATAGCGCTATACAACATGTTAAAGGTAATGATTCAGTACTACATGTTTTTGGTCTATTATCAGACGGCGGTGTACACAGTCATTATCAGCATCTTTTTGCTTTATTAGAATTAGCTAAAAAACAAGGCGTTGGAAAAGTTTATGTTCACGCATTTTTAGACGGACGTGACGTTGATCAAAAATCAGCATTAAAATATATAGAAGAAACTGAAGCTAAATTTAATGAACTTGGCATTGGCCAATTTGCTTCTGTATCTGGACGTTATTATGCAATGGATCGTGATAAACGTTGGGATAGAGAAGAAAGAGCATATAATGCTATCCGTAATTTTGGTGGAGAGACATTTGAATCAGCAAAAGCTGGCGTTGAAGCTAACTATGCTAAAGATTTAACAGATGAATTTGTAGAACCATTTATCATTGAAGACCAAAATGAAGGTGTTAATGATGGCGATGCAGTAATCTTCTATAACTTCCGTCCAGATAGAGCAGGACAACTTTCTGAAGTGTTTACAGATAAAGCATTTGACGGGTTTAAAGTGGAACAAGTCAAAGATTTATTCTATGCAACATTTACAAAATACAATGACAACGTAGATGCAGAAATTGTTTTTGAAAAAGTCGATTTAACTAATACAATCGGTGAAGTTGCACAAGATAATGGTTTGAAACAATTACGTATTGCTGAAACAGAAAAATTTCCGCATGTAACTTATTTCATGAGTGGTGGTCGCAATGATGAATTCGAAGGCGAACGTCGTCGTTTAATTGATTCACCTAAAGTTGCAACTTATGACCTTAAACCAGAAATGAGTGCATATGAAGTAAAAGATGCTTTAATCGAAGAGTTAAATAAAGGTGACCTAGATTTAATCTTATTAAACTTTGCAAACCCTGACATGGTTGGACATAGTGGTATGTTAGAACCGACGATTAAAGCTATTGAAGCCGTAGACGAATGTTTAGGCGAGGTTGTTGATAAAATAACTGAAATGGGTGGTCATGCAATTATAACTGCTGATCACGGTAATTCAGATATGGTATTAACTGACGATGATCAACCTATGACTACACATACAACTAATCCAGTTCCAGTAATTGTTACAAAAGATGGTGTGACATTACGTGAAACAGGTCGTCTTGGTGACTTGGCACCAACATTATTAGATTTATTAAATGTAAATAAACCAGAAGACATGACTGGTGAATCATTAATAAATCATTAATTTAATTAATTAAAATATAGAGTGAAAATTGATGCTATAAATTTAGTATAGAAGCGTTTCTTATTCTGACAATTTATAGCATCTATAAACAACACAAGAGAATTAAATTACTTTGTATTTATAGTATTTAAAGCTATAATGAAGATGAAATTTAATATTTCTAAACTACTTATTTATAAAGGAGATTATAAACATGCCAATTATTACAGATGTTTACGCTCGCGAAGTCCTAGACTCACGTGGTAACCCAACAGTTGAAGTAGAAGTATTAACAGAGAGTGGCGCTTTTGGTCGCGCATTAGTTCCATCAGGTGCGTCTACTGGTGAACATGAAGCAGTAGAATTACGTGACGGTGATAAATCACGTTACTTAGGTAAAGGTGTTACTAAAGCAGTTGACAATGTTAACGAAATTATCGCACCAGAACTTATCGAAGGTGAATTTTCAGTATTAGAACAAGTATCAATCGATAAAATGATGATTCAATTAGACGGTACTGAAAACAAAGGTAAATTAGGCGCTAACGCTATTCTTGGTGTTTCTATTGCAGTAGCACGTGCAGCAGCTGATTTACTTGGACAACCACTTTACAAATATTTAGGTGGATTTAACGGTAAACAATTACCTGTACCAATGATGAACATTGTTAACGGTGGTTCTCACTCAGATGCTCCTATCGCATTCCAAGAATTTATGGTATTACCTGTAGGCGCAGAAACATTTAAAGAATCGTTACGTTGGGGAGCTGAAATCTTCCACAACTTAAAATCAATCCTTAAAGACCGTGGTTTAGAAACAGCAGTAGGCGACGAAGGTGGCTTTGCACCTAAATTTGAAGGTACTGAAGATGCTGTTGAAACAATCTTAGAAGCAATTAAAGCAGTTGGTTTAGAGCCAGGTAAAGACGTATTCTTAGGCTTCGACTGTGCTTCTTCAGAATTCTTTGAAGACGGTGTTTATAACTACGCTAAATTCGAAGGTGAAAATGGTGCGAAACGTAATGCTGAAGAACAAGTTGACTATTTAGAAGAATTAGTTAACAAATATCCAATTATCACTATTGAAGATGGTATGGATGAAAATGACTGGGACGGCTGGAAAGTATTAACAGATCGTATCGGTGACAAAGTACAATTAGTTGGTGACGATTTATTCGTTACAAACACAGTTAAATTATCTGAAGGTATCGAAAAAGGTATCGGTAACTCAATTTTAATCAAAGTTAACCAAATTGGTACATTAACAGAAACATTTGACGCTATTGAAATGGCTCAAAAAGCTGGTTACACTGCAGTTGTATCTCACCGTTCAGGTGAAACAGAAGATACTACAATTTCTGACATCGCTGTTGCAACTAACGCTGGTCAAATCAAAACTGGTTCATTATCAAGAACTGACCGTATTGCAAAATACAACCAATTATTACGTATTGAAGATGAATTATACGAAACAGGCAAGTTTGACGGACTTAAATCTTTCTATAACTTATCTAAATAATATATTTTTAAAATTTAAGAGTTCACGCGCTAACACGCAAGTCATAAAGACTTGCGTGTTTTTTTAAAGTCCTACTTACTCAATTGAAAATTGAGTTTAGTAGGACTTATGCAATAGCAAAGCTATTGTATACTAGAAACCACCTTGTTTATATGCAACATAAAAAATAAAACGTATTATTAGAGTATATGCCTCTAGTTTACTTATTTACTTAAATTGTTCATCTTTCACTATGAAACTGATATAATTGTAAGTGTAAATTATAAAAGGAGTTTCAACTCATTATGGATGTAAAACCAAAGTCAAAAGAAATTAAGACAGCACATCTGATTGCATATAGTTCATTAATTATTGCTATACTTTATGCCGTACATTTATTTTTAGTGTTAGATGATAGTGTAATAAAACAGTTATTATCTAATAGTGGACAAAAAACATCAGAAAACGCTGTTGGCACAATTAAAAATAGTTTTCAGTTTACAGGGATTATGTATATCTTAGCGAACTTAGCGGGTATCTTTGCAATTTGGAATAGACACAGCTATTTATGGTGGTTCATGTTTGCAGTATTCGCATCGCAAATTTTGTATAATATAATTAATATTGGTGCAGTTTATCGCGCAATATTAGATGTGAAATCAAGCTTAAACTTATTACCACTAACATTAGTATTAGTGATATCATTTGTACTCGGCATATACATGTTAATCGTTTCAATAGTTCGTAAGAGTACATTCAATAGATAGAAGTTTGCTAAAGATAACGAACGTATGATATAATGCGTTTCGTATATGATGAATGGAGGACAATTTTCATGCATACATTAATAATAGTACTTTTGATTTTAGATTGTATTGCATTAGTAACTGTTGTGTTACTCCAAGAAGGTAAAAGTAATGGACTATCAGGTGCAATCAGTGGTGGCGCCGAACAGTTATTTGGTAAACAAAAGCAACGCGGTATTGATTTATTCTTGCATAGATTAACAATTGTATTGTCTATCATTTTCTTCTTGTTAATGTTAGGCATAAGTTATTTTGGTTTATAAGGTCCGACAATGTTAAAGTCGGGCTTTTTTATTTATAATAGACATGTTGAGTTTAAATGAATAGTGAAATATTCAAGTATAGATAAATATAGTAATATTGTAATTAAAAGCATAAACGAAAGGATTGAATACAATGCAGATGAAACTTCCAGAGCCATTCTTTTTTGAAGAAGGGAATAGAGCAGTGTTGTTATTGCATGGTTTTACAGGAAATTCCTCAGATGTAAGACAATTAGGTCGATTCTTACAGAAAAAAGGTTATACATCTTACGCACCACAATATGAAGGGCATGCAGCACCACCTGAAGAAATTTTAAAATCAAGTCCTTTTGTATGGTTAAAAGATGCCTTAGATGGCTATGATTTTTTAGTAGACAAAGGTTATGATGAAATTGTTGTAGCTGGTTTGTCACTTGGTGGTTGCTATGCTTTAAAATTAAGCTTAAACAGAGATGTAAAGGGTATTGTAACTATGTGCTCTCCTATGTATATTAAGACTGAGGGCGCTATGTTTGAAGGGGTTTTACAATATGCCCGTAATTTTAAAAAGTATGAAGGTAAAGATGAAGCCACAATTCAAAAAGAAATGGACAATTTCAAACCAACAGATACTTTAAAAGAATTACAAGGTCAAATTGAAGATGTAAGAGAACACATTGATGAAGTGATGGATCCGTTATTGGTTATTCAAGCAGAGCAAGATCAAATGATCAATACAGATTCTGCAAACATTATATACAATGAGAGCGAATCTGATGATAAAGATATTAAATGGTATGCAAATTCAGGACATGTCATTACGATAGACAAAGAGAAAGAATTAGTATTTGAAGACGTTTACAATTTCTTAGAATCATTAGATTGGTCTAATTAAAATATAAATATTTAAAAATAGAAAGGAGGGGCATAATGAATTTAAAGCAATCCATTGAAGAAATTATAAAACAACCAGATTATGAACCAATGTCTGTGTCTGATTTTCAAGATGCATTAGGTTTAAATAGTGCCGACTCATTTAGAGACTTAATTAAGGTGCTTGTTGAATTAGAACAAACAGGTTTAATTGAACGTACAAAAACAGATAGATATCAACGTAAGGAATCACAAAAGTCCAAACAGCCAAAATTGATAAAAGGTAAACTTAGCCAGAATAAAAAAGGCTTTGCATTCTTACGTCCAGAAGTAGAGGACATGGATGACATCTTTATCCCACCTACAAAGATAAATAGAGCTATGGACGGTGATACAGTCCTAGTTGAGGTACACCAATCTAAAGGAGATCATAAAGGTAAAGTTGAAGGCGAAGTTAAAACTATAGAAACACATTCAGTCACTCAAGTGGTTGGTACTTACAGTGAAGCACGTCATTTCGGTTTTGTATTACCCGACGATAAACGAATTATGCAAGATATCTTTATTCCAAAAGGCCAAAACCTTGGAGCCGTGGATGGTCACAAAGTGCTCGTACAAATTACAAAATATGCTGATGGTACTGATAATCCAGAAGGTATCGTTTCAGCAATTTTAGGACACAAGAATGACCCGGGTGTAGATATCTTATCAATAATTTATCAACACGGTATTGAGATTGAATTTCCAGACAATGTTTTAGCAGAGGCTGAAGCTGTTCCAGATCATATTGAATCATCAGAAATTGCAGGTCGTCATGACTTACGTGATGAATTGACAATTACCATTGATGGCGCAGATGCAAAAGATTTAGATGATGCTATTAGCGTTAAAAAATTAAGTAACGGTAATACACAATTAACAGTAAGCATTGCAGATGTAAGTTACTATGTAACTGAAGGTTCAGCATTAAATGAAGAAGCCTATAGCCGTGCAACAAGTGTTTATTTAGTTGATCGTGTAATTCCAATGATTCCACACCGTTTAAGTAACGGTATCTGTTCATTAAATCCTAAAGTAGATAGATTGACCTTAAGTTGTCAAATGGAGCTTAATGAACGTGGTGAAGTTGTTAAACATGAAATTTTTGATAGTGTAATTCATTCAAATTATCGTATGACTTATGATGAAGTAAATGAAATTATAACGGATCAAAACGTTGAAACTCGTAATAAATATAGTGAAGTTACACCGATGCTTGATGTAGCACAAGACTTGTCGCAACGTTTAATTAATATGAGAAAACGCCGGGGTGAAATTGACTTCGATATTGATGAAGCCAAAGTACTTGTCAATGAGGAAGGTATCCCAACTGACGTTCAATTAAGAAAACGTGGCGAAGGTGAGCGCCTAATCGAATCATTTATGTTAGCTGCTAATGAAACAATTGCTGAACATTTTGATCGTTTAGAAGTACCATTTATTTATCGTGTCCATGAGCAACCTAAATCAGAACGTCTACGTCAATTCTTTGACTTTGTAACTAATTTTGGTTTAATGATTAAAGGGACAGGAGAAGACATTCACCCATCCACTTTACAAAAGATCCAGCAAGAAGTTGAAGGTCAACCAGAACAAATGGTTATTTCAACGATGATGTTACGTTCAATGCAACAAGCACGTTATGATGATGTGAACTTGGGTCATTTTGGTTTATCAGCAGAGTATTACACGCATTTCACATCACCGATACGTAGATATCCTGATTTAATTGTGCATAGATTAATTCGCAAGTACATTGTAGAACAGTCTATGGATAGAAAAGAGAAAAACAAATGGGAAGAAGCGTTACCTGAAATTGCTGAACATACGTCACAAAGAGAACGTAGAGCGATAGAAGCTGAACGTGACACAGATGAACTGAAGAAAGCCGAATATATGGTACAACATATTGGTGAAGAGTTCGAAGGTATAATTAGTTCAGTTGCGAACTTTGGTATGTTTATTGAATTGCCAAATACAATTGAAGGTATGGTACATGTATCCAACATGACAGATGACTATTATCATTTTGATGAACGTCAAATGGCTATGATTGGTGAACGCCAAGCTAAAGTATTCCGTATAGGTGATCCTGTAGAGATTAAAGTAATCAATGTTGATGTTGATGAACGTATGATTGATTTCCAAATTGTAGGTATGCCATTACCTAAAAATGAACGTGGCCAAAGACCTTCTCGTGGTAAGACGATTCAAGCTAATCCGCGTGGTAAATCATCAGACAAATCAAAAGATGATCGAAACAGTAAAGGAAACCACACGAAACAGAAACAACGTAAAGGTAAAAGCAAACGTAATAATGGGAAACAAGAACAAGGTAATACGAAACACAAACCATTTTACAAAGATAAAAAAGTGAAAAATAAAGCGCGCAAGAAGAAAAAATAACTCAACAAAGAGGTGAAACTCAATGCCAAAGAAAAAATCACCAGGAACACTAGCAGAAAATCGTAAAGCAAGACATGATTATAATATTGAAGATACGATTGAAGCGGGCATTGTGTTACAAGGAACAGAAATTAAATCGATTCGCCGAGGAAGTGCAAACCTTAAAGATAGTTATGCACAAGTCAACCGTGGTGAAATGTATTTAAATAATATGCATATTGCACCATATGAAGAAGGTAACCGATTTAACCATGACCCACGTCGTTCACGTAAGCTATTATTGCACAAACGTGAAATTATAAAACTAGGTGAACGTACACGTGAAGTTGGTTATTCAATTGTTCCATTGAAGCTCTATCTCAAACACGGTCACTGCAAAGTCTTATTAGGTGTTGCTCGAGGTAAGAAGAAATATGATAAACGCCAAGCTTTAAAAGAAAAAGCAGTACAACGTGATGTAGCTAGAGAGATGAAAGCCCGTTATTGAGCGGATATATTGCCAAAGATGATAATCTTTGGTAATATAATATGTGCTTTCTGAAAAAGCTTAGTAGTTACTGTATAGTCGTTATAAAGTCATTACGAAGTCAGCAGAAAGTACATTTAATATTATTCTGGGGGCGTTTTTGGATTCGACAGGGGTTCCATGAGCTAGTTAAGCGTGTCGGAGGGTTGTCTCCGTCACCAACACACACAGTTATAATAACTGGCAAAGAAAACAATAATTTCGCAGTAGCTGCGTAATAGCACTCTGCATCGCCTAACGGTATCTCCTATGTACCGTTAACGCGATTCAACCTATAGTAGGATACGCTAGGCACTGCCGTTTGAAGTCTGCCTAGAAGAGATTAATCAAACTAGCATAATGACGGATGTCTATCACCTCCCATTATGCGAAACCTATTGATAGACTACGCACGTAGAAGTGCTAGTATCAGAACCTCTGGACGCGGGTTCGAATCCCGCCGTCTCCACTATAGAGCCTGCAACCCATGTGGTTGTAGGCTTTTTATTTTTGAGTGCACAGATAATGCACAGTTTAGCCCCAATACATAAAAAAATCAAAGTTATAAAATTGAATTTAGCACATAGTTAGTATTGTGAAATAAATAAAAATAAATGCTAAGGTGTATATAGTACATCCAATTAATAATTTAAATGAGGGATCAAAAAAATGATTAAAGAACAATTTCAAAATTCTTATAATTTGTTAAATAAGCATATAAAAGATATTGATGAAGAGAAAGCTATATTTCAACCGGACATAGTTAATAATAATATCAAATGGCAATTAGGTCATTTGATATTGCTAAATGATTTTTTAGTATTTGAAACTATTAATGAAGAAAAAGTTTTAGATCAACCTGCTACAAAATATTTTCTATGGGGAACATCACCTACAAATTTTGATGGGAATGAACCTTCTTTTAAGGAATTGAGATTATTATTAAATGAACAATTTAATAGAATTTTCAATGTGTTAGAAAATCAATTACAGAAAGATAGAAATGAGCCAATTATTCTTAAAGATGCAGATATCGTCATGGAAAATTTTAATGAATCAATTCATTTTGCTATTATCCATATGAATAGACACTTTGGTCAAATTGTATTATTAAAATCTATTATTAATAAATTAGATTAAAAGTTACCGTCCAACGTTTGGACGGTAACTATAGATATTTTATAATTTCTTTTTGAGTGGAAGGGTATAAATGACCGTATCGGGATGTAACTTGTTCTGTAGATGAATGTCCTAATCGTTGCGCTATTATCATTGGACTAGCACCATGATTCACTAACATTGACGCATGGCTATGTCTTAATTCATGTATCACAATACGTGGGAATGTTTCACCATCTGGCAATTTATCATCTAGTACTTTTAATGTACTTGTAAACCATCTATCAATAGTTGATTCACTATAAGCTTTAAAAAATGTACCAAATAATACATAGTTATCTTTATATATATTATTATCTTTATACCAAATTAAATATTTTTGTAAGTCGTCCATCATGTGAGTAGGTAGGCAAATATTACGTATGGCTTTTTTCGTTTTAGGGGCTGTCACTTCACCGTGATAGTCCGTTTTGTTTATATGGACATAATCATCGTTAAAGTTTACATCTCCCCATGTGAGTGCTCTAATTTCGCCCTTACGTGCACCACTGTAGAATAATAGTTTGAAGAATAACTTTTGTTGAATAGTAGATAATGCATCATAGAATTGATTAAATTGTTCTAACTTCCAGTAATTTAATCGTTTTTGTGTTTCAATTTCAAAATTGCCCACTAATGATGCAACATTTTGCTTTAAATCATGATACTTCATAGCATGATTTAATATAGACACTAAAAATACATGCATCTTCTTTAAATAATCTCCAGAATGTTCTTCTTTCATTTTCTTATTCTGAAACTTCATCACATCTTGTGTAGTCACATGTTGAAAACGTCCATTGATTTAAAATAGGGTATCAAATGATTATTCGCATGTGTTTTAAGTGATTTTAAACTTGATGCCTTACGTCGTGCAGAATACCAATCAATGTATTCTTCTACTAATTTATCAAATGGTAATTTATTAATTTTACCTATACCTTCGGTTTTTAATAATAGGGAGCTTTTTTATTTATATAAAGAAACTAGTTTAGCTAAAGTGGATTTGAAAGATATTGTGGAGATAAAATAAAAAGGGCATAGTTAAACGCCCATGTAAAAATATATTAAATAGAATTATCAGTCATATAATCCAAGATAACTATCGGTGAACTCTTCTGATGATATTTCTCCATTGTCTCTTTGTTATTGCAATTCTGCTGCTTTATTCTGGATTTCATCATACTCTTCACGAGAATATCCTTGATTTTCCATTTCTTCATAGTTTGCTTCTTCTTGGTCTTTTTGTTTAACTATACATTGCGTGAAGAAATGTGTAACAAATTTTTAGATAATGGAGAAAAATTAAATTTTCCACTACCTAAATGGGGAGATTTCAGTTCAAATAAAATCGACAAAATTTGTATCCCCATAATTGATGGTGTTGAACCTGATTATAAATATGGAAATATTGATAATTTTTATAAGCATAATCAAAACATTTTTGATGAAACAAAACATAATATAATGGAAGAAATGAAAAAATAAATAATTCGTATGATAATATGCAATATAAAAGCAGAAAAGATTTAAAAGAACAATTTAATAACTTGTTTGATGAAAGTTAACTATATGCTGTATCAATTTTGATGTTAGAGTGAAATTAATCAGTTAAAATAGTGTATTGAAGTATAAAAAACATTTTAAAAATAAAGAGTGCACAAATTCATCTTGTTTTTGCAATTTTAACATTTTACACTGAATGAATAATGTAACGTAATCATTGATATGACAATATTTATAGCGACTTTTAAATGTATACATAAATGGTATAATGAACTCCCGCCGTCTCCATTTTACAAGGCTTAACCATAGTGGTTGAGCCTTTTTTGTTTTTGTTCCCCCAGTATTACCCCATATAAAAAACACAATCGCTATTTAGATTGTGCTTTTAACAGATTATTCTTTTCGGCTATTAATATATTTATTCAACTTTGACCAATTCATTTTCAAAGCATTAAATAAATATATTAATATAGCGATAGATAACATTAAAGAAATTATAATTGATATTTGAGACTCAAAATTAATAAATAAATTGAAGAGTAGGATTGCTCCTATTAAAAGCATGCTTAAAAATTTAATAGGAAGTTACTTAGAAAAAAAGTAAGCATTGTTGTTTTGTGAGATTTATATGTAAATACATTAGAAACGTCGAAATGTTGAATATTACTATTAAAGTAATATTCTAATTTTGTATTACTAATATCTTCTGAATTTTGTATTACTAATATCTTCTGAATTTTATATTACTAATATCTTCTGAATTTTATATTACTAATATCTTCTGAATTTTATATTACTAATATCTTCTGAATTTTTTATGATTCTTATATCACTTTGGGGAGAATCTATTGTGCAAATATAAAGTCTTTTACCACTATTGTTATAATTTTCTATATAATAACAATCTTTATTTGAATAAGATGAAAGAAAAAATATATAGTGGAAAATATTATGATAAAAAGTGAGATTTTGGTGAAATACATAAGTCTCTCTTTAGGGTTATTAAGTACATTATCTATTTTCTCAGTATTATAGTGTGTTAAATCTAAAGAAATTAATACAATAAAATATGAATGTAGAGAGAACCAAGAGTCATATGTAAATTCTAATATAGAAAATCATAGAGGGGATTTAACTACTGCGCGTAAAAGTTTATTCAATAACAGATTAGTGCATTTAATGTTAATCCTATTGGAAGAGCTATTGATCCTAAATCCATGGTGCAAAATGTTGTAATTAGACACTTATGGGATGTTGAAAATAAGGTGAGAAATAAACGGTAGTGAATAGCAAATATATATTTTGATGCATTAGGAGGTGAGAATATGAACTATGGAGAAAATCGAGAATATAAATCTATGGGACGTGGAGAAGTAAGAACAAGTCATGAAATATTGAGCGAAATTCAACTAAGATATTTAGAAAAAGAACTTCGCAAATTACAGTTTAAAGAGCTTAAAAAGGGAAGATTCTTTCTTAATTCTTCTTTGTTTAGAAACAAATGAGTCGTTAAAGCAAAAAATTGAAGAGTTAGTTAAATGGAAGTATAGATTATTCAATTTTAGAATAGTATATGTGCAATTACGATATAGTATGGTAGATTCTTATAAGAGCGAATTCATAATTAGTCGAACTCCAATATATGAACTTAGAATCGACTGTAAAAAGTATTGCAAAGGTATTTAACATCTGTGGTATAAAACTGCAATGGTCAACCAAATTGTCGTGCTGGGATAACAAGAAGTATACAGATGAAGTCATAGCTGATGTTATAGGTGTAAATGAATTAACACTAGGACATGCTAGAGAATTAATATTGAAGCGTGTGGCAAAGGCAGTAGAATATATATGAAGTAGGAAAAGGTACTGGAAAAGATTTTATATTAAACTATCACAGGACAATAGATAATAGTAATATTGAAGATGTCATGTTCTTTAACGAGTTAGAGGCTCTTATTAGTAGAGTAGCAACTGAAACGGAATATAATTTTTTATTACTTAGTGATGTGTTAGTTTTGAGAAAGTTGGAAGTATATTTGGTGTTATGGAACTGAGGGACTAAGCAGATGTATAATCGCTTGTTGGATAAATTGGCAAAATAAGTTTTAGACAGGCACTTTTGTATTTACACTATTTTTTATGAAATTTAAAGTATAGGTTGATAAAAATTCACTTTTATTTATAATTGATATATATTATCAATTAGAGAATAGGGATGATAAATTGAGAAAAATTCTAATTATGGCATTATGTTGTTTTATTATTTTAAGTGCTTGTTCGAGCAACACTGACAAATCACAGAATGCTTCGAAAGAGACAAAAGACTATAAGCTAGAAAATGGTAAAACTATAAAAGTACCTAAAAATCCTAAGAAAGTTGCTGTTTTAACAGCATTTTATGTTGGTGATTTTATAGAATTAGGAATTAAACCAGTAGCTGTATCTGATATAATTAAAGATTCTTCAATATTAAAGCCTTACTTAAAAGATACTAAATTAGTAGGAGAAGGAAATATTGAACAGGTTGCTAAAGTAAAACCAGATTTGATTATAGTTGATTCAATGGATAAAAATATTAAAAAGTATCAAAAAATTGCACCAACTGTCCCTTATACATATACAAAATATGATCATAAAGAAATTTTAAAGGAAATTGGTAAGTTAATAAATAAAGAAAACAAGGCAAATAGTTGGATTGAAAAATGGAACAGAGAAACTGCAAAAGATAAAAAAGAAATACAAAGTAAAGTCGGTAATTCAACCGCATCAGTATTTGAGCCAGACGGTAAAGATATTTATATATATAACAGTACATGGGGGCGAGGGTTAGATATTGTGCATGACGCGTTTGGCATGCCTATGACTAAAAAATATAAAGAAAAACTAAATGAAGATAATAAAGGATATTCCTCAATTTCCAAAGAAGAAGTAGAGGAATATGCGGGAGATTATATTCTGTTAAGTAAACCATCTAACGGTAAGTTTGACTTTGAAGAATCAGCTACATGGAATAACTTGGATGCCGTACAAAATGATAGAGTAATTTCATATAAGGCAGAAGATTATTGGTTTACAGACCCATTAACACTAGAAAAGTTAAGACTGAAATTGAAAAAACAAATATTGAGTGAATAACTTGTAACCTAATGAATATTACAATTCTCACTTCCCTCAATAATGCTATATTCATAATAATTCGATCAAGACTCCTCTTTACAAGGTGTCTTTTTTGTATTACTTTTATGTAGATAATTTCTTATTATTTTCCAATTAAATTTTCAATTATTTTTCAGCCATGCTAGTGGGTGGTTTTTTGTATTAAAATATATGAATACTTTAACTATTTGTGTTTATAGATATTTTAAGTGGATAATTAATAGAATCTCCAAAGTAAATTATATTTTTTCGTTCAAATATGCTAATGATTGATACCATCCAGCTTCCAACTGGGTGGTTGTTTTTATTTATCTATTGCAATTTCTATTGAGAATTGTTATCATTTAATCACTATCTAAATGCATTGCAGTTTAGATAGTCTTTATTAAATTGATACTCTGGGCTTTCAGTTACTGTTTGGGCATTTGCTCTGACTACTCCTATATAATGATTTGTATGCACCCATCAATTTGATGGGTGTTTTATTTTAAAAAGTTACTTGATACTGATAACTTTCAACGAAATAGAATTTTATGATTATTTGGTGGCACTTCGTTGGCATCCTTTTTAATTATGCTCATGAATAATCTGCACCGACTCTAATCGTTTGTTCTCTTAAATCGTAAGACCTTTCAGCTACTCTTTGGGGTGGTTATTTTTCATGTTTGAAAGAATTCTTACAGGGAATAAACTTCCTTAGAGACTCCGATCCCGTATCATAGATCTCCTATTATTTAAGTTGCTTAACTATTTATAATAGGTGATATTTATGTTCGCATTTACGTTCTGCCTATTTCCTTTTTAGTATGTTTTGTATATTATATATTTAATTATAATAAGAGGTGAAGAATTATGACAAAGATTGCAGGGATAGTATCATCAATTGGTATTTCACCCACCAGTTGGTAGGTGTTTTTTTTATCTGCAAAACTAGCTGCTGAAAAAATGCCTTTTACAATGTTTTGACAAGAAACATTAATTTTACAAACCAATAAAATAATATGTTAGGCAGCCTAAAAAAATACTATCTTTTTTGTTTAATTAAAAAAATCATTTTTAGAAACGTTAAAATAATCTCCTAAAATTTCTGTATTCTTTCTATAATTGAACCGTATGCATTTTCTCAATTCCAAATTTGGCAAAATCTAATTTCAGTGTTATATATCTTGTTTAAAGTAACTGCCAAGTTGGAAATGATTAACTTATTTTTTCTCTTAATTCTTTTAGCAACTCCAAAAGTATTATCTACTATTAAATAGTGTTATATATATTATAATATATTGTTTCTCTTATTTTGAATATAAATGAAAAGACAGTATTAACTAAAGATATTTTGAAATATATTATAGGATAACTTAAAATTGTTTTGCTGTGTGTTTTAATGGGAATCTATAATTGTAATCATTTTAGGAGGTAATATTAATGAAAATAAAAAGCCTAGCAACTCTAACTTTATCAGCATTATTGTTAACTGCATGTGGAAATGGATCATCAGAAAGTGATACTAAATCAGGTGGTTCAAATAAGGAAGGTAATAATAATGTTATTGCATTAAATAAGATAAAAACAAGTCCAGAGGATGCAATGAAGAAAGCTCAAGATGTATATAGCGGTCAAAATTTAAAAGGTATTTCTTATGAAAAAAGTAATGGAGAATGGTCTTATAAAATTGAGCAACAAAAATCAGGGGAAGAATCTGAAGTAATTATTTCAGATAAAAATAAAAAAGTTTTAAATAAAGAAACTGAAAAAGAAGATTCAGTTAATAAAAACGATGAATTTAAATATAATGATGCTATCAGTTATAAAGAGGCAATTAAAAAAGGACAAAAAGAATTTGATGGAGATATTAAAGAATGGTCACTATCTGAAGATGACGGCAAGTTAGTATATGACATGGATTTACAAAAAGATAAAACTAAACATGAAATAACAGTTGATGCTAAAAGTGGAAAAGTATTAAATAACGAAGAAGATAATTAAAATAATCCCCTACCTAAATTAATAGATGGGGATTCAATAAACAGATACTAAAATAGTGTGCACACAATTAAATGTGAATGTGGTAGATGATGCATGTGTAAATAAAAAATATATTTACTGTTTGATTTAATTTAAGTATTCAACTAATTTAAGAGATGGTTGGTTATACTCTTTTCGAGGTGTCTATTTTTTTAAACATTATAAATAAATGTGAAATTCTGAATATTTGTGTACATGAATATTTTAAGTGAGTACTTTTATAATAGAGTTTCCAATGTATATTGTATTTTTAATTTTTAAATCTACTTATGGTTGATCGCATCTAGCCACATATTGGGAAGTTGTTTTTATGAAAAAGCAAGGTAATAAGTGAGTTCTATTCTAGTTTCATCTAATTTATATATATAATGAGTGTATGGGTCTTTAGTGTGTTCGTACCATTTTCCACTAGATTTACAAACACAGCGTATAATTGTATTGCAGTAATTATGAAAGGAGTGATTGCCAATATATTCAAAGTTTAATTTTTGAATATACTTAAATCTTAGATTTAACTCGTTTTTAACAATTAAAGCTTTTTTATAACTCTTTTCTTTCATAGATGCTTCTACTATTTCTAATAAATTATCTAAATCCTCTAACATTTCTTTTTCAGATAATTTTTCTTCTATCATATAAACCACCACTTAATAATATTTATACGCTTGAATTAAATAGAAGCGCACATTATGCTATTATCAAAGTTATAAGTGTATTATTACACTTTAGCAAATTTAATGTCTTTATGTTTAAATTATCTAAATATGCAAAAGCCAACCTCTATTAGGTGGACTTCTTTGTTAAAATAGTTTTGAAATGATTTGATAACTTTTCTAATGAGGATGGATTCGAATATGTTGCATTATCTTTTGAATAGTAATAAACGTGTCTGTTTTTATAAGCTTTTTGGTTCTTCCATAATTCAGATTTTGTGAATTCATTGGTTTCGACTTTACCTGAATCAGTTGGAATTAGGACGTAATCCGCGGCGTATTTATTGTATTTTTCATACGGAATCTTTTTAAAGCCATTTTTTGCTAAGCCATCTTTTGCACCTTTAGGAAAAGAGAATTTATATTCTTGATAAATGATTGGTGTTCCTCTACCAAAGTTTTCTCCGAAAATTGACAGTTGTTTTGGTTGTATTTCCATAACTGTAAATGTTTTATTGTTACCAATTTTTTGTTCGATAGCTTGTCCATCATGATGTAATTGATTTTCTAAATCTTTAATTTGATCTTTTGCTTTTTGTTCTTCGCCTAAAATTTCACCAATTGCTAAATGCATTTCTTTATATGAGTAATCTGTGTATTTTATAGGAATTGTCGGAGCTATTTTTTTATACTTTTTGATTTTGGTGTTAACATCGTAAGTTAAAATTAAATCGGGTTTTAATTTTGCTACGCTTTCTAAATCTTCTGAACCAACACGTTTAGAGCCTTTTTCATTTACATACTTTGATTTTGGAAAGTCGGCATCGATACCAACAGGTGTTACACCTAAGTCTTTGAAGTTTCCACCATTTGAGGTTAATACGACAATACGTTTTGGATTTTTGGGGATCTTAATTTTATCCCCTGATTTTGTTTCAAATGTTTTTGTTTCTTTAGAATATGATGACTTGTCTTGGCCACATCCAGTGAGTACCAGTAATAAAGCTATAAATAATACGATGTTTTTCTTCAATAAAATCATTCCTTTTAATTTTTAACTAATTATGAACTAATTGATATTAATTATCAATAGCGAAAGAGAAAGCACCAAAATGAATAGGTGGATTTTTTACATAGGTTAGAAAAATTTATTTGGAACATTAAACGAACAACTATACGCATATTCATGTCTCGATGTAGTACAAAGCGAATGTTAGAATAGAAAATGTTTACGAATATTTTGTGAAATAAAAATTGTGATTTGTGATAATTTTACATAGAATGTTCATAAGTGATAGGGGTTTGTTTCAAATGATTAAGGTTGCATATACTGAAAAAGCCAAAAAGGTAAGTGAAAGCACAGAAAAAATACAATGATATACTATCGTAATATATCTCAATCTCAGGTGTTTTTGTAGCGATACTAATGACGGTTTTTGGCGGTATTAAAGCCTTTTCTTCTATATATAAAGATAAATCACTTACCCTAGAAGACTCTTTAATGATAGCTTGTATTGATTTTATGGGGAATTTGCTTTTGATTTTTATACTGCTAAACGGTATAGCGAAACTTACAGGTAAAAATATAGATAAGTAGTGAAGGAAGATGGTTTAAGAGGCACCCGACACTTATTAATAGTTTCATTATACTTAGTACTATAATTGCATTTATTCTTGTATTAAAAATAGTTAAAATACCGTCCATATTTATTGATAATAGCTGGTTGTGGTTAGTTCCAATCTTATATCCAGTAGTAATGTTTTGTATCTTTAATAAAAAATCAACATAAAAACATCTGCCAAATGGCGGGTGTTTTTTAATAATAAATTCAGTTGTTTTAGATTTTATTATTTATCTCGAAATATTATTGCCGGTTTAATTGGTTCTGCAATTGGTAGTAAACTATTAGGTACATGGGGACCAGTTTTAGGTGGTGTACCAATTCTGCCTGCGTTAATTGGGGCAATTGTTTTAATTTTAATTGTTTCAATTGTAATGAAAGCTATTCGAAAATAAAATGTTTGTGAGGTAGGCACTTATGTGCTTTCCCTATTTTTTAATTTAAATTATAGTTTACAATCAATATTCAATGTTGTACTATTATCTAGCGCACCTTAGGGTGTTGCTAGATAGAGTGGGTCTAATACATACCCTAGGGTGTGCATCCAGACAAACTCTCTAAAGCCACCTTTAGGGGTGGTTATTTTGATGAATACAAAAATCGTCATGCAAATGGACGATATTTTAAATCCTTTATTACAATTCGTTGTAAAAAGTAAGTGCAAGTGTTACTGTTGAATAAGAGATAGGCACTTACCTATTTCTACCATCTACTAATCCTTTAGTTAGCTATTTTTAAATTCGCTTTAGAAAGCGAATAAGTATCTACTGTTTAACCAACAAGTTTGATAAGTTTATCAAACGTGCGTTTTTACTATAAAAGAAATGTTCCCCTTATTATATTAAGAGGGGGCATTTTTCATTTTCAAGTGTTGTATTTACTTTTGTGTTGAACTAAATATACATGTGCAAATAAGAAATAACTATTATTACCTATCTAACTACTACACATTTCATTGGATGGTTGTTTTAAATTTATATGATACAATTTCATTGTTTCCTGGATGGGGGAACTTCCTTAATATTTTGGGCAGCCGTTAAATCGACTGTCTTTTTTGTGTTTAATTATAATTTAAGCGAGGTAGAGTATGCTTACATGCATTTTTTCATATTTACATTACCTTTATATATAAATTCACCCAAGCATGTCACTGGGTGGTTATTATTTGCATTAATAAAAATATATGAATGCATAAAAATTAACTTAAGAAACAAGGAGACTTCTATATAAAAGTAAACTATAATAAAAATGTTATAATTATTATATTAAATATGGAGGTTATACTATGTTTGAACAAGGTTTTAACACAATACCATACATACTTGATAATGCCATGAAAATATTAAGTTGGATTGGCTCTATGGCTTTAGATACACTTAATGAATTTTTGAAAGCACTAGGTTATTAATTGTATATTTATAGTTAAAAACAAATTATAGATTATGTGAGTACTTTCTTATATAGAGGGGTACTTTTTTTGTTTGATTAATGGTTAAGTGGCAAGCCTTTATGTCACTACCCGAACAATACGAACAACTAGAACAATACATACAAGACCAAAATAAGATTGATAGACCGTCATTAAGTAATCACCAATTGAATGATTTAAAAGATAAGTTAATATTCAAAATGTATCACGACCCAACTATTGAAATACGTTATTTTGTAGAAGGATATATTAAAACTAAAGAAGGTTACATTGACAAAGTAGATGTTCACACACAAACACTACATTTATATGAAGAATCTGGTGTTAGTCAAACTGTGATTTCTACATTAAGAAATGGGAATCGTGGTATAGACAATTTAACATTAAAGACAACAGAAAAGCTATACAAATATGCAAAAGCCCACCTGAATGAATAGGTGGGTATTTCGTTATTTAGATTTTCTGTTTAAAACTTCCGAGCCTGCAACTCCTATAATCATAATGAGTAATGGAAGAATAGAATAGAGGATATCATTATTAAGAAATCCAATATCATTACCGCTTGTTTTGACATAAACAAACAAGCCAAACTTGATTAAAAGTAACAATAATCCGATTACCACTAGAGCGTCAAAACATTTTTTTATTTTAGGGTATTTCAATCCTTTATTACTTGAATATTTATATTTCACGAAAAATCACTCCTTTTATGTTTATAGTATATATTTAAATAATTCATTATAAACAAAATGGTTTTGAATATATAATAAAAAGTGTGATATATATATATAATGTGTTTTTAATTTTAGAGCATTCTATTTATAAAAGCCACCTAAATGAATAGGTGGGTATTTTATGTATCAAATACGTGTCATTTTTAGTTATATTTCTTTAATTTTAGTTAGAAACAAAATGTTGTTATTTAGCGTATTTAAGCCGTTTTAATATGAATTAGAAAGTTAAAATTTTCCCGTCGTCTCCATATATGGAAAGCCTATGACTTAAATGGTCATAGTCTTTTTATTTTGTTTTCCCAATATTGTCCCAGTTTTGCCCCATTGTATAAAAAAGACACCACCTAAAATAGGCAGTGTGATTATTAAATAATGCTTGATAAAGTGAGTATTTTCAAATCAAAATTTAGCTGATAAGTTTAAATCATGTATGTAGCTATGAACTTCTTGTCTATCTAAATATAATGTTCCCAGTATTGAGAATTTTTGATTATTTAATAATTTTACTAATGATATCTCATTGGTAGATAAATATAAATTAAAATCATATCTACTATTATTAATAATATTCCAATCATTAACTTTCATTATTTATCATCCTTACAAATATTTTATTATTTCTTTTTGTGTACTAGGGTGTTATTAATAAAAAGGTATACTCCCTTCAAGAACAGATAAACGAAAATTATTATTTAAATGTTAGTCATACTGTGTGTGATGAAATGAGTGATGTTATATCGGTCACATACCCTTTAGAAAAATTAGTTATTTGGATTATACAAAAACAAGATGATTTAGATCGTTTTAAAAAGAATAGTCTTAAGCGACTGAATTTATTGAAACAAATTGTTAGTGGATATACAAAGCAGGAGCAAAAAGAAGTGATGGACTATATGCGTTCTAACGGACGTATAAAAGCATATGAGACGATTGATTTTTATATGAATTTAAGTATTCTAACCGTGCTGATGGTGCTAGGAAGCACAGAAAAGCGACTGTTGTGTGAGGATTGTAATAACTATATGAATTATGATAAAGCTACTGTAAAAGCATTGATACCAATATGATTTAATTGATCAATAAATTTACTATATTGGTACTCAATAAACTTTATCAATGAAGATTGTTTGTCTAATAGCGTTCCATCTAAATCAAATAAAATTGCTTCTATCATAATATAAAACTCCTTAATAATTATTATTTGAATATTCCATCAATTGAAATAATGATATCATAAATTAAGAAAATTTTTGAAATAAGAAGGAATAAAATATGAGTGTTTACTTAGAAAATATGAACCAACAAACTTTCAAAGCCTTTTATGAGGAAAGTATAATTGAATATGCAGCAGAGAACGTTAAAAGCGGCGATTGGAAGGAAGAAAATTCAATTGAAAGAGCGCGTGCAGAATTTGAAAAGTTACTGCCAGAAGTTTTAAATACAAGTAATCAATATTTACTATCTGTGGTATATAATAATGAAGATATAGGTTACCTATGGTTACATATATTTGATGTTAAAGAAGAAAATAAATGTTTTATATATGATATTCACATTAAAAATACATTTAGAGGACAAGGTTTAGGTACAAAAACAATGAAACGTATAGAAGAATATTGCAAGGATAAAGATGTAGAAACTATTGGTTTGCATGTATTTGGACACAATAAGCGAGCTGTATCTTTATATAATAAAATGGGATTTGAAACTACAAATTATCGTATGGAGAAAAAATTGAAATTATATAAATAGGAAAGGATTTTTAAAATTGATTCAATCTATAAACCACGTTACTTATTCAGTATCAGATATTAAGACATCTATTGCTTTCTATAAAGATATATTAAAAGCTGAAATTTTAGTAGAGAGTGACAAGACGGTTTATTTTACATTAGGTGGTCTGTGGATAGCGCTTAATGAAGAAAAAGACATACCTAGAAATGAAATTCAATACTCATATACGCATATGGCGTTTACAATTGATGAAAGTGAATTTGAAGAATGGTATCAGTGGTTAAAAGATAACAATGTTAATATATTAGAAGGACGTAATAGAGATATAAGAGATAAACAATCAATATACTTCACTGATCCAGATGGCCACAAGTTAGAATTACATACTTGTACATTACAAGATAGATTAAACTATTATAAAGAAGAAAAGCCACATATGAAATTTTATATATAAGTAGGTACTTAAATTAAATCACTATCTTCATAATTAAAGAAGCTCTGCTAAGTTAAATTAAGTTAACTGAAATAATGAAAAACCCACTACTATACTAATAAGAAGTGAGTTGAAATTTTAAAGATGAAAACATACTTAAGATTGTAACCAAAGAATAATAGGATTTAAAAAATCCGTTACAATTTTTTGAAAATAATAAAAGTGAGTGAAAAAAGTCAAAATAATAATAAGAAAAGCTAGAGTGAGATAGGAAAGGGTTTGACTTATTTTATTTTTATAGAGCGAAGAAATAGTATGTAAAATAACATTTTTCTTAAATCGTTAAATAGTATTACATAAATAAATAGTATTGCTAAAAACCTTAATATTAAAATAAATGAAATTACACTAGGAAAATTAAGCTGGTTGAATTTAGTACAGTGGTCTTTATCATTTCAATTATGGATTCGAAAAAGTTTGAAAAACTACTGAAATATAATTTATCAAATTTGTTTTCTAAATTTGAAATAACATTAGGATTCATGAATAAAGTGCTAAGTAATATTAGTGTAAGTGAAGTATATTTTAAGAAATAATAAAAATAACTTATTTTAATAATAGAGGGGGTATTTTTTTGTTCATTTATAATAACGAATTTTCTGTTGAATTCATGAGATGATAATATGAAAGTAATAAATCCAGATGCACAAGTTAAAATAAAAAAATGAAGGTCAATTTAAAGTTGTTATGAACAATAATGCAAAAATATATATTGATAGTAACGGCAAAGCTAAAATTATTAATGAAAAAACAAATAAATGAGAATTACTAACTTCAATCGAAAACATAGAAGGTGGAGTAGGGAAATGTATTTTAGGCACTGGCGGTGACCTTATTGGAGGTGCTTGAGGCGGTACAGCTACTGGTGTTGGTTATAGAGCTATCACTGCTACACAGTTGGAGTAGGCGTTGGTTCTGCAATAGGAGCAGAAGCAAGCTGTTTTGATTAATAAATTAAATGTAGTAATAACTATTATTATAATAGCTGTAATTTTTAACAATATTTTTGGCTTGCCGTCATTGAGTATAATTTTACTGTTTATATTATTACTGATAAGTTATAAATAAAAAATAAGTATTTTGTGTGCGAAAAAAATTGTGTTACCCTAAATTGTAACTATTTGCGCTTCAATTGTGTAACGCTTATTAAAAGAGTAAGGATTAAAAAGGCTTAATGACAGTATTTTTATACCATTTGAAACTTACATATACAGTAGAAATATACTCCTGACTTCTTCATACAGGGGAGGAGCTAGGACTTAAATATCTCTAGCTAAAAAATAAACACCAATTTCTATATAATTTCAATAGAAATCGATGTTTATTTTTTAGTTAGAGATATTTATGTACAGGACGCTTTTAATATAACTGTTGTTAATCATCGATTATATAAAAATTTTGATATTTTTAGTTTACTATAATTGATTTTGTTTTATTTTCAAATACTTTCTTATATTCAAAGTTTTAGATAATTGATCAGAAATTATTAAACCTAGAGCAATAGAACCAGCAATAAGTATAGTTCTAATAAATGTATTGCTTGCATCAGTGAAATTTAGTGTTACAAGTTGCTGCATAGCTCTAAAAGCCAAGCTTCCTGGGACTAAAGGAATAATACCTGGAATCATAAAAACAACAACAGGAGATTTGAGTAATCTACTCATTATATGGCTGATTAAACCTAAGGTTAAACTTCCTAATAAACTGGTGTAGATGCTATCCATTTGAAACCATGTGTTTAATGTGAAATTAACTATATAACCTAGTGCACCAGCCAAGCCAGCTGCAAAAAATAGTTTTTTTGGGGCGTCATATATTAAGGCAAAAAAATAAGAAGCTGTAAAACTAAAAAATAAAGTGTAAATAAAAGTCATAATATCGCCCTCCTAAAAAATCAAATAAGCAATTGAAATCCCTGAGCCAATAGCAAAAGCAATTACCAAAGCTTCTAAAAATTTTGCTGTAAACATTAACATATGTCTGCTGAATAAATCCTGTATAGCAGTAGTAATTAAGACTCCAGGAACAATAGGCATAATAGAAGCAATCATTGCTGGGCCAATTGTCTCATTTGTATTAAATAGTTTTGCGCTTAATAAAATGATAAAACCTAATATAAAAGAAGCAACCAATTCGGGTATAAACATTGTTGGTGACCTGCTTTGCATCCACTCAACAATAAAAAAACCAACAGAGCCAGCAATAAATGTAGGAATAATATTATGCCAATCACCACCATGTAAATATAAAAAGCTAAGTGAAATAAATCCAGCCGCAATAAGTTTTTTCCATAAAGCGATGGTTAAAGTCGTATGTTCAATATTGGTCAAAAGATTATAAGCTTGATGAATTGAAATACTATTATTGGTTAGTTGACGTGAAATAGAGTTAACTCGAAAAATTTTAAGTAGGTTTGTTGCGTTTTTATTGATTCGAACAATACGTGTATCGTGACTTTCACTAAGAGAAAAATTTATGAAGTTATTTATAACGTATCCTTGACTATTATTATAGCCCATACAGAGAGCCATTCGTTTCATCGTATCTTCTACACGTGAAATTTCAGCACCTGAAGATAGTAATATTTTACTGGCAATTAAAATAACACTCATAGTTATTTTATCTTGAGAACTATTCAATATTCTGTACCTCCAAATCAATAATAATGAAGTTATTTTAATACTAATTTGTTCAAACGAAAGTAAATAAAATATTGCTAAAAAATAACGCAACAAAATTTTATTTTGAAATTATTTATGATATGTAACATTATTTCTAATCAATGTATCTTCTAATGTTCTTAGTTTATCTAACGAAGTTTCGGATGTACGTTTTCCTAATTCTAAGACTAAAGCGTCTATAAGGGCGATAATTGGTACTATTGAAAAATGATCTTTGCTAACGGACAACTTCAATGTTACTGAAGCATATTCTATAATTGGAGAAGAATCATAATCTGTAATTAACAATACGTCATTCCCTTGAGTCTTTGTTTCTTTTACCGCGTTAATGACTGAATATGTGTAGGGTTCAAACGCAAATACGATAAGAATATCTCTGGCAGCCATTTTAGTTATTTTATCAAGTGTTGCATCTGTATCACCACTTAGTTGATGGACATTTAAATAGAATTCATTTAATAAGTGTTCAAGGTATAAAGCAGTTGATTTGTAAGGTCTAGTTCCTAGAATACTTACACTTGTCGCTTGTTCAATATATTGAACTGCTATATCAAAGTTAGTAATTAAATCAGTTTTCAATGATTGGTTTAATAAATCTACGCTTTTATCCCATACGTTAGTCAAAGTATTGGTCTTCAGGTTTTCACTATGGATAAAAGCATTTTTTAAAGAGAATTTAGTATTAATAGGTAGAGCTTCATTGTAAATATCTTTTCTAAAATCATTAAAGTTTTTATAATCCAAAGCATTAATGGTTCTCATAACTGTAGAAATACCCACATCTGCTTTATTTGAGAGTTCCTTAATAGTTGTAAGGCCTAAATCTTCAAAATTTTTAAGTATATAATTACATAGCTTTTGTTGTTTTTTAGGTAAAGTACTTTTTCTATTTACAAGTTTTTCTTTTAAAGATAATGTTTTTCTTTTCATTAAGAATCCTCCCCTCCCGATTATAATTCTTATTTTAATTAATAATAACAGAAGAATTACAGTAATCAAATAACAATATGAGAATGAAAAAATTCCCTTTTTAATTTAAAAGGTTTACATTTATTCATTTTTGGTGTTAAAATTCAAATCAATAAGATTAAGGAGGCAATTAAATGTTGAATTTTGATATTAAAGATTTGAAACCAAAGGTACAAGATTTTTTAAGTAAAGAAATTCCATTATATATAAATGGAAATTACACTCAATCAGTAAATAACAATACTTTTGAAGTAATCGATCCTTCAACAGAAGATATTGTTGCAAATGTATGTGAAGCTGGTGAAAAAGATATAGATATAGCAGTTGAAGCTGCGAGGGCAGCTTTTGATAATGGTTCTTGGACAAAAATGGAAGCGCATACAAGGTCGAATATTATATATGAATTTGCTCGATTATTGAAAGAAAATAGGGAAGAACTTGCCGAGTTAGAAGCCATTGATAGTGGTAAACCTTATGAAGTAGCTTTAGCAGACGATATAGATGGTACAATTCAACAATTTGAATATTATGCTGGTTTTGCGACAAAAATATCTGGTAAAACAACGCAAATATCAAATGATTTAGTTAGCTATACTTTACATGAACCAGTAGGGGTTGTTGGTCAAATTATACCTTGGAATTTTCCATTGTTAATGGCTGCTTGGAAATTAGGTGCAGCGTTAGCAGTAGGTTGTACCGTTGTAATTAAACCAGCAACAGAAACTCCATTATCACTACTTTATGCGGCTGATTTATTTAAACAAGCTGGTTTTCCAGATGGCGTAGTTAATATAGTACCAGGTCCAGGGCATATTGCTGGCGAATTTCTTGTTAATCATGAAAAAGTAGATAAGATAGCGTTTACTGGATCAACAGATGTTGGAAAAAATGTAATGAAAGGAGCAGCAGATCAAATTAAAAATATTACATTAGAATTAGGTGGGAAATCTCCTGCCATACTGTTAAAAGATGCTGATTTAGATGAAGCTATTGATGGTGCTTTTGATGGAACAATGTATAACCAAGGACAAAACTGCAGTGCTTGTACAAGAATTTATGTACACCGTGATATATATGATGAGGTTATTGAGGGATTAAAAACAAGAGCTGAAAATGTAAAAGTAGGTCCGAGTATGGAACATTCATCAGATATGGGGCCACTTATTTCTAAGAGACAGCAAGATAAAGTTATTGATTATATTAATAAAGGCAATGAAGAAGGAGCAAGATTAATTTTCGGCGGTAGTAAAGTAAACAAACAAGGTTATTATGTAGAACCTACTATTTTTGCAGATGTCGAAGATGATATGACAATTGCAAGAGAAGAAATCTTTGGCCCTGTAATGGCAGTATTTGTATTTGATGAAATTGATGAAGTTATAGATAGAGCAAATGATAGTGAATATGGGTTAGCTTCAAGTGTGTGGACACAGAATCTAAAAAATGGCCACTATATTTCTAAAAAACTTAAAGCAGGAACGGTTTGGATTAACACAGTTGGTCTTGAATTAGAGACAATGCCTTTTGGTGGCTATAAACAGTCTGGTATTGGTAGAGAAATGGGTGGTGAATATGGATTACAAAGTTATACAGAAGTCAAAAGTGTAATGATTAATATTGATTAAATAAAAAAATAAATGGAGGATTCATTATGTATAAACCATATGGAATGATTGCAGCGTTACCAACACCAATGTTAGAAAACGGAGATATTGATTATGATTCATTTGGTAATTTAATTGAACATGTAATTGCTGGGGGTCTTCAAGGCGTACTTGTCGGGGGGAGTACTGGCGAGTATTCATTAATGACTACAGAAGAGCGAAAACAAATTATAGAATTTGTAACTTTAAAAGTGAATCGCAGAGTACAAGTTATGGCTGGAACAGGATGTCATCGAACATCAGACACAATTGAATTAACGCAATTTTCAGAAAGTGTAGGTGTTGATTCTGCCTTAGTTATAAATCCATATTATATGGTTACAAGCGACGAAGGTATTGTAGAACATTATAAAAAAGTAGCAGAAAATACGAGTGTTGGGATTGTTATTTATCATTATCCAGAAGCTACTGGTGTTGAACTTGCACCAGAGCTTATCCATGAAATTAGTAAAATTGATAGAGTGGTAGGCATTAAAAATACTGCAGATGGCGTGCACACTTCCAAAGTACTTGATTTAGTTAAAGATGACCCTGATTTTTCATTATTAAATGGTTTTGAAAATTTATTTCTACCTTCATTAGCAATTGGTGCACAAGGTGCTATAGGTTTAGTAGATAATTTAGTTCCAGATAAAATTGCTCGCTTATACCAGCTTGTGCAAGATAATAACATTCAAGAAGCAATAGAATTAAATAAAAAATTACTACCTTTGTATAATTTATTAGAAGAAGAAACAGTGCCTGGCACAGTAAAAGCAGGATTAAAAGTATTAGGCATTTCTGGAACAACATGTCGTTTACCATTAAAACCAGCCACTCAAGCATTTGAAGAAAAAATGAAATTAGTATTGGATGAAATAAATAATAGTTAAATTAGAGGTGATCAATATGAAAGACGTAATTATTATCGGAGGCGGCCTAGCTGGTCTTTCAGCAGCTTGGCGCCTCAAAAACCACAACATATTATTACTAGAATCATCAAATCGTGTAGGCGGTCGTGTAATGTCAGAAAGACGAGGTAACTATTGGTTGAACTGGGGCGGTCACGTTTATGCCGGAGAAGGATCAGCCACAGATGAATTATTAAAATCTGTAGGTGTTAAATCTACGCCTGTACCTGGAACATTATCTGCTATGCATCTAAATGGAAAGCTATTATTGGGCGGAAGAGTAGAACTTTATCCATTCAGAGCACCGATGTCTTGGAAATCAAGATTTGCAATGTTAACTGCTGGCGCAAAAGTTAGGTTGGCAGTTATGAAGTATAGTAGAGTTGCGAAAAAACGTCCTTTAGAAGAACCTAGTGTTCAACAACAACGTATTTTAGATTTTATGAATAATAAAACTTTTTCTGAATTTACTGGTAAATTACCTACAGATGCGGATGCTATCTTTCGACCTACAGTAAGTCGCTCTACAGGCGACCCAGAACAAATATCAGCTGGCGCAGGTGTTGGCTACTTTGATATGATTTGGAGCAAAGAGGGTGGACTCTCAAAAAATATAATAGGAGGACCTTCAACTTTAACCAACACAATAGCATCTACATTAAAACATCAAATTGAACTTGAAACAGAAGTTCTAGAAGTAATTCATAACCAAGATTTTGTGACAGTTCGTTATATTAAAAATGGTAAAGAAATTACTGAAACAGCACGCTATGTAGTTCTAGCAACTCCTGCGCCTATAACTAGAAAAATAACTAAGAATCTTAGTAATGAACTTGATAACGCATTAAGTAAAATTAAATATGGTCCTCATGTGAGTGCTTCTTTTTTAACAAATGAAAGTGGAAAACAAGTATGGGATGATGTATATGCTTTTGCAACACCAAAAAAATCATTTGATGTTTTGATTCATAATTCTAATGTGAATCATGCTTCAGAGAAAAAAAGAGAACAAGGTAGTAGTTTTATGACTTTTTCTCCAGCAAACAGGGGGAAAATGTTAATAGATAAATCAGAAGAAGAAATTTTAGAAATTTATTTAAACGACTTAGAGGACATGTTCCCAGGATTTAGAAATTATGTTGTAGAAGGGCATGTTAATAAATTTCCATATGGTTCAGCATATGTCTACCCAGGTCGTGCTAAGATTCAACCTATTTTAACTAAACCTGAAGGAAGATTATATTTAGCTGGAGATTATTTAGGAACGCTCTACACTGAGACTGCAATTCAGACCGGGTTTACAGCAGCACAGAATATTAATAGCTTATTAGAATTTAATGAAATTAAAGAAAATAATGAATTTCGATCTATTTTGTAAGCGCTTACTATAGTTTGAGATAACTTTACAGATAAAGTAGGTTAGAAACACTAAATACAACCAATTTTGATTTATTTTATCCTATAAGAATTTTTGTGATTTATAAAATGGACAAAAGAAGTTTGATTTAACTACTTCTAGTTATTATTGTAATTTGATTTTAGCATTAGTTGGCAAAACACCAACTTGATTTCAATTATTTTTATAATTTGTAGGATAAAATATACTGAAAAATTATCTGTTTGAATATGAAAGTAAATATTGTTATCAAATAAAAACTTGAATTGCAGTTATTATTTGATAACAAGATTATTTTACAAACAATCCAAAAAGGGGATGTTATGGGGAATGAGCAAAGATAATAAAGCGGCCTTTAAGGTGGCCTTAGCTTATCTAAGTTTTATTGTAGGCGCCGGTTTTACGACCGGTCAAGAGTTGCTTCAATTCTTTGTTAACCATGGTAATTATGCTTATATAGCTGTAATTCTTACAGGCATTATTGTCACTTTTGCAACACGACAAACTTCGAAGATTGGCTATGTTTTAGATGCAAACACTTATGAAATATCGTTAAATAATATTTTTGGAAAATTTATTGGGCGTATATTAGATTATCTAACTATATTTTTCTTGTTAGGGCTAACTGTAGTTATGATAGCAGGTGGTGGCTCAGCCTTATATCAAGGATTTGACCTACCAATTTGGGCTGGATCGTTAGCAATAGTTATCTTACTATTCATCGTATTACAACTTAAATTTAATGGAATTATGGTAGTATTAAGCGTGGTAACTCCATTTCTTGTAATAGCAGTGTTAATCATCGCAGGATACAACATTATTAATCCAACAATTCCTTTTTCAGAAGTAAATAAATACATTCAACCTTCGCAAACTTCTAGTTCTTTTTGGTGGTGGGATGCCCTTGTATATGGTGGGTTGATTATTGGTAATAGTTTTGGTTTTTTAACCATTATCGGTTGTGATTCAATTAGTCACAAAGCAGCTCGTAGGGGATCTTTTTATGGTGGTTTATCATTCAGCGTTTTATTATTAATTATGACTAGTGGTTTATTAGCAAATATACAAAAAGCAAATAGTGTTGATATACCAACTTTGTTATTGGCAAATGATATACATCCATTAGTTAGCGTATTTATGTCAGCAGTTATGATTGGTGTTATATTTAACGGTTGTGTTGGTATGTTATATACATTTTTAAATAGGTTTACCAAGCCCAAAAGTAAACAGTATGTTGTATTACTTAGTATTTCATTAGTCGTCTCATTTTTACTTAGTTTTATTGGTTTTGTTGATTTAGTGAACTTCGTTTTCAAAACATTTGGTTATATTGGTTTATTTATTAGCGCAACCTTATTAGTAAGATGGGTTTATAATAAATTTTCAAAAACAAGATTGATGTAATGAAAAGAATTTATCAACATTGATTTTAATAAGTTCAGATAGCAATTTTAAAATATGATTGTAGGTTATTAGTGTTAGAGAGTTTACAAGCACTGTTTTAATTCTAGTCGATATCGATTGCCAAGTATCTAGATTAAGAGCTAACCCTGCACAAACATTTTCTCAAATAATTGTTAAATCTAACCGATTATTTATCTTTGATAAGGGATATTCTGAATTTATAGCAAATAGAAGCGACCTGTGACTGAATCAATTAGGTGAAAATTCACATTTAGTTAACAAACTTACACAAATTGAAATTGATAAAAGAGATTTAATAGTAAATATTTCGAATTCTGACTCAATAAAATATTTGAGAACGCTAACAGAACAACCGAAATTTATAGAATTTAAAGTTGTACTATTAACGATAAATCCTATAAATATAACGAGTGATATTGTAAATTATATTGTAGAAAACATAAGTAAATAGAAAAGATGATTTTGAAAAGTTACTATTGGATAATTTGTTTGGTAAACTTAACAAACATTTTCGAGGTTAAACTTCTTAATATAAAGTTAAGAAGTTTTTAATTATATATCGATAATTAGCGCTATCTTAAATGTTCAGAATAATTTTATTGAAATATTACGTTTTGGGTTAATTGTTGATATTATCAATACATTAATAAGTTATATTTGTTCATAGTTAATCAAAGATTATTCTATAATTATTGCTATGTGAATAAATAAATATGAGTTTACTATATTTATAATAATAGATAATTTATTAAGGAGAGAATTATATGCCCAATTTAAAAAATAAAGTAGTACTAATAACTGTCGCTAATAGAGGACAAGGTAAATCAATTACAGAACACCTAGACTTTCTTGGGGCAAAAATAGCTGTAGGGTCACGTAATTTCCAAGATGCTATTAGTGTTTCGCAGAGTTTAACAAATAAATCTATCCCTATTAAGTTAGATATAACTAAGGAAGAAGATTGGAAAAAAGCTGTGAATACTATTTTAGAGGAATTTGGACAAATAGATATATTAGTTAATAATGCTGGTGTTTACCAACGTCAGTCTTTTTTAGAGAGCACATTGGAGGAATATGAAAAGTTAATAAATGTTAACCAAATAGGCACTTTTTTAGGAATGAAAAATGTAGCTAATCAAATGAAAAATCAAGAACAAGGTTCTATTATAAATATAGTTTCTATATCTTCTTTCTCTCCTATTAATAAATCTTCTTTATATGCTTCAACAAAAGCTGCCGTGACAACTATGTCTAAAGCAGCAGCTATAGAATTAGGCGATTATGGCATACGCGTTAATATGGTACACCCTGGTGGCGTCGATACAGGAATGTTTTCGGAAAGTAAAGGCGGAAACTCTTTTTATGATTCCATACCTCTTCAAAGAATTGGAAAGCCAATAGATACAGCAAAAGCGATTGCTTTTTTTGCTTCTGATGAAAGTTCATATTGTACGGGAACAGAACTAGTCGTAGATGGAGGAATGACTTTAGGTACGGATGCTTAATTAAACTAATAATTTTTTATTATTTTAATTACTAATTCATATAGTACATAAGTGATGATTTTGTATCAAAACAATATTTTTATTTAACTATACTTATTTAGATGGTAATAACGTTTATGATATTAGTGAAAAGAGTAAAGTTAAATTTGAATTACCATCTATATCTGATGTCTTATACCCCAAAAAACAGGCTATAGTGATTTCGATTATATAAATTGGGATAAGGTAAACAATTTTTCCAGAAGTTAGTTGTATAGTCATTAAGAAAAACATCAGGTGTTAAGTGATTAATATTAAATTAGTCTATTAATTGTGCATAAACTTTATCTTTCCAAACGTATCCATTTTTATCTAATTCTATAAATTTATTTTTGAAAGTAATCATTTCAATATGTTTTAAGTAATTAATGAATTTGTCATACTGGTCATCGATAAAATTATTTAATGAGCTTTCTCTATCTAAAACTGTTCCATCTAAATCAAATAAAATTGCTTTTAAAATAAATATTCATTATTAAACAAACCACCCAATTATGTGGCACTGAACCCCTAAAGTGGGAATTTAATAAAAACACTATGTTCTAGGCTGCTAATTCCCTGTATTTTACAGGGGCTAAGTAGCCTAGTTTTTGTTGAATTCGATTACTATTATA
>NZ_JBOIHZ010000003.1:0-391725 GCF_051408735.1 Staphylococcus sp. AS1337 | reverse complement strand
AGGTACAGGAGAAAATCCAGGTACAGGAGAAAATCCAGGTACAGGAGAAAATCCAGGTACAGGAGAAAAACCAAGTACAGGAGAAAATCCAGGTACAGGAGAAAATCCAGGTACAGGAGAAAATCCAGGTACAGGAGAAAATCCAGGTACAGGAGAAAAACCAAGTACAGGAGAAAATCCAAGTACAGGAGAAAATCCAGGTACAGGTTCAAATTCACCAAATACTAGCCACAACACAGATAATAGCGATTCTAATGAATCACAAGTAGGAAATTCAAATAATAGTTCTAACGTTGTGGAAAACAACAAATCAAAAGATAATAAAGCAAATAAACAATCAGAATTACCTGAAACAGGTGAGGAAGAAATGCGCAATGGTACATTATTCGGTTCATTGTTTGCAGGATTAGGTGCATTATTACTATTTGCTAAACGTCGTAGAAAAAAAGAAGATGAAAAATAGACGTTTCAAATAAAGTGTTATAGAAAGTCATTACTTATAGAGGCTAGGTCGAAGTTATGTCCTAGCTTCTATTTTTTATATAAGAAAGTATCAAAGAATATTAAATAAACGTTTAATCCTTGTTGCAAAGCATAAATATTTCTTTTTTACGGTTGTTAATTTAAGCGCTTACACAAATGTTTGAAGGGTATATGACCATATAAAGGAGGTATTTATATGATTTATACAAATCCAAATGAAAGTAATGCAAAATACAAAGTTAAAGAGCATTATAGTAACTTTATTGATGGAAGTTGGACAGAGCCACAAGAAGATGAATATTTTGATAATATTTCCCCAATTACTGGCGATAATTATGCAAAAGTACCTAGGTCTTCACAAAAAGATGTAGATTTAGCAGTAAAAGCTGCAAAAAAAGCACAAGTTGAGTGGGGGAAAAAGTCATTAGCTGAAAGGTCACAACTTTTATTAGATATTGCGGATCGTGTAGAAGAGAATTTAGAATACTTAGCAGTTATCGAAACTTTTGATAATGGTAAACCTGTTAGAGAGACACTTGCTGCAGATTTACCGTTAGTTGTAGATCATTTCAGATATTTTGCAGGTGTGATACGCGCAGAAGAGGGTGGTATTTCACAAATAGATAATGATACAGTAGCTTATCATTATAAAGAACCATTAGGAGTCATTGGTCAAATTATTCCGTGGAATTTCCCGTTACTTATGGCAACTTGGAAAATTGCTCCTGCTATAGTGACTGGAAATGCTGTCGTCCTTAAACCAGCAGAACAAACACCTGTGTCTATTCTACATTTCATTGAAATAATTGAAGACATTTTACCAAAAGGATTAATAAATGTCATAAATGGATTTGGCAATGAAACTGGTGAAGCACTTGCTACGCATAAAGAGATTAATAAAGTCGCTTTTACCGGTGAAACAACAACAGGTAAGATTATTATGAAGAATGCCAGTGACAATGTCATACCAGTAACTCTGGAATTAGGTGGCAAATCACCAAATATATTTTATAAAGATATTATGGATGAAGATGATGAATTTTTAGATAAAGCAGTAGAAGGATTAGTTATGTTTGCCTTAAATCAAGGTGAAGTTTGTACATGTCCTTCTAGAGCATTGATTCATGAAGATATTTATGATGAATTTATAAAATTATGTATTGATAAAGTTAATAAAATAAAACTAGGGAATCCGTTGGATGATACAACAATGGTAGGTGCACAGACCTCCAATGAACAACAAGAAAAAATTAAGAAATACTTAGATATAGGTAAAGATGAAGGTGCAGAAATACTTGTTGGTGGTAATGTAAGGAAAGAAAATGAGAATTTAAAAAATGGTTTTTATATTGAACCTACTATTTTCAAAGGTAATCAAAATATGCGTGTGTTCCAAGAAGAGATTTTTGGACCAGTATTGTCAGTAGCAACCTTCAAAGATAACGATGAGGCATTAGCCATGGCAAATGATACAATTTATGGCTTAGGCGCTGGTATTTGGACAAGAAATCAGAATATAGCATATCGTGCTGGTAGAGGTATTCAAGCTGGTAGAGTATGGGTTAATAATTACCATACTTATCCCGCACATGCTGCTTTTGGCGGTTATAAAATGAGTGGTATAGGTCGAGAAAATCATTTAATGATGTTGGAACACTACCAACAAACAAAAAATTTATTGGTTAGTTACGATACGAAACCAACAGGATTATTTTAAAAAATTGTTGTAAATTCAATTTATTTCGTTTATAAATTGTGCTAAATGTGTACAGTATAATAATAAATAATATAATGTTAGAATTGGGGAACTTATTATGTTTATTATTATTCAGTATAGTAGGGGCAATACATTATTCTATTTAAGAAATAAAAATAAAGAACCAATTAATTCTAGAGTAGTTGCTATTTCTGGAGATAATTATAAGGCATTATTATTAGAGAGTATTGAGAAACTACTTGCTCAATCCAATTATCATTCAGAATCACTTCATTTTATATTACTCGAGATGAATGAAATAGAAAATCTTCAAGTTAACGCTGTTTGTGAAGTGAGTAGATATCTTAAATTTAAGCTTGATACAAGTGTTGTTGTTACCAATAATATTGAAACATTTGATTATGATGAGTATTTGAATGTGTAGTTTCTTTCTATAAAGCATATTACCTATAAAAAAGTAATTAATTCATATTAAAATAGAATGTTCAATGATATAAAAGAGGAACACTCAAATTGAATCTTGGATTTTGCTTGTTCCTTTTCTTTTTTAATCATACATTATTTCGATTTAGTAAATTGATAGAAAACGATTAAAGGAGGAATGGTTGTATGGGAATTATTATTTTAATATTGCAAGTAATCCTAGGTTTATTCTTTATCATAACAGGATTTAAAATATTTTCTGGAGAGATGAAACAAGAATTTGCACGGTTTGGGTACCCACCTATTTTTAATAAAATCACTGGAGCATTTGAGTTTATTGGAGCTATAGCAATGTTAATCGGTGTTTTCTATAGTTCATTGGCACTATTTGCTAGTGTATTAATAGGTTTAACTATGTTGGTTGGTGCTTTGTCACATATTCTTTTAGGAAAAGATCCAGTTACGAAAGCTATGCCAGCAATTGTGCTATTTTTATTAAATTTTGGTGTGTTTATCTATTATATTTAGATATATTATTTTTCATGTTAAAGACCCCCAGTAACTCATTTCAAGCTGGGGGTTATTTGTAGTTGCTTAAGCTAGACCTTGAATTTTTAATATAATTTCTGCTACGAGCGCAGAACCAATATATGTACTGAGCAAAATAACAATGCCCACAACAATGGTTTTCCACCCTAACTTGGCAAAATCAGCCCAAGAATTTCCTATTGAAACGCCTGCATATGCTACAACTGGCGTGGCTAATGATAGTAGATCTACTTTTTCAGTCCAATCGACGATATGTGAGGATCCAGGAACTCCAGGGATAGTAATGATTAAACCTATTATGCCAATATAAGCAATGCTTGGTATGTTTAAAGGCACAATATCACGTAAAATCAAACCTAATAAGGCAATACCCATTAAAGCAATGATGCCCGGAATTGCATCAGTAGGCATGACATTATAACCAATCCAATTACTAAAAAGTGAAATAATTCCTACTATACATAAGGTGAGAACCCAATTTGTAACTTTTGAAGACATCACAGTCACTCCTTGTCTTTAGTGATTTTTGATTTAACGTGCATAATCAAACTATAGTATTTTCGGGTTAAAGGTAGAGCAATTAACATACCAATATAAAGTCCTGTCACTGACGTCAGAAGATTACTTACGCCAGAAAATGCGGTGATTGTGCTAGCTTGGTTAGGATACATTTCGACTAAAGGTCCCAGAGCAGCTGCAGTCATTACACCACTTCCTACTCCTGTAGCCATGGCAAAAGCAATTGGACTAAATGGTAAAATGGAAATTAAAATACCAGAAAAAATACTAAAAAATATTGCTCCAAAAATGGTTCCAAAAATGTACATAGACATTACGCCTCGCCATTCTGGAGAAGAGATGCCGTATTTTTCGGTAATTAGTGCTAAATTGGGTTCTCTACCTATTGAATGTGTCATCCCTATAGACTCTCGTCGTAACCCTAATAATATAGCTAATGGTAATGAAATGACAATCGTAGCTAAATTGCCAGCTTCCTGTAATATTAAAGCAGGTCCAGCTGCAATGATTTTAGGTAAAGCAGGTCCTGCTTCTACACCAAATTTTGCTATTAGTAGTGCTACTGAAATAAATACCATTGGTTCGGAATTTTTAGCTTGAATTTTACTGATGATGGGCGTGAAATAAACTCCTAATCCGAGTAAAACTGCATAAACAACTGGTAATAAAAGGATTGAAGTTATCCCTAAAGGTATTTTATGTGTGCCAATTACCTCAGAAATAATCATAATAATTAATACAACGCCATGTAGTCTCCAATCTTTCCAAAGAATATTTTGTTGTTTCATATCAATACCTCCTAATTAAAATATTCAGAAAATTACGAATTCGGATAAAATCCATTGTATACTTAATATTTCAAAATTAAAAGGGGATTAATATGATTTATATACTTTGATAATTTGATGAATATAAATATATAACTTAAATCATTTTGTTGTTTTCAAGTGATTTACTAAAAATGTTAGGATGACGTAATATTCTGTTGCAATTTCACCTATATAGAACGTTATTTGATATCAAATTTAAATTATTAAGGAAATCTGCGCCTTTTATCTTCTTTGTAATATATTGATAGCGAGCTTTATTTGAATAGGTTTTTCATTGGATAACTTCCTTTTGTGTAAGTTGACTTTTTGTGGTAATATCGTCATGGATAAAAATTCGATATAATAATAGATAAGAAGGTTTAAATATATATGAAAGAAAATTTTTGGCGTGAATTACCACGTCCATTTTTTGTTTTAGCACCTATGGAAGATGTTACAGATGTTGTCTTTCGTCATGTTGTTAGTGAGGCTGGAAGACCTGATGTATTTTTTACTGAATTTACGAATACAGAAAGTTTTTGTCATCCTGAGGGGATACACAGCGTACGTGGTCGCTTAACATTTACTGAAGATGAGCAGCCAATGGTCGCTCACATTTGGGGAGATAAACCTGAGCATTTTCGTGAAATGAGTATTGGTATGGCTGAGATGGGCTTTAAAGGTATCGATTTGAATATGGGGTGCCCAGTAGCAAATGTTGCAACGAAGGGTAAAGGTTCAGGCTTAATACAACGACCTGAAATTGCAGCTGAAATCATTCAAGCAGCAAAAGCAGGCGGTCTGCCAGTAAGTGTGAAAACAAGACTCGGTTATTCTGAAATAGATGAGTGGAGAGATTGGTTGAAACATGTATTTGAACAGGATATTGCCAACCTATCTATTCATCTTCGTACACGTAGAGAGATGAGTAAAGTAGATGCACATTGGGAATTGATTGGAGAAATTAAAAAACTCCGTGATGAGATTGCACCACATACATTATTAACTATTAATGGAGATATTCCAGATAGAAAAACCGGGCTTGAGCTTGCTGAAAAGTATGGAATTGACGGCGTAATGATCGGGCGTGGTATTTTCCATAACCCCTATGCATTTGAAAAAGAACCACGAGAACATACAAGTGAAGAACTTTTAGGGTTATTAAGGTTACACCTTGATTTGTTCGATAAATATTCAAAAAATGAATCACGTTTATTTAAACCTTTACGTAGATTCTTTAAAATATACGTACGTGGTATTAGAGGTGCTAGTGAATTAAGACACCAGTTAATGAGCACAAATACAACAGATGAGGCCCGTGAGTTACTTGATGAATTTGAAGCACAAATAGAAGCGACAATAGAATGATAAAGTTTAAATGTAAATAACAAAATAGACTTGGAAATCTTAAAACTTAGATTTCCAAGTCTATTTTTGTTTAATAGTAAGAGAAATAGCAAAGGCAATAATCATAAAAATTGTAATCATTAAAACTACGCCAGGCCATTGAATATAGTTATAAAAAACACCGGCTAAAGTACCGCCAACAGAAGATCCCATATAATAGAATAATAAATATAGGCTAGAAGCTTGTGCTTTATGGTCTTCTGCGCGACTGGTAACTACTGCACTTGAGATTGCATGCCCACTAAAAAATGCATAGACACTAAAGGCTAAACCAATAATTTTAAAATATAGAGGTGATAATAAAGTAATATTTATACCGATAATTAGTAATAAAACGCTAAATTTTAACGCGTTTAAAGTACCTAATTTAGTACGTAATTTTGCATTTAAAATCGAGGAAAGCATGCCTATTAAAAATAATAAATAAACAAAGCTAATGATACTATCATGCAAATTGTACGGCTTATCTGCTAATTCAAAACCAATATAATTAAATGCAGCTATGTTACAACCAAGTAGTAAAAAGCCTATCATAAAGGGTTTGAGTAATCGGATATTTGTTAAATGATTATAATAACTAATTAATAACGTTTTTACAGAAAAAGTCTGTTTTTCAAAATGCTTAGACTTAGGTATTAAAACTACAAACAGTATAGTGGCAATGACACTAATTATGGCGATAGATAAAAGTCCAATTTGATATCCATAAATACTTGAAATGAATCCTGTAAATATACGCCCAAAAGCCCCTCCAAAGGCATTTCCACTTATATAAATTCCCATGGCTTCAGGCAAATTATGTGGTGAAATTTCTTCGCCAATATAGGCCATAGCTATAGAGGGTAATCCTGCTAAACAAATACCTTGTATTAGTCTTATAATAAGGAAGGTATTAAAGTCTGTTACAAAAGGTTGAACTAATGCTAATAGTGTTACTGATATCACTGAAAAAATCATAATAGGTTTACGTCCTAATACTTCTGATATAGCACCAAAAAACAACATAGCAATAGCTAAAGTGATAGTTGCTGCTGATAAAGCTAAACTCGCAACAGTTTCACTAATATTAAAGGATTTAGTAAAATGTGGAATCAATGGTTGAACACTATATAAGATTGAAAAGATAGTAAAACCAGAAATAAAGAGTGCAACAATAATTTTGATATAATCTTTTGAACCTTTTGCTACATAGTTGTTTTTTAAATTATTCAATGTCATGTCCTCACTTAATGATTGATGTATTTATGGTAGCATGTAATTAATAATATAAAAAATGCATTATTTTCATATTAATAATGCATTATTTGCATAGGAGTTGTTGTTTATGGAATGGCATCATTTAGAATACTTTAAATATTTAGCACAAATTGAAAATATGTCTGAATGTGCGCGTGTGTTAAATATAAGTCAGTCAACACTAAGTAGAGCGATAAAAAATTTAGAGGCAGAGCTTGGCGTACCTCTTTTCAATAGAATTGGTCGGATAATTAAACTGAATAAATATGGAGCAGAATTTTTGAAAACAACAAATAATATTGTTGAAGAAATGGATATTTATAAAACTAATATTATAGATACTACCAACGTTTACAATGGTAAATTGAAAATTGGCTTTCTACATTCGGTTGGCGTGACATATATTTCAGAATTTTTAAAAACATTCAATTTAAAATATCCTAATGTAGAATTAAAATTAGTGCAAAATGATGCTAAAAATTTAATTGTGATGCTAGATAAAGGAGAAGTAGATATCATTATTACAACCGTTGAAGAAATGAATAAACACACACATTTCGAACCACTGATCGTAGAGCAATTATATGTAACAGTAAATGAAAACCATAGATTAGGAGAACGTAATGAAATAGCAATTGACGAACTGATAGATGAAAAGTTTATACTTCTGAAAACAAATTTATTATTACGTCGTCAAATAGATGAAATTTTAAAATCATATCAATTTACACCAAAAATTAGTTTTGAAGGTGATGAAGTTATTACAATTGCAACTTTTATCAGCTCAGGATTGGGAATTTCTATTTTACCTCATTTAAGAAATGTAAAGATTCCAAATTTAAGACAAATCCCAATAAAAAACCATGATGCGAAAAGGGTAATTGGATTATGTTATAAAAATAAAAATGATGTAGTACCAATTATAAATAAAGCAAAAGAAAGTTTAGCCAACTATTTTAAAACGATAAGCAATTAGGAATATTCAAAATAATTACAGCTATCTCAAAACAATTACCAGTAAATTAAAAAACGATGTCTACTATTCTATTAAATCACTCCATCTGATATATTAGCTTAAGAAAAAATTTGGGAGGATTTATTAATTATGAAAAAGTTTGTTACAGCAACGATTGCTACATTGTCATTGGGAGCAATTGGCATAGCACAAGGAGAGGCACAAGCATCAGAAAATGATCAATCTAATTCACAATATTCGAGTAACCAGTCTTCTAATAGTATTTTTAACTATGGTTATATTGATCAAGATGCTAGCGGTAATTATCATCACACGCTAGATGGTAATTGGGACCAATCTATGTTTGATCAACAACAATATTATTTCTATTTAATTGATGGTGAAGGAAAATATCATTACTTTTATTTCCCTATGAGTGATCAAAGTGGAGATACAAATGCAACAGTAAATAATGATACCAATTATTCTGCTAACCAAAGCCATGAAGAAGTTCAAAACGATGGTTATGATGTAAATCAAAATAATACACAAAATATAAATAGTTCAGACGAAGTTTCTGCTCAAACTTCATCAGAAAAAGCAACATCACAAAGAAAATACCAAGAAAAATCACTAGTAACATCAAACGTAGATTACAATAGTGGTTATACACGTAATGACGGTAATGGTGAACAAAATGTACAACAGAATGCGACATCAAATGACACAACTAATGCATCAACACAAAGTTCAACAAGTCAAAGTACTTCAAATAATACATCAGATTCAAATTCAACTACCAATTCGAATTCATCAAATTGGTTAACTAAAAATCGTCAATTACAACCATACGGTCAATATCATGGTGGCGGTGCCCACTATGGTGTCGATTACGCTATGCCTGAAAATACACCAGTTTATTCATTAACTGATGGGACAGTAATTCAAAGTGGTTGGAGTAATTATGGTGGTGGTAACCAAGTTACTATCCAAGAAAAAAATAGTAATAACTATCAATGGTATATGCATATGAATTCTTTAAATGTTCAAAAAGGACAACAAGTTAAAGAAGGACAACAAATTGGTGCGTCAGGTAGTACGGGTAACTCTACTGCTCCTCACTTGCACTTCCAACGTATGCAAGGGGGCGTAGGTAACCAATATTCAGTTGATCCTACATCATACGTAAATTCAAAAGCATAATAAATAATTAATTAGTCGTCTTTGAATGCCTTTAAAAAGGTGTCAAAGGCGATTTTTTGTTAAGTCATATTTTTATAGACCTAGTGAATAACTCTAATAAAGGGTTTAGATTATTTGTAATATCTTAAATGACATATCATAATTACACTAAAATCTATTTGAAAAGGAAGATGAGATGTTTACTATATATGGACATAGAGGATTATCAAGTAAAGCACCTGAAAATACTATAGCAGCATTTGAAGCGGCAGCAAAAGTGACTGGATTAAAGTGGGTGGAACTAGATGTTGCAATTACAAAGGATGAACAACTCGTTATTATTCACGATGACTTTTTAGATAGAACCACAGATGTGGTTGGTGAAATTACACAATTAGAGTATGAAGAAATCAAGCATGCTTCTGCAGGGGATTGGTTTGGATCAAAATTTAAGAATGAAAAATTACCAACTTTTGATGAAATAATAGCATTTGCTAATAAATATCAAATGAATTTAAACATTGAGTTAAAGGGTGTTAGTGGAAGTAAGGGTAGTGATTTATCTTTAAGCATGGTTCAGCAAGTAGCTGAAAAATTAAAAGACTTAGATAAAAGCATAAATGTATTGATATCTAGTTTTAATATTTATTTAGTAAAATTAGCAGAAGTACATATGCCAGCATACAAACGAGCAGTTATCTTCAAAGCAGCTGCGTTTCAAGGAGACTGGAGAACACTTTTAGATTTTTGTAGATCAACAATTGTTAATATTGAAGATGCAAAGCTTACAAAAAATCGTGTTCGCGCAATAAAAGATGCTGGCTATGAATTAAATGTATGGACAGTAAATAATAAAATGAGAGCAAACCAATTGGCTAATTGGGGAGTGGACGGGGTGTTCACAGATAAAGCTGATGAATTAGTTCATTTAAATAGCTAATTCATTTACGTATAATAGTATGAGGATACAAAACGGTAATCTGATTTTGTATCCTCATTATTTTATATAAAATTATGTATGATATTGTTGGAAGTGTTTAATAATTACAATTAAATATTCTCTTTGTGTTTATTATACTATATGAAAAATAAATATTATAGACTACTTCTTTTATTAATTGACACATATAATAGTAAGACACTTTAGCGAAATGTGGGGGGATTATTTTATGGAAAATCAAAAGCAAGCATTTGAACAAGATTTATATTTACATGGCACAAAAGCTCAGTTGCAGATAGGTGATTTATTGGAGCCTTTGCAAAAATCTAATTATCAAGATCGCATAATGAATCATATTTATTTTACAGGAACATTAGAAGCAGCAAAATGGGGCGCTGAATTGGCTGTAGCTTTAGCTAATGAAGAAGTAGCTGCACACATTTATATCATAGAGCCACTAGGAAAGTTTGAAGATGATCCCAATGTTACAGACAAGAAATTTTCTGGCAATCCAACGCGCTCATATCGTTCTACTGAGCCATTGAAAATTGTTGCAGAATTAGGTTCGTGGGAAAGTCATACTGAAGAAGAAATCAATCAGATGATAGCAGGAATTGAACAATTGAGAAGTGAAGGTCTAGACATTATAGAAGATTAATAATTATAAATAAAAAATAATTAGAAGATTAATTTAATAGATGGTTCACTTCATTTGTATTTAATTATTTGGCAATCTGTTCATTTAGTGTTTTACAAATAAATAGCGTGTATAATTATCTTAATTTACAAAAATATTTTAAAAAAATTTATATAAATATGATTATCTTTATTTTTCTAGGGTATTTGTCCAAAAAAGGGGGCAATTTACATGAGTAAAATTTTAGATTCTTTAATGGGAGCGCTTGATAGTGTTATAAGTTTCATCCCAAATATTATAGGTGCATTAATATTCTTAATTATTGCTTGGATTATTGCAGTAATTGTTAAGAATATCATAGTCAAAGGGCTAGGCGCATTAGGTTTTGAATCCTGGTTACAAGAAAAAGGTTTAGTAGATGCAGAAAGCGGAAAGTCTGAGTCAGCAGGTTTGATACAAACCTTTGGTAAGTTAGCCTACTTCTTAGTATTCTTACTATTCTTACCATCAGTTTTTGATTCATTAAACATGCAATCAGTATCTAAACCTATTAAAGGTATGATGAGTAGCATACTTAACTTTGCACCTAAAATTATTGTTGCAGTAGTTATATTAGTAATTGGCTTATTCATTGCAAAAGTTTTAGGTACATTAGTAAAAAACATATTATCAAGCTTAAATGTAAGCAAGTTTAATCAATATGTTAATTTTGGAAAAAATAAAGATAGCATAGATATTCCAGTAGCAGCTGGATGGGTAATCACTACGCTAATTGGCTTATTCTTTACGGTTCAGGCACTTAGCACGGTGAATTTATCTGTATTAAATCAAATTGGTGAAGCGATTATCAGTTACTTACCGCTTGTTATTTCTGCTGCAATCATTTTAGCACTAGGATTAATCGGTGGTAACTTAGTTGCAAAATTAATCAACAAATCAACTGGAAACGGTATGTTGGCTGAAATTGTAAAATACTTAGTCATCATTGTTTCCGTATTCATGACTTTAGATCAGCTAAACTTTGCGCAAAGTATTGTTAACGTAGCATTCTTATTAATTTTAGGTGCTGTAGCTGTAGCATTTGCAATTGCGTTTGGTATTGGTGGTAAGTCATTTGCCGAGAAACAACTTGAAAAATTTTCTAATAAAATTGATTCAGAAAATGAGAAATAATTAAAAACAGAACTAGTTTTTGTTTAATTAGCAAAAGGACTATTGCTACCAATTTTGGGGCAATGGTCCTTTTTTAATTATGAGTTGAATACAAAAATAATATATTATATACAATAGAAAGGGTTGAAGTTTTATTGATATATCATTATTATCGTTTTATTTAGCTGTTCAGAGTCAACTGTGGTATAAGCCTAAATGTTTTATAATGAATTAATCCAGTAGTAAGTCTGTTATAATCATAAAAGTGCTATGATTATATTATATATATATTTCCTAGAAAAAAGGTAAAGCGATTATAACAAAAGTGATCAATATAGATAAGGAATGTGAGTATAAATGGAAGGAAATAATAATGATTATGAGAATTTGTTATTTTACTTTGCGTATAAAACATTTATAAATACCGCAGATGAAATAATTGAAGATTATGGTTTGAATAGACAACATCACAGATTTCTGTTTTTTATAGAGAAAGTCCCAGGTATTACAATCAAAGATCTCTTAAAAGGCATGGAAATTTCTAAGCAAGGTAGTCACGCAACTTTGAAAAAACTTAAAGATGAAGCATTTATTATTGAAAAACAGACTGAAGCCGATAAAAGAGTTAAAGCCCTTTATCCTACTGAAAAAGGTACAAAATTAGTTCGTGAATTAAACAAAGCACAGAATGATTTATTTAGAGACATCCAAAAAAAAGTCGGAAATGATTGGTATGCAATTATGGAAGAATTTGCTTCGTATCGCACAGGATTTCAAGAGGTAAAATATTTGAAAGACGAAGTGAAAGATTAAAAAGTTAGTGCAATATCCAGTTAACGTTATTAGGTTCAACGCTTTTTAAAATGAAGCATTGTATTCATACAATGCTTCATGAGTCTGAAAAAACTAAATTGCACTATATAAATAGTATTCCGGGACATCATTAGATGTCTCGGAATTTTTAATTATAATTTAGAAAAAACACAATTAATATTTCAATTAGTTGTGTTTTAAATTATACAATTTTTAGGGGTTGGCGAAATTTAATTGTAATCATAGGGCTCTATAATCTCTTTATGTGCGTCAATAAGTCGTTAACATTTAATCGTGTTGATATGTAAGTGAGTGATCTCAGAAAGATTCATATAATATTAAAAGTCAATATTGTTGACCTTTAATGTGTTATAAGTTAAATTTGAAGTGTATTAGATATAGATAAAAAGGGGAAATGAAAATGAAAAAACGTGTAGGACAATATCTAATGGACTGTTTGAGCAATATTGGTGTAGATAAAGTGTTTGGTGTACCAGGAGATTTCAACCTTACTTTTCTAGATGACATTATTAGTCGTGATGACTTAGAATGGGTTGGCAATACGAATGAACTAAATGCAAGTTATGCTGCAGATGGTTATGCAAGGTTGAAGGGCATTGCTGCTATGGTAACGACATTTGGTGTAGGAGAGCTAAGTGCCGTAAACGGTATTGCAGGATCATATGCAGAACGTGTACCAGTTATACAAATTACTGGCGCACCGACACGTGCCGTTGAACAGGCTGGTAAATATGTACATCATTCTTTAGGTGAGGGACGTTTTGATGACTATAGAAATATGTATGCTTCAATTACAACAACACAAGCTTATATCACACCTGAAAATGCCCAATCAGAAATTCCAAGGGTGATAAACGCTGCACTATTTGAAAAGAGACCGGTCCATATTCATTTACCAATTGATGTAGCAAATACTGAAATAGAAGTGACATCATCTTTTGAACTAGCAGAACATCAACACATGGATGTTTCTAAATATATGCAAATGATAATGGAAAAATTACAAAGTGCAGAGCAACCGGTTATCATCACTGGTCACGAAATTAACAGTTTTGGGTTACATGAAGATTTAGAAAAATTCGTAACACAGACACATATCCCAGTTGCACAATTATCATTAGGTAAAGGCGCATTTAATGAGCAAAGTCCATATTATATGGGGATTTATGATGGTGCATTAGCAGATAAAGCTATTAGAGACTATGTAGACCAAAGTGATGCAATTTTAAATATTGGTGCAAAATTGACAGATTCAGCCACAGCCGGTTATTCATATCAATTTGATATTGATGATGTAGTAATGATCAATCATCATAATTTTAAAATGAATGAAACGAAAGATACGGATGTATCGTTAGTAGATTTGCTAGCTGGATTAGATAAACTTAATTATGTAAATCATATGGATTTTCCGAAATGTCAGCGTCCAAGTGCGCATGATTATGATTTGAATGATGACCCTTTAACACAAGAGACTTACTTCAAAATGATGCAAGATTTTATTAAAGAAGAAGACGTAATTATAGCTGAACAGGGAACTTCATTCTTTGGAGCGTATGATTTAGCATTAAATCAACATAATAAATTTATAGGTCAACCATTGTGGGGATCTATTGGTTATACTTTACCTGCGACTTTAGGTGCACAATTGGCTGACCCTAATCGTAGAAACTTATTATTAATTGGTGACGGTTCGTTACAATTAACTGTGCAAGCTATATCTACGATGATAAGAGAAGAAATTAAACCAGTTATATTTGTTATCAATAATGACGGATATACAGTGGAACGTAAAATTCACGGCGAAAATGCAATGTATAACGATATTAAAATGTGGGATTATAAATTATTACCAACTGTCTTTGGTGGTAAAGAAGAAGTGTGCACATATGATGTCAACACGAGTGAAGAATTCCAAAAGGTATTGCTTCAAGTCGAAGCGCAACCTGACAAAATGCATTTTATAGAAGTGAAAATGGATGTGCATGATGCACCTCGTAAGTTAAATGCGATAGGTCAGGCATTTGCTAATCAGAACGGTTAATAAGGAAAAATACTTTGGAATTTATATATGTATGCTAGATTTATAGCTAGTATCTCAACTTAAAAGAAGCGGAAACATAAGATTAAATGGTCTTATGTTTCCGCTCTTTTTTAATAATGATTAATAAAATTTAAATTATTACTTTTATTAAGAAAGATTGTTTGAAAATTTATTATAAAATAACGATATATCGTTGACTTATTTCGATATATCGTTTATAGTTTCGATATATCGAAATAAGGGAAGGTGAGATCTATGTTCAGAAGACAATTTCACAAAGGACACGCACAATTTGGAAATATAAAGCAAGACAGAGAAGATTTTGGGTTTGGAAGAGGAGATTTTGGCGACTTTCGTGGTAGAGAAAGATTCTTTAAAAAAGGAGATTTACAGTTTGTCATACTAAAAATGCTCAAAGAGGAATCAAAACATGGTTATCAAATTATTAAAGATTTAGAAGAACAATTCAAAGGTTTTTATTCTCCTAGCCCGGGGTCGGTATATCCAATTTTACAAATGCTTGAAGATAGAGAGTTTGTTTCTATTTCTAAAGAAGGTAAGAAGAAGGTATATACAATTACAGATGAAGGTATTGCATTCTTGAAAGAGAATATAAATGATGAAGTGCTACAACATTTCGATCAAGTAAAAAATATGGACTTTGAATCTATGAAAGAAGCGCGTGTACAATTACAAATTTTATTTAAAGAACTGATAAATAAAAATAAAGAAGCATTAAGCGATAAAGGAAAAAAACAAGAATTTGATAATTTTATTGAAAAAACAATGAATGATTTGAATAACTTATTTAAATAAAGAGAAGGTAAACTATGGCTGTGAAAAATTTAAAAAATATAGCAATTATTGGTGGTGGTCCAGGAGGATTGATGCTTGGATTACTAATACAAAGACTAGGTTATAACTATACAATATTTGAAAAAGGAAATCCGCATGACAATCATCAACGCGGAGGGTCTTTGGATATCCACTCTGATACTGGTCAATTACCTATTAAAAAAGCTGGAATATATAATGAATTTATGTCGTATGCTCGATTTGAAGGAGAGGATACACGTGTAATAGGTGCAGACGGAACCATATACTACGAAGAAGATTCAGAAGGTGATGGAGAACGTCCTGAAATAGATAGAGGTGAATTGTGTGACATAATTATGAAACAAATTGATTCACACCATTTAAAATATGGTTATGAATTTGAGTCACTTATTCAACATAGTACTCAAGATATTGAGATTATTTTTACAAATGGTGAGTCAGAACATTTTGATTTAGTTGTTGGGTCCGATGGTTCATTTTCAAAATTGCGTACAAATCTTTCTGATGTGAAGATTGAATATAGTGGTATTTCAATGATAGAAATTAATATTGATGATGTTAAAAATCAACATCCAGCATTATATAAGTATAATAAGAATGGAAAGATGATGGCATTAGGTGGAGATCAAGCACTATTAGCTCAATTGAATGGTGATGGTCGAATTAAAGCATATGTTTCTTATAGAATGGATATGGATAAACTAGATACTTATAAATTTATGACATTGTCAGAGTTAAAAGAACAATTATTATTAGATTTTAGTAGTTGGGATATTCAGCTACAGAAATATATTATGAATATGAGTGACGATGTACTTTTTAGAAGAATATATAAATTGCCAATTGGTTTTAAATGGCAACATAAACAAGCTATTACATTAATAGGAGATGCGGCGCACTTGATGAGTCCCTTTGCTGGTGAAGGTGTTAATATGGCATTGTATGATGCATTTATACTTGCTAGAGCATTGGAAGACTATGAAAAAATTGATGTGGCACTTAACGCATATGAACAAGAAATGTATCAGATTTCATCAACAAGTGCTCAAGCTTCTCAAGACAATTTGGAATTAATGTTTTCAAAGGATGCAGCTAAAAAATTAGGAGAATTCTTTAAAAATTGATGTATTATTGAAATACTATTTTTTAAAAGAACATCCTTACATTTATAAAATATAAAGGCAGATGCTCCAGTATCTCAACTTAAAAGAAGCGGAAACATAAGATTAAATGGTCTTATGTTTCCGCTCTTTTTTCAACTGCAGTATATTCTACTTGTTCATAATTTTTTTCAAGCTTACGGAGTTCATCTCGTGTTTCTTTATTTAAGCCCTCACCGTAATCCATCATCTTAACGATATCTTTAAATGCTGCATATGGGATAGCTAATTCATCTATATCTTCTAACGTGACATGTAAATTGATTTTTTCTGGAGTGCCATTTGCTAATTTCGTTACGAAATCCGGCTCTGTTACAAAAGGTGAAGACATACCAACCATATCAGCATGTTTCAATGCGTCCAACGCACTTTCAGGAGAATTAATTCCACCACTTGCAATCATAGGCACTCTGCCTCTTAGATAGTCATGAACAACAGCATTTACAAATTGCCCCTTATAGATACCATCTGAGCGAACCTTGTTTTGGTAAATTTGACGCCCCCAACTAGCAATCGCTAAATATTGTATATCTGCTACCTCTAAAACCCAGTCTAGATGTTGGTTGAATTCGTCAATTGTATAACCAACATCGTTCCCACGTGTTTCTTCTGGTGTGGCACGATAACCTAGTATAAAGTTAGGGGGCGCTTCCTTATCAATAACAGATTGCACAGCATTTAATATCTCTAAGCCAATGCGTGCTCGATTTTTAAGGTTTTGTGGGCCATATTGATCCGTACGTTGATTAGAGAATGTAGAGAAAAATGTTTGAATGAGTAGACGTTGTGCTGCAGAGATTTCAACGCCATCAAATCCAGCTTGAATGGCACGTGAAGTTGCATCTGCGTATTGTTCGATTACAGTGTCAATCTTTGTTTGTGACATTGCTAAGACTTCATGTTCGATAGGTGAATGTAATGACATAGGGCTAGGGCCATATACTTGGCTAAAATTTAAAATAGCTTGGTTTGAAAACCTACCTGCATGTGTAAGTTGCAAAATAGCTTTATTGCCATCTTGTTTCATGGCAGTAGCTAATTTTTTTAAACCTGGTATACAGCTGTCATCTGTAATACTAAAGCCGTATTCAAATAGTTGACCATATGGTTCTATATAAGCTGCACCAGTTACTTGAAGAGGTGCTGCATGAGAACGTCTTTGAGCATAACGCAAGTCTTCTTCGGTAATATGCCCATTTTGTGTGGAGGAATTGGTCGTCATAGGTGAAAGTACAAAACGATTATTTAATTTAATACCGTTAGGCAATATAAGTGTTTTGAAAAGTGAATCAAAATTATTTATCATAGCTTTGACCTCATTCTTTGTTGTAATATGTAATTTTAAATTAACACTAATGTGGCAAAATGGTCAATTAAATAAGAAATTTCAGCATTTTATAAGCAAAATATAACAAAAATTTTCTATATCCGTTATTCTATAAAGTGAGAGTAATATGTATTGAATGTGATACTTTGACTGAATATAAAATAATATTACATTGCCATATGTAATAAAAATAGAGATGCAAACGCATATATGTGGTATAACGGGAGTGAATGTAAACGTGGTGCAGTTGAATATATTAGATTATGCTGTCATTGATGAAGGTCAAACGGCACAAGATGCTTTGCAAGGTACTGTAAAGTTAGCGCAATTAGCAGATGAATTAGCTTACAAACGTTTTTGGGTCACCGAGCACCATAATGTACCGGCGTTTGCCTGTGCAAGTCCAGAGTTGTTGATGATGCAATTATTAGCAAAGACACGACGTATACGCTTGGGATCGGGTGGTGTGATGTTACCACACTATAGTCCTTTTAAAGTGGCAGAAAACTTTCGATTATTGGAAGCATTTTACCCGGAGAGAGTGGATTTAGGCATTGGTAACAATCCGGGGACATCTAGCGTGAAAAAAGCACTTAATGAAACGAAGGATTATTTTTTAGACTACGCGCAGTCTATATCAGATGTGAAAGACTATTTAATTGAAAATAATACCGAACAGCGATTAGACAGTATTATAGCCCAACCAAGTATTACGACAGTTCCTGAAATGTGGTTGTTAAGTACAAGTATTACATCTGCGGAAATGGCTGGTGAAGTAGGCATGGGTTATACATTGGGTACGTTCTTATTACCCAATGCACAGGCTATTCAAAATGCCAAAGCAAGTGTTCAAACTTATAGAAAGTCTTTTAAACATACTAAGTTGAATATGGCTCCTACAGTTATGGTCACGGTATTTACCGTAGTTGCTGATAGTGAAGTGCACGCACAATCGTTAGCGCAATCGTTAGATGTTTGGCTTTTAGGCAAAAAACAATTTGCAGAATTTAAACGGATGCCATCAATAACAACAGCTCAAAATTATCAAAAATCAGAACGAGATAAGCAACTAATTAAACAAAATCGTGCACGTATGGTCGTGGGAACAAAAGCAACTGTTCAAACCCAACTAAAGCAAATAATAGAGACGTTTGATGCAGACGAACTTATGATTGTTCCTTTAATACCCGGTATCGAAAATCGGATTCGCACAATAGAATTGATTGCACAAATGAATTTATAATCAAAGAAAGGAAGATACAAATGAAAAAATTAGCGAATTACTTATGGATAGAAAAAATTGGAGAACAATATGTTTATAGAATGACACCAGAACTACAAGATGATGTTGGAACTGTTGGTTATGTTGCATTTATGGGTGAAGATGATGTGAAAGTTGACGATGAAATTGTAAGTATTGAAGCTTCAAAAACAGTTTTGGACGTGCAATCACCATTAGCAGGTAAAATTGTGGCGCGTAATACAAAGGCAGAAGATGAACCGACACTTTTAAATTCTGAAAAACCAGAAGAAAACTGGTTAGTAAAATTAGAAAAAGTTGATGAAACAGCCTTTAACGCACTTCCAGAGGCATAATATATGCAACAGGCAGAACGCTTAGCGTATTTGATTGAATATTTATGGGATGAGGCAAACCGTGATGAAATATTAGACTTACCTGATACGGAACAAGCACGTTGGCACATGTTTAGAAGTTTAATAAATGTAAGACCAGCAAAAGATATATCTAAAGATTTTCTTGATGTACAAGATGCATTGTTAATTCAATATAATAACCAGCAAGTGACTGATATAACGTCATTAACACCATATTTAGGCAACGATATTTATTTATGGCAAGGTGACATTACACAATTACAATTAGATGCAATTGTTAATGCGGCTAATAGTCAGTTTGTAGGTTGTTTTGAACCAAATCATAATTGTATAGATAATATCATTCATACAAGAGCAGGTGTACAGTTGCGTTTAGCATGTGCAGAACTAATAGAAAGACAGGGGAAACGTGAAGGTGTGGGTAAGGCAAAAATTACAGATGCTTATAATTTACCAGCAAATTATGTAATTCATACAGTAGGACCACAAGTACGCAAGACACCAGTGTCACGAATGAATAGTGATTTACTTGCACGATGCTATCAAAGCTGTTTAGAAATAGCAGATGCTCATCAATTAACGAGTATTGCTTTTTGTTGCATCTCTACAGGGGTTTTTGGTTTTCCTCAAGCAGAAGCTTCTCGTATCGCTATAGATACAGTATTAAATTATAAACGAACTCATCAATCAGATATCAAAGTGGTATTCAATGTGTTTACTGATACAGATTCAAAGTTGTACAAGGAAGGATTGAAACAGAATGACTGAGTCAACGTGGAATGCCTTAACGACAGTATATGACCAACAAGCTGACCAATTAGCAGCTGCATTGCAAGAAGCAAATGCTGTCGTAGTAGGTATTGGTGCAGGTATGTCTGCGGCAGATGGGTTTACATATATTGGAGAAAGGTTCACGCAGCACTTTCCAGATTTTATAGCTAAATATGGTTTTTTTGATATGTTGCAAGCAAGTTTACATCCTTTTGAAAGTTGGCAAGAGTATTGGGCATTTGAAAGTCGTTTTGTTGCATTAAATTATTTAGATCAACCTGTCGGGGCATCTTATGTAGCATTAAAACAAATTTTAGAGGCTAAAGATTATCATATTATTACGACAAATGCTGATAATGCTTTTGCAGTGGCAGATTATGATTTAGAGAAAGTCTTTCATATTCAAGGAGAGTATATTTTGTGGCAATGTAGTCAACATTGTCATGCGCAAACATATCGTGATGATAATGCGATACGTCAAATGGTAGCGCAACAAGAAAATATGAAGATACCTAGAGCATTAGTGCCGCATTGTCCAAAATGTGATGCACCTATGGAAATAAATAAACGTAAAGCGCAAGTTGGAATGGTAGAAGATGCGGATTTTGAGGCACAATTGTTGCGTTATAATCAATTCCTTAATGAACATAAAGAAGATAAAGTACTGTATCTAGAAATAGGCATAGGCTACACGACGCCACAATTTGTGAAACATCCTTTTCAACGTATGACAAAACAAAATCCAAACGCATTATACATGACATTGAATAAAAAAGCTTATCGTATTCCAGAAGGTATCCGTGAGAGAACGATACATTTAACTGATGATATTTCAGCATTGATTTTAGAAGTAAATAAAAAATTAACTAAATAGGAGATAGCTATGTATTTAATTGAACCGATTAGAAATGGTGAATATGTAACTGATGGTGCTGTAGCATTGGCTATGCAAGTATATGTAAGTGAAAATATATTTTTAAATGAAGATATACTTTTCCCATATTACTGTGATCCTAAAGTAGAGATAGGTCGTTTTCAAAATACTGCCGTAGAAATCAACCAAGATTATTTAGAACAAAAGGATATTAAAGTTGTACGTCGAGACACAGGAGGCGGAGCGGTTTATGTAGACCGTGGTGCAGTGAATATGTGTTGTATCCTAGAAAAAGATGACACAATCTATGGTAATTTCAAAAAGTTCTATGAACCCGGTATTCAAGCGTTACATCATCTTGGGGCCACTGAAGTAGAACAAAGTGGACGTAATGATTTATCGATTAATGGTAAAAAGGTATCTGGAGCAGCTATGACACTAATAAAAGGTAGAATTTATGGCGGTTACTCTTTATTATTAGATGTAGATTATGAGCCTATGGTAAAAGTACTAAAACCGAATCGTAAAAAAATTGAATCTAAAGGTATTAAATCGGTACGTTCTCGTGTAGGTAGTATTAGACCATACTTAGCATCAGAATATCAAAATATAACAATAGAAACATTTAAAGATTTAATGGTTAAACAAGTGTTAGGTGTTGATGATTTAAGTGATGCCAAACGCTATGTCTTAACAAATAAAGATTGGGAAGTCATTGATGACATGCTTGAGAAAAAATACAATAACTGGGAGTGGAATTATGGACGCTCACCACGTTATGAATATAATCGAGATGCGCGGTTAGTAGCAGGCACGATTGATATCTCTTTAGCAGTTGAACATGGCCGTATTTCAGCATGTCGTATTTATGGTGATTTCTTCGGACAAGGCGACATTAGTGATGTTGAAAATCAACTTCAAGGTGTACGCGTAGTAAAAGATGATATTATAGCAGCATTAAATAAGTTAGATGTTACGTACTATTTTGGGAAAACATCTGCTGAAGAATTAGCGGACGTTATTTTAAGTTAATTAAAAATATAGAAGTAAGACGTATACCATAGCCTGGAATAAAAACATATAATTTTGATTCGTATTTATTTTACAAAAATGTTTTTAAACTACTCATAAGTGTGTGTCTGAAGTAGGTCAATATCCATATCGTTTTGAAAAGTGAATGTCGGGTGTAGCAATTACAAATGCTTGATAGATACGTAAGGAAGATATCGAATGGATAAAAATCATATTAAAGAAGCTTTATCTAAAACTCAGAGATTATTATAGAAACTGTTGAACATGAGCGAATAACTGTTAAAGCAATAGAGGACAATAATGATTCACAATATTTGTATGTTACTAAGCCGAAAGAGCAACAAGTAGAAATCGATAAAATAACTGATGTACAAGTAAATAACTTTGATCAACTTTAGTATTAATAAAAAGAGTTAAAGTATATAAAACGACCTTCCACAAATATTAAATTGGATAGAAGGTCGTTGTCTCTTTATTTCGATATTATTAGTGTTATAAGACATCTCTTGCGCGAGAATCAGTAACGATTAATAAAACTTTTCCTTGGTCCATGAGTTCTTCATATTCTTGGGAATCTTCTTCGGAAATGCCAAGCAGCTGTAGTTTTTCACGCAGTTGGCTTCCTTGCTTAGCAACTTCATCACCCACGTTAGAACGGTTGTAATTAATACCGGATACTTCGGTATGATTTACAATGCGTTCAGTGCGGTCAGGGTCATGAGATAATACAAAGACATCTTTTGCATTTATTTTTTGATCTTTTAGTGTATTAATATTTACTTCGATTTCTTCATCATTTGAATATACTTTTATAATTGGTGTCATTTATAAACCCCCTTGATATAGAACAAACTTAATTTATTTTCCTTATTTGTTATTTTGCTCTTTAAGTCTATCGTAACGTTCATGCTTAATATAAAAATGTGTGTGTTGAAGAGCATAATCATATACTTCTTCTCTTTGGATGTCGGTAGGCAATTCAAAATGAGTGTCTATCTTTTCTTCGTTCTCATCTTGAACTTGAGAGACATTATTATGCTTAATGTTCAATGTTTCTTTAGGATAAACTAAAGTGATATGTTGTGGTGTTTCTTTGATAGCTTGTAAGTTTTCTATTTTGAACGCTTCATTGATATAATTTTCAACTCTTTTTTCACGTTTACGTTTTCTTTTATTCACGGAAGCTTCATTCCTATATAGTTTCTTGATGAGTAGGAAGAAAGCCACGACTATTATCAGAAATATTATAAAATAAAATATGGACATCTTATAGCCCTCCTTATGCATAAAAAATACAAATGCAATTTTATACCTTTATATTAAATGTATACCACCGAATTAATTTTAAAAACAAAACTCATAATTTTGTTTTATTGATTTTGAATTAAATGTATCTATAAAGTACACTATACTTATGTAATTAATTATTAAAATAAATAGAGAATACAAATAATTAACAAAGGGGAATGACTTATGAATCTTGGAATTGTCGGGGCGGGCAAGATTGTTAAAGAAGCGCTACCTGTCATGGAGCAAATACCAGCGTATACTTTTCAGAGCCTTGTTTCTTCAGGGAGAAATCCAGAAAATGTAGAGAATTTACAAAAGCAATTTAATATTAAGCATATTTTTGATAATTATGATGCATTTTTAGCAGATGAGACGATTGATACTATCTATCTAGCCGTACCGAATCATTTACATTTTGATTATGCGCGTAAGGCAATTAAACAACGTAAACATGTTATATGCGAAAAACCATTTACGTTAACGAAAGCAGAATTATTAGAATTAAAGACTCTAGCTGAAGCTCATCAAGTTATTATTATAGAAGCCATTACTAACCTATATTTGAGTAATTTCGATGTATTAAAACAATCTTTACTTGAAATAGGAGATGGTAAGATTGCGCAATTTAATTATTCGCAGTATTCATCAAGGTATGATGATTTTAAAAAAGGTATTATTCAACCTGCATTTGACCCAGCTAAAGGTGGCGGTGCTTTAATGGATATCAATGTTTACAATATCCATTTGGCAATTGCATTATTTGGTAAACCTAATGGAGTAGCTTACTTTGCAAATATAGAAAATAATATTGATACGTCAGGCATTTTACAATTAGATTATGACGGTATAAAAGTTGTATGTATAGGTGCGAAAGACTCTAGTTCAGATAATCAATCTTATATTCAAGGCGAAAAAGCAACAATAAATATTAAAGGTCCCACAAATGAATTAAAAGCCTTGGAACTAAAATATAATGATGGTGGAACGCAATCGTATCAAGTTAATCAGCATGAACACCGTATGTACGAAGAATTTGTGAAAATTGCAGAAATTATTAAAGAGAAAAACTTTGACATAGCAAGGCAAAAATTAGAACACAGTATTCAAGTAAGTGAAGTATTAGAACTTGCACTAGATAGTGCACATATTGAATTAGGGCCTTCTGTTAATAATAAGTGATTGAACTTAGATAAGTTCTTAAGAGAATCTAAAATAGCACAATTAAGTTAAAATAACGCACCTCAATTTGACTAATGAATTGAGGTGCGCCTTACTTTTGATTAGATATATAATTCAGACTAAAGAAATGTATAACGATTATGATATCTATTATGCTTCATAATTCTAATATGATGAAGCTGTGATTAAGTTTTATTTATGCTACCGTTGGATTAATCATTTTCAATATTAATGTGTTTTTGTGCAGTCGTTTGAATATCGTTATAAACGGTAGCAAAAGGCGTTCCTGATTGAATCGCAGCATTACGAACATCTTCAAATTCAGGTTTGGCTTTTATAACTTTGTCACCCAACATACCTAATTTCACTAATATTGCTCCGTAATCTGTGTGCACGGTTTGAAATTGACGATGTAAGATTTTTCGGTTTACTGTAAAGCTACGTACACCTAGCGATGTCGTATATTTGAGAATATAGTTTTCGAAATACTGTGCTTGGGACAGACTACAAATAACTGTTAGTTGTGTAGCTGGACGACTTTTTTTCATTGTGATAGGCGTGTAATAAGCGTCCAAAGCACCGTCGTCTATTACTTGTTCCATAAAAAATCCAAGCATTTCTGGTGTCATGTCATCAAGTTGGCATTCTAATACTTGAACTTGAGAAGGAGTCGCTTCTTTTTTAGAAAATTGAATTGCACGTAGTATATTTGGAAAATCAAAATCTTTTGAACCACAACCATAACCAATATTCGATATTGTGACACTTGGTAGTGGACCGATTTCTGATACTAATGCTTTAATAAAACCCGCTCCTGTAGGGGTCGTTAATTCACTTGCTACATCAAAAGCAGCAAGCGGAATACCTTTGAGTATTTCAGCGGTTGCAGGTGCGGGGACAGGGTAAATGCCATGTGCGATATTGATTTTTCCATGTCCCGTAGGAATCGGTGAAGAAAGTAGAGTATCAATGTCTAAGTTTTCTAATGCTAAACAACTCCCGATAATATCAATGATTGAATCCATTGCACCTACTTCATGAAAATGTACGTTTTCAACTAACATGCCATGAATTTTTGCTTCTGCATGTGCAATAACGTCAAATATGTGAATACTTCGTTCTTTTACTCTATCAGGCAGGGTGCTTTCATTTATCATTAAGAAAATATCCTGAGCTTTTCTATGGTGATGTGCTGGTTCAAAATCGATTGATAGTGATGTTGCTTGGATACCTTGTTTATTTTGTGAAGAAAAGTTTAAATTAAATTTGTTTAAGGGTAAGTCGTTTAAATGCTTTTCAATATAATTTATATCTGCACCTAAGTCAACAAGTGCAGATAGCAACATATCGCCTGCAATACCTGCATGACAATCTAAATAAATTGCATTAGGCATATTGTTTCACTCCATTTCTAATGAGCTTCAATCATTTTTATAATCATCGCGGCGTTATAGCCCCCACCAAAGCCATTATCTATATTGAGGACGCTTGTTCCTGGTGCACAGGAATTAACCATTGATAATAGTGTTGTTACGCCTTCTAAATTCGCACCATAACCTATACTAGTAGGAACAGAGTAGACTGGATGATCTACTAAGCCTGATACTACACTTGAAAGGGCGCCTTCCATACCGGCAACAACGATTGAAACCTTACTTTGTCTAATTGCTTCTATATGTGAAAATAAACGATGGATGCCAGACACACCTACGTCATAAAAACGTTTTACATGTATGCCCATTACTTCAGCAGTAATGGCAGCTTCTTCTGCAACTGGTAGATCAGAAGTTCCGGCACAAATCACAGATGTGTAATAATTAGATTTTGAAATACTGCTTATAGGAGTACAAATAATACGAGCTGCTTCGTGATATTCAAGATGACTATACTTAGCGATAATATCTTGTGCTTTGTCATGGTTGACCCTTGTAACTAGAACAATCTCATCGTGTGCAAGTATTGTGTTAATGATATCTATGATTTGAGAAGTTGTTTTTCCTTCACCAAAAATAACTTCTGGAAAGCCTTGGCGTTGTCTCCTATGCAAATCAATTTTAGCAAAACCTAATTCGTCATAATGACTTAATTGAGTCTTGGCTTCTGATACAGAAAGTTGATTCGATTGAACAGCTTGAAGCAATGAGTCTAGGGAATCTTGCTTGTCAGTCATAGTTATGCCACCTTTATAAATTTAATATGCATCTAATGAATTGATGACTTCGTTCATACTTCCTGTACGATAGCCTTCTAAATCAATCGTTACATAGTCAAAGCCTAGTTCTTTAAGGCGTAGTGTTATTTGTTTTCGATACTTTACTACGGTTGGAATGTCGATATCGTTAACTTCTACTCTAGCGATATTATGGTGATAACGTACTCTAACATTATTAATATCTAAACTTAAAATATATTTTTCCGCTTCGTTGACTTTATTTACTTTTGCAAAATTCAATGTTTCTCCATAAGGAATACGTGAGGCAAGACTACATAATGCTGGTTTATTCCAAACTGGTAAACCATTAGCCTTACTAATTTCCCTTACTTCGGATTTGTATAAATCAGCTTCTTGCAATATACTTCTCACGTAAAATTCTGTTCTTGCTTTTAAGCCCGGTCTGAAATCATCTAAGTCGTCCATGATCATGCCGTCAAGCACATAATTAAAGTTGTATTTCTTTCTTAATTCTTCTAATTTTGAGTATAATAAACGCTTGCTGTAATACCAACTATCAGGTGTATTTTCAATAATATGAGGGTCTTTCAGTTCTTCAATTTCAGCCTCTATTATTGACGCGTTAAGTTGATTTGCTAATTGAATAGCTTGATTGAATTCTTCATGTCTAAATAATTCCGATTTGACTATAACTGCTTTAACATTTGCATTACCTAATACATCAACGGCTTTCTTTAAGACCAGACTGCTATCTACACCACCAGAAAAAGCAATAACTACTTTGTTCATATCTTTAAGAATATTTTCTAATTTTAGTTCTTTATTTAAAGTTTCAGTTAACATTATTATTCCTCCTAATTTATGATTCAACGTAGGGAATCGTAAGTGGTCCTAACGGCATTACGCCAATCGTCATATCTTTTCCATATTTGTCTTCAAGCATTTTTAGTGTGTCATTAATTTCAGTAACTGGATGTAGCATAGCGTCTTTAGTCTGCTGGTCAGTGAGTTTCGAATATAAATAAACATCAGCAAATGTTTGGATAACAGCTTGTTTTTGAACTTGCCATTGATCTAACATAGCAAAGTCAGGGTCGTTAATCATGTTGACGAGTGCTTGTGGGGTATCAGCCATTTTAAGAATTTCAGCATAGTTACCGTGATTTGGATATCCGTCACTACACTCTGATAACATGATAATACTGCCACCTTCTTTGACAACTTTGTGTGCGGCACTCATCCCTTTAACGGTTTGATATAAGTTTTGGTCTAAAGGATATCCAGAGTTAGAAGCTATTACAACATCAAAAGGTTCCTCACATTTGAACATGGCATGTTTCTTAGCGTAAGCACACCCTTTATCATGTGCTTCATATAATTCTCCAGCAAAAACCTCAGTAATGGCTTTCTCTTTGTTTAATGTTACATTAAGCATAAAGTCTGGCTTACACATGGTATTAATTTCTCTAGTCATATCTTGAACAGGATTATCTGTCATATTACCCCAAGTTGAGCGAATATCACCAATCATTTTTGCATTATGGAAGGTCATAATTGTTTCGATACCTGCAATCCCTGGCATAATCCCTTTAGGGCCACCGGAAAACCCAGCAAAGAAATGTGGTTCAATAAAGCCTGTAACAATTTTGAAATCAGCTTCAACATATGATTTATTCAGGTATACATCACACCCATATTTACTATGTCCAACTTTGCTCAAGGTTGCTTTATCATTACAATGATTATGAACAATTTTGATGTCATTAACGATGTCTTCACCTAGCATTTGGACAAGTTCTTCGTGAGTTTGGTCACGATGTGTGCCAGTACCATTAATAATTACAAAATTCTCCAATGGTACATGGGACAATGTTTTTATAAGTAAAGGAACCAATATATGGTTAGGCGTTGGTCTTGTTATATCACTAATCACAATAGCTACAGTTTGATTGGATTGAACCATTTCACTCAAAGGTTTAGTACCAATAGGGTGACGTAAAGCGTTTTGAATTGCACCGATATCATCTTCAAGTCCAGTTAAGTCTTGAGGCTCAATTAAGACGCTGTGATCAGGTAAATCAATTTCAACATTGGATTTACCATATAGAATAGTAGTTTTCAAAAATTACTCCTCCTTTTTATTTAAAGCGCTTTCATAAAAGCGTAGTTTATTTACTTGTTTTAGTTTGAAAAATGGTTCGTTTGTGCGTTTAAAATATTCTTTTCTTCCATATATACCCTTATTTTTCTGGTATTTATCAACCATTATAACTGCTATTGGACATAAAATAGCTGTAGTAATAGCAGATATTGATATTTGCGCCGTTGCCACAGGCGCTATTTTTTCTATCATTACATACTCACTTTGAGTTAAATTACCGTTTGCTAGGGCGGTAGAAGCAGCCGCAACTACTGCAGCTGGAGTAGATACAGCATTCCCAGCAGTGGAAGCTTCAGAAATAGGAGCGATAACACTTTTTTCTTTAAATAATTTAAATGTAGCTATACCAGTAATAGCGGTACATATAAATGTTAGTAAAGCTAAAGTTAGCCCACCTGATAATACAGAGAAATTAAAGAATTCAGCTAAATTCATACCAGCACCTAATGAGAAAGCGAAGAACGGAATTAGTATTGTTTCTCCTGGACGTAGAAATTCTGAAATTTTAGGATCTAAGTTACCTAATAGCATACCGATACCTAACGGAAGAAGTACTGATATGAAGGATATGACTGGAAAAGTAGTGCCAATAAAACCTAATGAAATTAGGGTGAGTAAAGGTCCATCATTAATTGCTAATATAGATAGTCCACCAATATCTGAACGATTTCCATAGGCACTTGTTAATGCAGCATACATACCACTATTACTATTTGTCATTGCAGCAATAATAGCAATTGTAGATAAACCAAATAGTCCTGTCCACGGGTCAAAAATAGCTCCGAGTAGTAAACCAACTGCTAACCCTGAAAAATATTTAGTAGATGTTAATAAAAAACCTTTCTTTAATGCCTTTCCACCGATTTTCAAATTCATTTGGCTTCCAACACAAAATATGAAAAGTGCAATTAATACTAATGCACTATCTTTAAATAGTTCCTGTGAGAACCCACCAATTTGAAGCATTTCATAATGCCCTTGCTCAGTCTTTGGTGCACCGAGTCGTTTTAATATATTCATTATAAAACTTAAATGTAGTTGGTCAATCGTATTAATTGCAGCACCCAAAAGTAAGGGCACAACCATCAATCCCCCTGGTATTTTTTCAATCGTATCTTTGATTCTCATAACTAACATCCCCTTGAATATGTTATTAATTATGGAAAAATGTTTTTACGATATTCTTAGTTGCTTTTTTTATTAATTTTTCCGAATTAGCAATCGTATGTGCAAGTGACATAGGTCCATCGGTTAAACTAAAAGCACTTACTACACCAATATCTTTAAACATATCAACATCTACATCGACAGTCCCTCCAATAAAGATGACAGGTACATTGAACTTTTGGGCGCATTTGGCAATACCAATTGGCGTTTTACCATAAAAAGTTTGGAAATCAATTTTACCTTCGCCAGTAATTACTAAATCTGCATCCTGTAAATAATTTTCGAGATGTATAAGATTTATAACGACTTTAATTCCATCATCAAATTCACTAGGGAAAAATGCTTTAAAAGCACCTCCTAGTCCACCAGCAGCCCCAGCACCTGCTAATTCATGTAGACGTATATGTTGTGTGGATTCGACAATGTTTGCCCAATTTGTAAGGTTTTGCTCTAGTAATGTTATTTCTGAAGATGATGCTCCTTTTTGTTTTCCAAAGACATGTGATGCGCCATCTTGTCCAATTAATGGATTTTGAACGTCTGTTGCAATTACAAAGTTGCAATGTTGAATTCGATCGTCGAAGTTTTTTAAGTCGATGTGATGGATATGTTTTAGTGCAGCACCACCAAAAGGTATATCATTAAGGTCTTTATTAACTAATCTTGCACCTAACGCCTGTAACATACCAGCGCCGGCATCATTTGTTGCTGAACCACCTATTGCTAGAATGAATTCTTTATAACCTTTATTTAGTGCATCTTGTATTAACTCTCCAGTGCCGTATGTTGTTGTAATCATTGGGTTTAGTTTTGCTTCTGGTACATGCTTCAATCCTGATGCTTCTGCCATTTCGATGACACAAGTTCTATTATCATCTAACACGCCGTATTGAGCAGTAACTTGATTACCTAATGGTCCAGTAACAGAAACAGTTTCAAATTTGCCGTTGGTTGCATTTACTAGTGCCTCCATGGTTCCTTCGCCACCGTCACCAACAGGTAAAGCATGAACCTCGGCATGAGGGTAAGTTTCGGAAATGCTTTGAGACATATAGAATGTGACCTCAGTAGCCGTCATACTACCCTTGAATGAATCAGGCGCTAAGATAATCTTCAATTTAAACGACCTCCTTGTAAACGCTTTCTAATATATATTATTCTATTATATAGATTTTATTTTATTGAAAATAGGGTTAAACTATACAATAATATACCTTTAAATTTGTATAAAAGTGATAAAGTGGTGAAATAATGGAGATATTAACAGAGGAAGTAGCAACGCTTATTGTGGAAGAAACTGCAAAAAGAACAAAAAGTAATATTAATATAATGAATTTTAACGGTAAGATTATAGCATCATTTAACAAAAGTAGGATTGGTAGTATACACGAAGGCGCTTGTAAAGTATTAGCGTGCGAGCAGATGGTTATATTGACTGAAGAAGATTGTGAGAAACTGAAAGGGACACAACCGGGTATTAATTTACCCATTATATTTCAAAATGAAATTGTCGGTGTAATTGGTATTACAGGTGATCCCAAAGCATTGCTATACGTAGCAGATTTAGTGAAAATGTCGACCGAATTATTGTTATATCAAAATTATTTTACGTATGAACTAGAAGGACATATACGTAGCCAAGAATTATTCATTGAAGAACTGTTGAAAAGTAATCCCTCTAATTCATTTATACAATATTTAACGAAGCAACTTAACACAAATTTATTAGCTTATAGAAAATGTATTATTATTAATTTAGAGAAGCAAATATTCTCAAGAAATAGCATTGTTCGTACGTTAACTAGTAAAATCGATCAAACTACTTTTACATTAGCTTTTACTAATCATAATCGTATCGTTATACTGGCTTCTGATGCATCGAAAAAGGCTTTGGAAGAAAAAATAGTGAGAATTTATCATGCTTTTAAATCATTGAAGTTAGAAGTAACAATGGCTTCGAGTTTACTTTTTTCGAGTTTGAATGATTTCAAAAAGGCTTATGAAGAGTGTGACCTTGTATTTATGTTGAATGAACAAACTCAAACATTGATGTCCTTTGAAGATGTAGAAGAGAAAACATTACTTTATCAAATAGAGAGTGGAATAAGAGAAAGATATAAGCAAAGAATTTTAAGTGATCTAGATTCACAAAGTATAGAAACTTTAAAAAGTTTCTTCAAAAATGATTTGAATATTGCTAAAACTGCAAGATATCTCTATATTCATCGTAATACGTTACTTTACCGATTAGAAAAATGCGAAACACGTACAGGATTGAATCCAAAGAAATATTCAGATGCAATTAAACTACAAATAGCTTTATGGTGTTAACTATTCGTAGTTTAGTTGGTATATTTCTTTTATTTAGAAAATCGATAATAAGTAGCAATATCACAATGTAGAAATATTAAAATATGAATATCATAAATTATAGTAGGCACGTTTTTTAGGAAAGTATCAAAAAAGACTTTACAAATTACACGACCGACAATATAATAAATTTAAGTTATTACTTAATAATTCTATAAAATTTATAATAAAATCTTTATGTATACAAAACGTTTTGTTTTCAATCTGAAATTCTTAAATAGTAATGGTACCATTATTGAGTTATTAAGTGATAACTCACATCAACTTGTTATTGATGTACCATGGAATGAAGGGACGTGGACATAATGTATAAAAAGTAATTATGAAGTTTTGAATGGATTATTGTGATGATGTGATGAAAATATATTACACTACATGAAAATAGTCAAAACGAAGTAAATTTAACAATGAATAAATATTGTTGTAACTTATCATGCTAGAAACTATGAGAAGCTAGTATGATAAATCCTCTGTATGTCACTTTGACAAATGATTATATTTTAAATAATCACCTACTTTAGCACAATACAACGATTGTGCTGTAATCTGCCATTTTTAGTAATTTTCGTACTCCAAGTTATTTAGTATATCTTAATTAGAAAATGTGATTTCTCTATTTCACCTACTTTTAAAGTCCGCAAAAATATAAGAGCCAGTTTAAATCAAATAGTAATTTGAAATAGAAAGAAGATAGTGTAAATGCATCTGCTTTTATCTTTAGTTATACAGAATTATAATTAAATGACTTAAATGATCTTATTTGAAAATTAAACTTAGCAATATATTAAGTCATTTAATCATATTATATAAAAATGGCAATGAACTGGTGATGTTAAAAGTTCCAAGCAACAAATCAATGTTGCTTGGGCTTTTTTTATGAAACAAAATTATGATATATCAAGAGATAAAGGTGCAAAAAGAAATTAATATGAACAAATTTTTATATATTAGTTGTCATTTTTCGTTTAATATGACATACTCAATAGAAATTAGTATAACATAATAACTATTTGAGGTGATTAAGTATGACGAAATATATTTATGCATTTGATGAAGGACAAAAATCGATGAAAGATCTACTAGGAGGTAAAGGTGCTAATTTGGCAGAGATGAAGCGCTTAGGTTTACCGGTACCTGATGGTTTTACGTTAACAACAGAAGCTTGTATAAAATATTTAGAGCAAGGGTCTAAGCTTTCTGATTCACTCATGGACCAATTAAATTCTCAATTAGTTGCCTTTTGTGAACGTACGCAAAAAGCATTTTCTTCAGAAACGTCTTTATTGCTAGTTTCAGTACGAAGTGGCGCTAAAATATCTATGCCAGGAATGATGGACACAATTTTAAATTTAGGTTTAAATGATGACAATGTTAAAAAACTAGCTGAAAAGACTGAAGACGCTCGTTTTGCTTATGATTGTTATCGCCGTCTATTACAAATGTTTGGCGAAGTGGTATATGGTATTCCAATGGCATCATTTGATACATATTTCAATCAATATAAAATAAAGCATGGTTATCAAAATGATGCAGATATTCCAGCTGAAGGACTACAGGTAATTTGCGAACATTTTAAAGAAGTGTATATTGAAGAAGTTTATAAACCGTTTCCACAATCGCCTATTGATCAATTAACTGAAGCTATTGAAGCAGTGTTTAAATCGTGGGACAACGACCGTGCTCGTATATATCGTGAATTGAATGAAATACCACATGATATCGGTACTGCTGTAAATATCCAAGAAATGGTATTTGGTAACAGTGGAGAACATAGTGGCACGGGAGTGGCATTTACACGTAATCCAGTTACAGGAGAATCTAAGCTATTTGGAGAGTATTTGTTAAATGCTCAAGGTGAAGATGTTGTGGCGGGTATTCGTACACCTAAAGATATCGAGTCATTGAGAGAGCAAATGCCACAAGTACATCAACAATTTGTAGATGTTTCTAAACGCCTCGAAACTCATTATAAAGACATGCAAGATATTGAGTTTACGATTGAAAATGGGCAGTTATATTTACTGCAAACGAGAAATGGTAAGCGTACTGCTAATGCTGCCATACACATTGCAGTTGATTTAGTTGAAGAGGGCGTTATTAGTAAAGAAGAAGCAGTAATGAATGTCGAAGTAAAATCTATTGATCAGTTATTGCATCCTAACTTTGATGAGCAATCACTTAAACAAGCAACTACAATTTCTAAAATTGGTTTGCCAGCAAGCCCAGGAGCAGCGAGTGGGAAGATTGTTTTTTCAGCAGAAAGCGCGAAAGAACAAGCAGAAAAAGGCAATAAAGTTATTTTAATGAGGCCAGAAACTTCTCCGGAAGATATTGAAGGAATGATTGCAAGTGAAGCAATCGTCACAACGCATGGTGGTATGACTTCGCATGCAGCCGTTGTAGCACGCGGTATGGGTAAATGTTGCGTTACAGGATGTTCTGATATAGAAATTAATGTCATAGATAAAGTAGTTAATTATTCAGGAGGTACGTTGCACGAAGGAGATATTATTTCCGTAGATGGCGCAAAAGGCGATATGTATTATGGAGAAGTGTCGACTATGAAAGCAGAGCGCAGTGAGGCGTTTGAGCAGTTTATGTCATGGTCAGAAGATGTAGCGAGATTACAGGTTAGAATGAATGCGGAAACGCCTCAAGACATTCAGACTGGTTATCAGTTTAATGCTAAAGGCATAGGACTTGTCCGTACAGAGCACATGTTCTTTGGCCCAGAACGCTTAATTGAAATGCGCCGCTTTATCTTATCAGATACGCAAGATAAACGTATTAATGCATTAAATAAAATTCAGCAATATCAAATGACTGATTTTGAAGAAATATTAAAGCTATCAGGTGAAAGACCAACGATTATTAGGTTGTTAGATCCACCACTTCATGAATTTTTACCAAGTTCTATGGAAGAAAAAAACAATGTAGCTCAACAATTGAATGTGCCTGTAAGAGAATTGGAACAATACATTGAAAGTTTAGATGAAGTAAATCCAATGTTGGGGCATAGGGGGTGTCGTCTTGCTATTACGTATCCAGAATTATATGTTATGCAAGCCGAAGCTATAGTGAAAAGTGCGTTACGCTTGAAAGCACAAGGTATTGAGTGTCAACCAGAAATCATGATTCCTTTAGTTTCTACAGTGGCTGAGTTTACAATTTTAAGAGCTAAAATCGTTGAAAAGATAGAACAATTGCAACAAGAGGCTGGAGAAACAATACAATACCTAATTGGAACAATGATTGAAACACCAAGGGCTTGCCTAATCGCCGGTGAATTAGCGAAAGTATGTGATTTCTTTAGCTTTGGTACTAATGATTTAACACAATTAACTTTTGGGTTCTCTAGAGATGATGCTGGTAAATTTATTGGTTCATATTCAGAACAAGGTGTTTTAGAAAATGACCCATTCCAAACATTAGATCAGGATGGCGTTGGTCAACTTGTCAAAATGGCTACACAACAAGCTAAATCTGTTAACCCGTCTATTAAAATAGGTGTCTGTGGCGAGTTAGGTGGAGACGATAAATCTATCCATTACTTTAATCAAATAGATATTGACTATGTTTCATGTTCACCATTTAGAGTTCCTGGTGCATTGTTATCGACTGCACAAAGTGAGGTTAAAGGTGGTCGATTACGTGTTTAATGATTCAATAGAGCCACAACTTAGATTATATGTTATTTCAGATTCTATAGGAGAAACAGCACAACGGATGGTACATGCAACGTTAACTCAATTTCCTGATGTATCACAAATTGAAATAAAAAAGTTTCCTTTTATAAAAAATGAAGAAGAACTGATTAATATATTAAAAAGTGCTAAAGCACGTGCAGCAGTTGTGATAACAACATTAGTGAATCCTGAATTTAATATTGTTGGTCAGCAATTTGCAAAAGAAGCGGATATTCCATATGTTGATTATATGTCTGACTTAATTGGTATTATTCAGCAACGTACAAATTGTTCTCCTATTTTAGAAAGCGGAGCCTTACGTAAATTAGATGAAAATTATTTTAGAAGAATAGAAGCTATGGAATACTCTGTTAAATATGATGATGGTAAACATTTTACTAACATAGGGGAAGCGGATGCACTTATTGTTGGTGTTTCAAGAACATCTAAGACACCACTTAGTATGTATTTAGCGAATAAAGGTTACAAAATTGCAAATATACCATTGGTACCAGAAGTAGATATACCTGATGAAGTTTTTAGGCATAAGAATTTAAAAGTATTTGGTTTAACTGCAAGCCCTAATTACATTTTGAACATACGTAATGAACGTGTGAAAGTATTGGGGCTACACGGTCCAACAAACTATAACAGTATTGAGAGAATCAGAGAAGAATTGATCTATGCTGAAGAGATTTTTGAAAAGTTAAATGCAACAGTCATTAATACAGAATACAAATCAATTGAAGAATCAGCGTTTTATATAGAAAAGTTTTTATGATTCGATGTTATTACTTTTTAGAGAATAGTAAAAGAAAATGTTAAACCTAAAAACTAAAAATGCGACAGGGATATAAATTTCATTCTCAAAAAATGACTAATCCACATGATATTGGATTAGTCATTTTTTATATTTAAAGGAAGTTGTCGAAACAATTTAGCCAGTGGATTAGAAAAATTCAAACGCTTCATTACTCCTTTAGTAGAGAAGAGATTGTTACACTAAATAATTGTCTAAATACTTTATGACAGTATAATTATTTGAATGAATTACAAAATTCCACTAATTATAATTAAATCTTTTGAGACAAATAAATATATTAAAGACTATTTTGGTTTGGATTATAAGATAAACTTATGTATATAAATAATAAATTAAATTTATGCTTATAATTATATTTATGGTAATTTAAGCTATAGTTAGGTGGGAGGCAGAGCACTGCTAAATACGCTATAGTGAGGGTTGCTTATGTTTATTTTTATTATCTTAGAAGTTATATTACCCATTTTACTATTAATAGTTATTGGGGCATTTTTACAAAGAAAATTTGAGTTTAAATTACAGAATTTTTCTACGTTAATTACATATTGCCTAATGCCTGCTGCCGTATTTATAAATATTTACCATATTAAAATTGAATTTCAAGTGTTTTCGCAAATTATATATTATGTAGTAATTTATAGTATAAGTTTAATATGTTTTAGTCATATTACAGCAAGGTTATTGAAGTTAGAAAATGGTGAAGGAGCAGCATTAAAAAATAGTATATCTTTAATGAACTCTGGCAATTATGGGTTACCTGTCAGCCAATTTATATTCAGCCACAATCCATTGGGCGTTTCTGTGCAAATTTTGATTTTAGTATTTCAAAATTTACTCACCTATTCATATGGTATGTATAATTTGTTGTCAGCCACAAGTTCTATTAAAGATATTACTACTTTTTTTCTTAAACTGCCGGTCTTTCACGCACTCTTACTAGGTATTTTTTGCCAAGTATTCACACTTAAATTACCACAATTTATGTTAATACCAATTGGACATCTTTCAGATGGTTTTGGTTCGATAGCGCTACTTTTATTGGGTGCTCAATTATCAAAAATTAAAATTAAATTTTTTCATCGCGTTATAACAATTTCATTAATAGGCAGATTACTTGTAGGCCCTATAATCTCTTTAGTTGTTATCTATTTACTCAACATTGAGGGTGTTATTGCACAATCATTATTGATTGCGAGCTCATTTCCAACATCTAGAAATACATCTACAATTGCCATGGAGTACCAGGTGGAACCAGAACTTCATGCACAAATCGTTCTTTTTTCAACACTCTTCAGTATGTTAACGGTAACGGGTGTTATTTATTTATCCTATGTTTTATTTTAAATAAAGTAAAAAATCTTATATTACTAATCATTTTCTTTATAAGTTCTAATGAGCTTTATTCTAGCAAAGCCATAAGTGACAAAACCCGTTATAATAGCAATGATTAAATTAACAAATAGATTTTTCAAGATATCTGAACTTTGTGGTAAATCAGAACCTGAAATGAGTGGTATCCAATAATTATTTAGATTGAATACTACAAACATTATAGTTGCGAATAATATGCTACTTTTATGTAATTTTTTTAATTGCATCTTATATTGTGCCTCAGTATGTACCTCTAAAGTATCCACTTTTTTCTTGCGAAGTGAAGCGATCAATATGATTGAATAGATTAAGATTAATATGAAAGTTAATGTACCTAATATAGGTAGACGATTTAGATAGCTAGTTATAAAAAAGTCTGACGCACTGAAGATGAGTCCACCATAAAAAATCCATGGAGAGAACCTAGCATAATCATATAATAATTGTTGGCGTTCATATTCGTCTGTAAATCTAAAATTAGGAATTAAACGTAGAATTTTGTCATTATTCATCATGTTTACTCCTTTCATCTAGCAATTTTATCCGAGAATCCTTAGTAATCGTAAATATTATGATGACAATTAAAGGTAGATAGGTGCTGAACTTTGTTAATATAGAAAAGTTTAAACTATTACCTGCAAGGATTGGCGCAATTACTACTGTAGTCAACAACATGTAGGTTATTGTAATGATTAAGAAAATGACTCTTTTATTACGAGTTTCTCGTAGCAATTTATGGTAAACTTCTCGATTTTTTGCCTCTATTTCTAATGGATCAGCACTAAATTTACTCATAGACATTCTACAACCTAAAACGATAAGTAATAATCCCCCGCCGACAGTAAATGGAGATAAAAACTCACGTTCAATATCGTAGAAAATAGATAAATAAACGAGTGCGATAAGTACATATAATCCGATAATATTGTGTTTGGCTAGAGTTTTATCGATTTCATACTGTTGGTATTCATCTGGATTGCTCATTGAACCGGTGAAATTTTGATATAACCACTTATCCTTTCTATTCATAAGAATGCTCCTCCCAAAATAAATCATTGAGTGTAACATCTAAAGCTTTCGCTATATTAATACATAAATTCAATGATGGATTATATTTATTATTTTCAATCATATTGATTGTTTGCCTTGATACTTCAACTGTTCTTGAAAGTGTAAGTTGAGACATATGCTTAGCGTTTCGATAATGCTTAACTTTATTCATGGTGAATATATCGCCACCTTATGTGTCAAATATATGTGACATGTACAATATATACGACTTTTTCAAGAGAGCCAATGCTACATATTTTTTATTTAATTATCAAAATGACATTATGTTGTGTCTTATTAAGTGAAATATATAAGTTGTAGAACAACAGATGTAAGAGTCAGTAGTTAAATATGAGGAACATATGAAGTAACAAACATAGAAAAGTCCCACTTGATCAATTAATTGACAGTGGGACTTTCAGAAATGGTTTTATAAAGTAGTTCTCTAGCATAGTGTCTTTATAAATGAGTTATTGATAATACATAGTTGAGGTGAAAACAACAGTGACATTTCCATGATTATGATAACTATGCGACACATCACTGTTAAAACGAAAAGCTTGATGATGATTGATTGTGTAAATTGTGGAATCAACTTCTATTTCAAGGACACCCTCGTTTACAATGATATATTCTTCAGAACCAACATGGTGAGGCGCTGAATTCATTTTTCCATCTGGTTCTATTACCATTTTAAACATTTCAAATTTCTTATTATCATCATACGGAAAATATGGGTGAATAGAGACTTTATCGTCAATGATTGGAATGATATCAGATTCATCTATAAAATCTACTTCATCGTTATTTAATGATGTTAATTGAGATAAAGAAAGATGAAATCCGTTGGCAATTTTCCAAAGTGTTGTAATGGTAGGATTTGAATTTCCTTTTTCAATTTGACTTAGCATGTTTTTGCTGACACCAGTAACATTTGCAACTTTCTCTAAGCTAAGTTGATGCTTCCTACGATGGTCAGCAATGTTTTTCGCTATTATATTCTGAATATTATACAAATGTATCGCTCCTATTTACAATATAACGTACATATCGTACCATATAGTGTGTTGATTTTAAAATAATCCCATCAAGGTGGTAAAGTATGGAAAATTATAGAAAAATAAAACCATTTAATTGGTTATTATTTATAGGTATTTTATTAGTTGGCGCAAATTTACGAGCGCCTATAACTTCTATAGGTGTGGCGTTACCAGATATAAAAGCAGATTTAGCATTATCTAATAGTGCTGTTAGTGTAGTTACAGTAGTACCCTTATTAGCCTTTGCTGTAATTTCATTATTTGCTGCTAGAACAAGTAATAGGTTAGGACTTGAGAAAACGATTTTCTTAGCTTTATGTTTAATATTTATAGGTATTATTGTCAGGTCAGTTACGGGTATTTCATGGTTGTACATAGGCACTGTATTGATTGGTATAGGTATTGGTTTTGGTAATGTACTTGCACCTGCAGTCATTAAAGCGAAGTTCCCACTGCATATAGGTATTATGACTGGGTATTACACCGTTGTTATGAACGTCTTTGGTGGACTATCTTCATATGGAACAGCGCCATTAGTAAAAGCCTTTAACTATAACATTGCAATAAGTGTGATTGGCATAGTAACACTTTTGACAATTATTTTATGGTCATTCCAATTAAAAGGCAGACAAGAGGTGACGACTGCTATATCTCGAGAAAGTATTAATGTTTGGAAATCTCCGTTATCATGGCAGATTACTATATTAATGGGAGGACAGTCGCTTATCTTTTACGCGCTTATAAACTGGATGCCAGCATATCTTGCACAAAGTGGCATGTCAATCAGTGAAGCAGGTGCTTATCTATCAGTACTTCAAATTTCAATTATTCCATTCACATTTATTACGCCTATTTTTGCTACAAAAATGAAATCTCAATTTTTATTAACCTTTGTTACTGGTCTATGTTTTATAGTAGGTGTTGTAATTATGATATTTATTCCTCATTTAGCAATTATATCAACAATTCTTATTGGTATAGCTGGTGGTATTGCATTTGGTTTAGTTAACACTTTCTTTAGTTTGAGAACAGAGCATAGTCAAACAGCTGCTAAATTGTCAGGAATGGCTCAATCTATCGGTTATTTATTTGCTGCGATTGGTCCATTACTATTTGGTGTTTTACATGACATTACTGGTGAATGGTTGGCTTCATTAACTATTTTATTAATAACATCTTGTATTATCACGCTATTTGGTTCTCAAGCTGGTCGTAATCGCACTATTGAAGAAACACTTCAGAAATAGCATAAACCATTTTATAAATAATAGGCTAAAGAGAATGGTAAAATTAAGAATTTTACAATATAATTGGCTTTAATAAGCGTTGCATTTTTAGTAATATACAAGTTTGATATTTAATTTAATTAGTAAATATTTTGATAGTTTTATAAATCTTTCGATAAACCAAACACAATGAGGTGAGTTTATGCAGTTAATTTTTGATCCAAGTGTTAGTCCAATCTATCGAGGTGTTTTAGCATTTTTCTTCGTAGTGAATATTATATTAGCATTGTTAATTGTATTTTTAGATAGAGATAGAAGAGATGCGACAGCAACTTGGGCATGGTTGTTCTTACTCTTTGTTATGCCTATCTTAGGATTCTTTATTTATATCTTCTTTGGTAGAGGTGTGCGTAAGAAACGTGAGCGAGGCTTGGCACATAATCAAATAGAAGATGGTATGAAACGTGTAGAATCTCAATTGAAGAAATCAACAAATAAAATTAGCGATTCAGATAATCCAATTGTAAGGAAGCACAAAGATATTGCAACAACGTTATTAACAAAAGAACCTTCATTTTTAAGTGATGATAATAATGTAGATATTTATACGGATGGTCATGATTTATTTACTCAAATGAAAAAAGACTTACGTAATGCTAAGTCCTATATTCATATGGAATATTATGTTTTAGAGTTAGATGGCTTAGGTACTGAAATTGTTAATATTTTAGAAGAAAAAGCAAATGAAGGATTAGAAGTAAAATTATTATACGATGCAGTAGGTTCAAAATCTGTCCATAAATCAAAATTCAAGTCATTCCAAGAAGCGGGTGGCCAGGTTGAAGCATTCTTTCAAGCCAAAATTCCTTTAATCAATTTTAGGGTGAATAATAGAAATCACCGTAAAATTGTTGTCATTGATGGTATGACTGGTTATGTCGGTGGTTTTAATATTGGGGATGAATATTTAGGATTAAATGAAAAATTTGGTTATTGGCGAGATACACATCTAAGAGTTAGAGGTGATGGTGTAGATGCATTACAGCTAAGCTTTATTCATGATTGGAACTCTCAAGCTAAACGTGAGCAATTAGATTATAATGAAAAATATTTTCCAGAAAACGCGGATCAAGGCGGCGATGTATCCATGCAATTAGCACTCAGTGCACCAAGTGATAATTGGCATCAAATTGAATTCGGTTACATGAAGATGATTATGAAAGCTGAGAAATCTATTTATATGCATAGTCCGTACTTTATTCCAGATAAAGGTTATATTAATGCTTTGCGTATTGCTGCTAAGTCAGGGGTGGATGTACGTTTGATTATACCTTGCAAACCAGATCATATATTTGTATATTGGGCTACAATTTCAAGCGTGGCTCAGCTTATACGAGATGGTGTTAAAGTTTACACATATGAAAATGGCTTTATCCATTCTAAGATGATGATTATTGATGATGAAGTTGCAAGTGTAGGTTCTGCCAATATGGATATTCGAAGTTTTGAATTAAACTTTGAAATCAACGCATTTATGTATGATGAACGTATTACTAAAGAACTTAAAGACGCTTTCTTTGAAGATTTGAAAGTATCACAAGAATTGACAGAAGATCGCTATAATCAGCGTTCTAATTGGATTAAATTTAAACAAGCTATTGCAAAATTAGCTTCCCCTATATTATAAATAAGAATTATTGTATCCCGAAAAAAGGTGATAAATAGAATTTGAGGCAACAGTTGTCAGAAGGATAACTGTTGCTTTTTATATGATATAATTTATAAAATCATGAATTACTATAGCTAATGTTAATAATAATTTATTTATTGAATAATAGAGAGGTGTAACTATGCAGCGTGATACAAATCAATATATTTATAGACAATTATATAATCATTTGAAGTCGGGTATGCTAGATTCTAAATATGAAAGTCATGAAAAATTGCCTTCTAAAAGAAATATGGCAAAACATATGAATGTAAGCGTGAATAGTGTTAAGGCTGCATATGAACAATTATTAGCAGAAGGTTACATCTATACTGAAGAACGGAAAGGATATTTTGTAGAACCATTAGATAAATTAATAATTAACCCAGATGCACATAATTTGCGCACTTCATATGAAAGTGCTGCAGAAATAAATTATGATTATTCATTTTCTCATATGAGTACCGACATATCTGAATTCCCAATAGATATATGGACAAAGTTAACCAAACGTGTTTTTCAAGAATATGATCAATACCTATCATCAATCCCTAATGTGAAAGGACCTATAGAACTAAGACAATCTATAGCTAAATTAGTATCTTATCAAAGAGGTATTCAATGTCATCCAGAACAAATAATTATTGGTTCAGGTACCAATACATTATTAATGAAATTTATACAACTCATGTCTGAAAATGTGAAGATTACTGTTGAAAATCCAGGTTATTCTAGGTTCAGAACTATATTGCAGCAAACACAAACACAAATGGTTCCTGTTTCATTAGATAATAAAGGTATTTCTATAGAAGAAATAAAAAAAATTCAACCAGATGCTATTATTGTGACACCTTCGCATCAATTTCCTATGGGTACAATTATGCCTGTATCTAGACGTATAAGCTTATTAAACTGGGCGAGTAAAACACATAGCTATATTATTGAAGATGATTATGATAGTGAATTCAAATATGAAACGGATAATATCCCCTCATTATTTAGTTTTGATAAAAATGAACGTGTAATATATCTAGGCACATTTTCCAAAACATTAATGCCAGCGTTGCGTATTAGTTATATGATATTACCAACGAAATTAGTTCAAAAATTTGAAGTACAAAACCAAAGTACAATTCCAGATTTTTCAATATTAAATGCTTTAACATTAAATTTATTTATTAAAGAAGGACACTACGAAAAATATCTAAAAAGGATGCACCAGTTATACGGTAAAAAGAGGGCATATCTTATTGAGGAATTGCAAATGACATTTGGTAATAATATTGATATCAAAGATACGCAAGCAGGTTTACATTTTATTATTGAGGTTGCTTCACCGTATACTTATGAAGAAATTGAGGCTCGAGCTAAGGAATATAAATTAGAGCTTTATACAATAAATCGCTTTAATGTGAAAGCGCTTCAAAATAATAGCGAGCGAAAGACATTGATTATTGGTTTCTCTAAAATCGAACAACAGCAAATACCTGAAGCGGTTCAGCGCTTAAAAAAAGTAATCAACGCTACATCTGGTACCATATAAAAAGTCAAACTGGTACTTTACAGAACACCAATAATATTTTAAATTTTTAGACAATAAATGAAATAACATTTGTAATTAAGTTATAGGAGGTTTCATAATGTCAGATAAATTTAATTATTATAAAGAACAACGTGAAAAATATGTAGCTCGTGGTGTAGGAAACGGAAATCTGCATGTTGCTGATGAAGCGCAAAGTGCAACTATTAAAGATGTTGAAGGCAATGTATTTATTGATTTTGCCGGTGCAATTGGAACATTAAATGTGGGCCATACGCATCCTGAAATTACGAAACATTTAAAAACACAATTAGATAAATTTATACATCCAGGATTTAATGTCATTATGTATGAAAGTTATCTTAACTTAGCACAAAAGTTAACAGAGATTACACCAGGTAATTTTGAGAAAAAATCAATATTGTTGAATTCTGGAGCTGAAGCCGTAGAAAATGCAGTGAAGATTGCAAGAAAATACACTGGTAGACAAGCGGTCGTTTCATTTGTAAGAGGATTTCATGGTAGAACAAATTTAACTATGTCAATGACAAGTAAAGTGAAGCCCTACAAATTTGGTTTCGGCCCATTTGCACCAGAAGTTTATCAAGCACCTTATCCTAATATTTCTGAAAAATCTGAAGAATTATCGGATGAAACTTATATAGATCAAATTATCAATAAATTACATGATTTCTTTATAGAAACAGTAGATCCAAGTGATGTGGCTTGTATTGTTATGGAACCTGTTCAAGGTGAAGGTGGGTTCATTATCCCAGATTCTAAATTTGTAAAAGCAGTCAAACAGATTTGTGAAGATAATGGCATTGTTTTTGTAGCTGACGAAATTCAAAGTGGTTTTGCCAGAACTGGCAAGACTTTTGCTATAGAACATTTTGATATTGAACCAGATTTAATCACAGTTTCTAAATCATTAGCTGCGGGCTTTCCGTTAAGTGGTGTAGTTGGTAAATCAGAAATCATTGATAGTGCTGCACCAGGGGAATTGGGTGGTACTTATGCCGGAAATCCATTAGCTTGTGAGGCTGCGCTTAAAGTTATTGAAATTATAGAGACAGAAGATTTAAACGGTAAAGCAGAACAACTAGGTTATAACATAGAAACATATCTAACATCATTGAGCGAAACGTATAATCAAATCTCAAGTATACGTAGATTAGGTGCAATGGTTGCTTTTGAAGTAGTTGATCCTGAAACTGGTGAACCTGATAAAGCATTAACAGGTAAACTTGTCCAAGTAGCAAACGAAAAAGGCTTATTGTTGTTATCTGCAGGTATTAAAGGCAATGTTATTCGATTCTTACCACCTTTAGTTATTACAGATGATGAGTTAAATGAAGGATTACGTATTTTAACTGATGTGTTTGAGACTGTAATTTCTAAAGAAGGTATCGCATAAGCGACTACACTTTATGCTTTTTGATATAGGGTATGGATAATTGTAAGTATTTTATAATTGATTAATAAAAAGGAGATTTTAATATGACAAAATTAGAAGTGTTTAACCCAGCTACCAATGAAGTCATTGAACGCTTAGATTATACAAGTAGCGAAGATATTCAAGCACAAGTGGAACGAGCACATAAAGCATTTCAACAATGGAAAAAAGTAGACGCTCACGAACGTTCTGCTAAATTATTGAAATGGGCAGAACTTATAGATGAACATCAAGAAGAATTAGCACGACTCATCACATTAGAGGGTGGTAAACCGCTTGCTGAAGCAAAAGGTGAAGTGACTTATGCTAATTCTTATGTGAAGTGGTATGCAGAAGAGGCAAAACGTGTTTATGGTCGCACAATCCCAGCCAATGCTGCGTCTAAAAAAATTATTATAGATAAATTCCCAGTAGGCGTTGTTGGTGCAATTACACCATGGAATTTCCCGGCAGCTATGATTACGCGGAAAATGGCGCCAGCCTTAGCGGCCGGTTGTACAATTATTTGTAAACCAGCAGTAAAAACGCCATTAACTACAATTAAATTAGTAGAACTTGCCCATGAAGCTGGATTCCCTAAAGATGCTATTTCTTATATTATTGCATCTGGTAAAGACGCAGGTGATTTATTTACTGAACATGAACTTATCAGTAAAGTGACATTTACTGGGTCAACTGCAGTGGGTAAAACATTGATAGAACAATCAGCACAACAGGTTAAAAATGTAACAATGGAACTAGGTGGACTCGCACCGTTAATTGTGCATAAAGATGCGGATGTTGATGCAGCTGTTGATGGAACAATTGCTTCTAAATTTAGAAATGCAGGTCAAACGTGTATATGTGCCAATAGAATTTATGTACATCAAGATATCGCAGAGACGTATACAGAGAAATTAATAGAAAAAGTGCATGAACTAACTGTAGGTAATGGTTTAGAAAGTGACGTGAAAGTAGGACCACTTATCGATGCACAAGCTGTTAAGAAAGTATTATCTCATATAACTGATGCGCAAGAGAAAGGTGGAGAATTGTCGCGTAGCATTGAAGATATTCAATCGTTAGGTGGAAATTTCTTGAAACCAGTAGTTATCTCTAACGCAAATTTGGATATGAAAGCTATGCATGAAGAAACATTTGGACCAGTTGCACCAGTTATGACATATGAAGATTTAGATGAAGTTATTCAAATAGCCAATGATACAGAATTTGGTCTAGCATCATACTTCTTTACTAATGACTATCGTACTGGACTAAAATTCTTTAATGAATTAGAGTATGGCGTTATTGGTTGGAACGATGGAGGTCCTTCTGCTGCACATGCACCATTTGGTGGTTTGAAAGAAAGCGGTTATGGTAGAGAAGGTGGCATAGAAGGTATTGAACCATATTTAGAAACAAAATATCTTTCTATTCAAGAATAATTTTAGAAATGAATGATTAAAATACTTTCAATTGAAATATAAACAAGGGTTGAAGATTTAAGGAATAATAATTAAGTCAAGACAAGGTTGTAAGCACAGTAATTAGGTTATATTACTGTGCCGACCTTGTAAAATTATTATTTTAATTTGAAGAATGTAATGGGGTATGTTCAATGAAATCACAAAAATCACAGTTTGATAAATCAATGAATATTTTTGATGTCTTATTTCTTGCAATCGGTGCCATGCTTGGATGGGGATGGGTCGTGTTATCAGGTGAATGGGTATCAACAGCAGGTTTTGTAGGAAGTATTGTTGCCTTTTTAATAGGAGGCTTTTTAGTAATTGTAATTGGTCTTACATACGCAGAACTTGCTTCTGCAATTCCAGAAACTGGCGGAGGATTTGTCTTTGTTAAAAAAGCATTTTCACCTGGTATTGCTTTTATTTCTGGTTGGTCAGTATTATTTGGCTATGTATCAGTGATTACGTTTGAAGCGGTTGCGTTACCTACAGTAATCGATTATGTTATTCCTTTTCAACATCAAGGATTCATGTGGAATATTGCTGGATGGGACGTGTACTTAACGTGGGTGTTAATTGGTTCTGTGGGGAGTATTGTCTTAACGTCATTAAATTACTTTGGTGTTAAACCTGCAGCGATAATGCAGACAGTCTTTACAATCTTTATAGTTTCGGTCGGTTTGCTACTTGTTTTTGGTGCTGGCTTTAATGGTAATTTTAGTAACTTAAAGCCGTTTGAACATGGTGTAGGTGGAACAATGTCTGTCTTGATGATGATTCCTTTCCTATTTGTTGGGTTTGATGTTATACCACAGATTGCTGAAGAGGTAAAAGCGCCTTCTAAAAAAATAGGCGGTATTTTAATCTTATCGATTATTGCATCTGTGATTTTTTATCTACTTATTGTTTTTGGTGTCGCAACAGGATTATCTCCAAAAGCACTTGGTACAAGCAGTCTAGCTACAGCTGATGCAATGGTAAATCTTTTTGGACATAGTGGATTTGGCGTTTTACTCGTACTGGGCGGCGTCGCAGGCATTATTACCAGTTGGAATGCATTTATTATAGGTGGTAGTAGAATTTTGTATGCTATGGCTAAAAACAAAATGATTCCGCAATGGTTTGCTTATATTCATCCTAAATTCAAAACACCAACACATGGTATTTTATTTTTAGGTGTACTTGCATTTGTAGCCCCATTATTAGGGAGACCAGCACTTTCATGGATTGTTAATGCTGGAGGTATTGGAGTCGTATTAGGATATCTATTAGTAGCAATTTCATTTTTAAAATTGCGTAAGACACAGCCTGATTTAGAAAGACCATACCGTATTAGAAATGGTAGAGTTGTAGGCATTATTGCAGTGGTACTTAGTATTTTATTTATAATTATTTATCTCCCTGGAATGCCTTCGTCACTCGCTTGGCCAGCAGAGTGGTTGATCGTATTAGCGTGGTACTTTGTGGCGTTTGTCCTTTATTTTACTCAAAAGAGAAGAGTGACAACTGGTGGACAAGTACCAATACAAGGTGAGAACCAATCTAATTAGCATTGAATAAAAATAGGTGACTCGATTTCTATAAGCTGGTTTAAGCAGCAATAGAAATTTAGTCACCTTTTTTTTTTTATATATGAAGTATCGATAGTAAATAAATTGTTATTTAGCGATTAATGACCAATATAAAATCATAATCTGATTGACATATCATATCTTTAACTAGCTATATTGATACGTTGGTCTCCTGGTTTAATCCATTGTTTATTTAAAAAGAATTTATATAACATAAAGCTGAGACATGAAGGTAGCAAAATATGGAATATAGCTATCAGTAACCATGTTTGAACCGAACCACCCATAGTATTAATCGTCATAATTTGACCTATAAAGCCACTTGTACCCATACCTGCACCTGCAGGATTATTCGACATAGGAAATAGTGTTGTCATAATTGGCGCAACAATCGCACTTGCAAGTGTTGGAGGTAAGAGAATCATTGGATTTTTAATAATATTAGGAACTTGTAACATGCTAGTTCCAATACCAATCGATAGTAAGCCACTCCATCCATTATCTTTATAACTATTGACTGCAAATCCGACCATTTGGGAAGCGCAACCAATAGTGGCTGCGCCAGCAGCTAAACCACTTAAATCAAGCATCAAAGCAAGTGCTGCACTAGAAATAGGGGCTGTTAAAGCTAGGCCAAATATAACGGATACGACTATGCCCATAATCAATGGTTGTTGCTCTGTCCCGACTATAATCACTTTTCCTAAGCCAGTCATGAATTGATTTAAGGCTGGACCAAATAGTTTTGCTATTGTGCCACCAACTACTATCGTAAGTAAAGGCGTGATGATGATATCTATTTTTGTCTTACCCGCATAAAATCTACTTAATTCAACAACAATAAGTGTTGCGATATATGCACCAACAGCGCCACCACCAAATGTGTCGTAACCAAGGGTCCCAACGATAACACAAGAAAAAATAACTAGAGGTTTTGCGCCTAGACCATAAGCTATAGCAACACCAATTGCTGCTCCAGTTACGGACATAGCTACCTTGCCTATTTCAGATAAGAAAGATAAATTGAGTTGAGATATCAAAGTTTGACTTCCTAATGTTTCTAAAATCAGCCCAATTATTAGTGAACCAAATAAACCAAGTGCCATAAAACTTAGTGCTTCAATAACCCATCTATGTAAATGATTTTTCATTAAGTATGCTCCCTGTTTTTTAAATAAAGTTATTTTATAAATTAATATTAGTATATAGATAGTTTTCAGTGTTGGCTAGTTTATTTAGAAATTGTTACAACTATTGTTATGTACTAGTTACTAATAAATTACTATATATTAAGTGTGAATGGAGACATGTATATGCGTCGTTACAGCTAATATAAGAGATAGTATTATCACATATGTGATTTTAGGGGGAAGTATAGGTGTTACTAACGCTAACTTAGTAAATTGTATGTATTATTGCAATGAAAATTAAGGCTGGAACACAAAAATAATGTCCCAGCCTCAGAAAGTTTAATTATTTAATTTATATAGCGAAACGTATTATGAAACTATAAGAATGAATACTTAGTTTTTATTAACAGAAGCATCATAGATAGATTCAACTGTTTCGCCTAAAATTCTATCGAACTCTTCATCTGATTGGTTTACATTTAAATCATTGATAAGTGCACGAGAGAAACTTGCGATTAAGTCTTTATTTTGTTTAAGTACTTCATTTGCATGTTCTCTGCTATAACCACCAGATAACGCAACGACACGAACAACGTTTGGATGATTAATTAGTGGTTGATATTGATCTGCTTTAGTAGGGATAGTTACTTTAAGCATTACTAATTGATCATCATTTAATTTATTTAATTCTTCTAATATAGAATCAGTTAAATAAGCTTCGATTTCTTCTTTGTTTTCAGCGTTAATATTAACTTCAGGTTCAATTATAGGTACTAAACCTGCAGCAATGATTTGTTTAGCTACTTCAAATTGCTGTTTAACTACTAAGTCAATACCATCTTTATTAAGTTCTAAGATATTAGAACGCATTTTAGTTCCAAAAATTTTATGTTCATTTGCACGGCTTAATAAATCATCTAATTCAGGCATTGGTTTCATCAATTGAACACCATCTTTTTGTTCATCTAAACCTTTATCTATTTTTAAAAATGGTACGATGCCTTTGTCTGCAAGGTAGTCACCAGTATGTTTACCTTCTACTTCACGATCCATTGTTTGTTCGAAAAGGATTGCACCAACAATTTTATCAGAGCTAAATGAAGGTGATGAAACAATACGTGTACGCATGTCATGAACGAGTTTGAACATTTCGTCTTCACTATTGTATTGATCTTCAGTAACACCATAGTCACTTAGCGCTTTAGGTGTACTACCACCACTTTGGTCTAATGCTGCAATGAATCCTTTACCATTTTTTACTTTGTCAAATTGTTCTTTATTCATTCTTACCACTCCTTTTACTTTATTCAATTATTAGTATGATAAAAAACTGTCTGAAACGCAAGTTGTAGGCATCTTGTATATCAAAATATAATAAAAATTATATCTATTATAAAAAATACGTAATAATAACTGTATCTATTTTGTAACGGATATTAAAAATATGGGCGTTGGGTTATAGAAAGCATCCTTTTCATTATAAATGCGATGATATACTCCTTCATCAAGATGTATATGATTAAAACCTAATTCTTTAAGTATTTGGATATCATATTGTGGTCGGAGTTGATGATTAATTGGGATACTTTGCTTAATAGCTTCGCTTTCTACTAGCATGTCTTTATCAAGTGTGTCATGAGCATGATTTGAACCAATCGATTTATAGGCTTCAAATGAATCTTTACCATAATCAGCATCAATATTTATCAGCTTGCCCTGGGGTTTTAATACGCGTAACCACTCTTTATAAGCAGCATTTGTATTTGGTAGGAGCCAAGTTACGTTTCTTGAGATAACGATATCAAATGTTTCATCTTCAAAGTCTAGATTTTCAGCATCCATAATTTTAAAGTCTAGATTTTGTTTGAAGTGTTGTGCATTTACTTTAGCATGTTCTATCATTTCTGGTGAAAGATCTATACCAGTAACTGTTCCTCCGTGCTGAGTGCATAAGATTGCTAAAAATCCAGCACCAGTACCAATATCTAATATTTTCATACCTTCATGTATAGGGGCTATTTGGTTGATTTCATCAATCCAGGTTAGTGCATGTTTACTCTCTAATTCTGCTTGTTTATTTTCGCCAAAAGAGCCAGCTCGTTTATCCCAGTAATTAATAATTTGTGATTTTTGCATTTACAGTACTCCTTTATTTAATTCGCCTAAAAAGCTTTTTATTTTATTATAGAATATTTGAAGGAAAAAGTGAGTTAAGACGATTAGAACATTAAAGTTTTACATTTTATTGCCAAAAATGACATGCATTTTATCTAATTAAAAATTTCTAATTTTATACTTTTTAGGTATTAAGAATTTAAAATTTTAATAATAATTAATTCTAATTTTTTGAATTCAAAGAAAAAAATGAAACAAATATTTATGCATTAATTAAGCATAAATATCCAATTAGTAAAATTGTAAGATTCATTAATTATGTTAAATTTAAACTTAACACTGTGATTGTGGCAATTTTCATATGATGGATAAATGTTCGTTTTATATAATTATTCATATTTTGGTAGTGAGATTTTTGAATGTAATTTGCATTATTATTTAAAGTTCGTTAGGCTCATGTTTGTGAATTAATATTTTGTTTTGCTAACATTTATTTATTTTAGCAACTTATACATAGTTAAGAAAACTAAATTCAGGGGTGTTCAAAAATGGAAAAGAATAAAGTCATGGATTGGACGACCTTTATAGGATCATCGATAATTTTACTTATTGCAGTAATTCCTATGATGGTCTTTCCAAAAGCAAGTCAAGATATTATTACTAAAATGAACGATGCTGTTTCTAGTTCAATAGGTGCTATATATTTACTAATTGGCTTAGCAACATTGATTTTTGTATTATACATAGCTTTTGGTAAATATGGAAACGTAACTCTAGGTAAAGCAACAGATAAACCTGAGTTCAATAATTTTAGTTGGGCTGCAATGCTGTTTTGTGCAGGAATTGCTTCTGATATTTTATACTGGGGTATAATTGAATGGGCATTTTATTATCAAGACCCTCCACATGGCGGTAAAGGTATGACGGATAGTGCGCTTAATTATGCAACTATGTATGGCATGTTCCACTGGGGGCCAATTGCATGGGCAACATTTGTATTACCGGCACTTTGTATTGGTTACCTTGTATTTGTGAAAAACAAGCCAGTCTATAAAATTAGTCAAACATTACGTCCTATACTAAAAGGACAAACAGATGGTATTGTAGGAAAAGTAGTTGATATTGTCTTTATTTTTGGTTTGTTGGGCGGAGCAGCTACATCATTAGCATTAGGTGTGCCGATGATTACAGCAGGAATAGAACGTCTTACAGGAATAGATGGAGATAATATGCTCATGAAGAGCATTATTTTGTTAGTTATTACAGCAATATTTGCTTATAGCTCATATTCAGGGTTGAAAAAAGGTATTAAAGTTTTAAGTGATGGAAATGTAATATTGTCATTTGTATTACTCGGATTTGTATTAGTTGTAGGGCCGACCGTATTTATAATGGAAACAACAATTACTAGTATGGGTAATATGTTTAAAAACTTTTTCCAAATGGCGACATGGATCGAACCATTTGGCGGTATAGGGGGACGTAAAGAAACAATGTTCCCTCAAAAATGGACGATATTTTATTGGGCATGGTGGATAGTTTATGCACCATTTATTGGATTATTTATTGCACGTATATCAAAAGGTCGTACACTAAAAGAACTTGTTTTAGGTACACTAGTATATGGTACGTTGGGCTGTATGTTATTCTTTGGTATCTTTGGAAACTATGCAGTATATTTACAAATAAGTGGTCAATTTAATGTAATTGAATTCTTAAATACGCACACTACTGAAGCTACAATTATTGAAGTGTTACATCATTTGCCATTTCCTAACTTAGTTATTATATTATTCTTAGTTTCAGCAATTTTATTCTTAGCAACAACATTTGACTCTGGTTCCTATATTTTAGCTGCAGCATCACAGAAAAAAGTGATTGGTGAGCCATTAAAAGCAAATCGCTTATATTGGGCGTTTGCTTTGTGCTTGTTACCATTTGCATTAATGTTAGTAGGTGGTGAGCGTGCATTAGATGTATTGAAGACAGCTTCTGTATTAGCGAGTGTACCAGTACTTGTTGTGTTTGTAATGATGATGATTTCATTCTTAAGGACATTGTCTGAAGATCGACTCAAATTGGAGCATCGTGCTGATAAATATAGAGAAGTAGAACGACGTTCATTAAGAATTACACAAGTGAGAGAGAAAAAAGAAGACGACAATTTATAAATTGCAAAATAGCTGCCGACATGCTGTCGGCAGCTATTTTTATACACTTTATTAATTAAATGAAAATGAAACTCCACATATTAGCGAACAAGATTAAATTAAGTATATAGGACAAAAATGAAGGCGAATCATTAACAGAATAAGTAATGTGACCTTTATTCTTATAAATTTGAAAACTTATTCTTCTCTGTGCGTTTCTTTTGGTATGGGGAAGTATTTAAATATTTCCCCACTTTCAAGCGCATCACTTAATTGATCTAACCATTCATAATAAGGCAATGTATCAACGAGTTGCTGTTTAGTTTCAAGTGCATCACTCTTAGTAGCCTCATCAACGTTTTTATCATTAATGATGTTATCTAAAATTGCAACTGAATCATGGACAGCTTCAGCGTTAATGACAATTTCTCTCCTCCATTTTCGAGTGAAGAAATTTCTGAAGAAGTTAAAGAAATCTTTTTCGGCTATGAAATGCTGTTTTCTACTTCCACGTGTGAATTGTTGTTTTACTATATCAAATTCTTGGAGTCTTTTAACGCCAGCACTCATACTCGGCTTACTCATTTGTAATTGTTCGCGCATTTCGTCCAACGTCATACTATCTTCGAAAAGCATAGTACCGAATAAATTTCCGACACTTCTATTGATACCATATAAATCCATTGTCTCACCAATTGCATTGATAACAATGTCTTTGGCTTCATCTAATTGATTTTCAGGGTTATTAGAATGTACCAATTTGTACACCTCCGGTTAAAATTTTTTAAGTTCAAACTAAGGAAGGACAATTAATCTAAGTAATATAGATACCAGACCATAATTGAAAATGAGTGTGTAATATTTGAACTCGTTTGACACCCTTTCAATTACTATGCTAACATAAACTCTATAAAATTCGTTAAATAAAAATTTAACAAACTTAACGGAGGTAATTTTAATGGAACTTGTAAAAAATTTATCTCGTCGTCAATTTATTGATGGTGAGTGGGTTGAAAGCTCAAATAAAGAAACAAGAAAAATTATTAATCCATTTAATCAAGAAGTGATTTTTGAAGTTGCAGAAGGAACAGCTGATGATAGCGAGCGTGCAATATTGGCAGCTAGACGCGCATTTGAAGATGGCGAATGGGCTAACGAAACAAGTGAAACTCGCGGTAAGAAAGTAAGAGCAATCTCTGACTTAATCGTTAAGCATCGTGAAGAATTAGCTAAACTTGAAACATTAGACACTGGTAAGACGTTAGAAGAATCTTATGCTGACATGGACGATATTGCTAATGTATTTAATTTCTTTGCTGGACTCGCAGACAAAGATGGTGGTGAAATTATAGATTCACCAATTCCAAATACAGAGAGTAAAGTTATCAAAGAACCAATTGGTGTTGTTACACAAATCACACCGTGGAATTATCCTTTACTTCAAGCATCTTGGAAAATAGCACCTGCATTAGCTTCAGGGTGTTCATTAGTCATGAAGCCGAGTGAAATTACTCCGTTAACAACTATTCGTGTATTTGAATTGATGGAAGAAGTAGGTTTCCCACAAGGTGTGATTAACCTTGTACTAGGTAAAGGTTCAGAAGTAGGTGAGCCCTTATCATCACATAAAGAAGTGGACCTAGTATCATTTACTGGTGGTATTCAAACAGGTAAACATATTATGAAAAATGCGGCAGATAACGTAACAAATATTGCTTTAGAATTAGGTGGTAAAAATCCAAATATTATATTTGATGATGCTAATTTTGATTTAGCAGTAGATCAAGCGTTGAATGGTGGATTTTTCCATGCAGGTCAAGTTTGTTCTGCAGGAGCAAGGATTATTGTGCATAACGATATTAAAGAAAAATTTGAAGCAGCACTTATAGAAAGAATAAAAAATATTAAATTAGGTAACGGTTTTGACGAAGATACAGAAATGGGACCAGTCATCTCAGCAGAACACCGTGAAAAAATTGAAAACTATATGGAAGTTGCTAAATCTGAGAATGCAACGATTGCAATTGGCGGTAAACGCCCAGAACGTGAAGATTTACAAGACGGTTTCTTCTTTGAACCAACAGTTATTACGGATTGTGATACGTCAATGCGTATTGTACAAGAAGAAGTGTTTGGACCTGTTGTAACGATTGAAAGTTTCACAACTGAAGCAGAAGCAATCGAACTTGCTAACGATTCAATTTACGGATTAGCAGGTGGCGTGTTTACAAATGATGTTGGAAAAGCAGAACGTGTAGCAAATAAATTGAAAATGGGTACCGTTTGGATTAACGATTTCCATCCATATTTTGCACAAGCACCATGGGGTGGATATAAACAATCAGGTATTGGTAGAGAGCTTGGTAAAGCAGGATTAGCTGAATATCAAGAAGAAAAACATATTTTACGTAATACAAATCCAGAGCCAGTCAATTGGTTCGGTAAAGCATAACTAAATTACAAATAAAGAAGGCTAAATAACATTTAATAAATTCAGGAGGCAGTATAACAATGAAAGAATCATATGATTATATCATCATAGGGGGCGGTAGCGCCGGTTCAGTACTAGGTGGCCGTTTAAGTGAAGACGTATCAAATAATGTACTTGTATTAGAAGCGGGACGTAGTGATTATCCATGGGACTTATTAATACAAATGCCAGCAGCTTTAATGTATCCTGCTGGAAATAAATTATATGATTGGATTTATGAAACGACGCCAGAACCACATATGGGTGGCCGTAAAGTTGGTCATGCACGTGGTAAAGTTTTAGGAGGTTCAAGTTCAATTAACGGTATGATTTACCAAAGAGGTAACCCGATGGATTATGAAAAATGGGCTAAACCTGAAGGTATGGATTCATGGGATTTCGCACATTGTTTACCGTATTTCAAACGACTAGAAACAACATTTGGTTCTACTAAAGATAATCCTTACCGCGGACATCATGGACCAATCAAGTTAAGACGTGGTCCTGCTGATAACCCATTATTCCAAGCATTTTTTGAGGCAGGCGTAGAGGCAGGTTATAACAAAACCCCAGATGTAAATGGTTTCCGTCAAGAAGGTTTTGGACCATTTGACAGCCAAGTGCATAATGGACGTCGTGTATCGGCTTCCAGAGCGTATTTACATCCAGCGATGAAACGTAAAAACTTAGAAGTACAAACACGTGCCTTTGTTACTAAATTAAACTTTGAAGGTAATAAAGTTACAGGAGTAACATTCAAGAAAAATGGTAAAGAGCATACAGTAAATGCGAAAGAAGTTATCTTATCCGGTGGTGCAATTAACTCACCACAATTATTACAATTATCAGGAATAGGTGATTCTGAACACTTACGTTCATTAGGCATTGAACCCCGTATTCACTTACCAGGCGTTGGTGAAAACTTTGAAGACCATTTAGAAGTTTATGTGCAACATGCATGTAAACAGCCAGTATCAATGCAACCAAGTTTAAATAAATTGAAGATGCCATTTATTGGTTTACAATGGATCTTAGGACGTAAAGGTGCAGCAGCATCAAATCACTTTGAAGGTGGTGGATTCGTTCGCTCTAATGATGAAGTAGATTATCCAAACTTAATGTTCCACTTCTTGCCAATCGCAGTAAGATACGATGGTACGAAAGCGCCAGCTGCGCATGGATACCAAGTGCACGTTGGACCTATGTACTCAAATTCTCGTGGTCACTTGAAGATTAAATCAAAAGACCCGTTTGAAAAACCTGAATTTGTATTCAACTACTTATCTACTGAAGAAGATAAACGCGAGTGGGTTGAAGCTATTAAGGTAGCTAGAAATATCTTGAAACAAAAAGCATTAGATCCTTTCAATGGTGGAGAAATTTCACCAGGGCCTGAAGTACAAACAGATGAAGAGATTATAGAGTGGGTAAAACGTGATGGCGAAACTGCTCTACATCCATCATGTAGTTGTAGAATGGGTCCTGCTTCAGATGAAATGTCTGTTGTAGATCCAGAAACATTCAAGGTTCATGGTATGGAGAATTTACGAGTGGTGGATGCTTCGGTAATGCCACGTACAACAAATGGTAATATCCATTCTCCAGTTCTAATGATGGCAGAAAAAGCTTCTGATATCATTCGTGGTAAGAAACCATTAGAACCAGAATACATTGATTTCTATCGTCATGGTGTACATGATAAAGACGCCGGTATAGTTAAGTAAATACTAGATTTTTAGTTTAATATAGATAATCTTAAGGCTGAGACAACTTTTAATTGTCTCAGCCTTAATCTTTATATTAGCAGTAGATAATGTCCTGATTTTATATAAATTAGGTTTTTTCTTTAATTACATACTGTTTTATTGAATGATAGACAATCTGATTTTATATGTTTAGAGTTTATCGTAAAATAAAAAATTGAAATACAAAAAAGAGCCCGTGATGCACGGACTCTTTCTTTATTCAGAGGCGACTTATGCACAAGCACTAGTATAGCTCTGTTTATTTTATTATTAGCCTTGTTAGTAATTAAGTCTCAATGAAATGACTGTAATTAAATTTAGGTTGTTATAATACAATAGGGTAAAAATAAATTATTTATACTTTTTACCTGTAATTAAATCTGCAATTGCTTTAGAGCCTTTACCTTTTTCTAATGAACAGAAGTCATTATAGAAATTATCAATTTTATCTTTATAATCAATAGCTACTTGATCTAAGTTTTTTAGATCTTCTGTTAACTGGTAAGCATCTTGATGGATAGGACCAGGTAAATCTTTGTGATAATCAAGATAGAAACCACGTAAGTCTTGTCCATATTTATCTAAATCATAAGCAAAAAAGAACTGTGGTCTTTTAAGCACGCCGTAATCAAACATTACAGATGAATAATCTGTAATTAGACAATCTGAAATTAAATACAATTCAGAGATATCACTATAGTTTGATACATCAATTGCAAAGTCTTCATAACCACGTAAATCCAACGCGTTAGAAATAAGGTAATGCATTCTTAGTAATACGACATATTCATCGCCTAATTGCGCTTGTAAGTTATCTAAGTCAATTTGTAGGTTGAATAGATATTTACCTTTTTTGACGAATTCATCGTCTCTCCATGTTGGCGCGTACATAATAACTTTCTTATCTGCAGGTAAGTTTAGGTTTTCTTTAATTTGCTGAATATATGCCTTATCGTTTGCGTGATTTACCAACACGTCATTTCTTGGGTATCCAATTTCAAGAATTTGTTCTGGATTCATCCAAAAAGCAGTTTCGAATATTTTAGATGAATAAGCATTAGGTGAAACAAGATAATCCCAACGGCTTGTTTCTTCTCTGAAATTACGTTTGTAATTATCAGTTGTTGTTCCAGGCATGCGAATCACTTTCATATCATTTGCTAGACGTTTCAAAGGTGTACCATGCCAATTTTGAATATAAACTTGGTTAGGCTTTTTATTTAAATATAAAGGTAGTCTTGCGTTAGTTACCCAATATTTAGCTGTTGAATAAGCCTCATAATATGCTTTAGACCCTTTTTTAACTTTTTTAGCCGATCCAGGTATTTGAACTTTCGAAGGATTCTTGAAGACCCATATAAATTCATAATTTGGGTGATGCTTCATCATATATTCATAAATATATTTAGGACTATCACTATAGTTTTTACCGCCAAAGGCTTCGAATACGATTCTGTTATTCTTCACTTTATCTTCGCTATCAGTTAATTGGTAAAGTGCACGATGTTTATTTTTTCTACGTAAAACAATGTTTTTAACTAAACGTGCTTGCTTTCTAAATTGGTTCACTTTAAAAGCAAAATTGCGTTTGTTGAACATAAGCATTAATGATTCAATCATAAATAATGGTTTTTCATTTTTAAATATTGTAGGTAGTAATTCGCGCGTCACTTTTGGAAGTAATTCACTATTGTTTTCGTAACGTTCAGGTAGTTTTCTCAGTGATGGTTCAAAAGAACGTTTGAATAAATTTTTCATTTTATTTTTAATGAATATTTTGTTTTCTTTTAGTGGTGCGCGTTTAACAGAATCTGAGAAACTATAGACATAATCATTAAATATAATGCCGAAGTCTTGTTGAGATAATGCTGGTTTTAAAAATGGATCATAGATTTCCCCTTTAATATAGAAAGGGAATCGGCTGATACGCACGAAGTCGTTAGCATATTTAATGAATTCTAATATAAATGACCAATCAACAAAGATATTTAAGTCTTCGTTAAATTGTAGATTATGCCCACGTGCGATTGCCGTTTTGAAAATAATATTACAAACCGTTTGTTTACGTAAAAATTGGTTTGATTTTGTTTTTGTATTTAAATATTCTGTACGTACTAAATTTTGATCAACGTACTGAGGAATATCTAAAGTGAAAGAATGAATAGGTGCAATTAAAGCATCGAAACTATTCAATTTTTTCATGTAAAATGATAAAGCATAAGAAGCTAGATAATCATCTGAATCAATAAAAATAAAGTAAGGCGATTCAACTTCTTTAAGACCAATATTTCTGGCATGTGCATGGCCAGTATTATGTGGTAAATCTATTGCTTTAATGGGAATATCCCAATCTTTAGCAGTTTCTATCGCTATTTTTTTAGAATTGTCAGTTGAACCATCATTAACTAAAATGAGTTCAAAATCTTGGAATCTTTGGTTTTTAAGACTACTCAAACATCTTTCGATATAATCTTCTGAGTTGTAATAAGTCACTATGACTGAAATGGACATCATTATGTTCCCTCTTTTTTTAAATTTTCTCTATATTTTTATACAAGGTAAAATATTAACAAATATCAATCTCAAATATCAACTATTAATACATAGGTAGAAAGACTGATTTTGTAAAATACGCTCTGAAATTATGGTATAGGTAGTATTGAATTATTAAATCTAAAGCACATATTATAGCGTGGTTTAAAACTGTAATTGAAAATAAACGGGTTTAGATATTTATGCAAAAATAATTATAATTTGCTTTAGTTCTTTTTTGCCAATTTATTTTTTGTAAAAGTGCTACTAATATATTTTACTATAAATTTACAATTAATATAGTGTGTAATTAAAATTTAAAACATATTAAACGCTTACATTTAGTTAAATCTTTATCTCGTATGCAAAAAAATAGATGTTTTAGGGAATTGAGGTATTAATTAAAGATAGATTGTGTGCGTGTGCATAATGAAAAATGGAGGAGTGGAATATATTATGTCTATTAGAAAAGCGAATACTCAAGAGTTAGTAGAGATAAATCAAATGGTACCAGATGTGTTTGCATCATCTGTAACTGTAGATTTTAATTTGAGTGCGGAGTGTATGCGTACGATGTCTAAGCAATTACAAGAAGAAGGTGCATCGTATTTTGTTTATTCTAAAGATGAGGTTATACGTGGGTTTGTACTTGTAGATAAGAAAATAGACGCTATTGAACAGAAAGAATATGGTTTTATTTATGAATTATATGTGTTAGAAGCTTATAGAAATCAAGGCATAGCTAAAGAGTTAATTCACTTTGTTAATGATTACTATAAAAAACACAATGTGAGTGAAGTAAGGCTCAACGTATATGCAGGGAACGATGCGAAATATTTATATGAAAAAATAGGATTTCGTGAAAGAACTATTTCAATGTCTATTGATATTTAAATATGATTATTCAAAATTTTATGTGCTTTAAATAAAATTACTTTAAATTGAGTTCAGATAATAACTAATTATTTATAGAATGCCATTTCTTTTGGAAAATTTTTATATATGTAAAGATTGATTGGAATAAGGTTTTAGAATGTTTTGTTATGTTATGAAAAATATTTATAAACAAATGATTTGTAAAAGTGGTCAAATTGAGTATAATTTGATTTTGTTAAAAATAATTGAGGAGTAGAAAAAGAATGATAAATAAAAATTTTGAAGATATTTTAAACAATAGAAAATCAGTGAAAGTGTTTGACGACCAATTTAAAATCCCTAGAGAAGAAATGGACGAAATGATTCAAAAAGCAACGAAGGCCCCATCATCTGTTAACATGCAACCTTGGCGTTTTTTAGTAGTGGAAAGTGATGAAGGTAAAGATAAATTACGTCCGCTAATTCGTTTTAACACGCGTCAAAACGATACATCATCAGCAATGGTAGTTATTTTTGGTGATATGCAAAGTCAAACTTATGGTGAAGAAATTTATGGCAATGCTGTAAAACATGGCTTTATGCCAGAAGAAGTTAAAAATGAAATGTTAGATAAAGTTGTAGCGCTTTATGATAGTGCCCCTAAAGAGCAAATGAATGATATCGTTAAAATTGATAGTAGTTTAGCTGCAATGCAATTTATGTTAGTTGCTAAAGCACATGGCTATGACACAAATCCAATTGGTGGATTTGAAAGTGATCAAATAGCTGATGCATTTGATATTGACGCAGAACGTTATGTACCTGTATTAATCGTTGCTGTTGGGAAAGCAAAAAATCCAGCGCATGATTCATATAGATTACCTACTGAAACTGTTACAAAATATGTTTAGTCTTTCATTTGACAATAAAATGAGTATCTAAATCATTTATTTGAATATAATTGAATATAAAATCATCAAAAAAAATAAAACATCAAAGCGTATTTACAACTTGATGAAGTGACTAATATTTAAAGGTACTTATTCCAAGACTTTTAGCTATTTGTCACTTCTGTAATATTCTATAGATTGAGGCTGGGGCAAATTAATTGTCTCAGCCTTAATTATTATATAGAACTTTTACTTGAGCGATCGCTCAGGTGAATTATTTATTCTTACAATACTAATTGTCTTTACCAATAGTATAGGATAACGAAATTTTTTAAATAAAATAGATTCCTGTTCCATTAATAATTTTCACTTTGTTAAAATTAAAATAGTTTCTCAATATAATTGAATCGCAGAACGATAAAAACTATACTGAAATTAATATAATTAAATTTAAAAGATAATTCTTGATGAGAGGGCGTCTTTGATGAGGTATCGTATACTTTTAACTTTATTGATTTCACTTTTTTTAACGTTATGTATATTTTGTTTATCAGATCAAAAGCATTTAACCCATAAAGCATCTTTTTATGCTGTAGGTGATAATTTAATACATCCAGTTGTATATCATGATGCATTACAAAGCAAGGGTAGTTATAATTTTGAGCCTATGTATAAATCATTAAAGAAAGAAATACAAGCAGCAGATATTGCCTATATAAATCAGGAATCACCGATTGGTGGAGATGAAAAAGGGCTTTCTGGTTTTAAACAGTTCAATACACCTAATGATATTGCTAAAGATGTTATCAATACTGGATTTAATGTAGTGAATGGCGCCAACAATCATGCTTTGGATCAAGGTACTGATGGATTATTAAATGAAATTAATGTGTGGGAGCATTTCAAGGGTGTATTTTATACAGGTACATTTAAATCACAAAAAGATAGAGATACCATTCCGACATTTAACAAAAATGGTATAAAAATTGCAATGCTAAGTTATACATACGGCACGAACGATATTAAACCGGAAAATAAATATCAAATTAACTACTTTAATGAGGAACAAATCAAGAAAGACGTAGCGAAAGCTAAAGAACAAAGTGATATGGTTATGGTATCGGCACATTGGGGTAATGAAGGCAAACATGAGCCTAATGCAAAACAGAAAAAATACGCCAAGGTATTTGCTAATGCTGGCGTCGATGTAGTAATAGGAACACATCCTCACGTGATTCAGCCAGTCCAATGGGTGAACGGCAACGATAATCATCGAACATTGGTTGCTTATTCCCTGGGAAATTTCCTCAATGGCCAATCTACTGGCAATGAAAGCAATGCGTTAGGGGGCAACCTTCAGTTTAATATTGAAAAACAACCTAAAGGCATAACAATCAAAGATGTAAAATGGAAGTCATTAGTAACACATTATGAAATTGCGAATCCACTTGATAATAATACAAGACAAAATTTTAAAATGTATCCACTGGCTGATTATAGTAATAATAAAGCTAAGCAACACGCTTTGAATACAACTGAAGAAAATGAAATGACTAAAGATAAAATGGAATCTATTACTAAAAAAGTCATAGATAATCAATATTTAGATGACAGCAGTTATTAAAATTATGTAACCCCCTGAACCGTTGAATTAAAGTTCGGGGGGTTGCCTATTACTTCGTAACTTTTTTAGCTAAATCAGTAATATACTTGAAGAAATTATCATGGTCAACATGGTCGATTACTGAAATGGGTCTACCGCATTGATCGTCGACATAAGTTTTACCTTGGCTAGGACCCTCTGTATATACAGATACATTTAAATCATGCTTACGAATCAGATCAGGCATGCCAATATAAGCTGTAGTTAAGACATCCCAAAGAAAATAAGTTGAATTCGTTTGGAAATGAGTCAATGGTGGAACAGCTGCATAACTTACACCTAAAAAATCTACCCCAGGATAATGGCGTTCATTGGCCCACGCTTGTCTAACATCCCAAGTCATAGGTACTTGATTGGTACTTTCTAAAGCAACCATATCTATTTTAATCTCTGTATCAAAAACTGTTTTTACGGCTTCTGGATCCCAAAATGCATTCCATTCTGCAGTGCCATCATGTTCAGGTTCTTCCACATTACCTTTCTCTAAAAATGTTCCGCCCATCCATACTAAGCGTTCAATATTTTGAACAATTCTAGCATCTACAGTGATTGCTTTAGCTAAATCAGTAAGTGGTCCAGTAAAGAGTAAAGTAACTTTTTCAGGACTATTATGAATTTTATCAATTATATCTCGATAAGCTTCATGTTTTAGAATATTAGAATGTCCATTTGTAGGCTCGTTTAAGATGGGTAACGCATCCATAAAGAAAGCGTGCATACGCCAATCTTTTGGAAATGGATTTTTACCACGTTCTTTTGAAGCGGCTATGTGAATTGGTTGTTCAGAGAAACGATTGACAATTTTTTGAGAGGCACTTACTGCAGGCTCGATATAACTATCTGCGCCAATGGCACTAACACCAACAATCTTTATATCATCCATATGCAATAAAAGAAATAAGGAAATTAAATCATCTACGCCACCATCATGATTAAAATAAATTTGTTTCATTTTTAAATACGCCTCCATAAGTTGTGATGCTTTTATTATAACAAAATTAAATAGTATTAGTTATGAGTTTGAAAGTAGTTGCTTAGCATTAATATAAGTTTTTTGGTAACTACAAATGTTAATTTAAGTTGGATATTTTAGTTAAATATAATCGTCATAAAATGAGCTATACATATTAATTGAAAAATATTTTTGGAAATTAAATCGACTATTATACGAATTTTAAGTGTTTACAAAATAATACATAGGTTATGTTATATTAGATAGAAACAAATTAAGGGGTGTTTTTATCTGTGAAGTTTGAAAAAGAAAAAGTTAACAGAGTAGATTCGGATCAAGCAAAAAAAGGTGTGGTAGCTACAAGTATCGGTAATGCCATTGAATGGTTTGACTTTGGCTTATATGCACAGTTAGCAGTCATTCTAAGCGCAAATTTCTTTGGGAATTTACCACAAGAAATGCAAATAGTCTCTACGTTTGCTGTATTTGCTTTTGCATTTATTGTTAGACCTATCGGTGGTATATTCTTCAGTCATTTAGGGGATAAATATGGACGGAAAATTGTACTGTCGACAACGATACTACTTATGGCAGCATCCACACTGATGCTTGGCTTATTACCAACACAAGAACAAATTGGTATATGGGCTCCGATTCTATTACTAGTAGTTCGTATGATTCAATCATTCTCGACAGGTGGAGAATATGCAGGTGCAATGACTTATATTGCTGAAACGGCGCCTGATAAGACTCGTGGTAAATTGGGAAGCGGTTTAGAAATTGGAACACTTTCTGGTAGTATAATGGCGGCGATTTTAGCGGGCTTGATGTATTCATTATTAAGTAATCAACAAATGGAAGATTGGGGTTGGAGAATTCCGTTTATTCTCGCCGCACCTTTAGGTATTGTGGGGATTATTTTACGTTCAAGCTTAGATGAAAGTCCTGCCTACGAATCTACATTAGAAGAAAAAGAGGAATTAGAATATTCTTATTTAGATATATTTAAATATTATTGGAGAGATGTTGTCGTTTGCTTCACTGGTGTTGCATTTTTGAATGTCGCAAACTATATGGTGCTCTCTTATATGCCTTCCTTCCTAAACTCAACCATTAACTTGGGTGGAACGATGGGTTCTATATTAAGTACTGTAACAATGTTAATCATGATACCTGCAGTGTTCTTCTTTGGTTGGTATAGTGATAAAGTTGGTAATAAACGGACAATAATATTTGGATTAGCAGGGTTTAGTTTGTTTTCAATACTTGCTTTTTGGTTAATGAGTATACCAATGATTCCATTCGTATTATTAGGCTTGTTTATTATTGCATTATTCATGTCTACATTTGAAGGTGTAATGCCTTCAGTCTTACCAAGTATGTTCCATACAAAAGTGAGACTACGTACGCTATCACTTGTATATAATATTGGGGCAGCAGTTTTTGGTGGTTTAACACCATTTATCTTGTCTACTTTAGTAGAAACTACAGGGCAACAAATTGCACCATCTTATTATCTAATGTTTATTAATGTGATTGGACTCATTATTTTCATAACGATGTTTAAATCTACATCCAACAAGTCGCTTAGAGGTTCATATCCTAACGTCGAAACTCAAGCAGATTATGAAGATGTTGTAAAAAATCCTAACGATGCACTTTGGTGGGAAGAAGAAGAAAAACATAAAAAGTAAGTTCGAAATAAAGAACTAACAGCTCTTTTTACAGAAGAGTGTCTATAATTAGATGATTGTATATAATTGTTTAGTGGTTTATTTAGTTTTTATATTTGTGTGACATTATAAAAAAGCAGTATTTACAAGGTTTTTTAAGAAATAAATGTAAATACTGCTTTATTTTGTATTTATACACATTAAAAGTAAATGTGATATTAAATTTGTTTTTTAATGTACTATAAAATGCGTTAAAGACTGGTGTTATAGGCTTCAAGCAACATTTACTACTTTTTAGAATTTATTTGTATTTATACTTTAAATGAATAAATGAGTAACATTAAAAAATAAGCCTTCACGTTATTTGTATCGCGAGGTCAAAGTGTATAAATTGTGCAAAACTATCATACATTAGCCAGCTCTATAATGTATAAAAATACTGAAACATACATAGATTGGCACTTGGGTTGTTGATTTGACTTGAATTGTAATCAGAGTATAATAACGAAATATACAAGAGAGTGTATAAACTTTACATTTTCTTGATATGAATATAAAAGATGTTTAAATAGGAGTAATTATGGAACAAAAGGATGAAAGTAATAAGATTAATTTACCGCAGTTGGTATTGTTAGGTTTAGGGTCGCTCATTGGTTCTGGTTGGTTATTTGGTGCCTGGGAAGCTTCATCTATAGCGGGTCCAGCTGCAATTATTTCATGGATTATAGGTTTTGTAGTCATTGGATCAATTGCTTATAACTACATAGAGATAGGTACGATGTTTCCACAATCAGGTGGAATGAGTAACTATGCACAATATACTCACGGTTCATTGTTAGGGTTTATTGCCTCTTGGGCTAACTGGGTGTCATTAGTAACTATTATCCCAATCGAAGCAGTATCAGCAGTACAATATATGAGTTCATGGCCATGGTCATGGGCAAAATTCACAACAGGTTTAATGAAAGATGGTTCTATAAGTAACGCTGGATTAATGGCAGTATTTGTAATTATTATTATATTTTCGTTATTGAACTATTGGTCAGTTAAACTGTTAACTTCATTTACAAGTTTAATTTCAGTATTTAAATTAGGTGTACCGTTATTGACGATTATTATGTTAATGATTTCCGGTTTTGACACAGGCAATTATGGACATACAGTAGGTCAATTTATGCCTTATGGTTCAGCGCCTATATTTGCAGCGACAACCGCTTCAGGTATTATCTTTTCTTTTAATGCATTCCAAACGATTATTAATATGGGCTCAGAAATACAAAAGCCCGAAAAAAATATCGCGCGAGGCATAGCTATTTCACTAACATTAAGTGCGGTGTTATACATAGTGCTTCAAAGTACATTTATTACATCAATGCCTAGTGACATGCTTCATGAAAATGGCTGGAGTGGTATTAATTTTAACTCTCCATTTGCTGATATGGCCATTCTTTTAGGTTTGAATTGGTTAGCTATTTTATTATATATGGAAGCTGTTGTTTCGCCATTTGGCACAGGTGTATCATTTGTTGCAGTAACTGGTCGTGTACTACGGGCAATGGAAAAAAATGGTCACATCCCTAAATTTTTAGGTAAGATGAATGAAAAATATAACATTCCACGTGTGGCTATTATTTTTAATGCCATTATTAGCATGTTAATGGTGTCATTGTTCCGTGATTGGGCGACATTAGCAAGTGTTATATCAACAGCAACACTAGTTGCCTATTTAACTGGACCGACAACAGTTATTTCATTACGAAAAATGGCTCCGAATATGCATAGGCCGTTTCGTGCAAACTTGCTGAAATTTATGGCGCCATTCTCATTTGTGATGGCATCGCTAGCGATTTATTGGGCGATGTGGCCGACAACTGCGCAAGTAATCTTTATTATTATTTTAGGTTTACCAATCTACTTCTTTTATGAATATAAAATGAATTGGAAAAATACTAAAAAACAAATCGGAGGTAGTTTATGGATTATTTTATATCTTATAGTACTTGCTTTCTTATCATTTATAGGAAGTAAAGAATTTAAAGGTATGAACTGGATCCACTATCCATATGATTTTGTAGTAATTATCATCATTGCACTAATATTTTATAAAATTGGTACGTCTACTTATTTTGAGAGTGTTTACTTTAAACGTGCTAAGAAGATAAATAATGATATGCGTGTAGATTTAAAAGAGAAACATGAGGCAGGGCAAGGAGTAGAATGATTTTAATAGAGAAATATGTATGAAGAGTGTTTTAACGATGTGTTATAGCACATAATAATGAACTAACATCTAACTTTAAACTTGTCTCAAACTATAGAGAAACAAGTCAACTTTGTGGGGCAAGCATACGGAATTAAATTATTTTGTAATTTCGTGTGCTCGCCTTTTTTTATTTACTTTTATGTTTTACATAATGAGTTAACCCTATTTTATTGGAGTGCAATTTAACAGTATACTATGTATTATGCAGAATAAATGCATATAAAATAATGTATAACTCCATACTAATTATTTTGAAAATTTAGATAAATTACCTTTTGATTGCTATAAATAAAGGTTTTGAATAATTTTTTAGTGTAAAAATTCAAAAAACCTTTGACTAATAGTAAAAATAAGCGTATTATATATGAATATTAATTCAATTTTTAGAATAAATATAAAAAAGGAATGAGGATTTTTGATGAACGATTTATTTGCACTAACAGATCAGTATAGTTCGAACAATTATAGCCCGCTGAAATTAGCATTGACTAAAGGCCGTGGCGCTCAAGTTTGGGATGTAGAAGACAATAATTATATAGATTGTGTTTCGGGTTTCTCAGTCGTCAATCAAGGACATTGTCATCCTAAAATTATAAAAGCATTTCAACAACAAAGTGAAAAAATAACAATGGTTTCTCGAGCTCTATATAGTGACAACCTAGGAAAATGGGAAGAAAAGATATGCTCACTTGCTAATAAAGAAAAAGTACTTCCAATGAACACAGGTACTGAAGCTATTGAAACAGCGATTAAAATCGCTCGTAAATGGGGCGCAGATGTTAAAGGTATCGCCGATGGTGAAGGTGAAATCATAGCGATGAATGGCAACTTCCATGGTCGTACGCTAGGTGCCTTATCGCTATCTTCTCAAGAAAGTTATAAACAAGGTTTTGGACCATTGTTAGATAACGTTCACTACACTGACTTTGGTGATTTAAGTCATTTAAAAGATTTAATTAATAAAAATACAACAGCTATTATATTAGAACCTATTCAAGGTGAGGGCGGGGTTAATATTCCACCCGATAATTTTATAAAAGAAGTACGTAAGTTATGCGATAAACATAATGTGTTATTTATTGCAGATGAAATACAGGTAGGCCTTGGACGTACAGGTAAAATGTTTGCTATGGAATGGGAAGGTGTAGAACCTGATATTTATTTACTCGGTAAGTCACTTGGCGGAGGCCTTTATCCAATATCAGCAGTATTAGCTAACCACGACGTGATGGACGTATTAACGCCAGGGACGCATGGATCTACATTTGGAGGTAATCCACTTGCTTGTGCAGTTTCAATGGCTGCATTAGATGTACTAATCGAAGAACAGCTAATAAAGAATTCTGCAGACCTTGGACAAAAGTTATTAAATGAATTACAACTTATAGACAGTAATATCATTTCTGACGTGAGAGGTAGGGGATTATTTATCGGATTAGAATTAACAGAAGCAGCGCAACCATATTGCTTAGAAATGATTGACAAAGGTGTGTTATGTAAAGAAACACAAGGCAACATTATTCGTATTGCGCCACCACTAGTTATTAATGAACAAGAGATAGGTAAAGTAATCAGCGTAATTACAGAAGTATTAGAAAAAGAAAAATAATAGCGTTTTAAAAGACCGAATATTCAGAAAGGACTGAATGTCATGACAGATGTTGGTATTGTTGGAGGTAGTGGTTATGGAGCTATTGAATTAATTAGGTTATTAATACATCATCCATATGTAAATGTTAAATATATATTCTCACATTCAAAAATTGATGAACCAATCAAAGAAACATTTCCTCACTTGAGTCACTTAACACATCAATATGAAGCGCTAAATAGTGAGCGTATTGACTGTGATGTTGTATTTTTTGCAACACCTTCTAATATAAGCAAAGATTTAGCACCGTCATTAATTGAAAGAAATATTAAGGTTATTGATTTGTCGGGTGATTTCAGATTGGATGATAGGGCAGTATATAAACAATTCTATGGTGAAACAGCAGCACCACAAGAACAATTAGAAAAAGCCAATTATAGTATCGCTGAGTGGTCGAATATTGAACCGAATAATACGCAATTAGTTGCCAACCCCGGTTGTTTCCCTACGGCTACATTGTTAGCTTTACATCCACTCGTTGATCAACAAATCATTAACAATGACTCTATTATAATTGATGCCAAAACGGGTGTGTCAGGTGCGGGTCGATCACTAGCGCAACATGTCCATTATTCAGAGATGAATGAAAACTTTAGCGCTTATGCGATAGGTAAGCATAAACATAAACCTGAAATAGAGCAGTATATTTCAAAGCTAGCAAATGAAAATGTAAAAGTAGTATTTACCCCACATCTCGTACCGATGACAAGAGGTATATTATCAACAATTTATGTAAAACTTAATAAACATATGACCAACGAAGATTTACATGCAACTTTCACAGATTATTATGATGATAAATCATTTGTTCGTATTAGAGATATTGGTATTTATCCGAAAACGAAAGAAGTCTATGGCAGTAATTTTTGTGATATTGGGATTTATGTCGATGAAGATAGTCAAAATGCAATTATAGTATCGGTAATTGATAACTTAGTTAAAGGGGCAAGCGGCCAAGCGATACAAAACTTGAACTTAATGTATGGATGGAAAGAAAATACAGGATTAACTCAAACACCAGTATATCCATAAGTTAATTTGAAAGGGGAGAGAAGATGATAGATATTGAAACGATTGATACATTAAACCAATTAAATATAGATTTACAAGGTGATGTAAGTTCACCATTAGGTTATATTGCAGGCGGTTTTCATGCAGGATTAAGAAGAAAGAAAAAAGACTTCGGTTGGATTTATTCGACTACAGAAGCGACAGCTACAGGTGTATATACACTGAACCGTTTTAAGGCTGCTCCTTTAAAAATAACTGAAGATAGCATTAATGCTAATAAAACATTACAAGCAATTGTGGTAAATTCAGCAAATGCGAACTCATGTACAGGTGAAAAAGGCATGCAAGATGCTCTAGATACACAATCTTGGGTAGCAGAACATTTGAATATTGATCAACAAAACGTTGGTGTTGCATCCACTGGCGTTGTTGGTGCGTTCTTACCTATGGATAAAATTCATTATGGCACACAGCATGTTTTGAAAGAAGAATATAATAATAGTCAATTTTTCAATCAAGCCATTTTAACAACAGATACTGCGACTAAACATTTATCAGTACAAGTTGAGATTGATGGTAAGACAGTAACTATTGGTGGTAGTGCTAAAGGTTCTGGTATGATACATCCAAATATGGCTACAATGCTTGGATTTATAACAACTGATGCTAATATTGATGCGGATACTTTGGACTATTGCCTGAAGCAAGCAACAGATCAGTCGTTTAATATGATTACAGTTGATGGTGATACAAGTACAAATGACATGGTACTATGTATGGCTAATGGCCAAGCGAACAATAGTAAAATTGACGCCTTACATCCAGAATGGCATAAATTTGTATATGCCTTTAATTTTGTAAGTCAATACCTTGCGAAATCAATTGCTAAAGATGGTGAAGGTGCGACGAAATTAGTTACTGCAAAGGTGACAGGTGCGCCTAATGTCAAAGAAGCTAAAAAAATTGCTAAAAGTATCGTGTCTTCTAATTTGGTGAAAACTGCTATACATGGTGGAGATGCAAACTTTGGTAGAATTGTAACTGCAATAGGTTACGCATCACAATTTGTAGAACCAAATGAGACAAATGTTTCTTTTTGTCAGTTACCAGTGCTAGAACAAGGAATTTATTTAGCGTTTGATGAACAGTTATTAAAAGAACGTCTAACAGAAGATAACATTGTAATAGAAGCTTCAGTTGGAAACGGTGATGGTGAAGCGGCAGCATATGGTTGTGATTTATCATATGAATATGTGCGCATTAACGCATCGTATAGAACATAAGGAGTGTGTCAGATGAGTTATATTGTTATAAAAATAGGCGGTAGCACTTTAACTAATTTACATGATTCGACGATTGAGGATATCTCTAAATTAAAGCAACAAGGCTATCAACCAATCATAGTTCATGGTGGCGGGCCATTTATAAATAAGGCATTAGAGCAACAAGGTGTGGCGCCTTTGTTTGAAGATGGTTTAAGAGTTACGACAGAAGAAGTATTGTCAGTAACTAGTCAAACGTTAATAGGTACTGTAAATCCAGATCTAGTAAGCAAAATTAATCAATCTAATATACAAAGTATTGGTATGAATGGTATAGATGCTAAACTTTTTGATGTAGCGCCACTAGACGAGAAATATGGATACGTAGGTGAACCCAAAGATATAAATACATCTGTATTTGATAAAGTAACGGACCAATTTATTCCAGTTATTGCTTCAATTGGTATGAATCAAGCAACGTCACAATTATATAATATTAACGCGGATACATTAGCTTATAAAATAGCACAAGCACTTAATGCGCCACTCTATCTTTTAAGTGATATACCAGGCGTATTAATCGATAAAGAAGTGCAATCTACGTTGAACGCAGAACGTATTCAGTGTTTTATCGATCAAGAATTGATATATGGAGGAATGATTCCAAAAGTACAAGATGCAATTCAAGCAATTGAACTTGGCTGCCAGAAAGTTGTGATTGCAGCAGGAAGCGAATCACATATTATTCAAAAATTACAAGATGGCGAAAATATAGGAACAACCATACAACAATAGATATATTTTTGGCAATAGTAACTGTATGTAAATTATTAATATATGGAATAACATAAAGAATATGAAAAAGGGCTTAAGTCTTATAATACATAAGAGTTAAGCCCTTTTTCATATTTAATGATTCATTCTATTTATGGTTGTTTGTGTAAGTAGTTAATAAGTCTGTATAGAAGTCAATAAATTTGAAGTACATTGATTTTTCAACTCGTTCGTCAATTTGGTGTGGTTTTTCACCAGGGCCAAATACTAAGAATGGGAAGTTTTCATCTTTACCACGTAATAAATTAGAAGCATCTGTAACGCCACCGATTGGAGCTGCAATGAAATCTTTATCAAACGCTGATTTAGCAATTGTTTGAGCAGTATCGATTAGGCTGTTTTCACCTGTAGTCAGAACAGGGTCTAAATCAAGATATAAATCACTTTCTAATCTAGCACCGTTAGTATTATGTTTTTCAAGTGTATCGTCAAACAATGCTTTAACTTGATCGTTATTATACTCTGGAATTGTGCGAATATTGAAGTCTGCATCTGCATCTTCTGGTACAGAGTTGACTTGAACGCCGCCTTTAATTAAAGTGTTTGTGATTACAAGGCCTTGTAGAGCATTTTCAATTTCTTCTGCAGCATATGTTGCAGATAGGGATTGTTTCATTCTATCTATAAAGTGAGTAAAATCTAAAGCATTGCCTTTTACTTCTTTGGAAATTTTATTATAAGAAGCATCAATATCTTGAATAAATTCGATTAAGGGCTTAATTGCGTTAAAGCCGAGGATTGGCATTGAGCTATGTGCGGATGTACCGTGAGATTTTATACGATAGTCCATTGAACCTTTGTGTGCATAAACCATCATATCTTGACATGGTTCAGCTATTACAAGTGCCTCAACATCGTCCATATAACCTTTTTCGTATAAACTTTGTGAACCAAGTTGCTCCATTTCTTCACCAGTTGTAGCTAAGAATTTAATACGTCCTTGTTTCAATGATTGTGTGTTGTTGATTTCAATTAATGCAATGGCTAAAGCGGCAAGACCAGATTTCATATCTGCAGCGCCACGACCATACAAGAAACCATCGTCTTCAGTTAATGTGAATGGCTCGTAAGTCCATTGGCTATGATCACCTTCAGAAACAACATCCATGTGACCGGAAATACCGATAACAGGTTGCCCTTCGCCAATTTCAGCAATTAAGTTAGCTCTACGGTCATCAATTTTATCAATCATAGAATCAATACCGTGTTGTGCAAATAGTTTTTGAATATATTCGCACACTTCAATTTCATTATCATTTACTGTGTTCATTGCCACAATATCAGATAAAATTTGTACTTTTTCTTCGTTGGAAAATGTACTCATAACATACCACTCCTTTTAAAAAACTATCACAATTATACATCTGACAATTTAATTTGATAAGCAAAAGGACTTTTATTTAAAATCTTATAATAATTTTATTTATTTTGTGTAAAGTTATTACAATATATTTGATTGCAGGAAACCTTGTTTTGTCAAACTATTAAAGTATGATGGTAAAAAATAAAATACCGAGGGAGAAAGATTATGACTTTTTCATTGTCTGCAATTCAACAAGCACATCAACAATATACTGGGGTAGATTTTCCAAAACTATTTTAAGCGTTTAAAGCAATGGGTATAACAATTAATACCGTTGATATTCAAAATAGAACTACAGTATATACGCATCAAAGTGGAGAACAAATTATAGATAGAGTTGTGAAGAATAATGTACCTATATCACACCATACAGACAAAGAGCAAATACAAGAATCATTGAAACAACATCAAATAGGTGAAACAGATTTTCCAAGCTTTTGTGATGAAATGGCTCAATCAGGAATTTACAAGTGGCATATAAGTATTGATACTAGGACATGTGCTTACGTAAATTTAAAAAATGAAATTGTTATAGTCGAACAGATTCCACAATAATTATTTGATTGAGATATAAGTAAAGAATTGAGTTTTAAGACGAATGCTATGACAGTATTAATCATTGATGATACGGTAGGCTCATAGAATAATTATCATTTGAAGTCAGCATGTTTTGTGTTGTTTATTAGAGTGATGTTATATAAAGCTGAGGGAAGGGGTTCATTAATATGGCAAGTGTAGCAATTATTGCAGGTGGCAATAAAATACAATCACGTTTAACAGGTGTAGTGGATTATGCTGAACAATATTTGAATGATGTAGGTATTGATACTGACATCATTCATGTGCATCAGTTAGATGCAGAAGCATTAATTACAGCAGATTTTTCAAATGATTCAATTAATGAAACGCACAAAAAAATTGAAAATGCAGATGGCATTATCATTGTATCTCCAGTCTTTAAAGCAGCATATTCAGGTATAGTTAAGACTTATCTCGATTTATTACCACGTGGTGCATTTACTGGGAAAACTGTATTACCTTTAGCATTAGGTGGCACATTTGCGCATGTACTTGCGATTCAATATAGCTTAGACCCAGTGATTAAAGAGCTAGGTGCAGATACGATTCATAAAGGTAGATTTATTTTAGATAAGCATATTACTGCAAATGAAGATGGGACATATGGCTATGATCAAGAAGCGAAAGACGGGCTGAACAAAACGTTAAAAAAGTTTGTCAGTGATAAATCTCAAGTGACAGAATAAATTGAAATTAATAAAAATAATAAAGACACAATCTATGTTTTGTGTCTTTATTTTCTCTTTTTTAACACAGTTGTATTAAAAAGTGTTAAGATGAAGTGAATAATTTGACTCCCTTTATTTGGGCTTAATTAACACAGTTGTATTAAAAAGGATGACGAAGATGCCGAAAATTGTAGATCACGAAAAGAAAAAAAAGCAAATTGTTCAGTTTGCATGGCAATCCATAGTAAATGAAGGTGCTAAAGGTGCGACAGTTAGGAACATTGCAAATTTAGCAAAAATGACACCAGGACAAATACGCTATTATTATCCGAATCATAGCAAGTTACTTGAAATGGTATTTTTGGAAGTTATAGCAAAAGTTAAGCAAAGAATCCAAGACATATATAGTAATGAAGAATTATCCATTGTAGATAAAGTAATACAAGGTCTGTTGGCTGTTATACCACTTGATAAAGAACGACATGCCGATATGGAAGTTTGGATGGCTTTTCATTATGAATTACATCAGATTGGCAAAGAATTCATGAGGGATGAAATTAAGTCATTAATTGAGTTATCAATAACGTATTTAGACAAACACGATTTATTAGATAATTCGTTGAATCAAAATTTGTCAATTATAAAAGCACACGCTTTATTAGATGGGTTAGCATTGCATAAATTATTAAACTCAGAAATGATAGCAAATGAAGATATTATTCAGTTAGTAGTAAATGAAGTGAATTCTTGGTTAAAGGAGTGAAAATATGAATTGGATTGTAATATTACTTATAGCAGCAGAAATATTATTTTGGGTGTTTATTGTACTCGGACTGATATCACGCTATGTGATGAGGAGAGAAAAGTTAGGATTATTTTTCTTGGTACTTACGCCTGTTATTGATTTAACTTTAGTTATTACTATGAGCTTAGATTTGTTAAACGGGGCAGCGGCTACAATGCCACATGGTATAGCAGCAGTTTATATAGGTGTTTCTATAGCATTTGGTAAACAAATGATTAGATGGGCAGATAAAAGATTTAAATACTTCGTTTTGAAAACAGGTGAACGACCTATCAAAGCTACTGGAATTAAGCATGCAAAAAAATATTTAATAAGTTGGATTAGACATGTGTTTGCCTATATTATAGGTACTGGATTGCTATGGATAATCATTGGAATTGTCGGATATTCCGGTTATCTAACAGCACTGGTTCATGTAATTAAACTATGGACTTTAATATTAGTGATAGATTTATTGATAGCTTTAAGTTATTTTATATGGCCGAGACCAGAAAAGTCTTGAATATTTTGAAAAAGCGATGCGCATACGTGTGAAATCAAAATTGCTGATTTTATATGTGAAATGTGTATCGCTTTTATTATGTCATAATTATGATGGCATTATATGCCATTGTTGAAAGTGGTCATAAGTTAAATCAAATTGTTGCGTTTTAATTTCTATTGGGAAGGCGAATGATGTCTTTTCAGAAAAGAACCACCGTCTATGTTCAGGCGTTAATAAAATAAAACTTTCATCATGTTTATCACCTAGAAAATTCAAGTCGTCAGGTACAAATTGTCTTTGTTCATGCGTTTCCAACTGATATTGTGTTAAAGCTTGATAGACAGACTCTGTATCATTGCATACAAAACCAATCTCGCTAATTCTTGAAAATTCAGGTTCCTCCGCCATATTAGAGACTCTAGCAATTAATTCGACAATATTTCCAGAAGGATCATTGAAGTAAACAGAATGTGCAGCAAAAGTTTCAAAGTAAGTTGTATGTTGTTTGTCCTCCATTAATAGAAATAAAATGTTTTGATAATGGTTTTTCATTTCAAAAAAATGATTATAAGGAATATCAATAGCAAAATGATAATAAGGTTGGTTAATGTCATGTGCATGTCTAAAATACAATTCTGTTTCACCAATTTCAACCATAAATGATTCTTGGTCAATGATTTCAACCGTACACTCTAATGTTTCCTCATAAAACTGTCTTGTTTCTTCCAATTCTGACGTTAATAACGTTATACTTTTAAATTTCATATGCATATCCCATCCCCACGTAGTACCCATATATAATAAATGATTTAACTGTACTTTATCAAAATAATAACGATGATGATAATATTAAGAATTTATAAAACCTAAATTTTTTGAAATGTTATTTGCTGTATTTTGGAGTTGAGTAATATAAAATTCTTTTTTTTGCAATTGGGTTGTTGAAAAGGACAAACTAATCGCGCCCTGTACTTCATTACGATAGTTAACGAAATAAGTGCCAATACAATAAATGCCTTCTTCATTTTCTTCTTTATCCTCTGCATAACCTTGTTTACGAATCATTTCAATTTCCTCCATAAAATCATCAAAGTTAGTGATAGTGTGCTTTGTGTAGGGGATAATTTTAGAATTATCCCAAACAGCTTGAATCGTATAGTCATCATACTTAGATAATATTGCTTTTCCCACGGCAGTACAATACATAGGTGCGCGTAGACCTATTTTAGAAGCCATTGTATAAATCGCGTCATTTGGAATAAATTTTTCAATATAAAGAATTTCATTTTTATCTTCAATGACTAAATGACACGTTTCATTGACTTTGAAAGAAAGTTGACTAATAAAACTTTTAGCGATATTCAAATAGTCAATGTTTTTGATGCTAGAATAGCCTAATTGAAATAATTTATAAGTTAATTCATATTGGTGTGTTAATGGATTTTGTTTTACATAATGATTATCGATTAAAGATTTAACTAAACGGTGCACAGTCGTTTTAGATAATTGTGTTTTTGTTACAAGTTCATTTAATGATATCGGGCTATGATGTGATATCAATTCTAATAAATTTAATGCACGATCGATTGATTGAACATTTGACATAATTCCACTCCTCAAATTGACAACGTTTTCATTTTCGCTTTATACTAATAAAGTATTCTATTATATGATATAACATTTCATAATGTGGAACAAGTGTAGAAATTATAAAAGCTATGGACAGCTACATATGAGACAAAAGGAGAGTGTTGAAATGTTTGGAGAGTTCTGGCCATTAATTAGTGTTGTATTAGGTGTTATTGTACTGTTATTTTTAATTATTAAATGCAAGATTAATGCCTTTATATCTTTGATAGTGACATCAATTTTTACTGGTATGATTTTAGGTATGCCACTAGACAAGATAGTAGAAACTGTTGAAAAAGGTATGGGGAGTACTTTAGGAAGTGTAGCAATAATATTTGGGTTAGGAGCTATTTTAGGTAAATTTCTTGCTGATGGTGGTGGCGCAAATAGAATTGCAGATACATTTATAGATAAATTTGGTGAGAAATATATTAAATGGGCAATGATTTTAGCGTCATTCATTATTGGTATTGCCCTTTTCTTTGAAGTTGGATTAGTACTATTGATACCTTTAGCGTTTACAATTGCAAAGCGCTTAGGTGTATCACATATGAAGATTGGTATACCAATGGCTATTGCCCTTTCGGTAACGCATGGTTTTTTACCTCCACATCCTGGTCCAGTAGTCATTGCAAAAGAGTTAAATGCCAATTTAGGACAAGTATTATTATATGGACTCATGGTAGCGATTCCAACGGTGGTCATTGTTGGTGGTTTATTAGTCAAAATGTTACCTAAATTGTCTCCGAGTGCATATAGTAAAGAAATTGATATGACCAATATTGTTTCTGAAGTATCGATTGAAGAAAAAGATCAACCAGGGTTTGGACTTAGTGTATTTACTGCATTGTTACCAGTTATATTGATGTTATTTGCGACAATTGTACAAATGATCACTGGTCATCAAGATGGTGCAACCAATCAATTTGAAAGTGCTATTTATTTTATTGGTAATGCACCAATAGCAATGCTAATTTCATTACTCTTTGCTATGTATTCGATGGGGATTCGTAGAAAGAGGACAATGAATCAAATTATGGACAGCGCTACATCTGCCATTATTCCAATTGGTATGATGTTACTTATTTTAGGCGCAGGCGGTTCATTTAAGGAAATCTTGATTGATGGAGGTGTAGGAAAAACAATTGAGCACATGTTTGTCGGCTCTAGTATGTCCCCAATCTTATTAGCTTGGATTGTTTCTTCTTTGCTGAGGGTTGCACAAGGCTCAGCAACAGTTGCCGCTTTATCTACTACAGGTATAGTATTGCCTTTATTACAAGCCACAGATGCTAATCTAGCATTAGTAACATTAGCCATTGGCGCAGGGAGTATTATATTCTCACATGTGAATGATACTGGATTTTGGATTTTTAAAGAATATTTTGGATTGACTGTAAAAGAAACTTTTTTAACGTGGTCCGTTTTAGAGACAGCGATATCAGTTTGCGGCCTAGTATTTGTATTGATTTTAAATATGATTATTTAATTTGAAAGGAGAATGAATACGATGAAAGCTGTATTTATTAATGGAAAAGAAGATATTGAATTAAAAGAAGTTGAAGAAATAAGTGCACAAAATAATCCTGAAAAAGTGCTTATAGAAGTTAAGTATGTGGGTATATGTGGTTCGGATTTACACTATTTGGCAGAAGGTGCCAGTGGTCCAGCAGTGATTAGAGAACCATTAATACCGGGCCATGAATTAAGCGGAGTTTTACTTGAATCTATGGATTATAAAGGAACGATACTCCCAAAAGGGACAAAAGTTACAGTGCACCCTGCTACCTATGGGGATAAATTACCACATGCGCCACATAATCCAGAGATATGGCCGAATGGTTCATATTTAGGATCGGCTAGATATTTACCACATAAACAAGGTGGTATGGTAGAAAAAATGCTAGTAGATAAAGCGCAAATATTACCACTACCAGATAAAGTTTCTTTAAAGATGGGAGCGTTAGCTGAACCACTTAGTGTGGGCATGCATGCGATTAATTTAGCAGGTGGTGTTACAGGTAAAAAAGTACTTGTGTCAGGAGCTGGTCCAATTGGATTACTAGCTGCAAGTGCAGGTTATACCTTGGGAGCAGAAAGCGTGACGATAAGTGATATGTTAGAAGAACCATTAGCGCGTGCACATAATTTAGGTGATATCGAAACATTAAATATTACAGATAATAATATTCCTGAAGATAGATACGATATAGTACTAGAGTGTTCTGGAGCTGCTCCAGCAGTAACGACTGCATTTAAGGCTGTAAATATAGGTGGTACAATAATTCAAGTTGGTAATTTACAGGATAAAGCTTCACCAATTAACTTAAGTCCGATTAATATCAAACAGGCTACTTATCGTGGATGTTATCGTTTTAATAGAGAAATTGAAGATGCTTTAACAGTGTTAGCGAAAAATGAGAAGATAATTAATGTGATTACTCAAACATATGATATCGAAAACTTTAGAGAAGCTTTTGAAATAGCTGCAAATTCTAAATTATCATCTAAGGTAATGATCAAACTATAAAGGTTTATTATTAAGAATAGAGAGTAGAGTCTCATGTTTTAGTTTGAACAAAGAAATGATTGTTTGGAAAATAAAAAGGTTTAACGAGATTTATAACAACACAAACTAAAAATTTTAAACATTTGAAGAAAAAGTTTCTAGTAAAATATCATCATCCTCTAATTATGCTGATGATACTTTACCTTTAAGGTTTGTAAGCCTAATCATTTTTTAATTAATCTCGGGGGAGTCCTTTTACCAGGAACCGTTATAATTTCTCTGTTAAACTTTATTAGCATTAAGTATTTAAAGGATGACAATTAAATAATTTAAGATAACAAAAAGTCCCACTTCTCTTTTGATTGAGCTAGTGGGACTTTAATGTATTTTATAGCATATGAATTACACTTAAACTGAAATTTAGTTTTAAGTTATTGATTGATAAGTCCAATTCTAAATTTAATTTTTAAGACATGTTGCTATTGCTTAATGGCAAGACGTTTTTTTAGCTAAAAGAATAGCCACGTAAATAGGAAACCGCTTATACCTACAAGTAGGCAATATAGTAACGCAGGTACGAGTGTTTTTCTAATAACACTTCCTTCTTTGCCAGGCATATCAACAACAGCACAAACTGCTACAACATTGTGTACACATATCATATTTCCGGCTGCTGCTCCGATAATTTGAGCTGCTAATACAGTGAATGGTTCGGCACCAATTGTTTGAGCAATATTTAATTGAATAGGTGAGAATGTCAATGTAGAAACAGTTGCACTTCCTGTTATAAATGAACCTAACGCACCTAAAAATGGAGCGACAAATAACCAAATAGGTCCTAAGTAGTGTGCCATATCTTTAGCTATATATTCTGGCATACTGATTAAATCATGTGTATTAATGCCAGAGTTAATAAATACATGTACCATTGCAAGAGTAGCAATGAGTGTAATTCCAGTTGTCTTGATGGTATTTAATGAATCGAGACTAGCATGACCTATATCTTTTAATGGTTTACGCTGTATAAAAACAGCAAAAATCGCTGAAAGTATAAGGATAGTTCCTGGTGAATATAAAATCTCCCATTCAGATGTGATTGACTCAAAATTTAAAATGTTATTCCAAGAAATATCCAATACATTCGTTGTAAAATGTTTGATACTTGGAACAGTTCTTGTGAGTAACAATAAGACAACAACCATTAAATAAGGGGCCCAAGCAGTTAACAATGGCATTGGTTGTTCTTTTGTACTAACTTCATAATCAGGATTCAAGCCATCTGTCCATTCTTCTTTTGGTAATAACCAGCCCTTTCTAGCGGTAATAACAGCAACGATTAATCCAGTTAAAGAACCTAAAATAGCAACAAATTCTGCGCCAAATAAAAAGGAATACACAAAAGCAGATCCTGCATAAACAATACCAATTAGAGCAAGCCAAGGTAACATTTCAACGATCGATTTAAGTTTATTATTTTTGCCGAAGAATATCACCATTGCAGTAATTAAAATAATAGGTATGAAAATACCACTCAATAAATCTAAAGTTGTAATACGTTCTGCCGTCGATTGAAAGAAAGAACTATCTGCGTCATTTAATGTGCTAAGTCCTACAAGGACAGGTGTACCAACAGCACCAAATGAAACGGCTACGCTATCTGCAACTAGTGCAGTTACAACTGCGATAATCGGACGGAACCCTAACGCAACCATTAGTGGAGCAGTTACCATTGCAGGCGTTCCAAAACCAGAGGCACCTTCAATTAAAGAACCAAATAAAAAGGCGACTAAGATAACTTGGACACGCATATCACCTGATATCTTTTTAAACCCTTCATTAATACGAGTTACTGCACCAGTTTGACGTAATGTATTGAGTAATAAGAGAGCGCCGAATAAAATATAAAGAATAGTAAGTGTTTTGTGCGTACCTTGTAATAATGATGCAATAATAACATCGCCATTCATTCCCCAAACAAAAATTCCTAATAACGTTATAATAATTGCACTTATCGCCATCCCTTTTAATGCAGACATACGTAATAATACTAAGAAAATAAACGGAACAATAACTGCACTAAAAGCAACAAGAAGCATCATAAAAATCACATCTCCCATAAAATAGATATCATCAAGTCATATGATGACTAAATATCCTTAATTGTAATCGCATTCATAAAAAAATTCAATCATTGTTAAATAAAAAATTCCATTAAAAATCTATTATATTTTTGAGAAAATACACTTTTCAAACAAGAAAGAATGGGTCAGCATGACGTTTTTAAAATTTGAATTTCAACATTTCATTACTAATAACCTAAAATAACGAAAACAAACGAAAATAAATTTGCATAAAATAAAAAAATGAAATAAAATAACTACAATATCTGAAAGCGTTTTCCAATTTTATGAATAGCACTTTATGGATAAAGTAACTTTAGCATTAGGGGAAAATATTCTTGAAATTAAGGATAATTAGAAATTATATTTTATAAACAGGGGTGTTATAGATGAATGATAAATTAGCTAAAATGGGAATACCACCGACATTAATATGGGGCTATATGGGTGTACTTATATTTATGATGGGAGATGGTCTAGAATTAGCGTGGATTAGCCCATATTTACATGACCAAGGTTTATCCGTACACCAAACAGCATTATTAACCACTTGTTATGGTGTAACTATTGCCATAGGGTCATGGTTTTCTGGTGTCTTAGTAGAAGTGATTGGGCCACGAAAAGTAATGTTATTAGGTACATTGTTATATATTATTGGACATATTATTTTTGTAGGTCTAGCAATTCCAGCTATGAACTATGAAATGATGATACCGTCATATGCAATTAGAGGTTTTGGTTATCCTTTATTTGCTTATTCATTTTTAGTTTGGGTTGCATATCGTTCTCCACAAAAACGTTTAGGTGCAGCTGTTGGGTGGTTTTGGTTTGTATTTACAGGAGGATTAAGTGTCCTTGGTTCATTTTATTCATCAATTACAATTCAATTATTTGGGCATTTCTTTACTTTATGGACAGCTATTATTTGGGTACTTATCGGAACATTTTTGGCAGTATTTGTAAATCGTGATCAATTTGAACTTGAACATAAAGAAGGTGGTTTTAAAACCCATCTGAAAGAAATGGGTGCTGGTATTACAATATTAAAAAGAGAACCTCGTGTAGCAGTAGCCTGTATTGTAAGAATTATAAACCAAGCAGCTCAATACGCATTTCCATTGTTTCTTCCAATATATTTATCAACCAAAGGTATAGCTACAACAACATGGCTGAATATTTGGGGGACTATTTTTATAGCCAATATTATTTTTAATATAATATTTGGGGCTTTGAGCGACAAAATAGGATGGAAGAATACCATTTCATATATCGGCGGTGTCGGTTGTGCTGTATTCACTTTAGGATTATATTTTATCCCTGAAATTTTTACAGGGAATGTATTTATCGTAGGAACTGTTGGGTTTTTATGGGGGATGTGTTTAGCAGGTTTCGTGCCAATATCGGCGCTTGTACCGTCTCTTGTTCATGATGGTGACAAAGGCCCAGCAATGGCAATATTGAATTTAGGAGCAGGATTATGTGTTTTTGCTGGACCAGGGTTAGTTGCATTGTTTTACGATAGTATTGGCGTAAAAGGTATGATGTACTTAATATTTGGGTTATATGTAGCTAGTGCTATTATGACGCGCTTCTTAAAAACACCAGAAGAGAGAGGTATAAGTGAAAATAAGGAAGCTTTTTAAGACATTATAACCAATTGAATAAAGAACTTAGATTAAAGCAGGAAGTAGGACAGAAATCAATTTTTACTAAAATTATTGATTATACTTCCTGTTTTGTATGTAATAAATTGAAAATAAAATTTCATATCCACTTTTTGAATGAATATGAAATTATTATACAAAAACTAATTATAAAATTTGATAATAAGTACACAATAAAAAGCCTATTAAGCTATGGTGGGATAGTTAATAGGCTTTTTATAAATCGACGCTTAATGACTGGTTACTATATTCATTTTTTAAATTTAATGTAATTATGAGGTTTTTGAAGTGGAACAATAATGTACTTGTTTATTTTTCTTGAAAACCGCCAGAAACAAAATGAGCAGCGATTTGTTTTATAAGAGCTAAGATTTCTTTAAACATCACAATTCACCTCCATTGATTAACTTATTACAACATAAAGATACTATAAAAAAGCTAATGAATATTTTGCAACGCATAAATAAAACTTTTAACTTCATAAGTGTTTATTGTCAGATATTTTAATTACTTAAGTGACATAAAATTACGCTTATGTGTAGAAATAATCAAAAATAGAGTTTCTTAAGATAAAATAATTATGAGATAATTCAATAATATACATTAAAAGGTATATTTATGCTTGATTTTATTTAATATTACAGTTATTATGTATATAAATCTTATAAAAATATTGGAGTGATGTAATTGGGGCGTACACAACAGCACTAAACAAGTTACAGACATTTAAAGGTAAACATTTTTTGAAAACATGCGATTTTTCTGCTGATGAGTTGAACACTTTAATTGATTTTACTGGTGAATTAAAAGAAAAGAAAAAGCGTAATATCCCGCATCCTTATTTAAAAGGTAAAAATTTAGCATTTCTATTTGAAAAACCGTCTACAAGAACTCGTTCAGCTTTCAGTGTTGCTGCCTATGATTTAGGTGCCTACCCTGAATATTTTGGACAAGGAGATATTCACTTAGGAGTTAAAGAGTCTGCAGAAGACACTGCAAAAGTATTAGGTAGAATGTATGATGGTATTGAATTTAGAGGACATCACCAAAAAGACGTAGAATCACTTGCAACAAGCGCTGGTGTACCAGTGTGGAATGGCTTAACTAACGAATGGCATCCAACACAAATGATTGCGGATTTCTTCACTTTAAAAGAGAACTGGGGCACTTTAAAAGGAAAGACATTAACTTATGTTGGCGATGCTAGAAATAATGTAGCACATGATTTATTAATTACTGGCGCAATATTAGGTGTTAATGTTCATATTGCTGCACCAGAATCTTTACAACCGAATAAAGATATTCAAATATTGGCTCAAAAATATGCTGCTGATTCACAAAGTGAAATTTTGATTACTGATGATATTCAACAAGCGATATATCAAACTGATGCAATTTATACAGATGTTTGGTTCTCTATGGGCGAAGATGATGGATTGTTAGAGTCCCGTATCAATCAATTATTGCCTTACCAAGTAAATGAAGCAATGCTAATGAATACGATGAATCCAGATGTTATAGTGTTACATTGTTTACCAGCATTTCATGATGTGAACACAGAAGTAGGTCAAAAAATATATGAAACATACGGTCTGACTGAAATGGAAATTGCAGACGATATATTCAGAGGGAAGCATGCTGTTATTTTTGATCAATCAGAAAATAGATTACATTCCATTAAAGCAATTATGGCGGTTACATTAGGTGGCATATTTTAAATAATTATCTTACAAAAGATTAGGACAAAAATATTTTTCAAACTAACTTTTCCGTTCACCTTGTACTAGTATAGCAACTTTTATTGTAAAAATTATGAGAGCTGACTTTCAATATCAATATTGTTAGGCATTGCCAATATATTATCCGAGGCTAAGACATTTATAAATGTCGGCCTCTTTTTTGTATGGATTTATATGGTTATTGCAAGCGAAGTAAATCGTTTTATGAAAATAATTTTCAATATAAAAATAAATATTGATTATTATTTTCTGTGATTGTATATTTAGGTTAATTAGGAGGTTAGCTATTATGAGTAAATTGTTTGAAAGAGCACAACAATTTGGGAAATCATTTATGTTACCCATAGCAATTTTGCCGGCAGCAGGATTATTATTAGGCATCGGTGGTGCATTAAGTAATCCGAATACGATTAAAGCTTATCCAGTATTAGATATTAGTTTATTACAGAATATTTTTATTTTAATGTCATCTGCTGGGAATATTGTTTTTCAAAACTTACCAGTTATATTTGCGGTAGGTGTAGCCATAGGGTTGGCAAAGAGTGATAAAGGAACTGCTGGATTAGCAGCAATGCTTGGGTTTTTAATCATGAATGCATCTATGAATGGTTTGTTAACTATAAGTGGAACATTAGCAAAAGACAATTTAACTGAAGTAGGACAAAGTATGGTACTAGGTATTCAAACTGTAGAAACAGGGGTATTTGGTGGAATCGTCACTGGTATAATGACAGCGCTTTTACACAATAAGTTTCATAAAATATCGCTACCTGACTACCTTGGCTTCTTTGGAGGATCGCGTTTTGTACCGATTATTACAGCAATTGCTTCGATTGTATTGGGTGTCATTATGTTTTTCGTTTGGCCAACAGTACAAGGATGGATCTTTGGTGTCGGTGGATTAGTAGACAAAACAGGGATAATTGGTACGTTTTTCTTTGGCTTTATCTTGAGATTATTAGGCCCTTTTGGATTGCATCATATTTTCTACTTACCATTTTGGCAAACAGCTTTGGGAGGATCGTTAGAAGTTAAAGGACATATGGTTCAAGGGACACAAAATATTTTCTTTGCACAATTAGGGGATCCTGACGTTACAAAATACTTTTCAGGTGTTTCACGATATATGTCTGGTAGATTTATTACCATGATGTTTGGGCTTTGTGGGGCAGCTTTAGCAATTTACCATACAGCTAAACCAGAACGTAAAAAAGTTGTAGGAGGATTGATGCTCTCTGCAGCTTTAACATCGTTTTTAACAGGTATTACAGAACCATTAGAATTTAGTTTTTTATTTGTTGCTCCTATATTATATGTGATTCATGCATTTTTAGACGGACTAGCATTTATGATGGCAGACATTTTTAATATAACTGTAGGCCAAACTTTTAGTGGAGGTTTTATAGACTTTTTATTATTTGGTGTGCTTCAAGGAAATTCTAAAACAAATTTCTTGTGGGTAATCCCGGTTGGTATAATCTGGTTTATGATATATTACATTATTTTTAGATTCTTGATAACGAAGTTCAATTTCAAAACGCCGGGCCGTGAAGATGAAGCGACGACAGAAACTGTAGAAGCAACGGATCGTGCTAAGACAATAGTTCAAGCACTTGGTGGTAAAGGAAATATAGATGTAGTTGATTGCTGTGCTACTCGTTTAAGAGTGACGTTAAACAGTGATGAAGAAGTGGATAAATCTTTGCTAACAGCCACGCAAGCTAGAGGAGTTATTCAAAAAGGGAATGGCGTTCAAGTTATATATGGTCCTCATGTTACTACGATAAAAAATGAAGTTGAGACGCTTTTAGAGAATGAAAAATTGTAATACAACATGTAAAAAGATAGGAAAGGATATCAAATATTGAATAAAGATATGGTGAAAAGATGAATGTTACAAATTTGAAGAATCAAACTATAGCTAGTCAATACTTAGCAACTGAGCTGTTAAAACAACTTAAGACTAAACCTAATACAGTTTTAGGTTTGGCCACAGGCAGTACAATGATAGGCGTGTATAAATATCTATCAGAATTATTAAATATTAATCTAGTTGATTTATCACGTGCGGTTACGTTTAATTTAGATGAGTATGTTGGTTTAGCACCAGATCATGAACAGAGCTATCATGTGTATATGAATGAACATTTATTTAAGCATAATGATTCATGGAAAAAGGATAATATACATTTACCAATGGGAAATGCAAAAGATGTTTTACAAGAATCTAGGAATTACGAACGACTTTTACGTGATATAGGTCCTGCAGATATTCAAATTTTAGGAATTGGTGAAAATGGGCATATTGGTTTTAATGAGCCGTATACATCTTTTGATAGCGTGACGAGCGTAGTGGATTTGACCTCTTCAACAATTAAGGCGAATAGTAAAAACTTTGAAACAATTGAAAATGTACCTAAACAAGCGATATCGATGGGCCTTTCATCTATTATGCGAGCGAAGAGGATTATTTTGTTGGCATTAGGTGAACATAAACAATATGCAATTAAACAACTCTTAGAAGGTGATATATCCGAATCGTTACCTGCCAGTATATTGCGACAACATGCTAATGTAGAAGTTATCGTGGATGATGAAATATTCCAATTGAATAAATATAACTAAATTATAATCATATTAGTGATTGAAATGAAGTTAATGGCGCAGTCAGATGTCTAAAGAAATTATTTTAGATTTCTGCACTGCGTTTTTATTTTTAAGCGTATTGTTTCTTAGAATAACAATTATTGAATTTTAAAATAAATAAAAAATTGATTTTTGTAAACGTTTACAATTATAATGTAATTATACAATTTGAAAAGGGGTGTATCGTGATGGTGAATGTGAATAAAGAACGCATGAAAATGTATGTTTTAGATAATGGACGTATGAAAATGGATAAGAATTTGATGATTGCTAATTCAAATCAAGCTACTTTAGACAGCCCTGAAGCCAAAAATGAAATGCACGAATTTCCAATTTACACAGTGTTTATAGATCATCCTGAAGCTAAAATATTGTTTGATACTGCATGTAATCCCAATGCAATGGGTGAGAATGGTAGGTGGATTAATGCTACTCAAAAAGCATTTCCTTATTTTGCTGATGAATCCTGTCACTTACCAAATCGTTTGGAACAAATCAATGTGGATCCAAAGGAAGTGGATTTTGTGGTGGCGTCACACTTACATTTAGATCATGCAGGTTGCTTAGAATATTTTATCAATGCAACCGTTATCGTTCATGATGACGAATTGAATGGAACGATGCAGACTTATGCTCGTAATCAACAAGAAGGTGCTTATATTTGGGCTGATATCGATGCATGGATTAAGAATAACTTAAAATGGAGAACGATTAAAAAAGAAGAAGATAATTTGAAGCTTGTAGAGGGGGTTCGTATTTTAAATTATGGTAGTGGCCATGCATGGGGAATGGTTGGTTTAGAGATAGAAAGTGCTGAGCTTGGTACTATAATATTAGCTTCCGATGCAATTTATACGAAAGAGAGCATGGGAGAGACGTTAAAACCTCCAGGTATTTTATATGATTCAATTGGTTGGACTAAATCAGTAGAAAAAATTAAACGTTTAGCCGATGAAAAAGGTGCGCAAATTTGGTTTGGTCATGATAGAGAGCAATTTGAAGGATTAAGAAAATCTACTGATGGATACTATGAATAATATTCTTTTAACATTAGTATTTATTGTAATTATTTAGACACATAAATCAAGGAGGCTTTTAAATGAAGATAAGAGCTGCAGTATTACATGAAATGGGAAGCATAGAGCCATACGCTAAAAGCAAGCCTATAACTATAGAAACATTAGAACTATCTGAACCTAAAACTAATGAAGTGTTGATAAAAATTGGTGCTACAGGATTATGCCACTCAGATTTGTCCGTAATAAACGGTAGTCGTCCTAGACCTATGCCAATGGTATTAGGTCATGAAGCGGCAGGAGAGGTTATACAATTAGGACCTGACGTTACAGATTTTGAAAAGGGGGATCATGTCGTATGTACATTTATTCCTAGTTGTGGTCACTGTATCCCATGCAAAGAAGGACGACCAGCACTATGTGAAAATGGTGCAGCTTCTAACGAAAAAGGAGAAATGTTAACAGGTGGTTTTCGTTTACAGTCAGAAGATGATCAAACGATGTATCATCATTTAGGTATCTCGGGGTTTGCGGAATACGCAGTTGTTTCAACCAATTCAATTGTTAAGGTAGATAAGGATATCCCCTTTGAAAAAGTAGCCATATTTGGTTGCGCAGTGATAACAGGAATTGGTGCAGTTATAAATACAGCTAACATTAGTGCAGGGAGCACAGTAGCAGTTGTAGGATTAGGTGGTATTGGGCTTAATGCTATTTTAGGTGCTCGTCTTGCAGGTGCAAGTGAGATTATAGCATTAGATATAAATGAAGATAAATTTAAGTTAGCACAGTCATTAGGTGCAACAGCAGTATTTAACTCAGGAGATGATAATGTAGTTGAAAATGTTAAAGCCTATGCAAGTGGGGGTGTTAACTATGCTTTTGAAACTGCTGGAGTTGTGCCAGCAATGGAAGTTGCTTATCAAATAACAAAACGTGGTGGCACGACTACTACAACTGGTCTGCCTGACCCAAAGCATAATTTTTCTTTTCCACAAGTCACACTTGCAGCAGAAGAACGCACAGTTAAAGGTTCATATGTAGGGAGTTGCGTCCCTGAACGAGATATACCAAGGTTTATAAATTTATATAAACAATCGCGTCTACCTGTAGATCAATTATTAACAGATACTTTATCATTAGACGAACTAAATGAAGGCTTTGACCGTTTAGCTCGAGGAGAAGTGGCACGCTTAGTGGTGAAAATCACTTAAAGATAATTCATCTATACTTTTATAGAAATTTTAAATATGTTTTCAGTTTGGGTTTATAAGGGGTGTTAATGTGAGTAAGCTAAATGACACATTAGAAAAGTATTTGTTACCTACTGCTTCAAAACTGGGGTCTAATAAAATTTTAATTTCATTAAGGGATGGGATTATAGTTGCAATGCCTTTAATTATCATTGGCTCATTATTTTTAGTTATCAGTGGCATTGCAGTACCGGGATGGATTGAATGGCTAGAATCAAAAGGTATTCAACCATATTTAATGAAAGCAGTTAATGGTACGTTCGGGTTAATGGGATTGGTAGCAAGTTTTGGAGTAGCACATAGTATTGCACGGCAATACAATACAGATGGTGTTTCGGCTGGGATAATTTCTATGTCTGCTTTTTTAGTTGTGACACCAAAAGTAATGACTGGCGGAAAGACACCAGAAGAAGCGATCCCGCAGATGTATATGGGGAGTCAGGGGCTATTCGTTGCTTTAATTGTTGGTATTATTTCAGGTTTAATATTTCAATGGTTTATTAATAGAAATATAAGAATAAAAATGCCTGATCAGGTCCCACCAGCTGTCTCTAAAAGTTTCAGCGCATTAATACCAGGAGCTGTAATCATTATTATGTGGCTAATTGTCTATATAATGCTAGATAATTTACCTTTCGGTAATATTCATGAACTTATTGTCAATACATTGGGTGTTCCATTGAGTCTTATGGGGGGCACTTTGATTGGAACAATTATCTTAGTTGGTCTCAATAGCGCATTTTGGTTTGTAGGTATCCATGGTGCCAATGTAGTTAATGCTGTTATGCAACCGATATGGTTGAAAAATATAGATGAAAACCGTCTAGCATATCAAGCTAATCCACATGGTGAATTACCGCATATTATTACACAACCATTTATAGATAATTTTGTGTTTATGGGTGGCGGTGGTTCAACCATTGGTCTGGTAATTGTGATTGCAATTTTAGCATTTAAGAAACGCTCTAGTAAGATTACGAAGACAATGGCACCACTGACACTAATGCCGGGTATATTTAATATTAATGAGCCTACATTGTTTGGTTTACCAGTAGTGTTAAATGTGAGACTTATCGTGCCGTTTATTTTAGCTCCAATGATTAATGCAACAATAACTTATTTTGCTATGGCAAGTGGATTGGTACATCTTACAAATGGTACAGCGATGCCTTGGACGATTCCACCAATAATAAGTGGATTTTTAGCAACGGGTCATTACAGTGGGTCTGTGATTCAAATGGTATGTATCCTAGTAGACATTTTACTTTATTATCCTTTTTATCGGTCAATGGAAAAATATAACCTACAGTTAGAACAAAAAGAAGCAGAGAATATGAAGAAAACTGAAGAATAAAAATAAAGGGGAGATAATATGGTGAAAAGATTAATAAGTGCAAATGCTTCAGAAATAGTAGAAATGACATCTGATGAATTAAAACAAAGTATAAAGGCAAGTGATGGTCGTGTTGTACTAGCGGAAAATGTCGTAACTCGCACACCTGTTATTCCTGATATTACGAATTCAGAGCTATCAAGAGCATTTGGAGCAGACTTGATTTTATTAAATGGACTAGATGCATTTGATCCCAAGATTGTAAATATAGATAAGAATAAGCATGTCATTAAAGAATTAAGAAGACTTGTAGCCAGACCAATTGGTGTGAATTTAGAACCAGTAGATATTCAAGCAACAATGACAGAAGAGAAGTTAAATATAAGTGAAGGTAGACAGGCAAGCCCGAAAACAGTAAAAGCATTAGAGCAATTAGGCATAAATTTTATTTGCATGACAGGAAATCCAGGTACTGGGGTGTCTAATGAAAGAATTGTCAATGCTATTTCAGATACAAGAGCAAATTTTAGTGGATTAATTATAGCTGGCAAGATGCATAGTTCAGGTGTCGATGAACCCGTAATTACGAAAAAATTTGTAAATAAATTTATAGATGCTGGTGCAGATATTATTTTATCTCCATCAATTGGTACTGTACCAGGTTTTGATGAAATTCAGTTAAAAGAAATAGTTAAAGCAGTTCATCAACATGGTGGTTTAGTTATGTCGGCAATTGGCACAAGTCAAGAAAGTTCTGATCCAAGCACAATTAGAGATTTTGCAATTCGTAATAAAATTTGTGGTGTAGATATACAGCATATTGGTGATGCAGGATTTGGAGGGTTAGCTCCAGTAAATAATATATTTGAGTTAAGTAAAGCTATTAGAGGAGAAAGACATACGGTATCAATGATAGCAAGGTCAATTCAGCGTTAAAAATAAAAATAGAGGAGGTATTTATATGGCTGAAAAAACAATTATGCTTGTTTGTGCAGCAGGGATGAGTACAAGTATGCTTGTTCAAAAAATGCAAGAAGAAGCAGAAAGTCAAAACTTAGATAGAGATATTTTCGCGGTTTCTACTTCGGAGGCCGATCAAAAAATTGATGATGGCATTGTCGATGTGCTGTTACTTGGGCCTCAAGTGCGTTTTAAAAAAGAAGAATATAATAAAAAGTGTAGTAATAAAAACATACCAGTGGATGTTATTGAAATGAGAGATTATGGCACGATGAATGGTGCCAATGTGTTAAAAATAGCAGAACAGTTAATGGCTAATTAGAGGTGGTGAATATATGACTGAACAAGAACAAGATTTAGAATTTGCCATGTCACTTATAGCTTATAGTGGTGATGCGAAAAGTCATGCAATGGAAGCGATTTTCGCTTCGAAGAAAGGCAATTTTAAGGAAGCACAACAAAAGTTAGAGCAAGCTGAATCATCGATACTTGAAGCTCACCATATACAAACTAATATGTTATCGAAAGAAGCGCAAGGTGAAAATATAACAATGACATTATTGACAGTGCACAGTCAGGATCATTTGATGACTGCTATTACTTTTAAAGATCTTGCCCAAGAGATGATTGATTTATATAAAATTGTAGGAAAAGTTTATAAATAATAGAAAAAGCACATTTCTATAAATGAAGTGGAAATGTGCTTTTCTATTATTTATATGTAAAAAACCATACGCATAGCGTATGGTAAAGTAACAGTAGTTAGGTGAGAAATCCTTTTTGATTACTATGGTAATTGGCGGGTATGACGTATGGTCATATTTTAATTTTCAATGATGTATGAAAGTATTTGGACGATAATAAGTTTTATAATACTAAACCAATCATAGATGCTGAAATGATAGAAGCTAAGGTAGAACCGAGTAATAAACGCATAGCAAATGAAGCGACTTTATTCCCTTGTTCGGTACTAAATCCTTTTATTGATCCAACAATAATGCCAACTGTACCAAAGTTAGCGAAACTAACAAGATAGACTGAGATAATACCTTGGGTACGGTGTGAAAGAGTATTGGCTAATTTTTGGAAATCTAGCATAGCAACGAATTCATTAGTAATCAATTTTGTAGCCATAATTGAACCAGCTTGAACTGCTTCATGCCAAGGTATTCCTATAATAAAAGCGATTGGTGCAAAGATGAAACCAATTAATTGTCTAAAGTCTAACCCGACTAAGTTGAATAATACAGTGATAGCTTCCATGAGCGAAATGAATGCTAGTAGCATAATAGCAACACTAACAGCAATTTTAAAACCATCTGTAGCACTATCACCAATCATTTGAAAGAAAGGTACTTTTTTAGGTTTTGTAGTATTGTTCTCATGCACGTTGCTATTAGCCGTTAAATTTGATATTTCAACATCTTTGTCATCGGATTTATACGGATTAATTACACTAGCAATAATTAATGCACTGAAAATATTAAGCATCACAGCAGTAACAACAAATTTAGGCTCGAGCATTTGCATATAAGACCCTAACATCGCCATACTCACTGCACTCATACCAGAAGTAGTTATTGTATATAATTTAGCTTTAGATAGTTTCGGAATCATTTCTTTAATAGTTAAGTAAACTTCTGGCTGACCTAACATAGATGTAGAAATAGCAAAATAACTTTCTAAACGCCCCATACCAGTTACTTTATTGATGATGATGCCAATATATTTGATAATAAAAGGAAGAATTTTAAAATAATTCAACACACCTATTAATACTGAGATAAATACTAAAGGAAGTAATACAGTAATAAAAAATGTAGAAGCCCCCTTATTTTGCAAACCACCGAATACAAAATCGATACCAGATTTACTAATATCTAATAAAGATTCAAAAAATGAGCCTAGCGTTGTTAATGTTGTTAAACCAATAGTTGTATTCATCATAAATAATACAATAATTACTTGAATGATTAACATAGTTAAAGGCTTTCTAAATTTAATGGCTTTTCTATCGTAACTAAAAATAAAAGAGATTATTAATGCGAATAGAATACCAGTAATAGAAAATAGAATGGACATTTAAATCACCTACAATTGAGTGAAAGCAACAGCTATTTTAGCTCCTAGAACTGCATTGTTTTCAACAAGTTTTATATTTGTTTCTAAACTCTTACCTTCAGATTTTTCGACAATTTTCCCAAGTAAAAATGGTGTGGAATCCTTTCCACTAATTCCTTTTTCCTCCGCTTCTTTTACAGCATCTGTGATAATGCAATCAATATATGATTTAGATAACGCATGTGCTTTGGGTACAGGATTAGCAACAACGATACCACCACTTAAATCTAAATCATTTTTAGCTTTACAAATTTGAGCAATAGTCTCAGGTGAGTCTGCTGAACTGTTTAATTTAATACCGCTTTCAGGAGTGAAAAAGGCAGGCAGTTCCCCGGTTTGATAACCAATCACAGGTACGCCTTTTGTCTCAAGGTATTCAAGTGTTTTTGGTAAATCTAAGATCGATTTAGCTCCTGCACAGATAACAGTGACATTGGTTTGTCCTAATTCTTCTAAATCGGCTGAAATATCCATAGTTTGCTCAACACCTCTATGTACGCCACCAATTCCTCCAGTAACAAAGAATTGAATATCTGCTAATTCGGCGCAAATCATTGTAGATGCAACCGTCGTTGCACCGATACGTTTAGTAGCAATAATTTCTGCTAAATCTCGACGTGATACTTTGGCAACATCGTCATGTTTAGCTAGTAATGTCAGTTCTTCAGGTTCTAAACCTATTTTAATTTTCCCATTAATTAAGGCGATGGTTGCAGGTATTGCACCATTATTCCTAATAATTTGTTCAACATTTTTAGCCATCTCAACATTTTGTGGATAGGGCATGCCGTGTGAAATGATAGTTGATTCTAAAGCAACTATAGGTTTATTACTATCCATGCCTTGTTGTACTTCTTGTGAAAATTCAATGTATTGTTTCATCTTTATACTCCTCCAAATCTCTAAATAATTGTTTTTTATCTAAATTTTGACGAACGGTGTAATTTGTTTCTATCGTTTTTCTGGCATTTATCATGCCAGCGTTTAGTATGTCATCTATACCTAAACCATTTAGCCAACTGAAGACCACTGCACTAGAAAATGAATCGCCTGCTCCTGTCACATCTACAACCTCATTTGAACTGAGAACGGGTTTAATGATTTCTGTTTTTTTATCTTTATAGATAAGTTCTTGAACTCCATTTGTGATGATTACTTTAGAGACACCATTATCTATCCATTTTTGTGCAGCATTTTTCATATCATTTGTGTTTTGGATTTTTATATTAAAATAAGCTTCTGTTTCATCTCGATTTATAATAAGCCAGTCTATTGCGTGTAATGAATCAGGCATATGTTTCATTTTTGGTGATGATACAGGTATGATTACTAGTTTAATGTTATGCTTCTCAGAATATGCGCACAGAAAATCAATGGCAGGTTTACTTAAATTTAAATCTGCGATAATACATTTGGCTTTAACTAGTAAATGTGTTCGTTTAATTAAAAATTCGGGTGTGATATAGTCGTAAACTTCCATATCAGCTAAGCCGTATTGCATATTACCATCATTGTCTATGAGCGCAGTGTAAGAGCCAGTGTTTGCATTTTCTATTTGTTGCACATGATCTAGGTTCATGAAAGGACTTGATAATTTGTGTATCATGTCCCACTCACTGTCATTACCACTGGTAGATAAAAATGCTACGGTTTCACCCATTCGACCAAGATTTTCTGCAATATTTCTAGCTACACCACCTATAGAACGTGTAGAAGTTACAGGATTGGAAGTTTCTAGTTGCAATGTATGATGGACGTAAAACTTTCTGTCTAAGTTAGCAGCACCAATACATACAATAGGATAATTTTCGTTTAAGACATAGGCTTTACCTAAGACATATTCTTTGCGGATTAATCCTGAAATAATATTAGCTACTGCAGGTCTTGATAAACCAATTGATAGTGCTAATTCTTGTTGAGAAATAAATGGATTGTCTTGTATGCGTTTCAAAACCTCTCTTTCATTACTATTCATAGGTGAGACCTCCTTTTTATAAAATTTAAACAATTGTTTGAAAATAAACTTTTGTTTGTATTTAAGCGAAGTCTAGCATGTAATTTTACATTTGTATACGCTTACAAAATAAAGTTGCGAAAATTGTGACAATTAAAAGGGGCCTTTGTCACATATTTGAAATAAGTGAAACCATTGATACATTAAGGTTTTAATCGGTATTGTTTTTATAGAATAATATCGTTATTTTATTTTTGAAAATTATTTTCAAACGTGAACAACGTCTATTATGAGTGTGAAATTATAAAATAAAAATAAAGATGAAATGTATTTTCTATAATGAAATATTTAAGAAAGAAAAAGAATGATAAAATTGCAAGAAATTTAAATTATATGAAATTTAAAAAAATATTATCTTATAGATAAAAATCTATTGACTAAATAGTGGGATAGGAATAAACTAATTTTAATCCGATAAGAATAATAAGAATAGAGGGCGAGAAATGAAAAAATTATTAATGGTGTTAATTACTTTAATTTTGGCAGTGACGCTGGCAGCATGTGGTAATGACTCTTCAAGTAAAAAAGATAGCGAAAGTAAAAATAAATCAGTTAGTGAGAATAAAACATTTGTAGTGGGAACAGAAGGAACTTATGCGCCTTTTTCGTTCCACGATAAGAATGATAAATTAACTGGCTATGATATAGATGTAGTGAAAGCAGTAGCTAAAGAAATGGACTATAAAGTTAAATTTAAAGAGACTCAATGGGATTCAATGTTTGCAGGATTAGATTCAGGTAGATTTAATGTTGTAGCTAACCAAGTTGGTATTAACGATGAACGTAAAGAAAAGTATAAATTCTCTGAACCATACACTTATTCTAAAGGTGTATTAGTAGTAAATAAAGATAATACAGATATCAAATCATTTGATGATGTTAAAGGTAAGAAATTAGCACAAACATTTACTTCAAACTATGGTAAATTGGCAAAATCTAAAGGTGCAGAACTTACAAAAGTTGATGGATTCAACCAAGCAATGGATTTATTACAATCAAACAGAGTAGAGGGTACGTTTAACGATAATATTTCTTACCTAGATTATAAAAAACAAAAGCCTAATGCCAAAGTAAAAGTGATTGAAGGGAATGCTGAAAAGAGTCAATCTGCTTTGACTTTCAGTAAGAAGGAAGACGATGAAACAATCAAAGAAGTTAATAAAGCAATGAAAAAATTAAAAGATAATGGTGAATTAGCAAAAATAAGCGAAAAATGGTTTGGTGAAGATGTTTCTAAACCTTAATTCAGAGCAACAACATGCATTAGATGCAGCTGGACAAGCCTTTATGCCAATGCTTGAAGGATTGGTGAAGTTTTCAATTCCCATCACATTAGTGACTTTTGTTTTAGGATTGGTTATAGCACTAGTAACTGCATTAATGCGCATATCAACAAGCCGTATTCTTAGAGGGATTGCACGTTTTTATATTTCAATCATTAGAGGAACACCGATGATTGTACAATTATTCATTATCTTTTATGGTATCCCTGAACTCGGCAGATTATTAACTAACAACTCAGAAAATCAATGGACGTTAGCTCCAGTAATAGCAGCAATTATTGGTTTGTCTTTAAATGTAGGGGCGTATGCATCTGAAATTATTCGTGGAGGCATCATGTCTATTCCAAAAGGACAGACAGAAGCAGCGTATTCAATTGGTATGAATTACCGTCAAACGATTCAACGTATTATACTGCCACAAGCAATAAGAGTTTCAGTTCCTGCACTAGGTAATACGTTCTTAAGTTTAATTAAAGACACATCGTTACTCGGTTTTATACTTGTTGCTGAAATGTTTAGAAAAGCACAAGAAGTTGCATCGATGACTTACGAATATTTAACAATTTATTTACTCGTTGCACTGATGTATTGGGTTGTATGTTTTATTATTTCAATCGTCCAGAACTTTTACGAATCTTATCTTGAAAGAGGGTATCGTTCATGATTGAACTGCAAAATATAAAGAAAACATTTAATGATAAAGAAGTGATTAAAGGTATTGATCTAAAGGTAAATCAAGGAGAGGTAGTTACCTTTATTGGACGTTCAGGTTCTGGTAAAACTACTTTGTTACGAATGATTAATGCACTAGAATTACCTACAGAAGGCGCCGTTTACGTCAATAGTGAAACTTATGGCAATAAAGATAAAAAATCACAAATTAAAGTACGCAAACAGTCGGGTATGGTTTTTCAAAGTTATAATCTCTTTCCTCATAAAACGGCATTAGAAAATGTCATGGAAGGGCTAATTACTGTTAAGAAAATGAAAAAAGCTGAGGCGCAACAACAAGCGCTAGCACTTTTAGAGAAAGTGGACTTAACAGCTGTAAAAGACCAAAGACCTAACGCCTTGTCTGGTGGACAACAGCAACGTGTTGCGATTGCGAGAGCTTTGGCGATGAATCCAAAAGTTATGCTCTTTGATGAACCTACCTCTGCATTAGATCCAGAGCTGGTAAACGATGTATTACGTGTAATTAAAGACCTAGCAAACGAAGGAATGACCATGATTATAGTTACGCATGAGATGCGTTTTGCTAAAGAAGTTTCGAATAAAATTGTGTTTATCCATGATGGTGTTATTGGTGAGTCAGGAGCACCAGAACAAATTTTTAATTACCCACAAACGACAGAGTTGCAACGCTTTTTAAATATGCTTAGAGAAGCGTAAAATAAGTAATGCTTGAATGAGATGGAAGCTAAATAGCTGAAATCTCATTTTTTTATTTTTAAAAATAATTATTATAAAAATGTATCGACTATACAAATATCATTATATAATTTGTTAACAGAATGTAATTTTTGATGTGCAACTTTTCGTATTAGTAGGCGAAGAAGATTACACATCCACAATCAAAAGAAAGCGATTACAATATAAATGTAAGGAGGTTGCTAATATGTTAAGCAAGAGGCAGTATCATATTTTGACGTTCATTATTGAACGTGAGACTTTTGTGCAAATTAATAATTTAGCAACACATTTCAATGTTTCAGAGAGAACTATTCAATATGATCTTGAATACATTGAAGATATGGCGAGTAAATTAGCTTTAACGATTCAACGAAGCAAATATGACGGTATTAAAATCACAACATCTTCAGAACAATTAAAGGCTGTAGAACCTCAATATTTGTCAACGTCTATACATTATTCTAAAGACGAACGATTACTGTATATTACTTTGAAACTCTTTGAATCTACATCACCTACAGCTTCACATGTATTGGCAAACATGGTTTCGGTGACTAGACGTACGATAGTGGAAGATTTAAAACGCGTACAGCAATGGCTAGATCACCACGATTTACAGTTGAAATATGAGAAGAATAAGGGGTTCTTAATTAAGGGTGATGAAAGTGCATATCGTAAAGCATATGCAGAAATGGTTTGTGAATATTTTCAAACACATACGCATCAAATGGGTCATCATTTGTTTTCGAATCATGAATTAGAACAAATTCGCTTAAGTGTCGCTTCGGTATTGATTGATTCAAATTATCAACTCGTACAGAGTGCTATTGATGGATTAATTTACCACATTTTAATTGCAATTCATCGGGCGAATGAGGATTTTATTTTTGAGATTCCAGACAAAGAATATAAGAAGTTGCAAAAGACAGAACAATTTCAAATAGCCTTACAAATTAAAGGGAAATTAGAACAAATTTTTAAGCTTCATTTTCCAAAAAGTGAAGCTGCCTTTATTACTTTACATCTGCTAGGTGCAAAGACTTCAGAAGTAAATCGGTATCATCGTGAAATAGACGATTTGGATATTTTAACGGAACAACTGATTGAGCGTATGAGCGGAGACTTGGGGTTAGACTTAATGTCAGATAGTAAGTTGTTAAATGGTTTGATTGTTCATTTAAGACCGGCAATTCACAGGTTGAAATTTGATATGACACATGATAATCCTTTGAAAAAAGAAATTATTCTGCAATATCAACAACTGATTGAAGGTATAAAAAAGCATATATGGGGCATTGAAGAAAATTATAATATTGAGTTTGATGATAATGAACTAACTTATATTACCTTACATTTTGCCTCAGCAATTGAGCGTATTTCTACTGTGACAACAAATAAAATCAAAGTTGTATTGCTATGTGGTTCTGGGATAGGGACTTCGCAGTTATTAAAAAGCAGAATTGCTCATATTTATCCAGAGCTCGAAGTCGTTGATGCATATTCTATATATGAAATAGATGAAAGTATGTTAAAGCATGAGGGAGTTGATTATATTATTTCTACCGTCCCTTTCAATCAAGTAACAGTACCTGTGATTAGGGTTTCGCCGTTTTTAAATAAAAATGATCGTGTTCAATTAAATGAAATTATTAATCACTCTAGAGAACGATACATTGATGATTTACGTGGTATTGGTCCAACTCTAGAACAGGTGTTACCACAATCGAGGATATTGACACAGCAGCCAGTACTTTCACGTGATGATGCGATTAAACAAGCTGTATCCATGCTAGAAAAAGATGGTGTAGTGGACAGAGCATATGCGACTGATATCATCCAACAATTAGATGCGTTTGGGCCTTATATGGTGATTAGCCCTCATATCGCATTGATTCATGCAAAGCATGATCATGTACAACAATCAGTGGGTTTTAGTTTGATCCAATATGAAAATGGTGTTCATTTTTCACATGATCAATATGATCCAGTATACATTGTCATTACTTTAGCTACAGCACAACCTCAAATACATCTAAATGCGTTAAGGCAACTGAGTACACTAATTATGGATGAAGCCGCAAGAGAAGCTATATTTTCAGGAGATATAACAACTATTATGCAATACATTAAGCATGTAAGCCAACGGTAAGGAGAGGATATAGATGAGTTTGGAAATACTGTCTGCAGATAAGATACAAATACTAGATAAAGTAGAAACGTGGGAACAAGCAATAACAATAGCTGCGAACCCCTTACTTATACAAGACTATTTTGAATCAAGTTATGTTACAGCGATGATTGACAGTGTGAAGGAATTAGGACCTTATATCGTTATTGCACCTGAAATTGCAATTGCTCACGCAAGGCCTAATGATGATGTGAAACATATTGGGTTAAGTTTATTAAAATTAAATGAGCATATTAATTTTTCAGAAGAGGGACACTTTGCATCACTTATATTTGTACTTAGTGCTGTAGATAACGATGGCCATTTGGCTATTTTAAGAAGCTTAGCAACTAAATTAGGTAATCAAGATACAGTAAATCAATTGTTAGCAGCGCAAGAAATTAATGAAATAGTAAATATATTTAAAGGAGAATGAGAAAAATGAAAATTTTAGTAGTTTGTGGTCACGGTTTAGGAAGTAGTTTTATGGTGGAAATGAATGCACAAGAAGCGTTGAAAAATATAAATGCGCCATCTGATATTAAAGTAGAACACAGTGATGTTATGAGTGCTAGTCCAGATATGGCAGACTTATTTATTTGTGGTAGAGACTTAGAGGAAAATACTAAAAATTTAGGTGATGTAATTGTATTAGATAACATTTTAGATAAAGAAGAATTACAACAAAAATTAAATGATAAATTAAGCGAACTGAATATCTTATAAATAAAATGTAAGGGGGCAGTAAAATGAAACCAATACTTGATTTTATTGTTGATGTATTGAGTCAACCAGCGATATTAGTTGCACTAATTGCATTTATCGGGTTGATTATGCAGAAGAAATCGGCGACAGATATTACATCTGGAACAATTAAAACAATTCTCGGATTTTTAGTGTTAAGCGCAGGTGCAAATGTAGTAACACAATCACTCGAACCATTTGGAAAAATATTTCAACATGCATTTGGTGTACAAGGTGTAGTGCCGAATAACGAGGCCATTATATCAATTGCGTTAGAGCAGTATGGTACAACTGCAGCACTAATAATGGTATTTGGTATGATTGTAAATATTATTATTGCACGTATTACTAACTTAAAATATATTTTTTTAACTGGTCATCATACCTTCTATATGGCAGCATTTTTAGCAATATTATTATCTGTCGGCAATATTACAGGTACTTTGACGGTAATTGTTGGAGCTATTATTTTAGGATTGATAATGGCTATATTACCCGCATTGGCGCATCCTACAATGAAAAAAATTACTGGTAATAACCAAGTTGCTCTAGGTCATTTTGGCACGATTAGTTATTGGGCAGCTGGAGAAGTTGGGAAACTATTTAAAGGTAAATCAAAATCTACAGAAGAAATTAATTTCCCGAAAGGTTTAAGCTTTTTGAGAGAAAGTACGATTAGTATTTCTTTAACAATGACATTATTGTATTTTGTTGCGGCATTATTTGCAGGACCGACTTATGTACATAGTGAGATTAGCAATGGACAAAACTTTATTGTATTTTCACTAATACAAGGTGTGACATTTGCTGCAGGTGTATTTATTATACTAACAGGGGTGCGCTTAATTTTAGCCGAAATAGTACCGGCGTTTAAAGGTATTTCAGAGAAATTGGTACCTAATACAAAGCCAGCTTTAGACTGTCCGATTGTCTTCCCTTACGCACAAAACGCTGTGTTAATAGGATTCTTTGTCAGCTTTATAGTTGGTGTAATTGGTATGTTTATCTTATTCTTATTTGGTGGTGTCGTGATACTTCCAGGTGTTGTTGCACACTTCTTCTTAGGTGCAACTGCGGGTGTCTTTGGTAATGCAAGAGGAGGTATTAAAGGGGCAGTTGCAGGATCTGCTTTAAATGGATTGTTGATTACGTTCTTGCCATTACTGTTTTTACCTTTCTTAGGAGATTTAGGGGGAGCAGCGACGACATTCTCAGATACAGACTTCTTAGTTGTAGGTATTGTCTTTGGTAATATCGCGAAATTCCTTGGACTAATTGGCGTCATAATTTTAATTTTAGTAGTTGCAGCTTCAGCTATCATTTTACAAAAACGTACTAATGAAAAAGAAGTAAAAGAATAGTAGCAAAAATTATAATAAAATAGTATATATTTTAGGATGAGTGGAACAAAAATCTAATTTATTTAAAAAGATTTCATCTTACCAGTTAGCTATGCAATATAATGATTGAGGCTGAGACGGTTTATTTATAAATTGTCTCAGCCTCTTAACTATTCTTTTGGAAGAAGATGATTGGTAAACAATATAAGTGAGCTAATCCATTATAAGAATATAAAGTTTAGTTTCACGGGCCTATTTCATATGTTATTGATAATAGTATAGCTCATACTTTAAACTGTTAGTTCAAAACTTTCGTCAATTAAATCAGTTATATAATGGAGGTTACTTATTTCTCTCAAGTTAATAGTAATCCAAGTGGTTTTATTCATATGATACGCCTTATAAATACCTTTTTTCCGTTAATGGTCCAATAAAAGCTTTATCAACTTTTACATTCAAAACATCAACTTCTTCAAAACTTTTAAGCCCTAATTTATCTTCTGTAATATTCATAATTAAACCAAACCATTTTTAATTTTTATTATGTCTTAAAGTGGCAAAATGAGGAAAATTTTGCCATGGATAATCCGGTTTAACTTCGTAATTTTGAGTAACATAATTTACTACGTTATCTCTATTTACCAACATTAATACCTCCGTGTAAGTTTGATAGTTAATATCAATGAAACAAAGAACTTAAAGTTAGTTCCAATGCTTCTTCAATGGACCATGACTACCAAATATTGGGTCTGTATTAGGTATGGATACATTTTCAATATTATATAAATTTTGAGGACGCTCGCTTAATTTGCCGACACAAATATCATATGACTGACTATGGGGATAGGCCCCCATAACTGTAAAGTCATTACTTTGACTTACCAGTTTGTGACCAGTACCAGCCGGTAATATTAAAGCATCACCTTCAGTAATACTAATAAGAGTACCATTTTTGCCTCCTAGTATTAATTGGGCGGTTCCATTGATTACCAATAAGACTTCATGTGAATTACTGTGATAATGATGATAAGAGAAAACACCACCTTCCCAAGTGTTACCCCATTGATTTGTGGATAATATATGTCTTAAATCATCAGTCGCTAAAAATATGTTTTGATAAACTAAAACAGGTAAATATGGGTTGTTAGGTATTTGTCCATCATCATCAAAATTTAATGTATTAATTGTAATTTCTTTTGGATGTTTCAAGTTTAAACACCTCTTTATTTTTAATAATATAAATTATAGTTAATCAAATAAGTATAAAATTTATTCTTTGTAATATACAAACTGACTTGTCGTTGCAAATAAATTGCCGTTATAACTCCATATTTCTCCAGTTTGATCGAAGAAACCATTGAAAAATTTAAGGGCACGTGTATGTCCAAGTAGCGGTTGGCTCCCATTGTTCTTTAAAGTCTCGGAATTAGCATGGAAATATATAGTGAGTGATACTGTCCCAATGGGAACGAATGCTTTACGACGTACATAGATACGTGGGAAGAATGCATCACATATAGATGTAAGAGATAAGAAATCTAAATCTCTATCAGGAGTGTCTTTTATCCATTGTAACGTTACGGAATCAGATTGTTGAGTAGGATTCATTGCTAGGGGTGCACCTTTAATCATTCTGATGTCATAGTTTTGTGCCCATGGTGGCGCGCTTTCTAATGATGTACGTGTTACTTCGTCTGCAGGTGGAACATCAGGAAAGGCTAGTTCTGTTGACGACCATGTATCACGTCGTTTAGCAGTAACTGCTGTTCCAGTAATAGCGGTTTTATCATTTTGTTTTAGTTCTATATACCAGTGTTGTGTTGACCGATTAGTTCTCGATGGATAGGCTATTATTCTAAAATTATCTTCTTGTATAGGAGCAGCATAGTTTATTGTTAGAGAGATGGGCTCTCCTAGAATATCATCATGTTCTAAAACTGCACGTAATAATGTGGATGCAATAACACCACCGAATGGCCCGACCATATTCGCATAGGCGCTGGAAGTATGTCCTGAATACATGCCTGATTTCTGTTGTGTGAGCTGAGTTGCTAAATCAAATGGATGTTGTGGTTGATTAGATTGCATGGCAAATGCCTCCTGTTTTCTTATATAAGTTATTCAAAAAGTTTAAATAAAACACATACAAAATGTTGATATTAAAAATAATCAAAAATTTAGGAGGTGCACAGAAAGTTAAGTTAAAAACTCGTTTCTGTCACGCTCCTATATGTGTAGTTGCTTACTGTAGCATTTCTTTATATACGCTATGGTTTTGATAAACACAAGTAAGCAGTGGTGCTTCTAAATTGTAATGTGCTGCTAATTCTAATAAATAACCTTGCAAATGATCAGTTTCGATATTAAGTCCCTTTTCCATATCGCGTTGCATGGAAGTTTTGAAATGATAAGATAATTGATTTAGCGCTTGCATGTATTTAGAAACAATTTGATCAGAGATAGGTGCATTGTGTTTACGCATAATATTAGCAGCCTCATTATACAAGGATTTAATAAATTCTATACCACCTTCACTATCACGAATAGGTCCAATAGGTGCATGCATAAGTGTTGTTACGCCCGATAATACAGTAATCATTAAGTATTTATGCCACATGCCTTGTTCGACATTTGTATGTAGAATAAATTCAGCTTTTGTGCCTGAAAATGCCTGTTCAACATATTTAGCACGATTGCTTTCAGTACCGTTTAATTCCCCAAAAAAGAGTTTATCAAATTGACTGGTTTGAATAATCTCCCCAGTACTATCAAGTGTTGTTTCTATAATGCAGTAGCCACCCATGATTTTATTTTTTCCAAAAGCGTTTTGTAATTTAGGGACATGTGCAACGCCATTAAGTAGTGGAATAATTAAGGTGTTATGATCTATAAATGGTTTTAAATCTTCAATAGCATGATCTAAATGATAAGACTTTGAAGATAATAGCACGATATCAAAAGGTTCGACACGATCATCTTTTGTGATGAGTTGTGGATTAAAATGATAATCGCCTTTTTCACTATGAATGGATAAGCCATTTCGTTCTAGATATGATTTGCGTTTGGGCCGTACTAAAAATGTAACATGCTTGCCAGCCTCAGCTAAGCGACCACCAAAATAACCACCAATTCCGCCAGCACCTAGTACCAATATACGCATCGACAACAACTCCTTAAAATATGTATAGTATATTTAATCTCTATATACCACTTTTCATTTCCTTCTACACATTGAAAATTAAATTATTTAGTTTAAATGTCTAGCTATACTATCTATTTATATTATTGTAAAATGTTTAAAGAAAATAAAAATTGTGCAATATAAAAGTGTATTGTATATAAAACTTTAGGAGGGGCTACAATGTCGTTAAAAAACGCAAAGAAATATCAATGGAAAGATATTAGCGGTAAAGATTTTTTTCTGCCAATCATTTATTTAGCTAGCAATTTTATATTATCAATCATAATTTTGGTCATATTGTTGGCAGTTAATATAAGTTTTGGTGGTAGTTACTTAGATAATGGAATTGATGAGTCGAGCTCTACTGCTTTGTTAATGGAGATTGGCGTTTTTATATTTATCATGATTATATGGATGTTGTTACATAAAAATAGTTATAAAGCTGAGTGGAAAAATGGGTTCAATAATATCAAGAAATATTGGAAACTCATTGTTGTTACATTTATTGTTATGTTTATATTTAAATTAATTTTTCCAGTATTAGTTGATGCATTTGCACCTGAACAATGGAAATTTGAAGAAACACAAAATGACTTATTGGTTCAACAAATGTTTAGTACACCATTTTCAACGATGCTTGCGTTCTTTTCTATTGTAATTATTGCACCGGTTACTGAAGAGTTTCTCTTCCGACACTTGGTAATTGGTGAATTAGGAAAGAAATTGAATTTTATAGTGATGTCAGTATTATCTGTAATTGTTTTTGCATCTCTACACGTAACAGAAGCGCAATCACCATTAGAAATAGTTATGTATCTCGTTATCGCTATAGGTATTGTATACATCTATTTAAAAACACAACGAAGTTTAGCTACTGCTATAGCACTGCATGCATTAAATAACTTTATTGCATATGTAGCAATGGTCCTTCTGTAAAGGTAAATAGCTTTAAGAGATTGTTGTTTCACATGGAACAGGATTGGATTAATAGACGTATTATTTAGAATTTTCTAAAAACTAATTGACTAAACATGAGTATAATGCTAGGATAAAAACATTGCAACTACATATTGATTTACTCTTATCAAGAGAGGTGGAGGGACGTGCCCTATGAAACCCAGCAACCGTCGTTATACGAAATGGTGCTAATTCACAAAAAGTTATCGAACTTTTAAAGATGAGAGAAGGTTTATACTTTCTCTTATAAAATTAAGAGAAAGTATTTTTTATTTAGTTTGAAATTAAAAAATTCATGAGGAGTGAAATAAAGTATGAGGAAATTAATTGTTTTAGGCTCATTATTAATATTAACGAGCGTGCTTGCAGCATGTGGCAATTCAAATGGTAAAGATGGGGACAAAAAAATAACAATTGCAGCTTCACCAGCACCACACGGTGAAGTGTTGAAACATGCGAAAGAAGAAATGAAAAAACAAGGATATGATTTAGAAGTTAAAACAGTTAATGATTATAAAGTACCTAATAAATTATTAGATAAAGGTGATGTAGATGCCAATTTCTTCCAGCATACGCCATACTTAAAAGCAGAAAAGAAAGACCACAATTATGATATAGAAGAAGTTGGAAAAGTATTTACTACGCCTATGGGTGTTTATAGTAAAAAATATAAAGATATTAAAGATATTCCTAAAGGTTCAACAATATACGTTTCTAACAATCCAGCTGAAGAGGGTAGATTCTTATCATTTTTTGTAGATGAAGGATTAATAAAGATTAAAAAAGGTGTTAGTATAGAAGACGCAAAATTTGAAGACATTGTAGAAAATAAAAAAGATTTGAAGTTTAATAATAAACAAGGGGCAGAATTCTTACCTAAGACATATGAAAGTAAGGAAGGCGCTGCAGTTATTATGAATTCAAACTACGCGTTAGATAATGGATTAACGCCACATAAAGATGCTATCATTAGTGAAACTGAGTCATCACCGTTTGCGAATATCGTTGCTGTGAAAAAAGGACATAAAGATGATAAAAAGTATCAAGCACTTATAAAAGTTCTACAATCTAAAGACATGAAAAAATTCATTAAAAAAGAATACGGTAAAGATGTAATTCCGTATGAAAAATAAATTATTATGAACAGATATCAGTAATAAAAAAGGGGTGTAGTTTATGTCTAAACTAGGCATTGTTGGATTAGGAAGAGTAGGTAGTCAAGTTTTAACAGATGTACAATATTTGAATTTATTTTCAGAGATTGTTTTGGTTGATGATAAAGATGAGATTGCAAGTGGAGAAGCTCTTGATCATAATCATTCGCAAGGATTATTTAACACTGCGCATATCAATATTAAAGCTGGAGATTATCAAGATTTAGCAGACGCTGATTTTATTGTGATTGCTGCGAGTGTACCAACAGATAAAAATGATGGTGATCGTACTTTATTAGCGCAAGGCAATCATGACATTATAAAAAATGTTATGAGCCAAGTTGCCGAGGTAACACAAGAAGCAATAATTATTTTGATTTCTAATCCTGTAGATTCGATAGTATACTTTGCTAACCAAGTAAACTATCCATCTAATAAAATTATTGGAACGGGAACATCTTTAGAAACTTCAAGGTTCAAGACGATTATCGCTCATCATTATCAAATCGATCCCAAAAATGTTGAGGCATTTGTTATTGGAGAACATGGACAACATGCAATACCTGTGTGGAGTAAAGTGCGTATTCATGGTATGTCGCTCACAGAATATGAAGATCTAAGTAATAGCCCAGAAATTGATAAAGCACATATAACATCTATCATTAATGAGGTATCTATGGACGTCTTTTATCAAAAAGGTTGGACTAATGCTGCTATTTCTAAAGTTACGACATCCTTGATACAAACTATTGCATTGGATCAACGTACTATTATCCCGCTGACTTCAATCAGTAAAGAATATGACTTAACAGATGGTGCATATAGTTTACCTACGTTAGTTGATCGCTCTGGTATTGTTCAAAGATTTGCAATTATGTTGGATGTTCAAGAAATGCAACAACTTAAAGAAGCTTACGAATATATTAGAGAAACTATCCATACATCAGAAAAGTAAAATAAATTTAAACATCAATTCATTAGATGATATCTTTTGAATTGGTGTTTTTATTATGTGAACTTCGATTAGCCACTTCTTGCTTAAATAATAGGTAATAGCTACAATGAATTTAAATATTAATTCATTTTTGATAAAGAATGAAAATAAGGGAAAGCGCGGTGCAGTGATGTTAGAAAGACATGCCAAACTTATTAGATTGTTACTCAACAACAGTAATCGTTTTTTAAGCGCAGATGAAATAGCAAATTACTTAAATGTCTCTAATAGAACAGTGAGAAACGATATTAAATATATTAATGTTGAAGTATTGTCGTCGTTAATTGCCAGTGTCAAAGGTCGAGGTTTCAAAGTGAACCAAGACCTATATAGTATAGAGTATATAGAAGAAATCGTTTCTGATTTTACAAACAAAGAAAACGAATTACTTCTAAAATTGGGTTATCATATTCTAATGCACCAACAACCCACAACTTTAGATGTATTAGCACATCACTTTAATTTATCTAAATCAGAAGTTAGTGATTATTTAACGCGTGTTCAGTCGTGGTGCAATTCATTTGATATTACTGTTAATCTAACTAAGAAAAAAGGCGTCACTGTAAACGGAAGCGAAATGAATATTAGAAATGCGATTCTACATTTAAATCAACTATCTTCAAAAAATAAAACTGTTGATGATGTAATACTAAATGAAATACCTAAGGCGCATATTGATATCATTAGTCAAATTATTGAAAGTAACTTAAATGCACATCATATACAAACTTCTAAAATACGAATAAAACAATTACTTATACACTTAATTATTATATTTAAACGTAATAACGATGACGGTTATTCATGGGTAGTCGATAAATCCTCCTATAAAATCGCGCAACAATGTATTACAGATATCAATTTGGAATTAGGTTATCAACTTTCAGATAAAACTGCGCAACTGTTATCATTCTTCATTAGCTATTATTTTAATAAATACGATTTAGGGTTTGAACGGATTTTTGTTAAAAGTTATATCGATCGTATGATTCATCAGATGGAGAAAAATGTAGGAGTAGATTTTACAGAAGACCTAGAACTACGCGACAATTTATATGCACATTTCAGCAGAACTTACTTACGTATAGCAAAGAATGTTTATATTAATAATCCTTTAACAGAAGATATTAAAAAGTATTATCCTTTTGTGTTTGATGCATTGTATGAGACAGTAACTCATCTTGCAAAAGACGCAAAAATAAATTTAGTTGAAGATGAAATTGCATTTTTGGCGTTACATTTTCAATCCTCCATAGATCGCCATAAAAAAGATTCGTTTAATATTGTTATCACTTGTTATTATGGGTTAGGAATTTCTAGTTTATTAGAAGCGAAAATTAAAAATATAGATGACAGCATTCATATAGTAGATACATTGAAAATGGAAGATATTGATGATTATAACTTTAGCAATATTGATGCTCTTGTTTCTACACATTCTATTGAAGGTACACAACTGCCTAATGATTTAACTTGCATAGAAGTATCTCCTTTATTTTCAGAGGAGGATGAAAATAAAATTACTTCAGCGTTACACCATAAGCAAAATCCTGTATTACACCAAAATGAATTAGCTTCAATTCAGTTTAGTGTTTGCTCAGATAAACAGGAACAAGTGGTTGCAAGTTATGTTTTTGAACAAGCTCAAATGATTCTGGATAACACTCATGCTGTGACGAAAGATTACATGAAAAGTGCATTGGAAAGAGAGAAATTTTCTTCTACGTATATTGGTAACGGGATGAGTATACCACATGGTGACCCAGAAAAAGTATTAAAATCACATATAATTATTTTCAAAAATATGCAAGGTTATATCTGGAAACAAAATAAAGCTAAGCTTGTTTTTTTCTTAGCAATTACAGAGCAAGACATTCCTATAATGAAGAAAATTATTCATAGTATTGCTAAATTGGATGAGAATGCTGTAGACCAATTATTAGTACTTGAAGATCAAAGTTTAAAAGAGAAAATTATTGATTTAATTAAAGAATAATTGCCACTAGTAACGGCAATTATTCTTTTTTACAACCTAATGAATGCGTTTACAATTGAGTTAAGGAGGATGAACCATATGAAAATTTTAGCGATTACGTCGTGTCCAAATGGGATTGCACACACGTATATGGCCCAAGAAAAATTGGAGCAAGCTGCCAAAGATATGGACGTACATATCAAGGTGGAAACACAAGGTGGCGTAGGTGCAGAAAATGTCTTAACAACAAAAGAAATTAGAGAAGCAGATGGCATTATTATTGCAGCAGATCGTCAAGTAGATTTATCTAGATTTGATGGAAAGTTATTAATTAACGAAAGTGTTAGAGAAGGTATTCATAAACCGGAAGTATTGATTCAACGTATTATTGATAAAGATGCTCATATCCATCATGAAACTAATGGAGCTAGTCAGCTTAGCCAAGAAGATAAACCCAAAACTGGTATTCAGATGGTTTATCAGCATTTAATGAATGGTGTATCGTTTATGGTTCCCTTCATCGTTGTAGGTGGATTGTTAATGGCGATTGCACTGACAATTGGTGGAGAAGCAACTTCAAAAGGTTTGGAGATTCCAAATGATTCATTTTGGAAATCAGTTGAAAATATAGGCAATTTAGCTTTCAGTTTTATGGTGCCAATATTGGCTGGCTACATCGCAGTGAGTATTGCTGACAAACCTGGACTTGTACCAGGTATGATTGGTGGCGCTATAGCTGCTGATGGTAGCTTCTACGGTAGTGATGCTGGAGCTGGTTTTTTAGGCGGTATTGTTGCTGGTTTTATAGCGGGTTACATTGCGAAATGGATTAAAAATGTAAAAACACCAAAAGTAATGGCACCCATTATGCCGATTATAATAATTCCTATTATTTCATCACTCATTGTGGGATTAATATTTATATTCTTAATTGGTGCACCAATAGCGAGTATCTTTGAAGCATTGACAACTTGGTTGAAAGGCATGCAAGGTACTAACATTGTAATCTTAGCATTAATTATAGGGGCAATGATTGCATTCGATATGGGAGGACCAGTAAATAAAGTTGCTTTCTTATTTGGTTCAGCGCTAATCGCTGAAGGTAACTATGCTGTAATGGGAATGGTTGCAGTAGCGGTTTGTACGCCGCCTATTGGTTTAGGTTTAGCTACGTTTATTAATAAACGTAAATTTAATAAAGGTGAAGTAGAAATGGGAAAAGCTTCGTTTACTATGGGATTATTTGGTATTACAGAAGGTGCTATTCCATTTGCTGCACAAGATCCGTTAAGAATTATTCCATCCAATATGATAGGGGCAATGGTAGCAGCAGCTATTGCAGCAATAGGTGGCGTAGGCGATAGAGTGGCTCATGGCGGTCCGATTGTAGCGGTTTTAGGTGGCATAGATCAGATTTTATGGTTCTTTATTGCTGTGATAGTTGGTAGCCTTGTAACGATGAGTGTAGTGCTATTTTTAAGAAAAAATACACCATCATTAGCTGTTGATACTAATAGTATTACAACTGGGATGACAGCGGAACAGCAAGATGACCAGTCAGAAGGCAATGCTACAACAAATACTACAACGGATATAAATAAAGAAAAAACAACTGAACAGACAAATAACACAGTTGATGTATTTGATAAAGATGTTATTAAAATAGTCGATAAGAAAAATACAAGAGACGAAGCGATAGATGATCTCATAGATCAACTAGATAAGAATGATTACATTACAGATAAAAAAGAATTGAAAGATGCTGTACTGAAACGTGAAGCAGAAGCAACGACAGCAATTGGAATGAATGTTGCAATACCTCACGCAAAATCATCAGCAGTGAAACAACCTGTTGTTGCTGTAATGAATAATAAACATGGTATAGACTGGGACAGTTTAGATGACACATTGCCTAATATTGTATTTCTAATTGCAGTACCTAATGACAGCAGTGATACACATTTAAAACTGTTACAAAGATTATCAAGAACATTAATGGACGACAATATTCGCCAACAGTTAATTGAGGCAACACAAACACAACAAATTTACGATTTACTTAAAGAAATATAAGTGGGAGGTAGGAATAAATGCCATTATTATTAAAACCTGTTTTTCAAGAAAGAATATGGGGAGGCAATGCACTTAAAGCATTTAACTATGATATACCTAATAATCATACTGGTGAATGTTGGGCGATATCAGCACATCCGAACGGTCCAAACATAATTGAAAATGGACGTCATAAAGGTAAAACATTAGATGAAGTTTGGGCAGAAGACAAAGTATTATTTGGGAATCCTAAAGAAGATAAATTTCCGTTGCTAACTAAAATATTAGATGCAAATGATAATTTGTCAGTACAAGTACATCCAGATGATACGTATGCGCAAAAGTATGAAGGAGAATATGGTAAGACTGAATGTTGGTATATATTAGATGCAAAAGAAGGAGCAGAAATTATTTATGGCGTAAATGCACAGAGTCAAAATGAGTTAAATCAAATGATTGATAACAAACAATTCGATGCACTATTCAAATCAGTCAAAGTTCAAGCAGGAGACTTCTTCTATGTGCCGGCAGGTACCGTGCATGCAATAGGAGAAGGGATTTTAATCTTAGAGACACAACAATCTTCTGATACTACTTACCGCATTTATGATTATGACAGAACTGATAAAGAAGGAAATAAAAGAGAACTTCATTTAGAAGAAAGTAAAGAGGTAATTGACCTTTCTGCTAGCTCACCGAATAAATCAGCTAAACATGAAGTGGTTCAAGGTCAGGATTATACGCAATTTGTATCTAATACGTTCTTTACAGTGGAAAGATGGATAATCAATGGTCATTTAGCCTATACAAAACCACAATCATATTGTCTAGTATCCATTGTAGAGGGCAATGGCGAAGTTACAGTAAATAACGAAATTATTACTTTAGAAAAAGGAACACATTTTATACTGACTACTGAGGATGAAGAAATTACATTTAAAGGTGATATGACATTTATAGTTAGCTATGTATAAAAATTAAAGGCGAGATAACTTTAGTTATCTCTGCCTTTTTATGCAATCATAGGAGGTAATTACAATGTTGAAAATTTGTACAGATATAGGTGGAACAAAGACAATTGTAGGTTTAATCAACGAAGATTTAGAAATTATAGAGAGTCATAAATTTGAAACTTATGTAGATAACCCCAAACAACAGTTTACTGAAATAATCAATATAGCTAAGAATTACTTAGAAAGTGTTGAACATATAGATGATACAGTACTAAATATTGCTATGCCTGGGCCGTGTGATTATACTCAAGGTGTATTTTTAAATCCTCCTAATTTACAAAAATACAATAATTTTAACGCAGGTGAATTTATCACTGAACATAGTTCATTTAAACCATATTTTGTAAATGATACGGATGCTGCTATATTAGCAGAACAACGCTATGTTCCATCGATGACAGAGGATTTTATATATTTAACTATAAGTACAGGTGTTGGTATGGCATACATGAGAAATGGCACTCTAGTTTCTGGTAGCGATGGTAATTTCGGTGAGATTGGTCATACTATTATTAAAGACAATAGTGACTACCAATGCCCTGTTTGCAAACAATATGGTTGCGTTGAAAATGAAATTTCTGGATTAGCAATAAGTAGGAAAGCAGGAGTAATGCTTAACAAAGAAGTTAGTACTAGAGAGGCAATCGAAATGTATAATGCAGGAGAAAATAAAAAAATCGTACAGATGATTGAAGAAGTAATAGATTTAACACAAAAGTTATGCATGAACCTATATAGTATCTTCAATGTATATAATATCGTACTTGGAGGTGGTGTAACACAAAGTACATTACCTTATAAAGCGCGAATTGAAGCATATGCACAAAAACATCACTTGATTCAAAATAAAGAGATAGTAGTCAGAATAAGTGATTTAGATGCGAATGTGTTAAGAGGGCTTTATTATGTGAATAAAAAATAAATGAAAGTTTTTCAGTGTCTATTGGAGAGGGATTGAAACTTAATTTTTCTGAAAAAGGTTTCGTTGTCTATCCTTGGCAATGACGACTAGAGTTGAAAAAACATGATTTAAAGGTCTTTTCGAATCAGCCAGCTACTACCATTATAATGAGTTGAGACAGAGACATTATTTATGTTTCTGTCTCTGTCTCTGTCTCATACGAACTGTTAAGCCTTTTTATAAATTTTTTGACTAATAATAATTTACGAATATTGAGTGTCTTCGATAACTGATCAGATAATAGCAGACCTAAAGCAATTGAGCCAGCAATCAAAATAGCACGAATAAATGTGTTTGTAGCATCTGTAAAATTGAGCGTCACAAGTTGTTGTGTGGCTCTAAAGGCAATACTACCAGGAACCAAAGGTATAATACCGGGAATCATAAATAACACAACAGGCGCTTTATAAATACGACTTAAGATATGTGCTATTAAACCGAGTGTTAAACTTCCTAGCAAACTTGTGTATATACTATCCATATGAAAATTTCTTTCTAAAATAAAAGAAATGGAATAACCCATAGCACCAGCCAAGCCAGCAGGTAAGAAAATTTTTCTAGGTGCATCATAAATCACATTGAAAAAGTAAGATGCACTGAAACTACATAGAAATGTAAATAGGATCGTCATTACGATTCCCCCTTTAAAAGATGAGATAAGCGATAGCAATCCCAGACCCTATAGCAAAAGCAATTACAAGTGCTTCTAAGAACTTGGCTGTAAACATTAACATATGTCTTCCGAACAAATCTTGAATAGCTGTTGTTATTAGTACACCTGGAACTATTGGCATAACAGCTGCAATCATTGCTGGACCGAACGTTTTATTGACATTAAATAAATCGGATCCCAATATAACCAGCATACCAAGCACAAAAGAACCTACAAATTCAGGTATAAACATCGTTAATGATTTACTCTGCATATATTCAACAATTAAAAAACCAATTGAACCGGCAATAATTGTAGTGATTGCATCTGACCAGGTGCCGCCTTGTAAATATAGGAAACTTAATGAAATTATTCCTGCAGCCGTTACCTTTTTCCATAATGGAATATTTAAATTAGTGTGATCGACACTTTTTAATAGGATATAAGCCTGATCAATAGATAATTGATTACTGGTAAGCTTTCTAGAAATTGAATTAACTTGAAATATTTTTAATAAGTTGGTGCTATTTTTGTTTATGCGTAATATACGTGTATCATGTTCTTCGCTTAATGAAAAATTGATGAATACGTTGATTACGTAACCTTGACTATTATAATAGCCCATACAAATTGCGATGCGACGCATAGTATCTTCTACTCTTGATACTTCAGCACCAGAGGAAAGTAGTATCTTTCCAGCCAGTAGTATAACACTTACGGTTAACTTGTCTTTATTCTCACTCAAATGAACACCCCAACTTATACGATTAATATGATTATTAACCCAATATTAATTTATAAATTCAATATGGAATATAAAGTGTCAACAAAGGCATATTGGAGGCAAAGGGTAGGCTTAGGTTTGTGTGAAGGTATAGTTCAAGGGAGTCTAAAAGAGTTTATTGATTAGTGGATAGGAGGAGCCTATGTATCACACTTCACCATTCATTTTTTTATTTGTTATATGCTTAAAGCTGAGACAATTAATTTGCCTCAGCCTTTTTATTATTAACCTAGTTTTGAGTTTTCTTTTGCATAAGCATCACTAAGAAAATTCCTTCGTTAATTTTCAAGTGATCAGAGGAACACAAAAGTATTCTTTTGCATAAGCATCACTAAGAAAATTCCTTCGTTAATTTTCAAGTGATGCTTTAAAACCTTTTTCAAGGTCATTAATTATGTCATCAATATTTTCAGTACCAACTGATAATCTTACAAGTTCAGGCACAACGCCTGAAGCTTGTTGTTCTTCAGGTGATAATTGTAAATGTGTCGTACTAGCAGGATGGATAATTAAAGATTTAGAATCTCCAACATTTGCTAAATGAGAGAATAGACTTAATGCATCAACAAATTTTGCAATATCTTCAACAGAACCATCTACACCAAAAGTGAGTACGGCTCCTTGTCCATTTGGCAGATACTTTTGGGCAAGTTGCTGATATTCATTATTTTCTAACCCAGGATAATTCACCCAAGTTACGTTTGGATGTTGTTCTAAATATTGTGCAACACGCAGGGCGTTTTCAGAATGTCTTTCTAAACGTAGGTGTAATGTTTCTAATCCTAATAAAAATTCATGGACATTGAAAGGTGATACTGCTGAACCTAAATCACGTAATAATTGTACACGCGCCTTTGTAATATAGGCTGCTTCTCCAACATCTTTAGCATATGAAATGCCATGATAACTTGAATCAGGTTCTACAAGACCTGGGAATTTACCATTATCCCAATTGAAATTACCACTATCCACAATAACCCCACCTATAGAAGTACCGTGACCACCTATAAATTTAGTTGCTGAATGTACAATAATGTCAGCACCAAATTCAAAAGGACGTAGTAAATATGGAGTTGGAAAAGTATTATCCACAATTAAAGGTATGCTATTTTGATGTGCAACGTTTGCGACTGCTTCAATATCTAGCACATCAATTTTGGGATTACCTATAGTTTCAGCATAGACGGCTTTTGTTTTATCGTTAATAGCATTTACAAAATTTTCAGGATCACTTGGATCTACAAAGTGAACTTTGATGCCTAATTTATTAAAGGTAACATTTAATAAATTGTAAGTTCCACCATACAAGTTAGAAGAAGCGACAATTTCATCTCCAGATTCTACAATATTTAAGAGTGCTAAATGAATTGCAGCTTGCCCTGAAGATGTGGCTAGAGCTCCGATTCCACCTTCAAGTGCTGCAATACGTTCTTCAAAAACATTTTGCGTTGGGTTCATTATTCTAGTATAAATATTGCCAGGTTCTTCTAAAGCAAAAAGCTTTCTTGCATGTTCGGTATTATCAAATACATAACTAGAAGTCTGATAAATAGGAACTGCACGAGATTTTGAAAAGTCATCTGTTACCTGACCGCCGTGAATGGAAAGTGTGTCTAAATGCCAAGGGTTTTGAGACATAATATAAATCCTCCTAAAATTAGAATTTTCTGATAATTATCACTATACAAGACCCTTTTGACCTTTTCAACCATTTCTTACTAAAAAAGTAAGAATTAATTTGTGTTTTTTGCAATGTATTTAGTTTGAAGAGGTTGCAAAAAGAAAAGAAATTGTTTATAATTCTTATCGTTATAGTAGGGTATTGTAAAAGGAATGGAAATGGTAAACTCATGGAGGAATAAAATGATTGGTTTTGACTTAATAGGAAATACACCGCTTGTACTTTTAAAATCATTTAGTAATAAAGACGTTCAAATTTATGCAAAATTAGAACAGTTTAATCCTGGCGGTAGCATAAAAGATAGATTAGGAAAGCATTTAATTGAGGTAGCTTTAAAAGATAACACCATTCGTGAAGGAGATACAGTTGTTGAAGCATCAGCTGGTAATACGGGCATCGGTGTTGCTCTTGCAGCCAATCATTATGGATTAAATAGTGTGATTTTTGCGCCTATAGGTTTTTCTGAAGAGAAAGTGTCAATTATAAAAGCTTTAGGAGCGAAAGTAATAAGAACAGAACAAGGACTTGGTATGGAGGGTGCAAAAATAGCAGCACGGGAATTCGGATCAAAAACGGGGGCTTTTTATTTAAATCAATTTGAATCGAAACATAATCCTGAAGCATATAAAGATACCATAGCACAAGAAATTACAGATAAACTGAACGATATTGATTATTTTGTAGGTGGTGTAGGATCTGGTGGGACCTTTGCTGGTATTGCTGAACATTTAGCTCAATTTAATATTGAAAGTGTCATAGTTGAACCAGAAGGATCTACTTTAAGTGGTGGTCAAGCACATGCACATGATATAGAAGGCATTGGTTCCGAACGATGGCCATTATTCTTACCTGAAACATTAGTAGCGGATATTATAAAAGTTAGCGATGATGATGCATTTAAAAATGTGAAATTAATCGCTAAACAAGAAGGACTCTTGGTTGGCAGTTCATCGGGAGCAGCACTACAGGCAGCATTAGACATAAAAAAACATATAAATAAAGGTGTTATTGTCACAGTTTTTCCTGACGGAAGTGACCGATATATGTCAAAGCAAATTTTAAATTATAAGGAGAATAATTATGAATAAAAAAACACAATTAATACATGGCGGAGTGACAACAGACCCATATACAGGCGCAGTAACTACGCCAATTTATCAAACGAGTACTTATATCCAAGATGATATTGGAGATATGAGACAAGGTTACGAATATTCACGTTCTGCGAACCCTACAAGAACTGCATTGGAAGGACTAATTGCAGATTTAGAAGAAGGACAATTCGGTTATGCTTTTGGTTCTGGTATGGCAGCCATCTCAGCGGTTATTATGTTGTTAGATAAAGGTGATCATTTATTAATTAATTCAGATGTTTATGGTGGCACATATAGAGCATTATCTAAAGTGTTTACCCGTTTTGGTATAGAAGCTGATTTTATTGATACAACACAAATTGACGAAATTGAACAATATATTAAGCCTGAAACGAAAATGTTATACATTGAGACACCGTCTAATCCGTTATTACGTGTAACAGATATTAAAAAATCTGCCGAGCTAGCTAAAAGTCATAATTTGATTTCTGTCGTAGATAATACGTTTATGACACCTTATTTCCAAAACCCATTAAAATTTGGTATCGATATTGTATTACACTCTGCAACAAAATATCTCGGCGGTCATAGTGATGTTGTTTCTGGCTTAGTCGCTACAAATGACGAAGCGTTAGCAGAACGCATTGGATTTATTCAAAATTCAACAGGTGGCGTACTTGGACCACAAGATAGTTATTTATTGATTCGAGGTATTAAAACCTTAGGTATACGTATGGAACAAGTACAACGCAATACACTCGAAATTATAGCAATGTTGCAAGAACATAATGCTGTTAGACAAGTGTTCCATCCAAGTATTGCCACTCATTTAAATCACGATATTCATCAAAGACAAGCAGAAGGGCATACAGGTGTGGTTGCATTTGAAGTTGCAGATATAGAAAGTGCTAAACAAGTGATTAAAGCATCTAAATATTTTACATTAGCTGAAAGTTTAGGCGCAGTAGAAAGTTTAATTTCCGTGCCTGCTTTAATGACACACGCCTCTATACCAAAAGACATTCGTGAAAAAGAAGGAATTGCAGACGGCTTGATTCGTTTGTCTGTTGGTATTGAAGGTACAGAAGACTTAGTAGAAGATTTAAAAGCAGCATTAAATACTTTAAATTAAATAAAGAGAAAGATAACCCAGGAAATACTTCATTTGATATACCCCTTAAAGTAAGATGTCAAAAACTTCTTTAAGAGGTATATGATTTTGAGAAGAAACCTGGGTTATTTTAATTTTATATGAAATTGAACATCTTAATGATTGTTATATTCTGTTTGCGTTGGTGTCTCAAATTCAAAAGAACGCTCTGAATTCAATACATCAGCATTCGATTGTTGTAATTTACTGTACTCTCCTTTAGGTACTTTGCTTTTCGTAATTTCAATCTTAGGATAAATTAATAAAGGTATTAAACCAATTACACCGTATATTAAAAAGGTGTATTGGTAGTTTAGTATATCAATGAATACACCTGCGAAAGAAGAACCAATGACTTGTCCTACTGCTAATAGTAAAAAGGGGATACCTATGCCTAAAGAAGCATTTTTTACAAATAATTTAATTCCCCAAACAAGTAAAACACCTGTTAAGAATATATAGCTCATACCAAATATTGAAGATGAAATAAATGGAAGTAGCCATATATTTGGTGTGAATGGTAGTAAAATTGAGGCGCATGCTAACGAAATTACGCCGATATTAAATGCAAAATGAAGGCTTTTCTTATCGATAATAGCTCCAGATATACCGCCAATCACCCCGAAAATACCAATTAAAATCCAAAATATAGAAAGAGCTATATCTGAGTAATGACCAGTAAGTTGAACAAATGACTTTGAAAAGGTCCAAAATGGTGCAGTTGAAACACCGAGTATAGTAGAAGCCATTACAATACGTTTACTAGCAGAAATATCTCTGATATTCAAACTACCAGTATCGATTTTAATATCCTGTTGCAGACTTGGAATTATAATATAATTCCAAGCTAATACAAGTAATGATATAAATGCATAGATTAGGTAGGTGTCACGCCAATCAAGAAAGATAAACATAGCAGTTATACCAGTGAACACTAAACCTAAACTTGTACCTGAATTAATCCATGTATTTGCTTTGCCTTGATCTTGCAATTTAATCCATAAAGAAATTGTATAACCATAAGGTGGTGATACTAATCCGGTACTAGCACCAGCGAATATGACACCTAAGGAGAGTATGATTGCAGTTGATGAGATGCCAATTAGGATTAAGCCAATTAATACAGAAAGACCTGCAAAGATAATCATCCGTTTAGGGCCGATTTTGTCAGTTTTTAATGTGGAATAAATAATTGTAAAACAATAAGCCAAATAAAATAGTGATGAAATCATACCTGCTTGTGAAGCGGTTAACCTTAAGTCATTGGAAATTTCTGGTAGAAAAAGACCAAAACTAAATCTGCCCAACCCATAAGTTGTAGCAATCATAGCGATACCTGGTAATACAAGTCTTGAAAATTTCATAAAATACCTCCAAATCTATATAGAATGTTCATTCTATTTTTTATTATAAAATAACGAGTAGGAGGATGATTCTTTTGAATACTAGTACCTACTCGTCTACTAATTATTGATTGTGCGCTTCATGTAATAATAACTTTGCCATAGTAATGGCATGTTCAGTTGCTTCTTTAGATCCTAATAATGCAGTCATTGAGGTTGTACCTTCTAATAATAAGGTGTATTGTACAGCGAGATCATAGCCGTTATCAATACCTGCATTGTTAGCGAGTTTTTCTAAATAATGTAATAGGCGCGCTTTATGTCCTCTTGCGGTGCTTTCAATTTCATTATCGGTATCAGCATAATCTTCGATAGCGCGCATAAACATATCGCCTTTGTAAGAGTAATCATTAAGCCATTGACAATGTGCTTGAACTGCTGAAATAAATGGTTTATCTGGATGTCCTTCGACGAAACTGTCAAGATAACGCCAATAGCGAGCTTCTCTTTGCTTTAATACTTGTGCTACTAAATTATCTTTAGAGTCAAAATGGTTATAAAGTGTCATGGTCGCAACATTTGCTTCTTGGATAATCTGTTTTAAACCAACACCACGAAAGCCATATTCATAAAATAATCGCTCAGCAACACTCAGTATATCTTGCTTTTTCTGTGACATAGTATCTCACACTTCCCAAAATAGAATGGTCATTCTACCTCATAGTATCAATGGAATGGAATGATGTCAAAATCGAAGTATGCCAAATTGTGTTATTTACTTTGAGGTATTTGAATAACATGACCTAATTGTTTAGGCACATCAAAGTGTTGTTGCTGATCAAAATAATTTTTAAGTTTTTCTTGAATAGGCACTGGGAATTCTGTGCTACTTCTTGTATGGTTGCTAACACCCATCATCATCGCTTCATATGTAGCAGTAGGTTCATTATTAGCGTTGTACATAGTTAAGAATAAATGTATGCGTTTAGCATCATAATTATAAATATGTATCTTGATGTGAAAAGTATCGTGAAGTAATAATTCCTTTAAATAAGAAATATGCGCTTCAACATTAAATATTGTAACATCTTGGTTGTGACGATAATCGCTTGAAAAATCAACATGTTCCAAAAATCCAGCAACTGCATCACTGAATACGGAATAATATTGTGCATCATGCATATGATTATTATTGTCTATCCAAGATGGTTGTACAGTGTTTTTATAAATATATTCTTTTATCACAAGATCACTCCTATTAGAAATTATTTATTAACCTGTACTATTGTAGCAATAATAAAAGTACAGAGTTAACAATTTGTTTTAATTATAAAAAAGCATTTAGTATTTTTTATTTATAAACTAAGTTAAGATAGTATGACAATTAGTTATTTTAGTAAATGTTACTCAAATGGTAGGAGGATTTTTATGGTGTTCGTTGCATTAATATTATTTATTTTGTCTTTAATTTTACTTATTTATTCTATCACTTTATTAATGGGAAAAGATGGAACATTATTTAGTTTATTTACTAAAAAAGAAAATGAATTGAAAAAAAGTCGAAAATTAACAATTTATATTACGACGATTGTATTATTGGTATCTAGTCTTATATGGTTTTTGAATATAATTTAGCTTTTTAATATGTATGATAGTGTGAGTTTTACAGTAAGTGTTATTTAAGATTAGTCGTTAGTTAGATTGACTAGTTACATTAACATGAAAAGGAGAGCCCATAAGTAAAATTTGGGCTCTCCTTTATGTTATAGGTTTTAATATTTTCTTAAAAAATCCACATCACGATCAAATATTGTTTTCACTACAAATTCTTGTAGGGTCGCCAATATTTTTTCAATTATTTGTGTTTTATTTGATAAAATTCGAATGCTAAAGCCATGTGTTGGTAGCTTAGTGATGCCGAAACGACAATCATATTGCTGTTGGTAGTGTTTGATTTGCTCATAAACACTATCGATTAATTTTTGATTTACAGTAGGATGTATAAAATAACAAGATCCTAAGTGCGTATAATCTTCCATATAACCAAGGCCATCAACTTTATTTTTGGATGGGTCAAGCAAAGTATTGTCGAAAACAACTAATTCATCATCGACATAGATTTCATTTAACAGGTGCATATACGTATAACTAAATTTTTTATCATCTTTAGAATAACCTGGGGTTAATATATCTGTATAAAATAATGCAGCTGTAGGTTTTAAATGAAATGTATTATGTTGATAGAATTTTGCATTTTCAAAAGCGATAATTGGATCGCCTACATACTCAGCATAAGCATCATCTTGGATACTAAAGTTTTGGTATTGTTCCACATGGTTATTAGGTGTTTTATAAATTTTTGTAGCACCTTGTGAAGTTAAAATAACTTTTGCATTTGGTTCGATATTAAAATCCATTTTGTAACGGTCTCCATCTAAGTAACCACCACCTACGTTTACAATATAAAAAGTAGGTATATCAGAGTTATTTAAATAAACTGGTCGCATGACTTTCAAGGCTTTTTCGAAAAAAATGTTACGCGCCACCGATTTCTTGCCATTATTAAAGACAGTTAAATCTAATTGGCCAGTCCATTGATTCTGTCCATCAGACATTAAGCTAACCCTTTAAGAAATACGTCTTGTTCTATCCACTCAATAACTTCATCTAAACCTTCATCTGTTTTGAGATTTGTGAAAGTGAAAGGTCGGTTGCCACGGAATACTTTTGTATCTTCAGCCATGCGTTCTAATGACGCACCAACATAAGGTGCTAAGTCAGTCTTGTTTATAACAAAGAAATCGGATTTAATCATACCTTGTCCACCTTTTCGAGGAATTTTTTCCCCTTGAGCAACATCGATAATATAGATTGAGAAATCTACTAATTCTGGACTGAAAGTTGCCGCTAAATTATCGCCACCAGATTCGATGAAAATAAGTTCAATATCATCATTTCGTTCTTTTAATTCATCAATTGCAGCAAAATTCATTGAAGCATCTTCACGTATAGCTGTATGAGGGCAGCCACCTGTTTCTACACCGATAATTCTGTCTTCAGGTAACACACCAGAATTAACTAATATTTTTTCATCTTCTTTTGTATAAATGTCATTCGTGATAACACCAATACTCATGTCTTTTGCTAAGCGTTTTACAATTTTTTCAATAAGTTGAGTTTTTCCTGCACCAACAGGTCCGCCCACACCTATTTTAATTGTATCTGTCATAAAGTTTGACCTCCTAAGATATAAAAATTCTTACGTTTACGTTTTCATGTTCCATCTGGTTGATTTCTAAACCTGGTGCAGTAATACCAAGTTGTGATTCATCTAAAGTCATAATATGATTTCTAGTATCTTTCATGATGGGAATCATTTGATGAACGATGCGTTGCCCAGAAGTTTGCCCTAAGGGTATTGCACGTACTGCATTTTGGGTAAGGCTAGACACGTTTTGGTATAAATAGTAATCAATAATCGTTTCTATATCGACCCCGAGATGATGGCCAAGCATAGTAAAACAAATAGCGGGATGTAACATTGCTTTTTTGTCACGCATTTGAGCATGATACCAGTTTAACCAATCACTGTCATAAAGCTCAGAAGCAAGTTTCACCATGCGAGTACCCATCTGTTTAGAACCTTGGCGTGTTTCTTTTGGTAAATTTTGTACAAAAAGGATACGATCTAATCGTAAAATAGCGTGTGTATCATTTTGTTCAAGTGCATTGTAAACGAGACGCATCGTTAAGCCATCAGCATAAGTTAATTGTTCATTTAGAAAAAGTATGAGCCATTGCTGGAAACTTTGTTCGTCATGAACGATATCGCGCTGGATATAAGTTTCAAGTCCAAATGAATGACTGAATGCCCCTGTTGGAAATTGTGAATCACAAAATTGAAACAGGCGTAGATGAGCGTGATCAATCATGTGAATGACCTATATGTCTAAATGCTTGATTAACTTTACGGTCTTCATGTTCATATGGTATCTCTAAATCTTTTAATAGTGATTCTACTAGATAATCATATTGAACGAGCATCTCAGTTTCTGTAAATTGCGCAGGTAAGTGTCTATTACCCAGTTGATGAGCGATATCTCCCATTTCTTGTAAAGAGCGTGGTTTAATTACAAGTAAATCTTCAGAATTTACATCTACGACGATCATATTAGTATCATCTTTATACAAAATATCTCCATACTGTAAGTCAATTGGCTGTTTTAAACGGATGCCAATTTCATTACCGTGATCTGTTTTAACACGTTGGATACGTTTAACTAAATCAGAGTTTTCTAAATATACTTTTTCTATATGTTTCCCTTTATCGCTTTCTGAAATGTTAGCGATATTGCCTACGATTTCTTCGATGATCATTTTTAACCTCCTAGAATAAGAAATAACGTTGTGTTAATGGTAATTCTGTAGCTGGTTCGCTAGTGATTTTTTCGCCATCTACAAATACTTCGTAGGTTTGAGGATCTACGTCTAATTTTGGCGTTGCACTATTATTTTTCATATCGGCTTTAGTTAAATTACGGATATCTTTAACTGGTCTTAATTTACGTTTTAAACCTAATGTTCTACCAATATCATTGTCATAAGCTGTGGACGAAACAAAAGTAATTGATGTACTCTGCATATTGCCACCTAATTGGGCATACATATTACGATATTTAAGCGGTTCAGAAATTGGAATTGAACCATTTGCATCACCGTTTATTGCCGTACTAATCATACCGCCTTTAACAACTACGTCAGGTTTAACACCGAAAAACGCTGGTTCCCACATAATAATATCTGCAAGTTTACCTTCATCGATAGAACCAACATATTCTGAAATACCGTGTGTAATTGCAGGGTTTATTGTGTATTTAGCGATATAACGTTTAATACGGTTGTTGTCATTATATTCACTGTCACCTTCTAATGGACCTCGTTGTTCTTTCATACGGTGTGCTACTTGCCAAGTACGTGTAATTACTTCACCAACACGTCCCATGGCTTGAGAATCAGAACTTACCATACTAAATACGCCGATATCTTGTAACACATCTTCCGCAGCAATCGTTTCTTTACGAATGCGAGAATCAGCAAATGCAATATCCTCAGGAATTGCTGCATTTAAGTGATGGGTAATCATAACCATATCTAAATGTTCATCAATTGTATTGTGTGTGTATGGTAATGTTGGATTCGTAGATGATGGTAAAATATTTGAATAAGAGGCTGATTTGATTAAATCAGGCGCGTGACCGCCACCAGCACCTTCTGTATGGTACATGTGTAATACTCGATCTTTAACAGCTTCCATCGTCTCTTCCATAAATCCAGCTTCGTTTAATGTATCTGCGTGTAAAGCGACTTGAACATCATAGTCATCTGCTACTTGTAAGGCATGATCTAAAGCAGATGGCGTTGCTCCCCAGTCTTCATGAACCTTAAGTCCAATAACGCCAGCATGAATTTGTTCTACTAAAGCAGTATGATTTACAGCTTGACCCTTACCAGTAAATCCAACATTTAATGGAATTTGTTCTGCAGCTTCTAACATACGGTGAATGTACCAAGGGCCTGCAGTAACTGTAGTCGCTTTTGAACCTTCGGAAGCACCAGCACCACCACCAATTAAAGTAGTTGTACCACTTTCTAATGCTACGTGTGATTGTTCTGGATTAACAAAGTGAACGTGTGTATCAATCGCGCCAGCTGTTATTATTTTACCTTCTGCAGCAATAACGTCAGTTGTTGCACCAATTACGATATCAACGTTATCCATAATATCAGGGTTACCGGCTTTACCTATTTTCATAATATAGCCATTTTTTACACCAATATCTGCTTTGATAACTTTATCGTAATCTAGGATTAACGCGTTTGTAATAACTAAATCTGCTACTTTTTTGTCATCTCTAGTTACGTTAGGATTTTGTGCCATACCGTCTCGAATGGACTTACCACCACCAAAGGTAGCTTCATCACCGTACGTAGCATAATCTTTTTCGACTCTTGCGAATAAATTTGTGTCACCAAGTCTAACCGAATCACCAACTGTTGGACCATAAAGACTTGTATATTGAGATTGCGTCATTTTAAAACTCATCTATTATACCCACTTTCTTTATTTGCATTTTTATCTGATAATTCAGATTTATCGATAATTTCTGTTTCTTTAGTGTCATCTTCTGGTTTAAATATACGATCTTCATCGATAGGTCCATTTACTTCTCCATGAAAGCCAAAGATATGGCGTTTACCTTTATATTCAACTAACTGAACTTCTTTTTCATCTCCAGGCTCGAAACGAACTGCAGCTCCTGCTGGTATGTCTAAACGTTTCCCATACGCTTGTTCACGATCAAAATCTAGCGCTGGATTTACTTCGAAAAAGTGAAAATGCGAACCTACTTGAACAGGGCGGTCCCCTGTATTTTTAACCGAAATGATTGTGGCGTGGAGCCCTTTGTTAACATCGATTTCTGTACGTTTAACAATAATTTCTCCTGGTTTCATCGTATGTCCTCCCTTATACTATTGGATGATGAACAGTAACTAGTTTTGTACCGTCTGGGAAAGTCGCTTCGATTTCTAAGTCAGTTAACATATCAGCAACACCCTCCATTACATCATCTTCACTCAATATTTGTTTGCCATAACTCATAAGTTCTGCAACGGTTTTTCCGTCTCTTGCACCTTCTAATAACTCAAAACTTATAATGGCAACTGCTTCTGGATAATTTAGTTTCAAGCCTCTCTGTTGACGTCTTCTCGCTAAATCTGAAGCAATTACTAGCATTAATTTATCTTCTTCACGTTGTGTAAAATGCACATGCTCACTACCTTTCGTCAAATTTGTTTTATAGAAAATAGGTGACTACCCTAATAATAAGACGATTAGAAGCATACTACAAGAATAACCACCTGAAATAAATTGATGATGAAAAAAACGTGTTGAAATTAAATATGTATTGCTTTAAATTTTATCCGTTATAATATATTATATTGTATGTTGGAATAAGCGTAGAAACTAGGTGACAATGTGAATGCTGTTCGAATTATACTAAAGAACATCGCACAAGTACTGCTATTAAATAATGCATGGACAGGCTTATTTATTTTGTTAGGTTTATTCGTAGGAAATTGGAAGGTTGGTATTATGACCTTAACTGCGAGTATTATTGCATTATTATTAGCGAAACGGACAAATTACTCAAATGAAGAGATTAACGCAGGATTAGCAGGTTTCAATCCAGTACTAACAGCAATTGCATTAACACTATTTTTAGTGCCAGAATGGTATAGTATATTAATTGCTTTTATAGCAATTGTAATTACAATGCCAATAGGCTCAGCATTCAGAGAATTTTTTAAGCCTTTTGGCGTGCCTATGTTAACCATGCCATATGTATTTGTTAGCTGGGTGATTTTACTAATGTCATTTCAATTTAAGTTTGTGAATGCAGATGTCAATATATTACCTGATAAAGTACAAGAGATACATTTTTCAGGACATAGTATCCATTTTATAAATGCTTTTTTATCAGGATTCAGTGAAATTTTCTTGTTGAAGAGCATTATGGCAGGGGTGCTAATTCTTATAGGAATTTTTATTGCTTCAAGTAAAGCTGGTGTATTTGCTATAGTAGCCAATCTAATTGGTTTTACTGCTGTACTAGTACTTGGTGCAAATCATGATCAAATTAATGATGGATTGTTTGGCTATAATGTCATACTAACAGTGCTCGCTTTAGGTGTTGCTTTCCGTACTAGGATTCAACGATATATTAGCATTGTTTTAGGAATCCTTTTGACAGTTGTATTGCACGCGGGCATGACAACTTTATTAACACCATTCGGTTTGCCAGTGTTTACGCTCCCTTTTATCATAGCAACGTGGATTATGTTGTTTGCAGGTAACCGAATGAAGGTTCAACAAATTGAATAGCATGACTTTATTGGATGAATACCCTAAATCATATTTTATAATAATATAGGCATCGTTTGAGAATAGCTCGATTTTCTAATTGATTATAAATTTATTGGGAAGAAGGAATGAAAATGAAAAAAATTGTTTCATTAATTGCAATATCAGCTGTTGTCTTAGCTGGGTGTAGTGGTTCAGGAAGTGAATCAAAAGGGAAAACTTTAGACGTTGAACTGCCATTAAAAACAACTTCTATTGCACCATATGAGACAGACGTACCAGTGAAGATAGGTGCTGCTGAAGCTCTATTTAAAGCTGGTGCAAACGGCAAAGTTGAAAAGGTATTGGTTGACTCATATGAACAAAAAACACCAACAGAATTAGATATTAAGTTAAAAAAAGACATTAAATTTCAAAATGGTAAAAAAGTGACAGGTAAAGCGGTAAAATCTAGTTTGGAAGAGAGTATTAAGAAAAGTGATCTCGTTAAAGGCTCGCTTCCAATTAAAGATATTAATGTAGATGGGCAAAACATTACGATTACTACAAAAGAAGCTTATCCAGAATTAGTGTCAGAGTTAGCAAGTCCATTCTCTGCAATTTACGATACAGAGGCAGATGACATTAATAAAACGCCTGTAGGTACCGGACCATATCAAATTAAAAATTATAAGCAATCTCAAAATATCAAGTTAGATCGTTTTAATGATTATTGGCAAGGTAAACCTAAACTAGATCATGTAAATGTTACATATCAAGAAGATGGTAATGCTCGTACAAGCGATTTAGCATCAGGTAAAGCTGATGTAATTACAGATGTGCCTGTTGAAAAGGAAAAAGAGTTGAAAGATGGAGATAAGACAACCACATCTGCAGTATCAGGATTTAGAACATCATTGGTTATGTACAATCATACAAGTGACAAAATGACTAAACCTGTACGTAAAGCGCTAGATAAAGTTATTAATCGTGAAAGTATCGCACGTAATGTCTCTAAGAATCATGCTCAACCAGCTACCGGGCCATTTAATACAAAATTAGATTTTATAGATAAACAACCTATACAAAAACAAGATTTAGAAGAAGCTAAACAAATTATAAAAGAAGAAGGGTATTCTAAATCAAATCCATTAAAGTTAACCGTATCTACGTATAATGGGAGACCAGAACTGCCTAAAATGGCACAAGTTATTCAATCAGATGCTAAAAAAGCCAATATCGATATTACTATTCGTAATGTAGATGATATTGAAGGCTATTTAAGTGATAAAAAGCAATGGGATGCCTCTTTATATAGCTTTGGTACAATACCTAGAGGAGATACAGGATACTTCTTTAATCAGGCATACAAGCCTAAAGGCGCAATTAATTCTGGCGACTATAACAATCAGAAAGTAACAGCATTAATTGACGAGTTTAATAAAACAGTAGATAAATCTGAACGTAATCGTTTAACAAATGAAATTATTAGTATTACACAAAGTGATTTTGCAAATAGCTATATCTCATATATGGATAATATCGTCGGTATGAATAAAGATGTGAAGAACTTAAAAGCAACACCCGAAGGTATCTATCTAATCGATTACAAGGTCGATAAAAAACAATGATAATTAAAAATATACTAACTAGAATTGGACAAATGATCATTGTATTGTTTGTCCTTTCTAGTATTACATTCATATTAATGAAACTTACACCTGGCGATCCAGTTGATAAAATTCTACATTTAGATATAGCAAATGTATCCTCAGAACAAGTTGAAGCAACAAAAGAAAAATTAGGCTTAAACCAACCAGTTGTCATGCAATATTTTCAATGGTTAGGTCAAATTGTTCAATTTAATTTCGGTACGAGTTATCAAACAGGTGAACCCGTAATAAAAGAATTAATTTATTACACACCGCCGACATTAAGCATTGCTCTTCTAACTATAACGGTTGTCTTGTTAACAGCACTTCCAATGGGAATTTTAGCAGCGAAATATTATCATACATGGGTTGATACATTTATCAGGACTGTAACGTCTTTTACAGTGAGTGTTCCTTCATTCTTTTTAGGTACAATATTAATTTATATTTTTGCACAGAAATTTAATGTTTTGCCATCTTCTGGTATAGACACGATAGCTGGTTACATTTTACCAGTGATAGCATTGAGCGTGGGTATGAGTGCATACTATGTAAGGTTGATGCGATCGAATTTAATCGAATTATATCAATCTAAAGAAGTTGAGGCTTCACGACTCAGAGGTATGTCTGAACGATATATTTTGTGGAGTGATTTATTTAAACCAGCTATTATCCCAGTTATAACGGTATTAGGCATGTCTGTGGGGAGTCTTATAGGAGGCACTGTCGTCATTGAAAATTTATTTGGAATACCAGGTATAGGTCATTTCCTAGTAGATAGTATACGTGCAAGAGATTATCCTGTAGTACAAGGTGCGGTAATTATGATTGGTTTCTTTGTTGTTTTGGCTAACACAGTGAGTGATTTATTATTGCTATGGTTAGAACCAAAACGCCGATATAATAGTTCACGTCATCCCAAGAAACCGCAACGACAGGATGGTGAAATGTAATGAATCAATTAAATAAACAACATCTTATATTTTATGTGTTTGCATTGTATTTATTGGCTCTTATCATCGCACAATTTTTTGTGTCGACAACAAATGCTTATGAGGTAAACCTAGGGAGCAGTCTTGAAATGCCAAGCTTAAACCATTGGTTAGGCACCGATGATTATGGTAGAGATTTACTTTCGAGAGTTATTATTGGGGCAAGGTACACATTGATTATTAGTTTGATTACATTGTTGATTACAATCATTATTGGTGTACCATTAGGATTGATTGCTGGTTACAAAAGAGGCATCGTTGATACAATTATTATGCGTGTTATTGATATAGGGTTAAGTATTCCTGAATTTGTCCTTATGATTGCATTTGCTAGCTTTTTCAAACCTAGTATTTGGAATTTGGTCATAGCAATTACGATTATTAAATGGATGACTTACACTAGATTGACCCGTTCAGTCGTAAGTAGTGAAATCACGAAACCTTATATACAAATGGCTCGATTATTTAACGTGCCAACACATGTCATTATCTTTAAACATTTCTTCCCACAAGTTTTACCATCTATTATTGTGCTGATGACGGTAGATTTTGGGAAAATAATATTATATATATCGTCACTTTCATTTCTCGGATTAGGTGCACAGCCACCTTCACCTGAATGGGGAGCAATGTTGAATACAGGCAGAGATTATATTAGTTCTTATCCGTTACTTTTGATTGTTCCAGCGTGCTTAATCACAATAACTATTCTATTGTTTAATTTAGCTGGCGATGCATTAAGAGATAAATTATTAAAAGGAAAGCGTGATATCAATGACTAATTTACTTGAGATAACCAACTTAGTAATTAAAGGTGAAAGATGTACCACACTGATAGATCACATAAATCTCAGTTTAAAAGCAAGTAAAGTAAATGTTTTGGTAGGGGAAAGTGGTTCAGGAAAAAGTTTAACTGCTAAAGCGTTAGTACAACAATTACCTGATAATTTAATAATGACTTATGACAGTTTAAATTATGAAAATAAAAAGTTGTTGAATATGCACGAACTTTTAGGGAAAGAGATTGGTTTTATTTCTCAAGATTATACGCATAGCTTTAATGAGCATACGAAATTAGGCATACAATTGATTGCGATTTATAGACAACATTATAAGATAGATAAAACTAAGGCCAAAAAAATTGTGGCGCAAGCGCTTGAGTGGGTTGATCTAGTACCAGATAAAACAATGAATAGTTATCGCTTTAGTCTGTCAGGTGGACAACTTGCTAGGGTTCAAATAGCGAGCGTATTGATGCTCAATCCGAAATTAATTATTGCTGATGAACCCACTGCATCACTAGATGTGATAACAGGAGCTAATATTATGAACCTAATCAAACATTTGGCAGAAGTTCATAAAGTTACTCTTTTATTAATTACCCATAATTTATCACATGTTTTAAATTTTAGCGATTGGATACATGTTATTCAAAAAGGAAAACTAGTCGATTCAAACCATGTACAAGCTTTTAAAAATCATGATGTGGATCCATATAGCTTGAAATTATTTAACTCCCGTAGCCAATTAAAGGAGGGGAGCAATAATGATTAACATAAATAACATGAATTTTAAATATAGACAGGCCCCTGTTTTAAAAAATATAAATCTTACCATACAGCCAGATGAAATTGTAGGTATTGTAGGTGAGAGTGGTTCTGGTAAAACGACATTAGCACAAATTATTTTAGGTCTATTGCCAGTATCTCAAGAACAATATACAAATAATGATTTCCGATTATTACCTATATTTCAACATGCGTATGATAGCTTTAATCCAAAATTTAAAATGAATAAATCTCTAGAAGAGGCGATAAAGTATCATCGTGATTCAAACTCATCTGAAGTTTATCGGCGAATGTATATTTTAATGAAGCAAATGCATTTAGATAAAAACTTGTTGAATAGATTCCCTGATCAATTAAGTGGTGGCCAATTGCAACGTTTTAATACGATTCGTACATTGATGTTAGCACCAGATATGTTAATTTGCGATGAGATTACAGCTAGTTTAGACGTTATTGCTGAGCAAAGTATGATTGAAGTGTTGAAACAGTACTACGCAGATACACATAAAGGTATGTTATTAATATCTCATGATTTAGCATTTTTAAATAAAATCGTTAAACGATTAATTGTCATGAAAAATGGTGAAATCGTAGATGATTTTAATATTGAATTTTTATTCGACAAACAACGCCATGAATATACAAAACAGCTACTAGCAATCTATTAAGTAGCTGTTTTTAATTTTTAATTATAGAAAAAATATATGTTTTGATTTTAAAAATAATGTGTGTAATTTTATTGAGAATCATATAACTTCATATATAATTAAATACAATATGAGAAAAGGGGATATTTTAAGCATGAAAAAAATATTATTACCATTGCTAGCTTTAATACTTGTGCTAGCAGCATGTGGCAATGGTTCAAATGACAAGTCGTCAAAGGGAAATAGTGAAAAGACAACATATAAACAAGACTCAGGAGAAAAAGTTGAAATACCGAAAAAACCTAAACGTATTGTAGTCTTAGGGGCTACATATGCTGGAGGATTGAAACAACTTGATGCTAATATCGTTGGCGTAGCTAATATTGTAGATGATAGTAAAGTTTTAAAAGATAAATTTAAAGATGTAGAAAAAGTAGATGCTGAAAATGTTGAAAGTGTAGCAAAACTTAAGCCGGATTTGATAATTACGTATAATACAGATAAAAATATCAAAAAATTAAATAAAGTTGCACCTACAATAGCTTTTGACTACATGAAACATGACTATAAAGAACAACATAAAGAGTTAGGTAAAATTGTAGGTAAAGAAGATAAAGCAAATGCATGGGTTAAGCAGTGGAAAGAAAAAACTAAGGACGATGGAAAAGAAATTAAAGACGCTATTGGTACAGATACTACAGTATCAATCATTAAAGACTTTGATAAAAAAATCTACGCATTAGGAAAAACATATGGCCACGGCAGTGAAATTCTATATGATTCCTTTGGACTGAAAATGCCTGGGAAAGTAGAAAAAGCAACACAAAAAAATGACTTGGCAGATATCTCTGAAGAACAAATTCCTGAAATGACAGGTGATTACGTGGTAACGCCAGTTGCTAAAGACAGTGATTTATCATTCGAAAATAAAGATGTTTGGAAGAACACAGATGCAGTTAAAAAAGGTCAAACGTTTAAAGTAGATGAAGGTATTTACTGGTTAAATGATCCGTATTCATTAGACTATGAACGTAAAGATTTAAAAGAAAAATTATTACAACATTAATCGATTTATATTACCATGCTCAAATAAAACATCAATCTATTTCATTTAATGGATTGATGTTTTTTAGTGAGAACTTTTTAGATATTATTTTTGGTCAAATCGAGATTTAATAATTAAGTGATATTAAGAAATTTTAGATGTTTTAGTAAGACTAATCGAATTTATGTATTAATTTAAAAGGTCACAGGCAAATATTTCAAAATACGTTATGATGATGTAAGATATTAATAACAATTCATAAATTGTGCCTTAGGGATTTATATATGATATATGTATATGGCATTGGCTAACTATAATATAAATAATTTTATGAGTAAAAGATAAACTATGATAAGTAATCATACACATATATCTTTGGGAGGATATGATGGAAAAACAACAAAAAATCGATAATTGGGTACAATTAACCAAATACGTTCATTATATAGAAACATTAATTGAGAAAAAAATGAAGCAATCTTACAATTTAAGCTTGAAAGAATTTTATGTATTATATGAAATTTATAAAGCTAAAGGGAAAAAATATAAAATTAATGATTTGATAAAAATTGTTGATTTAAGCCAAAGTGCAATGTCTAGATTGATTGTACGAATAGAAAAACCAGAAAAAGCATTAGTTGTAAGACAAGAATGTGTTGAAGATCAACGTGCTATGTATATCTATTTGACAGAAGAAGGACTTAAAATCACAGAATCGGCATTAAATACCTATGAAAAATTAATTAAAAAAGTAGATTTTTCTAATATTCGTAAGTTATCCCAAATAGACGAGGATGAAGAATAATCCTTTTTCTAACATAAAAAACAGGGCTTGGAACACTAATGTATCCGACCCTGTTTTTTTATTAAGAAGGTTTTCCTTTTTTAGAATGTCTCACACCATAGATGAGATAAATAATTAGCCCTATGATAAACCAGGCAAGTGTATATAATTTTGCTTCTGAACCTAGGCCCCAAAATACAATGACTACACTCACGAATGTGATAATCGGCATTATAGGATAAAAAGGCATTTTGAATGCTGGGACTGGAATGTCTTTACCTTCTCTAGGACGTAAACCAAAAATACCTATAGAAACAAACATAAATGCGACGAGTGTACCAGCAGATATTAATTGAGCTAAGAATGCAAATGGGAACATTGACCCAATAATAACAGCAATGATAGTAAGTATTATTAGAGCACGATTAGGCAAGTTTTTATTATTTAATTTTCCTAACCAAGAAGGCAAGAGGCCATCTCGACCAAAAGAATATAATAAACGTGAACCTGCTAACATCATTCCTATGAGCGCTGTGAACATGCCAATTACAGAAATTGCTTGTACTACTGCGGCTACTATACCAAATCCGCTTTGTCTTAATGCCCAACCAACAGGTTCTGCGTTACCAGCATATGCTGAGTATGTAAACATGCCAACAAGCACAAGCGAAACTGCAACAAATAATACTACAGCAATGAGTAGTGAGCCTAAGATCCCTCTAGGCATCGTTTTTTGTGGGTTAATTGCTTCGGCTGAATTAGCAGCAATTGAATCAAAGCCAATATATGCTAAGAAAATCATAGACACACCAGCATAGATACCTTGCCATCCTCCAAACGATCCATTTTCAGTAACTTTATGTTCAGGAATAAATGGCACATAATTACTGAAATCAATAACTGTTAAACCTACGACAATAAATAATAATACGGCTAATACTTTAATGCCGACAAGGATGTTTTCGATGCGTGCTGCTGCTGATACGCCATATGCTAATAAGCAAGTTGTAAGAATAATCACGATAGCTGCGACAATATCAATGACACCACCATCGTTACCTAAGGTGTTAGAAAGCGATTTTGGTAATTCGAGACCTAATGGCGAAACTAAACCGCGTAAGTTAGCGGAAAAACCTGATGCAACAAAGGCGACAGCAATAAAATATTCAGCAAGTAAAGCCCAACCTGCCACCCAGCCAAACACCTCACCAAATACTACATTAATCCATGAATAGGCTGAACCAGCAAAGGGCATTGCAGACGACATTTCAGCATATGCAAAAGACACAAGCCCAGCCACTACTGCTGCTAATAAGAATGAAAGTGCAACTGCAGGGCCTGTGTGTTGTGCTGCAACAACGCCAGGTAGTGTGAAAATAGAAGTAGAAACTATGGTACCGACACCTAAAGCTAAAAAGTCTTTAACACGCAATGTTCTATTTAAATGAGCATCCTTCACTTGATAAACGGATGGTTCTGCCTTTTTAAAAATTTTGTTAAAAAAATCTTTCATAATAAACCTCTCCCAATGAATACTATATCGTAAAACTTTATAACTAAATTATGATAATTTATATCATAGCATAAATATCTCTAAATATTCAGAAAAATTTAGCGAAAATTTAGAGAACATATATGAAGAATAATGTATTATAGCTTGTTTTGGTGTCATTAGTTGTTCAAAGTGATTATTTACACTTTTGGTGATGCTAGATTTTGTAATTTATAATTTTTAGATTATGTAAAAAGGGCGAGGTGAGTGATAATTTAGCCATCACTCATATATGCACGCCCTTATAAGCTTATCTCATTTATATATAAAGATTACTATATTTTTGATTATAGTTTGTTTGAGTGTAATAGTTGTAAATCAAATATTAGATTTTATTGCTTTTATAGTGAAATACGGTTTAATTAGTATTTGACTATAAAGAAATGACTTGTGGTTGGACTTCGGCATCATGATTAGCAATCGCTTTGACGCAATCTTTATCTATTGCTTGTGCTTTTACCCAATTTAATGATTTTATTGCCTCATCTTTATCTACTACGAGGCCAGGTAAAATACCGTTTTTCCATGATTTTTCAGCATAACCTACGTCTGAAGCCAACAATAAGTATGACGCATCATCTTTATGCGCTTTAACACGTGTAGTACATAGCCCAGTGCTATGCCCTGGTGTATGAATAAACTCGAGTGTACCATCTCCAAATAAATCAAAGGATTTACCTGTAGGTCCAATGCCATTATCTTTTAAAGGATAGGTTTGAATAGGAATATTGTCCCATTGGTGTGGAAGATAACGTATTTTATCGTTGTTTGCAGCGTTCCATTCCACTTCACTGACTAAGATGTTTTTTGCGTCAGCTACATGTGCTAAGCCATCAGCATGATCACAGTGTAAATGACTCAACATCACATAATCTATATCCGATGGTTGATAGCCTAATGCTTCAATTTGTTCATGTACCGCAGTACCTTTAGGTAAAACTGCCTTGTTTATTGGATATTGAAAAGCTAAATTTTTAATAGGCTTTGTTCGATTGATTTCATGCCAACCCGTGTCAATTAGAACAAGACCCTTTGGATGTTCTATAAGATAAACAGATACAGGTAAGCGCAGTTGTTTCTTTTTAGATCTAAATAATCCGGTCCATGCTAAAGGTGGATTATATTTATAGTTGAATGGTAATGCTTCATCTACAATCACTGAACCAGTGTGTAAGACGTGCACATTGATTGTACTAGTCATTTTATTTTACTCCTTTTAGTTAAAACAATATGGCTAATGTAAAACGAATAATCAGAGATATGTGGGATTTGATCATTCAAGTGCCATAAAATAGTGACGATTATCAATAGACATTAATTTCATCATAATTTGGTTATAACTATCTTCAGATGCTTTAAAGTGTTGAAAATAAGCAAATAAGATGTTGAAAACTTTAACTTATTTAGAGATTATGTGTCAAATAAATAATGATTTATTATCGTTATTTCATTAAAAACTTGGCGTATAAAAGTGAAAGAAGAGGCATGAGATAGGTTCTTTATAGCACTTTAAAAGTGTAGTATGGTATGGTGATAAAAAATGGGGGGACTAAAATGAATATACAATCATCTTGGCTTAATTTACCGGTAGAAGATTTATCAGCAAGTGAAACATTTTTTAGGAAAATAGGTTTTACAATCAAAAGAAACGAAGCAGTTTTAGATAAAATGAGAGGAATTGAAACTTTAGATAATAAAATCATAATGCTTATTGAACGTAATCAATTTGAGAAAGTTGCACAAGTTTCAAATGTCGGAAGTAATAGTGCATTAGTTTCTATTTCTATGGCTGAACCGGGAGAGGTGGATTGCTTATTAGAACAAGTTGAAGCATCAGGTGGAGAGGTTCTACAAAGTGGTACTATGCATGAAGGTTATTATGGTGGTTTATTTAGAGATATTGATGGTCACCTTTTTAATATTATTGTAATGTAGTTTAAGCAGGTATATGACAATTTAATTATATCTTCGAGAGCAGAAAGGAGTTTCAATGATGATAAAAGCAATTGCTGTAGATAAAGATGGGACCTTTTTAAAATCGGATCACACATACGATAAGGTATGTTTTGAGAAAATATTCAATGAGTTGAAGCGTCAAGATATTAAATTTATTGTGGCAAGTGGTAATCAATATGCTCAATTACAGTCATTTTTTTCGGGAAAAGATCAACATATCACGTATGTTGCTGAAAATGGTGCTGTTACTTATTATGATAATGAATTGATGACATCTTATTACTTTGATCAACAACTCATTTATGATGTCGTGGAGACACTTACAAGAGACTTTGGGTTAGTAGATATTGTGTTGAGTGGTATTAAATCAGCTTATGTGAAACAGACATGTAGCGATGAGTTTTTGAATTTTATTAGTAACTACTATTATGATATTGAAAAAGTAGAGTCTTTTGAATATATAAAAGAAGATAATTTTGTGAAAGTTGCTATGCGCATCAAAGATAAAGATTTGGTTAAAGCAGTTATGGATGCATTAGAAACTAAATTTAGAGGAGAATTACGTGCAGTAACAAGTGGCAACGACAGTGTGGATCTTATTTTACCAAATGTTAATAAAGGTGTTGCGATTCAAGACATATTAAAACAATGGGGGATTGAACATGACGAGTTATTAGCATTTGGAGATGCCAATAATGATATAGAAATGTTAGGCTTAACTACGCATAGCTATGCGATGGCTAATTGTAGCCCTGAGGTAGAAGCGGTTGCCCAGCATAAAGCACCTTCAAATGATGACTCTGGTGTTTTACAAGTGATTGAACAGTATTTGAAGCAACAGCAATAAAAAATAAAACCCAATTCTTCTATTCATTTATGATAGAAGAATTGAGTTTTTTGTATGAAAGCTAATTTACGATAAGTACAGGTATATCTACGTTACTTGCGATCTTGTGTGTCACATTACCAAGTATATTTTTAATATCTGATTTTGTACGTGTATTACTCATTACAATAATATCATAGCTATGTTCGTTAATTTCTGACAAAATTGAGTTTTTGATGTAGCCTGTACTAAATCTAATATTTACATTTAAACCTAGGTCTTCTAATTTGTTAACAAAAGGTTCGAGTAATTCGCTTTTTTCATGTGCCAAATCTTCAAAGTGTTTATTATCATACCGTACTGAAGTTTCTAACTCACTTTCTGGTATAACGTGGAATACTGTAATTTCAGCTTCATCTGCGCCAGCGGTTAGATTTTGCAACTCTTCAGGTACATTGTTAAACGAATTATCAAAATCATAAGCTAATAATATATTTTTATACATAATGGCACTACCTCCTTTTATTATACATATACCCTATTATTATTAAAGTAAAAGAGGTAGTGCAAGAATGAGCACAGACAATCACCTAGAAATATTAGGAGTCTAACCCAATAATTTCGCTAACATTACTATAACCATTAGATTTGAGATAATGTGCGAGTTGCTTATTTAATTTTTGAGTTAACCCAGGTCCTTCAAAGACTAAAGAACTATATATTTGTACTAATGAAGCACCACTACGTAACATTTTAATTACATCAGTATCACTGAAAATACCACCTGTACCAATAATTAAGAAATCACCATTTGTTTGTTTGTAAGCATATGAAATTAATTCTAGATTACGGTTGAATAATGGTCTTCCGCTCAATCCACCTGTTTCATGACGATTGTCTGAATTTAAGTGCTCACGTTGTTGAGTTGTATTGGCTAGTATAATACCGTCAAAGGTTTGTGTTATCGGTTCTAACATTTGACCAAGACCATCTAATGTTAAATCAGATGTAAGTTTGATGAAAATAGGGACGTTTAGATTTTGCTTTTCTTTATAAGATTGAATAGCTTCACACAATTGGGAGAATTCATCTTTATCATGGAAACTTTGTAAGTTTTTTGTATTAGGAGAGCTGATGTTAACCGTAAAAAAGGTAACGTCATTTTTAAATGTATCGATAACTTTAATATAATCTTCATAACGCGTATCATAAGATGTGGTCTTGTTAACACCAACATTTAGGCCTATTGGAATTTGATAATTATATTTGCGTAGATTACTTAAAGCTTTGTTCATGCCTAGATTATTAAAACCCATTCTGTTAATCAGTGCATTATCTTCCACTAAGCGATACATCCGTGGTTTGGGATTACCAGGTTGTGGTATAGGTGTGATGCCCCCTAATTCAAGTGCACCAAAACCAGCGTTTTCTAAGGCTTTAGGTACCTCACAAGATTTATCAAAACCTGCTGCTAATCCAATCGGATTGTCGAAATGGATGCCTTTGATATTTTGGTATAAGCGTTCATTTTCATAGTGAAATAATTGGTTAATAACAGGTAAAAGTTTTGGATGTTTTTGGACGAATTTGAGCACGTTAATTGTCATGCCGTGCGCTTTTTCAGGATCTATTTGGAATAAAATAGGTTTGATGAGTTTATACATATCATGATCGCTCCATTTATCAAATTATTTGTAATAAAACTATGTATTGTGATGAGTGCTTAGTCAATTTAAAAAAGTAAAATTGAAAAAGATGTCTTTAATAGACTAGCATTTTACGTATTATATGCCTAGAGTAAATAAAAGAATTATTAAAACTTTCACATATAATTCATTTGAACATGTGAGTGATTACATAAGTTAAAAAAGGCAATAATAATGATGTATTTATTTTTAATTATAATAATTGGAGGTATAACTCATGAAACAGTCATGGCAAACACAATTGCCTTTAAATAATATAAAGTCTATTTCACCTGTTAGCGGTGGAGATGTAAACGAAGCATTTAAAATTGAGACAACTGAGGGAGCCTATTTTCTATTAGTTCAACGAAACCGAAAGGCATCTTTTTTTGCCGCAGAAATTTCAGGTTTAGAACTTTTTGAAGAAGCAGAAATTACTGCACCACGAGTAATAGGTAGTGGTGAAATTGAGGGCGACGCTTATTTACTATTAACTTATTTAGATGAAGGTCGTACAGGAAGTCAAGAAGCATTAGGAGAATTAGTAGCCCAAATGCATAGTCAGCAACAAACAAATGGCAAGTTTGGTTTTGATTTACCTTATGAAGGTGGAGATATAACATTTGATAATAGTTGGACAGATAATTGGATAACATTATTTGTAGATCGACGCTTAGATCATCTGAAAGATACCTTAGTAGAGCAAGGGGAGTGGAGCGACGACGATGTTACACAATATGAATCTGTACGTTCAATAATTGTAGATACATTAAAACAACATCCAAGTAAACCCTCTTTATTGCACGGCGATTTATGGGGTGGAAATTATATGTTTCTGACAGATGGTTCACCAGCGTTATTTGACCCAGCGCCATTATATGGTGATAGAGAATTTGATTTAGGTATTACTACTGTCTTTGGTGGTTTTACAGAAGCATTTTACAATAAATATAATGAACATTATCCACTAAACGAAGATGTAGAAAAGCGTCTCGAATTCTATAGATTGTACTTATTGATGGTTCATTTAGTTAAATTTGGTGGCATGTATGCGGGAAGTGTTAAACGTTCTATGAAACAAATCTTGTCATAATAAGATATAAAAAAGGAGCGAGCAAGCAATCTATCTTTAACTAGATTGCTGACTCACTCCTTTTTTGTGTTTTAATTAAGGTCTAATGTTCCCATTTCTTCACGTAATTTATAAACTTTATCAGGTGTGACATCTTCACCTAATGGATCAACTACTTTCATTGTTGAAAATGTATTAATAACTTGTCCACGAATCATTTGTAAATATTCTTGTCTTAATGTGTGTTGTTCTTTTTTTTCTTCAACACTCAATACTTCTACTTTTTCTTTATTTGCAAGTTCATTAATTCTGTCTAATAATGTCATTTTTATGTTCCTCCTGTAATAAGTGTGGCGGGAAATGTGGTATTACATAATCGCCAATTTCTGTTAATAATGATTTATATGATCTGCTATTTGATTTTAAATGTAACATAATATGATTTGTGCCGATTTTTTCATAGGCTTTTAGAATTTTTATTAAAGTATTTATACCTAACCGATAACCACCTTTAATAGGTTTCACTAATTCGTTCGGTTGGTTTGATAAATCTACAACAAGCGGATGCATAAATGGTTTGAAAGTATCATTGTTGTGCCAATCTTGAAGTAGCGCTTTCTGTTGTTGAAATGGTTGTGGGTAAAACATTAAGCCGTCCATATTGGACTTTAACCAAGACATTTGTTGTTTTGAATAGCCTGTGGCAAACATTGGGATATGTTTATGCTTTGGCAACATTTGTAGCCCTGAGTCTTCGTATAATTCAAATATTGAGTTCGATATATCTGGTGAATGTACTTGCCATAACTCATTTATAGCCATAATAGTATCTTGAAATTTTTCGGTTAACTGTTCTTCTTTTATCTTAAATGTAGGAAATTCAAATTTACGGTCTCCTGTTGCCATACCTAACAAAAAGCGCTCATTTGAAATTAAGTCAAGAGAAGTAGCTGCCTTAGCTATATGAATTGGATGACGTAATGTAGCAACAATGCTAGAGGTTCCGAGAGCGATTTTAGATGTTTTGGCACTGAGATAAGATAAAAATACAAACGGATCGTAGTTTGTCGTTACATTTCCTAGATGGGGACTATAAAGCGGACTGTCACGCACAAATAGGCTAGTAAATCCGAGTTCTTCAGCATATTGAGCTAACTCAATTTGATTTTCAAATGATAATTCACGGTCTTCTGAATTGTCGAAAGGAAATGCTAACCCTAAGGTCAAGTGATCCTTTTGAAAAGTTCGTTGGAATCCATGATGGTGTTGGATTGTTGTCACGTCTATCCCTCCTAACTTTTAATTTACAACACGAATCGTCTAACTAACACCTGTTGTATAAATGTATTGTATAACGTGTTTCTAATTAAAGCAAACAACATGTTTATGCATATATCGTGTAAACAACAAATAATCATAAATGTTGCTTAGATACGTAAAATCTTTATTTAATGAATATAAAGTATTCTATTTATAATGAGATGATTTTTCATAAAGAAATTTAAAATATAATATAATTTGATTATTTTTAGAAAATTCTTTAAATTGAAGAAGAGATTTATATTTTATTGGAGGGTTAATTTATGTTGAAAAGAATATTAATTAATAGTATCTCATGTGCTTTTATCGCTGTATTGTCATTAGCAATGTTTAATAGTGATAGTAAGGTTGATGCTCAGAGTACTAATGCTACAGCACAAGGTACTGAAGCAACGCAAAATACAGCAGAACGTCCTGCTGAAAACAAAGCAATGCCAAGAGTTATATTACCCAACGAAGATAGAACACAAATTGAAAATACAAACAGTGGACATTATCAATCTATTGGTTATATCAATATTGGAAACAATATCGCGACAGGTGTTGTAATAGATAAGAATACGGTGTTAACGAATAAGCATGTTGCAGACCTTTCGGATGGCAACATGACCTTTGCACCAGCTGCCAAAGATGCTAATACATTTCCTAATGGTACTTTTACTGAAAAAGAAATAAAAGCATACCCTGGTGAGGAAGATTTAGTGGTTGTTCATTTTAATGAAAATAAAAAGGGTCAATCAGTAGGTGATGTTGTTCAACCAGCAACGTTACAAGATGCTTCAAATGTTAGTGGAGGCGAACCTATAACGGTTACTGGGTATCCTGGAGATAAGTCACTAGCAACAATGTGGGAAAGTAAAGGAGAAATTTTAGCTAATAATAGTAATATACTTACATATGATGCGAGTACTTATGGTGGTAATTCTGGTTCACCACTCTTTAATGAAAATAATGAAGTTATTGGATTGCATCAAGGTGGTATTGAGGGTGAAAGTAATAGCGCAGTGGCGATAACAGGTAAAGTGTTAGATTTTATAAATGAAAATAGAGAATAAAGAATTAAAAAAATACATTTGATATGTTTGAAAATGTAAAGTGATATTTAAATTACAGTATAAAATATAAAGCGGAGCTATAAAATCAAAAATACCATTTGATTTTATAGCTCCGCTCTTTAAATATATTTAATTAGTATTTTGATTCATTAAGAAAGGAAGTGCTTGTTTAATATATGTTTGTGCTGGTAATTGACTCGTATGGAACCAATGCTTTGCTATTCCATAAAGCCCCCAAGACAAGAATCTTGCAGTTGTAGCAAGCGTTTCACGATTTTCGTTAACATGTTGTTGTACTAGCAGTGTTAGAAAGATATCCTCTAATTCTTCTTTTACTTTTTTTTCTACAACTTGACCATAAGCTTCACTATTTAATTTGCATTCGTTATGAGTTTCTTGAATATAGCTTGTGATAGTAATAAAACTTTTACATAGTGTTTCTTCATTGAGTTCCGTTGATACATTTAATGAATAATTTAAGTTTTTAAGTAAAGTTTCTGATAATGTATAATCCATGATGTCATATTTATCATAAAAATGAGCATAGAACGTTGCACGATTAACAGTTGCACGGTCTGTAATGTCTTTTACTGTTATGGATTGAAGTTTCTTTTCTTTTGCTATAGCTCGGAAGGCATCCATTAATAATTTTTTAGTTCTGGTAATTCTTGGGTCAACATGAGTTGTCGGCATTGACCTTGAACCTCCTTTAATTTATATCACTAGCAATGCTATTTGATATAAATTATCTTGCTTTCAAATAAGAATGTCAATGTGACTGTTTAGTTCAAATTGTAGATATAGTGTTCATTATATTTTATTAGTCATTTTTGAAAATGTATCAAATAGTATACATTGATATTATTTGATACATTAGTTGAATTTTTGAATATCACTATTGTTTTCTCTAATTTTGGCATTCATAAAGCTATAAACAAAAATACCTAATGTGATAATAATGATACCAATAATACTAATAGAATCTGGTAAAGGTAACCCCAGAAATAACATTTCACCAATGAGTGTAAAGATTATTTCAGTAGCTTGAGTTGCTTCAACAGCAGCTAATTTAGCTTGGTTGTTTTTTACTAAATTCGTAGCATAGAAAAAGAGTGTAGTCGCGATGATACCAGAAAATACAGCGACTAAAAAAGTTTGTAATACTTGATTAGAAGAGGGGAATCCACTTTTGAAAACACCGATTACAAAGATAATAATCCAGATAGGTAACGTAACTAAGGTCATACCATAAATACGTTCAATTGTTGTTAATTCATTGTCTACAAGTTCCATCATTTTACGGTTACCCAACGGATAACTGAAAGCTCCAATGATAAGTGGAACAACAGAGAGAATAAAGGTTTGCATTTCTATGGACGTAATTTGAGGTATTTGAACTAACACGACACCAAACACCATAACGCTAGAAGTACTAACAGAGCGCCAAGAAATACGTTCCCTAACTTTAACTAATTGTTTATCAAACTGAATATATTCATAAAATAAAGGTGCAAGTAATAAACCACATATAATTGTTAGTTGCCATGTTGCTGATATCAACCAACCTGGGCTGTAATTGGAGACAAATGTAATGGGAATATAGAAAAAGACGAAACCAAGAGTACTCCAAAGTAACCATTGTAAAAAGTACTTTTTAATATGTTCAAGTATGTATCCATGTCTTTTTTTAATATAAACAAAAATAAAAAGAAATGGGAACATAAATATAAAACGTAATGAAGCACTAAATAACCAATTGCCACCACTACTTGCCATAGAATGATTTAGAATAAAAGTGATTGAAAAAAATAATGCTCCGAGAATACCTATAAAAATCGCGCGCATCAAACCCCCCCTTAGATATGTATAAGTTAATATTTTTAATTTAACAGTTTTTATAATATAAGCAAGAGTAGAATATTTATAGGTGCGATATAAGTATTGTATAGAAAACTTTTAAAAAAATAATTTAAGTTGAAATATGAATATAGTTGATTTATGATTGTGATATTATGTAAGCGTATACATAAAGTGGTTTGACTTTTTTATTATTGAGTTAATAGTAAATATAATAGGAAAAATTATTTGCTAAAAGCATGTTAATACACTTTTAATGTGAATTTGGTGTAACGTTCTTGTTCAAGTGAAAAAGTAGTAAAATAGAAATGTGCGCATATTTCAAGGTTAAGGGGTTAGGAACTATGGCAGACAGATTAAAGAGAGAGTTAAGTAATAGGCATATACAATTAATTGCTATTGGTGGCGCAATAGGTACAGGTCTGTTCTTAGGAGCTGGACAGTCTATTAGTTTGGCAGGTCCATCAATTTTACTAACATATATTATCGTAGGATTTGCATTATTTATGTTTATGAGGGCTATGGGGGAAATGTTACTTTCAGATACAAAATTCAATTCATTTGCGGATATAACAAATGAATATGTTGGGCCGCTCGCTGGTTTTATTACTGGTTGGACTTATTGGTTAACATGGATTATTTCCGGTATGGCAGAGGTTACAGCCGTAGCTAAATATGTATCATTTTGGTATCCAGAAATTCCAAATTGGTTATCGGCATTAGCTTGTATCTTATTGCTAATGTCATTCAATTTACTAAGTACGAGATTGTTTGGAGAATTAGAATTTTGGTTTGCTATTATTAAAGTTGTTACTATCCTCGCATTGATTATTATAGGTATTGTTATGATTGTAATGGCTTATCAAACGCCATTTGGACATGCAAGTGTCTCTAATATTTACAATAATGGAGGGATTTTTCCCAACGGTATATCTGGATTTTTAATGTCATTCCAGATGGCGATTTTTTCTTTCCTTGGTATTGAAATGATTGGAATTACAGCAGGAGAAACTAAAAATCCTCATAAAACTATTCCACAAGCTATTAATAATGTACCATTTAGAATTCTAATATTTTATATCGGTGCTCTAGCAGTCATTATTTCTATTATACCTTGGAATCAATTAGATCCAGATAGCAGTCCGTTTGTTAAAGTTTTTGCGTTAGTCGGTATCCCATTTGCTGCAGGGATTATTAATTTTGTTGTATTAACTGCAGCGGCATCTGCTTGTAATAGTGGGATATTTGCAAATAGTAGAACATTGTTTGGATTAGCAGATAGAAAACAAGCACCACCTAAGTTCCAAGTAACGAATCGTAGAGGTGTACCTGTTACAGCGATTTTAGTGACATGTATATTATTGCTTTTTGCAGTACTACTAAATTATTTTATACCTAATGCGACAACTGTATTCGTTTATATTAGTACTGTTTCAACAGTATTAAACATATTTTTATGGACATTGATTATGATTGCGTATTATAGATATACACGAGCTCGACCTGATTTGCATAAAGGAAGTAAATTTAAAATGCCTGGTGGTAAAGTAATGGCATTATGTATCATCATATTTTTTGCTTTTATTTTTTGTGTATTATTTGTAAATCCAGAAACACGAATAGGTGTGATCTTTGCGCCATTGTGGTTAGTTGTACTTGCAATTATGTATAGACAGTACAAAAAACATGCAGTCTAATAACTTTTAACTTTGAAATATACACGTCATGTATTTTTATGATTGGAGTGAAGAATATGAGTAAAAAAATTATTATGGATTGTGATCCAGGTCATGATGACGCGATTGCGTTAATATTAGCAGGAGCTAAAAATAGTACGTTAGATATATTGGCTGTAACAACAGTGGCTGGTAATCAATCAGTTGAAAAAAATACCAAAAATGCTTTAAACGTATTGGAAGTAATGGGAAGAGGAGATATTAGTGTATCTGTCGGTGCTACAAGACCACTGATTAAGCCAGCTTCATTTGCATCACAAATACATGGTAATAGTGGATTAGACGGTCCAAAATTACCAGAAGTACCTTCGTTGAAACCAACGCAAAGTCATGCCGCTGATGTAATAATTGAAACACTAAAACATAGTGAAGAACCTGTAACGCTAGTGGCTACAGGCCCTTTAACGAATATTGCAACGGCTTTAATTAAGGATCCGCGTATTACGCAATATATAGATTCTATAACGATTATGGGTGGAGGAACCTTTGGAAATTGGACACCTACTGCAGAATTTAATATTTGGGTTGATGCTGAAGCGGCAAAACGTGTATTTGATTGTGGTGTGCCTATCAACGTGTTTGGCTTAGATGTAACGCATCAAGTATTGGCAAACGATACCATTATCAACAGGTTCAAAGCAATAGACAATCAAATTGCAAAATTTGTTGTAGAACTTTTAGAATTCTTTAAATCTACATACAAAACACACTTTAATATGGATGGTGGGCCTATACATGATGCTTGTACAATTTTGTATTTGTTGGAGCCCGATTTATTTACAATGCAACAAACACATATTGATATCGAACACCAAAGTGCGCTTACCTATGGAACGATGGCTGTTGATTTAAATAATATTACAAATAAGGAAAAAAATGCTTATTTTGCGACTGCTGTAAATGTTGAACGCGTATGGACATTAATGGAGGACATACTTAAAAGTTATAGTGATGACCAATAACTTTTAAGTATAGATATAAATAATGAAAACTTAAATGGGTATTGTATGCACACTGTTTGGTTGCGCTATAATACCATGTAAAATAATAATTGCGTAGTTTTGAGTTAATTGTGGCAGCGAAAATAAGAAATTGCATTTCCCTCCCAATTTTTATGTCAAACTAAAGTATGAGGTTCTTTTTAAGCGGATTATTAGTTTTTTGGAACTATAAAAAGTATACTTATGAACTAATAATAACTATTTAAAAGGTGATTCATTTAGTGAAAAATACGTTGAAAACAATTGTGCTATTAATCATTATAATCGTTCCATTTATTTTCTTGATGGCGAATATGGATTATATACAAAAAAGTATAAATGAAAATTTTTCAGAAATCAGTAACCAAAATAATAAAAATGAGCGATCGACATCTTATACAGATTTTTTTGATCGGAGCAGAGAAACAGAAAATTTTGGTAAATATGAGTTTAGCGGTTTTGATGGGAAACATTATGGGATAGATTATGATTTGCCTGAAGATACGCCGGTTAAAGCCGCAACAGATGGCAAGGTTACTCGCACATTTGAGAATGACTTAGGTGGCAAAGTAGTGCAAATAGCTGAAACGAACGGACGGTATCACCAATGGTATATGCATTTAAATCAATTTAAAGTTAAAGTAGGAGACAATGTACAAGCGGGAGATGTAATTGCACTTTCTGGTAATACAGGAGAACAAACGACTGGGTCTCACCTTCATTTTCAGAGAATGAATGGTGGCATTGGTAATGACTATGCAGAAGATCCTAAAGATTTTGTTGAAAAATTACCAGATGGTGAGAAAAGTCTATATGAACTAAAATGACTAGAATGTATATTGTAACATCATTATAAAAAAAACTACCGCTTACCCTAAGGTGCTGATAGGGTAAGCGGTAGTTTTACGTTCATTTATTTTAATTATAGTTGTTTACTGTAATAACGCTTGAAGCACAACAGCTTGATTATGCTTTTTATCTTTAGCGCCAAATAATAAAATGATATCTTTATAAGTCTCAGAAACTTTATTCTGCAATTCTTCAAATGCTTGTTTTTGGCTAATATTTTCGCGAAGTTCTTTCTCGTACTTTTCTTTAAAAGCAGCATATAACTTGGGATCATGGTTAAACCATTTTCTTAATTCAGAAGTTGGCGCTACTTCTTTGATCCAATGATCTAAATTTGCATCGTTCTTAGCTATACCTCTTGGCCATACGCGATCTACGAGTATCCGTAAGCCTTCTTGCTGTTTGTCTTCATAAATTCTTTGAATGTATACCGTCATGTAATAAATCTCCTCCAATGTTTACCTAATTAGTTTTATCATTACCTTTAAAAATTGAATAAGAAACATTTATGGATAAGTATGTACTTGTTATATAAAAGGGTATATTAATAAAAATGACTATAGGAGTGATCGTAATGACTAAATTTGATCATATTCAACCACCTGGCCAGTTTAAATATCGCAATGGTCAAGTTTTGATAAAGAATTATTATAAATTTACTTGTGATAATCGAATTTATTTTACAAATACAGTGCATAAAGACCTAGAAGATCAACAATATCAATTTAATATTGAGATTTTATCAGATATAGATATATATGGATTGGCATTAGATTTCAATGAAGTAGATAAATTATACCAAACAGAAATTGAACCGTATTTAGATGGTCAGTTGGTAAATGACACATTACCCGAAATGAATACAACTGCTGAAAATATTGCTATATGGATATGGGAACAATTTGAAAAAAGTTTACCTAAGGAGACCCAATTGCAAAAATTGGAATTTTTTGAAACAGCATCTCAAGGGCTGGTACTAACAACAAATTTAATGAAACACTAAAATTTGTTGATTATGAAAACGTGTTAATTATATATAGAAGTAGGTAGCCGAAAGTGAATTTAAAATTGAGATTTCGGCTACCTACTTTTTTATGCTGTAATATTTTGATCATAGTTGTGTAATTTTAGTTGTTAATTTGATATAAAAATATTTGAGGAAAATACAGGAACAATATTCTGAAAATTAAGAAAATGTGATATATTAGTATTTATTTCAGCTTAGGGGGAACTTCTATGATTAAAGTAAGTCCAAAACAATTTTTATATAATGTACTATCTGGTGTAGCAATTGCTATAGTAGCAGGGTTAATACCTAATGCTATATTAGGAGAACTATTTAAACTTTTCGCTCCTAAGTACCAGGTTTTTCAAACATTATTACAAGTAGTAGAAAGTATTCAATTTACTGTACCATTATTAGTTGGTGCACTTATAGCAATGCGATTCAATTTATCACCTTTAGCAACGGCTGTTGTGGCGAGCTCTGCTTTTGTGGGGAGTGGCGCAGCGCAATTTAAAGATGGTGCTTGGATGCTTGTAGGTGTTGGAGATCTTATTAACACAATGATCACTGCAGCAATTGCTGTATTTTTAATATTAGTCGTTGGAGAAAGATTTGGTAGTTTAACGTTAATTATTCTGCCGACCATTGTCGGTGTCATAGCTAGCTTTATTGGCGTAATTATATTGCCATATGTCCAAATGATTACAACTGGTATTGGTAATTTAGTCAATACATTTACAGAATTACAACCAGTATTGATGTCTATGCTTATTGCATTAGTATTTAGTTTTATAATTATTTCACCTATATCAACTGTAGCTACTGCATTAGCTATAGGTATTAGTGGTCTAGCGGCTGGTTCTGCTTCACTTGGAATTGTGGCATGTGAAGGTGCATTAGTTGCAGGGACGTTAAAGGTAAATAGAGCAGGCGTACCTCTGACAATCTTTTTAGGTGGTGTGAAAATGATGATACCTAATATGGTAAGGCATCCTATTATTTTACTACCAATCTTTTCAAATGCACTAATCACTGGTTTTGTTGGTGCGCTCATAGGAATTGGTGGAACAAAAGAATCAGCAGGTTTTGGAATTATTGGGCTTGTTGGGCCAATAAGTGCATTTAGATTTATGGAAGATTCAGTATTATTAAATTTAATATACGTATTTATTGCGTTTTTTGTAGTTCCATTTGTAATGGGGTATTTGATAAATACATTTTATATGAAAACGTTGAAATTATATGATAGAGAAATTTTTAAATTCTTGGCGTAAAATTATATATAATGTTTAAAATGTATAGTTGTTTTTGTAATATAATGTAATGTTTTGGATATTGGATAAAATAATAAAGTATATTAAAAAGGCCACAAAGCAGTGGTCTTTTTAAAATTTAGACAAAAAAAATTGCAAGTTTTACTCCAAAATATATATTTTTTATTCTTTTATTATTTTACAATTGTGTAACAAAAAGGTTTGTTGTAATAATTCAGATAATGTGAAACCGTTCGCTGATAAAGGGACGAAGCTTAATATATCAGTGCTATACACAATATATTTTGAAAACAATGCAAGAATTATGCATTACAAAACAAAACAATAGTATTTCAATGTTACAAAGAGTCTTTTCTTTTGTAACGTTTTGTTATGGAAGTGTAATATAAATAGGCGAAATATGTGTTATATTATTTGTGGCGAAAAAATAAAGCATAAAAATTAATCGATTTTAGCACATACGATAAATAATTTAACGAAAATATAATTTTACTTAAAAAGATTTTAATTTGGAGGATTTTTTAATTATGAAGAAAACAATTTTAGCATCATCATTAGCAGTAGCATTAGGTGTAACAGGATATGCAACAACAGCAGATCACAATCAAGCTCACGCTTCAGAAGAAAATATCGATAAAGCGCATTTAGCTGATTTAGCTCAAAACAATCCTGAAGAATTAAACCAAAAACCATTACACGCTGGCGCGTACAACTATAACTTCGTTTTAGGTGGAAATGAATATACATTCACTTCAAATGGTCAATCTTGGTCATGGAATTACACAGCTGCAGGTGCTCAAAGTGCAACTTCTAATTCAGTACAAGATGTAACTACTCAAGCAACTACAAATACTAATGAAACTTCAGCTAGCGAAGTAAGTGCTCAAAAACAATCAAGTAATAATCCAGTAGCAGCAGTTGAAGCTCCTAAAGCTTCATCTAACTCAAATGTTCAAACTGCACAAACAAGTGCTGCAACTAGAACTTATAAAGCTGCTCAAACATCAGCTGCATCAACTGGTGGATCAGTTAAAGCTCAATTCTTAGCTTCAGGTGGTACAGAAGCTATGTGGAATTCAATTGTAATGCCTGAATCAAGCGGTAACCCAAATGCTGTTAACCCAGCAGGTTACAGAGGTTTAGGTCAAACTAAAGAATCATGGGGAACTGGTTCAGTAGCTAGCCAAACTAAAGGTATGATTAACTACGGTGAAAGCCGTTACGGTTCAATGGAAGCAGCGATGGCTTTCCGTGCTTCTAATGGATGGTGGTAAGATCTAAATAACTAAATAGAAATGTTTAGTTATCTTAGGTTGAAAAACCCGGAACGTTTATGTTCCGGGTTTTATTATTTTATTTGATGCTTTTATGTGAGTGACATCTAGGTCTTATTATTCTATGAGATTTTGATGTCACTTTTTGTTTTATAAGTAGATTGACAAGCGTGAATATTCTGATAAAATTAATGGTAATTTAAAAATAAACTTATCCAGAGAAGCTGAGGGATTTGGCCTGATGAAGCTTCAGCAACAGACTTTTATATAAAAGTACTGTGCTACTTCCAGCAAGCGTTAATGCTTGAAAGATAGGTGACATGTGTAACTATATGCCACACAGGTCGGCATATAGTTTTTTTAATAGGAGGACTTTTATGGCAATTTCGGATAGATTGGCACAGATACCAGATAGTTATTTCGCAAAAACAATGGGACAGAAAGTAGAACATGGTCCTTTAGCTTTAATTAATATGGCTGTAGGTATTCCTGATGGTGAAACTCCCAAAGGAATTATTGACTGTTTTGCTGATGCGCTACGTCAGCCTGATAATCAAAAGTATGTTGCTTTCCATGGTAAAGACTCATTTAAACAAGCAATAGTAGATTTTTATCAAAGACAATTTCAAGTTGAATTAGATAAAGAAGATGAAGTGTGTATTCTATATGGTACTAAAAATGGTCTTGTAGGTTTACCTACATGTATCGTTAACCCAGGAGAAAATGTATTACTACCAGATCCAGGATATACGGATTATAAAGCAGGGGTGTTACTTGCCGATGCACAACCACAACCGCTCGTTTTAGAGCCGCCTTATTATTTGCCTCAGTGGGACAAAATAAGCAAAGAAACATTACTCAATACACGTTTAGTTTATTTGACTTATCCAAATAACCCGACAGGTTCAGTTGCTACAAAATCAGTATTTGAGGAAGCGATTGAGCGTTTTAAGGGAACAAAAACAAAGATCGTTCATGATTTTGCGTATAGTGCCTTTGGCTTTGATGCTAAAAATCCTAGTATATTGCAAGCAGATGGAGCAAAAGACCTAGCAGTAGAAGTATTTTCATTATCTAAAGGATATAATATGTCAGGTTTTAGAGTTGGATTTGCAGTAGGAAATAAAGATATTATACAAGCATTAAAAAAATATCAGTCACATACACATGCAGGTATGTTTGGTGCATTGCAGGACGCAGCAACATACGCTTTGAATAATTATGATGATTTTCTAGAAGAGCAAAATATAACATTTAAACGTCGTAGAAATGAATTTGAAGCTAAATTACAACAAGCGGACATACCTTTTGAACCAATGAAAGGTGGTATTTTCTTATGGTTGCGTACACCGACAGACTTTGATGGAGAAAGTTTTGTTGATTATTTATTACAAGAACAGTCAATTCTTGTTGCACCAGGTATACCATTTGGAGAACATGGAAAAAATTATGTGCGTATTTCTTTAGCTTTAGATGATGTATCGTTACTAGAGGCTGCGGAAAGAATACAATCGCTTAAGCACCTTTATGAATAGAATAAATCTTATTGGAGTGATTAACTTATGACAAGTATTAAAATTTTTGGAGTAAGAGAAGAAGATTTACCTTATATTAAAGCATGGTCAACAAAGCATAGTGTGACTGTCGATTTAGATGAAGCATTACTTTCGTCAGAAACTGTCGATCGTACAAAAGGCTTTGATGGTGTTTCGATATCACAGCAAATTCCTTTTGGTGAAGATGTATACCGCAAGTTACATGAATTTGGAATTAAGCAAATTGCGCAACGAAGTGCTGGTTTTGACATATATGATTTCGATTTAGCTCAAAAATATGATTTGATTATTTCTAATGTGCCATCTTATTCCCCGCATTCTATTGCTGAATATACGGTATCACAAGCACTTAATTTGGTCAGAAATTATAATGATATTCAACAGAAAACAGCTTCATATGATTTTAGATGGCAACCAGCTATCTTATCACGATCTATTAAAGATTTGAAAGTTGCTGTTATAGGAACTGGTCGTATCGGTTCAATTGTTGCTAAGATATTTGCACAAGGCTTTGAAGCTGAAGTTATTGCTTATGATATTGCTCCTAATGAACGCTATAAGCCATTTTTAACGTATGCTAATAGTATTGATGAAGCTGTGCAAGAAGCGGATATTGTTACGGTTCATATTCCTGCAAGTAAGGATAATGATTATTTATTTGATGATGCATTGTTTAATGAATTTAAACCAGGATCAGTATTTATCAATTGTGCAAGAGGCTCCATTGTAAAAACTAGTGCGCTAATACACGCACTGGATAACGGTACTTTGAAAGGAGTAGCACTTGATACATATGAAGGGGAAAAGGGATTGTTTCCAAGTGATCAACGACATTCAGAATTAAAGGATGAAGTATTAAAGCAATTAATCGAACGACAAGATGTTATTGTTTCACCTCATATTGCTTTTTATACAGATGCTGCCGTTGAAAACCTCATTGTCGATGCTTTAGATGCGACAATTGATGTTATTGAGACTGGTGACACTAAATTACGCGTAAATTAATAAGGAGCAATTATGTATATTTAAGATGTAAAATATTAAATATAAAAAAGGGGCGGGACAGAAACCTAATTTTTCAAAAAGAATTTCGTTGTCCTACCCCTGGCAAAGCAAATTAGAGTTGAAAAGCTTTTAGACCAAGCTTTTCAACTCTAATCAGCAACTGCTATCACACTGAGTGGAGATTGAGACATTATATATGTCCTAGCCACTTTGTTTTGAGAACATACCTTATAAATCTTAATTCAATCGTGTTATCGATGATGCTTATATTTGACGTGTTTTTAATATATTATTTTACGTCATAACCTTGATCTTCTATTGCTTCGTACATGTTTGGTGATGTGACTTTGTTATCATCAAAATCAACTTTAACATTACCTTCTTCAAGATTAACATTAGCTGTTGATACACCATCTAAATTTGTTAATGCACTTTCTACTGCGTGTTTACAGTGCTCACAACTCATACCTTCTACTTTAATTGTTTCAGTTGTCATATCAATCACCTCCTTAAAAATAATGATATTCATATGAATCATCTCAAATTTTAATTATAATTTCATGCGTTTTAATCTAAGTGCATTAGTGACAACACTTACAGAACTTAAAGCCATTGCAGCACCAGCAATCCATGGTGCAAGTAACCCTAGTGCAGCAATAGGAATACCTGCAACGTTGTAACCAAATGCCCAAAATAAGTTTTGACGTATATTACGTATAGTCGATTTACTAGCTGTGATTGCTTTAGGTACTAGTAACAAATCGCCACCAAGAATGGTAATATCAGCAGCTTCTATGGCAACTTCTGTCCCTGTACCGATAGCAATACCAATATCTGCTTGGACTAAAGCTGGTGCATCATTTACGCCGTCTCCAACCATGGCTACTGTCTTATTATTAGCTTGTAATGATTTTATTTTAGCCGCTTTTTCTTCTGGTAACACTTGTGCAATGACTATATCTATACCAACTTGTGAGGCAATGGCTTCTGCTGTACGTTGGTTATCCCCAGTCAACATGACGACTTCGATATTTAAATCATGTAACTGTTGGATTGCTTTATTGGTAGAATCTTTGACAGTATCGGCTACTGCGATTGTACCACGTAATTTTTGATCAATCGCTATCAACATAGCCGTCTTACCTGATTGTTCAAACTTGGATAATTGTAGTTCAGAACTACTAATGGTTACTTGATAATCTTCTAAGAATTTACGATTACCTACTAATAAAGATTTTCCATCAATCGTAGCTTTGATGCCGCGTCCAGGTACCGCTTCGAAGTCATGAACTTCTAATAAATTAACTTGTTCTGTTTTTGCATAATTTACGATAGCTTCTGCGAGTGAATGTTCAGAAGCTTTTTCAGCGCTAGCTAATAATTGTAATGCTTCATTATCGCCATCAAAGTCAGTGACTACAGGTGTTCCGTGTGTGATTGTTCCCGTCTTGTCTAAGACAACGGTATCGATTTGATGCGCACGTTCAATATGTTCTCCACCTTTAAATAAAATACCGTTCTCGGCAGCTTTTCCAGTACCTACCATAATAGAAGTAGGAGTAGCTAACCCAAGTGCACAAGGACAAGCAATAACCATTACGGCAATTGCTGCTACTAAGGCTGGTTCAAATTGACCTTGGTGTACTAAAGTAATCCATATAATAAATGTTAGTATCGCGATCCCAACTACAATAGGCACAAAATAACCAGATATAATGTCAGCAAGTCTCTGGATAGGTGCTTTAGAACCTTGAGCTTCTTCAACTACTTTAATAATAGAAGAGAGCGCAGTATCTTTGCCTACTTTTGTTGCTTCAATTGTGAGAACGCCATTTTGATTCATTGTTGAACCAATAACATAATCGTTTTGTGCTTTTTCAACGGGTATAGATTCACCAGTTAACATAGATTCATCTACAGAAGTTTTTCCTTTTAGAATTATACCATCTACAGGTATTTTCTCTCCAGGTTTAATAATTAAATAATCACCTTCTACGACTTCACTTAAAGGTATCATATATTCCTCTTTGTTACGTAGTACACGTGCTTCTTTAGCTTGCAAGTTTAGTAATTCGCTTAAGGCATTTGTTGTTTGTGATTTTGCACGTGCTTCCAAATATTTACCAAATAAAATAAGTGTAATGAGTATAGCGCTTGTTTCGAAATATAAATGAGGCGTAATGTTTGTATCGTTTAGCCATTTAATCATCTCATATAAGCTATAAAAATAAGCTGCGCTAGTTCCTAATGCTACTAGTACATCCATATTTGCTGAACCATTACGAAGATTTTTATAAGCTCCAACATAAAATTGCCAACCAATGATGAATTGTATCGGAGTTGCTAAGATAAACTGAAACCATGGATTCATTAAAATAGAAGGCAAATGCATATTAAAGAGATGTACAAACATAGTTAATAATAATGGTAAAGCCAATATAGCCGAAACAATTAATTTGGTAAGTTTATGTTTTAACTCTATTACTTTGCGTGATTGTTTCTCATTAGCTTCTTTTTTGGGTTGTGCATCATAGCCTAATTTTTGAATTTTTTGAATTAAAGTATCAACTGAAGTTGAATTAGAGTTATATACAATCGTAGCATTTTCGGTTGTAAGGTTAACGTTTGCTTCCTCTACACCATCAGTACGATTCAGTACCTTTTCAATACGGTTAGAACACGCTGCACATGTCATGCCTGTAACGTCTAAGTCAATTTTTTCATTTAATACACCATATCCTGTTTTTTCTATTGTATTGTAAAGATCAGTAGTAGAAGTTGAACTAGGATTATAGCTTATTGTGGCTTTTTCAGTTGTAACGTTAACATTTGCTTCCACTTCATCCATTTTATTTAAATTTTTCTCTATACGGTTGGCGCAAGCTGCACATGTCATACCTGTGATGTTGAAAGTAGTTTTTTTCTGTTTACTCATTAAAGTGGCCTCCTTTCAGTTTGTAAATAAATATCTATAACATTAGACCTTTTACACCACAAATATACCCCTAGCAGGTATAGTTGTCAATGTTATTGTTTTAAAAAGAGGGACAAGAAATACAAAATCAAAATTTGCAAATTGACTTTGTATTTCTTGTCCCTCAAGGTATTCCGATAATAATTTATTGATGGTGGTTCTTAGATTTATACATTTTGTTTGTAAGAATGATCAATAATAAATAAATTAAATTTAAGAATATTGCATTTTATTCATACTATAGTTTAGTTTTGTTGAAATTTAATAAATATGACAGCAAAATTGATTTATTATTTGTTAATCTGTGCGAATTAACTTGTTTTTATAAAAGATGTTGCTGATTTACTTTACTTAATTCGTTAACAATTTTACGACTATCTTTATTTAGATATTGGACATAAATTTTGTTATTCTTTTTATGATAATTTTCAATTAGTGTGTCTATAGCATTAACTGCCGAATCATCCCATAAATGTGCTTCTTTAAAGTTTAAATAGATGGTTTTGTCACGTAATTCCAAATTTAGTTGGTTCATTAATGAATCTATAGAAATAAAAAAGATTTGTCCTTTGATATTATAATGAATGGCATGATTACTTTCTTCATATTGTACGGAAACATTTGAAATTTTGGTAGCAAAGGACAAAGCGCTTACAATTACACCAATGATTACCCCCAGTGCTAAATTACTTGTAATTAATACGATAGTTACGGTGAGAATCATCACAAGTGCATCTGTACGGGGTGCTTTTTTAATGAATTTAAATGAACGCCAATTAAAAGTTCCTACAGAAACCATAACCATAATAGCTGCTAGAATCGGCATAGGAATTTCAACGACCCAATCGCCAAATACGATGATTAAAATAATTAAGAATACACCAGCAGTAAAGGTAGATAGACGTGTCGTAGCACCTGAACGGACATTGATTACAGATTGACCGATCATCGCACAGCCACCCATGGCACCAAAGAAACCTGTGATGACATTGGCAATTCCTTGGCCACGAGATTCTTGGTTTTTACTACTATAGGTATCTGTTGCTTGATCAACAATTCGAGCTGTAAGCAAACTTTCTACAAGTCCAACAATTGCCATAGATAATGCATATGGGAAAATGATTTTTAACGTCTCTAAGTTGAACGGTACATCTGGAATGAAAAATTGAGGTAACGAGCGTTTAATTTCTCCCAAATCTCCAACTGTTTCTACATTTGCACCAGTCACTAAATAAGTTGCCGTTAATAATATAATTGCAATTAGTGGTGCGGGCATCTTGTTAAAAATACGTGGTAAAAGATAGATAATCAGTAAGGTAATAATCACAAATAGATAAGTAGCAAAAGATATACCAAAAATATGTTTGATTTGTGTTAGGAAAATCATGATTGCTAAGGCATTAACGAAACCAATCATGACAGAGTTGGGGATAAACTTCATTAAACGACCAATTTTTAATATGCCGAAAATAATTTGAATAACACCCATTAAAATAGTGGCTGCTAATAAATATTGGACACCGTGATCACGTACTAAAGGTACAATAACTAAAGCTACAGATCCTGTTGCTGCAGAAATCATAGCTGGTCTTCCACCTACGAAAGAAATGACAACTGCAATAATAAAAGAGGAATATAGACCAACCATAGGGTCTACTCCTGCTATAATTGAAAATGAAATGGCTTCTGGGATTAATGCTAAGGCAACGACAATACCAGCCAATATATTGGTTCCTGGAGCAGTTAGCCATTCTCGTTTGATTTTATTTAACATCTATATTACTCCTTATTTAAAAATGAACTAGACTATTATATCATATGGTGAAAGTTATTAATCCTAAGTTATAAAATTATTTATAAAATGAAAAGTCTAAAATATAAATAAGTCATGATTTTCAAAAGGTGTGACAAGTTTGTCATTTTAGAGCATAAGGTTGTTAGATGAAACAAACGAAAATAGACTGCAACTTAGTTAAACTAAGGATATAAATTATTTAAGGAGTGAATGGCATGTCTATACTAAAAGTAGAAGGGCTCACTAAAAGCTATGGCAACAGACATAGACAACAAGAAGTGCTTAAAGGCCTTGATTTTTCTATAGAAAAAGGCGAGTTTGTTACGATAATGGGACCATCTGGATCAGGAAAAACAACATTGCTAAACGTATTGAGTTCAATTGATTATATTACAAGTGGTACAGTAGAAATCAATGGCAATAAAATAAATAAAATGAGTAATAAAGCATTAGCTGATTTTAGAAAACAAGAAGTGGGCTTTATTTTTCAAAATTATAGTGTGTTAAATACACTTACAGTTAAAGAAAATATTATGTTACCACTTTCTATTCAAAAAATGTCTAAAACAGAGAAAGAGAAAAATTACAGTGAAGTCACTAAGGCTTTAGGAATTCAAGATTTAGGTCATAAATATCCTAATGAAATATCTGGAGGACAACAACAACGTACTGCTGCAGCGCGTGCGTCTGTTCATAAACCTGCTATTATATTTGCAGATGAACCTACCGGTGCATTAGATTCTAAAAGTGCCCAAGATTTGTTGAATCGCTTAGAAGATTTAAATGAAAATTTAGAAGCAACGATTGTTATGGTTACACATGATCCTGTCGCAGCAAGTTATTCAAATAGAGTAATCATGTTAAAAGATGGTAACATTCACTCTGAAGTGTACCAAGGTGATGATTCAAATCAAGCCTTTTATAAAAATATTATTCATATGCAAACGGCATTAGGCGGTGTCGCACATGAGTTTTAATCAAATTGTGCTTAAGAATTTAAAACAGAATTTACGTCACTATGCGATGTATATTTTTTCATTGATTGTAAGTATCGTATTATATTTTAGTTTCGTAACTTTAAAGTATACAGAGAGTATTAATAATGAAAATTCAATGGCAATTATAAGAAAGGGTTCAGACGTTGGATCATATTTTTTATTTTTTATCATCATTGTATTTTTAATGTATGCAAATCAATTGTTTATAAAGAGGCGTACACGTGAATTTGCTTTGTTTCAATTGATTGGACTAACTAAGTCGAATATATTACGTATGCTTATAATTGAACAAATTGCTATGTTTTTAGTAACTGGTATCATTGGTGTCATAGTAGGAGTGTTTGGGTCTAAGCTATTACTCATGGTTGTACTAAAAGTTTTGCATATTAGTACAAGTGTAGCTTTAACTTTCCAATTTGCTGCAGTATTTCAAACAAGTTTATTAATCTTTATATCCATGCTGCTAATTATTATACAAAGTTATATTTTCTTGCGCAGACGTAGTATTTTATCAATGATGAATGATAGTACAAAATCAGAAGTATCAAAGAATACTATCTCAATAGTCGAGATTTGTGCAGGCATCTTAGGAATTGTGATGATTGTATTTGGCTATTATATGTCCACAGAAATGTTTGGGAAATTCTCGAATGGAATGATGTTTACACCTTTTATTATATTGCTTTTAACAGTAGTAGGTGCTTATTTGTTCTTCAGAAGCTCCGTATCTGTTATTTTTAAAATGATAAAAAATGCGAAACGTGGCAAAGTGTCTATAACTGATGTTGTATTTACATCTTCGATCATGCATAGAATGAAGAAAAATGCTTTGTCGTTAACAATAATTGCAACTATATCGGCAGTAACGGTGACTGTTCTTTGTTTTGGTGCAATTAGTAAATCAACTATTGAAGATAATGTTGCCATGACATCACCTCAAGATTTTAATTTTATTGATAATAAACAAGCAAAGTCATTTGAAAGTAAAATGAAAGAAGCGCATATTGGTTTTGATAAAAAGTATAAAGAGGTTTCTGAAGTGAAAATGTCGAAAGATACATTTTTTAAAGAGACTGGAAATCCAAATATGTTTAAACCTGATTCAATGTTAATTACTAGTAACAAAATTTTCAATGATAAGCAAGTGACTGGTAATCGTGCGAAAGTAGTTAATATGGTAGCCACTGGAGGGCTCGTTCAGCACAATGAAAAAGGTGAGATTGTGTTAGAAAATCATTCCCAAGAAACGTTTAAAGTCATTGGATCAGAAAAAGACGTTAACTTTATGAGTGTGATAAGTTTTGGTGGTCCAGTGTTATTAGTTAGTGATGATAAATATAATAATTTAAAACAAAATTCTACCGAAATACGTAAACAATTTGGTTATAATTTGAAAAAGCAAAGTGATTGGAAGGAAGCAAACAAAATTGCTAAATCAGTGTCGCCAAACACGGAATCGCAAAAAGTAGTACGTCAATCGATGGATGATTCTGTAGGTATTCTATTATTTGTTACATCGTTTTTAGGGTTAGCCTTTTTAGTCGCAGCAGGTTGTATAATCTACATTAAACAGATGGATGAAACTGAAGATGAAATACCTAATTTTGTTATTTTACGTAAGATTGGCTATACACATCACGATATGTTAAAAGGTCTAGCTTTAAAAGTGACGTTTAACTTTGGCTTACCTCTTATTGTATCCTTATTGCATGCTTATTTTGCAGCAAAAGCATTTATATTACTTATGGGTGGTAATAGTATGTTACCAGTTTATATTGTTATGGCTACTTATTCTGTTGTGTATTGTATATTTGCAATTATGGCATTTGTACATTCAAGTAGAATTGTTAAGCATTCGATTTAAAGGAAAGTCCTAGCAGTAATTTAAAATAAGATAGAAAATTAACAGTTATAGATGAAAGTGAGCTTCTCTATGTTAAGTAAATCTATAAAAAATATATTTAGTGCAAAGTATATATAAGTCATGAGCAAAGATGTTTGCTTAACTAATTGGATGTTGTTTATATCATATAAGCCTTTGAGAAATTTGTTTATTTCTCAGAGGTTTTTTTGTAGTATTATTAAGTTGTTTGCTATTGAATATTGATTTAACATGTTTGAATCCTATTTAAAGTGGTATCTGGCAGTAAAAGGGTAAAATGGAGGTATGTAGCATATGAATTTAACTGAATTCCATAAAGAAATTAAAGGATATACGCAAGATAGACAGCCAGGCATACAAAAAGATATGAATCCCCAGCCTATTACTGAAATGGAAGATTACAAAAGTGGTGGTAAACTCCAAGGTAAAATTGCATTGGTAACTGGGGGAGATTCAGGGATTGGCCGGTCTGTGGCGGTATTGTATGCTAAAGAAGGGGCAGATGTGGCGATTGGTTATTACGATGAACACGAAGATGCTGAAGCGGTAGTAGAGCAATTAACTTCACTAGATGTCAATGCAAAAGCATATGCGCATGACTTAAAAAGTGTCGACGCATCAAAAAATTTAATTGAAAAGGTCGTTAAAGATTTTGGTGGATTGAATATATTAGTTAATAATGGAGGGGTACAATTCCCTCAAGATAGCTTTGAAGATGTTTCACCAGAACAAATTAAAGAGACGTTTGAAACGAATATTTTTGGCATGATGTTCTTATCGCAAGCTGCAGCACCACATTTGACAGATGGCGATGCAATTATTAATACTACTAGTGTAACTGCTTATAGAGGATCAGCTCATCTGATTGATTATTCTGCTACAAAAGGTGCAATAGTTGCCTTTACACGTTCATTAGCGTCATCTTTAATTGGTCAAGGAGTTCGAGTAAATGCTGTTGCACCAGGGCCTATTTATACACCACTAATTCCAGCTACTTTTTCAGAAGATAAAGTTGAAAATCAGGGTGGAGATACACCAATGGGAAGAAGAGGGCAACCAGCAGAACTTGCACCTTCTTACGTTTTCTTAGCATCATATGCAGATAGTTCTTATATTACTGGTCAAGTTATACATGTAAACGGCGGAGATTATATAACATCATAGTATAAAAATTAAAAAAATATAAATAAAAAGTAACGAGACAGTTTTTTAGCTGTCTCGTTACTTTTATGTTTGAAGGTTGTCTTGGAAATTTTAGTTTAGACAATTTATGTCAGTTGTAGGTTATTTTATCTAGAAGAAAGTGTATAAACGTTAGAAGAAATCTGAAGGTTTCAGATTATTGAAATCTAAATTTTTTAAGCCGTCAAAATTAATGTTTTCAATAGTTTGTACAATTTCACCGCTTTTAAATTGGTTATAGTAGTTTGTCGCTTCTGAAACAATATCGTGTTCCTCGAATGTTTTCACTATACCAAGTATTAAGACAATTGATATCGCTCCTTTAAATAAGAATTTCATAATTATTGACTCCTTCTATAAGTTTATAACATTATTTTACAGTATTTTTTCTAGTAAAACATGCGTCCATAGTATAGAAAGTGTATCATACCTGAGTTGTATGTTGTATATTAAATAATTGTGTTAAATTATTTTTTATAATCCGAATGCTATAGGTAACCAGAAATAAGTGAAGAGTGAAATTACAATGATAGCGAAAATATTTAAAATAAAACCAGCTTGTACCATGTCTTTCATCTCTATTTCATCAGAGCTAAATACAGCTGCATTAGGTGGTGTTGAAATCGGCAGCATAAATGCACATGTAGATGAAACTGCAACGATGCCCATAATTATAAATGGATCTTGACTAATCGCTGCTGCAAATCCAATACTAATTGGCATCAACATATTAGAAACAGCTGTGTTTGACATAACCTCTGTTAAAAATAGAATAGCTGTTGTTAATACAAGTACAATTAATATTAATGGTAGTGGTTTTACAATTCCCATCATACTACCAAACCATTTTGTAAGTCCTGAATCTTCAAAGGCTGCAGCTAAAGATAATCCGCCTCCGAATAAGAGTAGTATACCCCAAGGGAGTTTAATCATATCGTCCCATATAAGTAGCCCCCCTTTTTTAGATTTTGCGGGAATGAGAAACAGTAATACTGCACCAAACATTGCAATATTAGTATCTGTTATATGTAATGAGCCGGGGAGTAATCCGCCAAATATCCATAAAAGACTGACAAATAGAAAAACAACTCCCGTGAGTTTCTCTTCCTTAGACATAGGCCCTAAATCATGTAATGCTTTCTTCGCAAAATCTGATGATATATGATCCGCATCTTCAATTCTAAATAACCATTTCGTTAGTAAGAAATAAAGAATTGCTAATAATATGACAGTAAGTGGTAAGGCAAAAATCATCCACTGAGCAAAGGATACTTTTCTATCAAGGCTAGAAGATGCAATTGCCGCAAAAACAGCGTTTGGTACTGAACCGATAAGTGTTGCTAGTCCGCCTATAGATGCCGAATAAGCTACAGTTAGGAGGAGTGATTTACTAAATTTACTAGCAGACTCAGGCTTAAGAAATTGTGCCTCTTTAATTTCTTTGATGAGTGCTAAAGCAATAGGTAACATCATGAGTGCAGTAGCCGCATTTGAAATCCACATAGAGATGAAGGCAGTCGCAATCATAGTACCTAGAATGATACGGTTACTATTTGTTCCCATCATTGAAATGATGGTCATTGCAATACGCTTGTGTAAGTTCCATTTTTCAATGGCTAAAGCAATAATAAACCCACCCATATACATAAAAACTATAGGATCAGCATAAGCACTTGATGCGATAACTTCATCAGTACCTCCTGTTAATGGAAGTAAAATTAGTGGAATTAAGGATGTTGCTGGTATAGGAATAGCTTCTGTAATCCACCAGGTTGCCACAAATAGTGTAACTGCAAGTACAGCTCTAGGTGAGTCATCTAAACCTGTTATTCCAGGAATAAAGTAAAAAATAAGAAAAAGCAAAGGTCCCAAAATTAAACCTATTTTTTGTTTCATAATTATTTCCCCCTTGTTTATGACGCTATAACTGTAAGAATATCAATAACCTAACATATAGACAATTAAATTTTTCAGAAAATTATAAAAATATATAACCAAGACTGATAGAATATAGGTGATATATTAAAACAAATATAAGAAAAGGGATGATTTTATGATGGTGGGTGCACTTATAGACAAAGGGGATACATGGATTTTATGGGCAATCATTATTGTGTGGGCAACGGTGAGTTTATTTTTAGAACAGAGGTATCAATGGGCAAGTACAATTTCTGGGGCCATTATTGCACTTGTTGGTGCGATGGTATTATCTAACTTTAAAGTGATACCAACGAGCTCACCCGTATATGATACGGTATGGGATTACATTGTCCCTTTATCGATACCATTACTATTATTTAGTTCTAATATTATGAAAATATGGAAAGAAAGTAGAAGGTTGTTGATTATATTCTTCATTGCTTCGATGGGAACTATGATTGGAACGTTGGTTGCATTTATTGTATTAAATCAATGGATACCTTATTTGAACAAGATAGGAGCTATGATGACAGGTAGTTATATTGGTGGCGGAGTCAATTTTGCAGCGCTAAGCTCTAAACTTGAAACACCAGGCGATATGGTATCATCTACAGTAGTAGCAGATAATAGTGTTATGGCTTTGTATTTTATGCTATTGATTGCACTCCCTTCACTCCCATTAATTAAAAAGTATTTTAAAACAGACTATAATACAAAACAATCTCCAAAAGTACAACAATCGTATTGGCAACCTAAAAAAATTCAATTGTTAGATATCGCATTTTCGATAGCGAGTGCAATCACACTTGTAGCAGTTAGTTTTAAAGGTGCTGATTTGATTCAGCAATGGATACCTAAAAGTAATATTGTGCTTACAATTATTACTTCTTTCTTTGGAGATTCCTATCTTTTGTTAACAACTTTAACACTAATTGTGGTCGCGATATGGGGTGACTTCTTTGAAAAGTTAGCTGGTGCATCAGAAATAGGTACTTTTTTAATTTATATCTTCTTTGTAGTTATAGGTATTCCTGCTTCTTTTGCTACAATTGTAACAACGGCACCGTTACTCTTTGTTTTTGTTATTATTATACTCGTTTTTAATTTAGGATTAAGTTTGTTGTTAGGCAAGGCATTTAAATTTAAAATTGAAGAAATATTATTAGCGAGCAATGCGACAGCGGGTGGACCAACAACTGCAGCTGCATTAGCAATTGGAAAAGGATGGACAGGACTTGTTGGTCCTATTCTAATAGTAGGAACATTAGGGTACGTAGTAGGAAATTATGCTGGTACATTGATGTATCAATTATTAAGTCATATCTCCTAATCCACATCGAAGTGTAATACGTAATTATAAATATAGGTAAATTAAACTAAATGCATATGATAAGAAAGGAAGCAATAATTATGAATGAAAAAAATAAGATGTTAGCTGGTGAATGGTACGATGCAAATAATGATAAAGATTTAGGGGCAGAGCGAATGAAAGCTAAAGATTTATGTTTTGATTTAAACCATGTCCGTCCTAGCAATCAAACACAGAGACAAGAAATAATAACGGAATTATTAAATTATGAGCCTCAATCATTAGAATTACTAAGTCCATTCCAAGCTGATTATGGCTATAATATCAATTTAGGTCAGCGTGTCTTTATTAATCACGATTGTTATTTTATGGATTGCAATAAAATTGCTATTGGAGATGATGTGTTTATTGGTCCTAATTGTGGGTTTTATACAGCAATTCATCCTCTTGAGTATCAAGCGAGAAACGAAGGGATAGAACAAGCTTTGCCTATAAATATTGGGAACAATGTTTGGATAGGAGCTAATGTCGTTGTATTACCTGGTGTAACTATCGGTGATGGTGCTGTTATAGGAGCGGGTAGTGTGGTTGCTAAAGACATACCTGCCAATGCGCTTGCACTCGGTACACCTGCGAAAACTGTTAGTACAATTAATCAATAATTATGCTTTATCTGTTTTTATTATATACATACACTTAATATTTAAGAAAGTGCCGTCAAAAAATTGTTGTTTTGGCGGTATTTTATATTATCTAATTTTCTTGTTTTAATTTGTATAGTGACTGTTTATTTTAGGTGAATAAAAGAAAATGGGTGTATTTTTCACTGAACTATTGTAGAGAGTGGAATTAAATTTGTATTTGGTTGTGTAATATCAAAAAACAAATTAAAATTATATTGAAAAATATTCCGCGGAGCTTAAATGGAAAATAATTAAATTGTTCGGAATATAATTGGAATTTGTGTTAAAATATAGAAATGTGAGTGAAATGGTAAGAGTAATAATAGTGACTATATAAACATGAATTCAAAATTTATGAAATATAAAGTTTTTACAGATTGTTTGAACAAGCCAACTTTTAAATAACTATTTCCATATCTAACTTAACGATCACTAGACAAGAAAAGAGGAATATTAAATATGGATATTTTAATTGGTACATTATTTTTAATTATAGTGTTAGCTTTATTTACAATATTTACATATAGAGCACCTAAAGGTATGCGTGCGATGGGAGCTTTAGCAAATGCTGCAATTGCAACATTTTTAGTTGAAGCTTTTCATAAATACGTAGGTGGAGATTTATTAGGTATTAAGTTTTTAGGAGAATTAGGTGATGCTGCTGGAGGTCTAGGTGGCGTTGCGGCAGCTGGCTTAGTATCATTAGCTATTGGTGTTTCACCGGTTTATGCGTTGGCAATCGCTGCATCATGTGGCGGCTTAGATTTGATACCAGGCTTTGTAGCTGGTTATGTAATAGGTTATTTAATGAAATATGCTGAACGTAAAGTACCGGACGGTATAGATTTAATAGTAGGTATTATCATCATTGCACCTTTAGCAAGGTTAGTTGCAACAGGTGTAACGCCGTTAGTCAATAACTCGCTATTAAAAATAGGGGATATTATTCAAAGTTCAACTGAAGTAAGCCCAATTATTATGGGGATTATTTTGGGTGGAGTCATCACAGTTGTTGGAACAGCTCCACTTAGTTCTATGGCTTTAACGGCATTATTAGGCCTTACGGGTATGCCAATGGCGATTGCCGCCATGGTGTCGTTTGCTTCTTCATTTATCAACGGTACCATGTTTAGCAAACTAAAATTAGGTGACCGTAGATCTAGAATTGCAGTATGTATTGAACCACTATCTCAAGCTGACGTAGTGTCTGCGAATCCAATACCGATATATACAGCAAACTTTATAGGAGGTGCACTTGCGGGTGCGGTTATCGCCTCTTCCGGTATGATAAATGATGCTACAGGTACTGCTACACCGTTAGCTGGATTTTTGGTAATGTTTGGATTTAACGAGCCAATGAAAATATTTATTTATGGTGCTATTGTAGGTGTTATTGGTTTAATTGTTGGTTATGTATGTTCCATTATTTTTAAGAATCACCCAATTGTTTCCAAAGAAGATATTGAAGCAAGATAAAATTAAAAAACACTTTGACGCATCTAAAACAAACGTCAAAGTGTTTTTTTTAATCGCTTAATTGGCTATCAGGAATATCGGTAATGAACATATGGCCTGGAGCATGTGTAATCATAATTTCTGGTTTAGCATCTAAAGCGACAGATTGAGGCGTTACACCACAGCCCCAAAAGACAGGAATTTCATTATTTTTAATTTCTACGGGTTCACCAAAATCAGGTTTATTTATATTAGAAATACCAATTTCTGAAGGGGTTCCTATATGCATAGGTGTGCCATGTACATTTTTAAAACGAGAAGTAATTTCGGTTGCTTTAATCGCTTGTTGCATAGTCATAGGACGCATGCTTACGGTGATGTTACCAGAAAATTGGCCGCTATCGGCAGCTGGAATATTAGTCATATACATTGGTACATTATGTCCTTCTTCTAAATGGCGTATAGGAATACCAGCTTCCAGTAATGCATGTTCAAATGTAAAGCTACAGCCTATTAAAAAACTGACCATATCTTCTGTAAACAATGTGTCGATGTTAGCTCTTTGTTCTATGAGCTTACCTTGTTTATAAACACGGTAGGCAGCAACTTCGGTAGTGATGTCAGCTTGTTGACCAAAGGTAGGAAATGACTTCGATCCTTTTTCTGACACATCTAAGAGCGGGCAAGTTTTAGGGTTCCTAAAGCAAAATTTCAAAAAGTCATAAGCATAGTCAGAAGGAAGTATGACAACATTAGCCTGAATGTAGCCTTTGGCCATACCACTTGTATGTCCGGTCAGTTCTCCTTGTTTAATCATTTTTCTTATTGTAGCTGGTTGTTGTATTTGTAAGTCCAAACCTATCATCCCCTTATAAAAGTAATAATACCATTTTACCAAAAATTCAGAAAAATATAGTGTTGAGCATATTATAATTACTTTGTAATACGGTTTTAAAATACTAAAAGTAACGTTATAATAAATCAGTAGATGTATTGAATCATAATGATTTCTTGGGAGGATACATATGAAGAGGACTGGAGAAAAGGTACTTGTATGGATTGGTATTATCTTGCAGTTTATACTAATATTTTTAATGGCAATTGTCACACCATTTTTAAATGATATAAGCGTGAAAAACGAATTAGCAGATGCTATTTATAATAGCGATATGTATAATCAGGGCACAGCACAAATGGATGCATCTAGCTTAGTAGAGATTGTTAGTCAAATATTTCTTCTAGCTTTAATTATAGTGATTATATGCACTGTTTTGGCTATTATATTTGCTTTATTCATTAATAAAATTCCAAAAGTTGTAGGTGTATGCTTTATTCTCCTTGGCATTACTACGGTCTTAACGCTGAATTGGCTTACAGCGGTTCTATGGTTAATTGCTGGGATTATGTTGCTGGCGAGAAAACAGAAACATACAGATAGCCTGTATAGGTCGAGTGAATACAATAATTATAATAGAAACCAAAGTAACTATAATGGAACACAAAAAACTAAGGTAGATAACACTAGACAAACACGTAATAAACATAATGATTCGGAGCGAAAGCAATCAACGCAGTTTAATCGTAGGGAAAGAAATAAGAAATAGTACTGTTGAGTATTGTGTATACTCAAGGGATTTTTAAACAAAATTGGCAAGAGTTAAATTAAAAAGGTGAGACAGAAGCTATAAGTTACTGTCTCACCTTTTTTATATACAATTGATGAAGCAAAGAGAGTCAATTCATTTTGCCCTGTTTATAACTTTCATAAACACTATCATATTTGATATTTCCAATACCACCAACAACAAATTTGCCGAACTTAAATAGATTAAATAAATAAGCTAAGCAGATAGAAACTACTAAAGTGATAATTAAGTTAAACGCGATATTACGTATCGAACTATCAGCTCTTAATAACCCTAAATCATGTACAAAGAAATAGTGAGTTAAGTAAATACAAAATGAATAGTTACTAATAAATAGTACAAATTTAGGTACATATTTTATATAAGAAGAGAATAAGAAAAAGGCTAATATAACCATAGTGACATAAAATGGAATGTCAAAACGTTTCGATTCCACCCAGGTACTAATGCCTAGCAGATAATTACCAATTAAAATAGATGATGCAATTATTAGTCCTATAATAATGGGCCAAGTGTAACGTTTAATATTTTTCATGAATGTTTCATAATAAATACCTGTATAAAAGCCAAGTAAAAAATAACTAAGCCATCCTAAAAATAACATCCAACCTTCTCTTTCCCAAAATAAGCCTAAAATATCATTTTCTGATTGTGGTACATACTGGCGGAATGCCCAGTATATTGTAGCGAATATTATCGAACCGATAACCATTGGAATTGGCTTCCATTTAATTAAATACTTAGCAAAAAGAATATGCAATATGTAGAATTGGAAGATAATGATAATGAAGTAGGTGACAGCGCCACCGTGAAACATAGTATCTCCAACATTATGCATATATTGAGCTAATGTTTTTGGCTCGAAATAAAAATATGAAATACCAAGGTTAATCAAGATATAAGGAATACCTAAATAGATTAATTTATTCTTCAAAAATCCTGGTTTTGTTATAACGTGATAATTTTTAGCTAATAAAAATTCTGAAATAAATACGAATAATGGTGTGCTAAACATAAGGAGCAATTGGAATACTCTAATAGTTGTACCATGACCAACAAAATCCATTTTGCTAAAAGTTGTTGTAATCGAATGAATAAGAACAATACTTAAACAAGCTATCGCACGCATCCAAAATATCACAGACGTATATGTTTTCATTATAGCTTACCTCTCGATTGTTCTTTTTATATTTTTAAAATAAATATAAATCTTATTTTTTGTGAATAATCATACTAACATATTGAATTTAGACTAAATGTAAAGTTTAGATTACAAATTATTAAATTTATGTATTATATATTCATAGAGGCAATAATAAATGTGATTGAATAAAATTTCAAATATCAACGTAATGGATGAAATAAGTCCAATACCATTTATTTTAATAAAAAATGTTGTAAGCGATTGCAATTATTGTTTGATAACTATACAATGGCAATAAGAATGGAAACATTTCCATTTAGTTTTCTATTTACAAACTTACATGGGGGTAGAAAAATGGTAGTCAATTATCACAACGAACCAGGCATTGATTTTACAGATAGTAAAAATGTCGAGTCATTCAAAAAAGCTTTAGAGAAAGTTAAAGGTGAATTGAATAAAAAAATTCCTTTAGTTATTAACGGGGAAGAGAAATTTACAAAAGATACGTATCAGTCTATCAATCCGGCTAATACTTCTGAAGTTATTGCTGAAGTTTCAAAAGCAACGCAAAAAGATGTAGATGATGCATTTGATGCAGCTAATGAAGCATATAAATCTTGGAAGAGATGGTCTCACAAAGACCGCGCAGAATTTTTAATTAGAGTTGCAGCGATTATTAGACGTCGTAAAGAAGAAATCTCAGCTGTAATGGTTTATGAAGCAGGTAAACCATGGGATGAGGCTGTCGGTGATGCTGCAGAAGGTATTGACTTCATTGAATACTATGCAAGGTCAATGATGGAGCTTGCAGATGGTAAACCAGTATTAGATAGAGAAGGGGAACATAATAAATATTTCTATAAACCTATCGGTACAGGTGTAACAATCCCACCATGGAATTTCCCATTCGCAATCATGGCTGGAACAACATTAGCACCAGTAGTTGCTGGTAACACAGTACTTCTAAAACCTGCTGAAGATACGCCATTAACTGCTTATAAATTAATGGAAATCTTAGAAGAAGCGGGACTACCTAAAGGCGTTGTTAACTTTGTTCCAGGTGATCCAAAAGAAATCGGTGATTATCTTGTAGATAGTGTACACACACACTTTGTAACATTTACAGGTTCTCGTGCTACAGGTACAAGAATCTTTGAAAGAGCTGCAAAAGTACAAGATGGTCAACAATTCTTAAAACGTGTTATTGCTGAAATGGGCGGTAAAGATGCGATTGTTGTTGATAAAAACATCGATACAGATTTAGCTGCAGAGTCTATTGTAACTTCTGCATTTGGCTTCTCGGGACAAAAATGTTCTGCATGTTCTCGTGCTATCGTACACAAAGATGTATATGATGAAGTTTTAGAAAAAGCAATAGCTTTAACTAAGAACTTAACGTTAGGTAACACTGAAAATAACACATATATGGGACCTGTTATTAATCAAAAACAATTTGATAAAATCAAGAACTATATTGAAATTGGCAGTAAAGAAGGTAAGTTAGAACAAGGTGGAGGCACAGATGATTCTACTGGTTACTTCATTGAACCAACAATTATTTCTGGTCTTAAATCAAGCGACCAAATTATGCAAGAAGAAATCTTTGGTCCGGTTGTAGGATTTGTTAAAGGTAAAGACTTTGAAGAATTATTAGAAATTGCTAATGATACTGATTACGGTTTAACTGGTGCAGTGATTACAAATAATCGTGAAAACTGGATTGAAGCTGTAGAGTCTTATGACGTAGGTAACTTATACCTTAATCGTGGTTGTACTGCAGCAGTTGTAGGCTATCATCCATTTGGTGGTTTCAAAATGTCGGGTACAGACGCTAAAACAGGTAGCCCTGACTACTTATTAAACTTCTTAGAGCAAAAAGTTGTTTCAGAAATGTTCTAAAAATAAATGATTAAAAGGAGCGCGCATACGCAATCAAAATTGATTGTGTACGTCGCTTCTTTTTTTATTCATCTATGACTTGGATATTAATTAATTTTCTGAAATACTTGTCTAGCTCAGCAGGTGGTAGTTCGATACATTGTTCTCTAATCCACTCTGTAAATCCAAACAGGCTCGCACCATAAACATAAAATATAAGTTCGGCAGGAATTTCAGAATCTACTGAGATACGGTGCTCATTTTCTTTAATATCATTCTGTAAAACACTGATGAAATGATTTGATATCGTTCGTTCAAACTCTTTGTCATGTTCTTGTTTATCCTTGATACGTTGCAATTCAATCACATCACTAGTTCTATCTATTACTGAAAAGGGCGCATTGATACGTTCTTTTAAATCGATTGAAAAGTAATCTTTTGTTACGAACTTAATTAAATAAATCAAAAGGTCGTATTTATCATAAAAATGCTTATAAAATGTTGTACGATGTACTAATGCTTTTTCGCATATTTGATTCACTGTAATAGTTGAGAAAGTTTGTTTTTCAAGCAATTCATAGAAACTTTGAGAGAGAGCGCGTTTAGTTTTAATAACACGTAAATCTTTTGTGTTCAATATACATTTCTCCTTATTTGTAGTTTAAATATACAAATTCTAATAATTAATCCTTTTAATAAAAGGGTAAAGCATTTAATATGTGGATAGAAATAATCTACAGTATATATTTAAACTATAACGTTGATTAATTTAGGAGGCAATAGTTTGGCAAAGTTTTTATATAGAATAGGATCGTTTGTGGCTAAGCATAAATGGTGGAGTGTTGTTGCTTGGATAGTTTTGCTTGCGGCTATTATTATTCCCCTTACAATAAGTGCGCCGAAGTTCGATAATGACATTACTATGAATGGCTTACAATCACTCGATACTAACAAGAAAATTGAAGATGAATTTGGTCAAGATAGTGAAAAAGCTCAAATAAGAGTTGTATTAAAAAGCGATGCAAAAGAAGGTATCGTTAAGCCTGATGTGACAAAAGACATCAAAAAGGCTTTGAAAGATATAAAAGATGACGATAAAGATGTCAAAAATGTTTCAGATCCATATGATAGTAAACAGATTAGTAAAGATAAAACAACTGCGTTTGCAGATGTGAATTATGATGTTAAGACAACATCGCTAAAATCAAGCTCTAAAGATAATATCAAAGAAAAAGTAGATGAAATTAAAGAAGATCATAATGTACAGGTTGAATTAATGGGTACAGGTATGGAGTCTACAGAAATTGGTGGCGCTTCTGAAATAATAGGTGTCATTGTAGCCTTTGTCGTACTATTAATCACATTTGGTTCAGTTATTGCTGCAGGTTTACCAATAATCAGTGCATTACTTGGATTAGGTACAGGTGTAGGTGTGATTTCATTACTTACATATGCATTCGATATTCCTAATGTTACTTTGACTTTAGCAGTTATGATTGGTTTAGCAGTTGGAATAGATTATGCATTATTTATATTATTTAGATATAGACAAATAATGAAGACAGAAACTAACCATATTAAAGCAATTGGGCTAGCAGTAGGTACTGCAGGCAGTGCAGTGATATTCGCTGGTGTCACTGTAATTATTGCAGTATGTGGTCTATCTCTTGTTGGAATAGATTTCCTAGCTGTTATGGGATTTGCTTCAGCAATCAGTGTATTTGTAGCAGTGGTAAGTGCACTTACTCTATTACCAGCGCTAATTAGTATATTCCATAAACAAATTAAACCTAAAAGAACGAAATCAGAATTTAAAAATGATAACGACACGGGATGGTCAAAATTTGTTGTAGGAAAACCATTATTAGCTATATTGGTTGGTTTAATTATTTTAATATTGGTTGCTATACCGGTAAAAGATATGCGTTTAGGTATCCCAGATGATGGTATGAAGACTGCAGATTCTACGCAGAAAAAAGCATATGATATTATCTCGGATAAATTTGGCGAAGGATTTAATGGTCAAATTGCAATGTTAGTAAATGTTAAAGATCAAAAAGATAACCCTCAAGCTTTACAGAATGACTTGAAAGCTATGCGCCAAGACATTAACGATATGGATAATGTTGATGTAGTTACAGCGCCACAACTAAGTGAGAGTAAAGACTATGCGATGATCGCAGTTATACCTGAAAAAGGACCGAACGCAGAATCAACAAATACATTGGTTCATGATTTAAGGGATTACAATGATAAGGCTAAAGATGAATATGACTTCAATACAGAAGTTTCAGGTCAAAGTGTTATTAATATAGATATGTCTCAAAAATTAAATGAGGCAATTCCATTGTTTGCGGGCGTAATTGTGGCACTAGCCTTTATATTATTAATGGTCGTGTTCCGTTCGATTATTATACCTTTAAAAGCAGTACTTGGTTTTGTATTATCCTTAATGGCAGCACTTGGATTTACAACAGTAGTTATGCAAGAAGGTGTAATGTCTGGATTGTTTGGTGTCGATACTACTGGTCCATTGCTTGCATTCTTACCCGTTATCACTATAGGACTGTTGTTTGGTTTGGCAATGGATTATGAAGTATTCTTAATGTCACGTATTCATGAAGAATATACAGTAACACATGATAATGAACGTGCTATAAAAGTAGGTATTAAAGAAAGTGGTCCAGTGATTGTTGCAGCTGCATTAATCATGTTTAGTGTCTTTATTGCCTTTGTCTTCCAAGACGATGTGATGATTAAATCGATGGGATTAGCACTCGCATTTGGTGTACTCTTTGATGCAGTTATCGTCCGTTTAATATTAGTACCAGCATTAACTAAATTATTCGGTAAAGCGTCATGGTATATGCCTGCTTGGTTAAACAGAATCTTGCCTAGTGTCGATATAGAAGGACATGGGTTAAAAGATGAAATAGATAAATCAGATAAAAAGTAAATACTTGTAAATGAACACAGACTGAGAATAGCCATGAGAAATCTATGACAATAGATTGCATCATGGCTATTTTTTATAGTTTTAGAGAGGGATGATTAGGTTTGAAAGGCGCTGCTATCAAAAATATTTCACGACTATTTATCTTTGATAGTATGGCATGACGAAATTGTTTTGAATCAATGAGCTTTCTGTTCTACTATCTTTTTGTCAAAAAAAGAACAAATTCTAGAATTTATAGATTATTGGGGATATTTCTTTAAAATAATAAATTATAAAGAGGTGAATTATGGAAACTTTTTATAGTATAGATTTGATGAAAGTAACTAATGATAGTAGCCAAATTAATCAAGGATTGCGAATTGGTTTAATATTAAATAACGATATGTCAGTTTGGAAATTTAATGAATCTTATGAGTTCAATGAAGGTGATGTTTTCATTATTAACCATCAAGAGCCTTATAGGTATAATAAAGACGAAGACACGTTATGTATCGTGCTTCATTTAACAGAAAATTATTTGAAACAGTACTTAACTGACTTTAGCGATAAATTTTATATATTGGATAAAGCACACATACAAAATACAATATATAAACAAATTGTAAATATTGTAGCTAAAATCGGGATTGTTTATATCAGAAAAGGTGAGTTTTACCGTTTATACATAGAACAACAATTGATAGAATTAATGTTTATTATTGCACGGTTTTTACCTACAAAACGCAATGAGTTTTATAGAAAAAGTGTAGAGGATAATCGTGTGGCATTTGTATGCAATTATATAGAAAATAATTATAGTAATAGTATTTCGCTCAATGAAGTAGCCAATATGGTACATCTCAGTAGCACTTATTTATCTAAATTATTCACACGACAAGTTGGTATGGGATTCAGTCAATATATCATACATATAAGGCTGAAACATTGTAAGAAAGATTTAGTTATGAGAGATAACTCAATTACACAAATTGCTGTGAAACATGGGTTCAGTAATTCGAACACTTTATTAAAACATTTTAAAGCACATATGAAATTAACGCCTTCTCAATTTAGAGAAAAATATAAAAATATAGAATTAGTGGAAACTATCAATAAAGAGCAAAAAGAAGTTATTTATCAAAGATATTTATATTATTTATCATTATATATTTATCAAACAGATGAGATGTTACTACAGTCACCTGAGGCTCAAAAAAGAATAGACATTAGACTCAAAGAAACAAAGCAAAGGTTGTTACCGTATGGTCATGTCATACAAATAGGAAACCTAGAAGTATTACTCATCAAAAAATTCAGAAGACAATTGCTTGAAGTTAAAAATAATATTGGCGTAAATCATGTGCTAATCAAAGATCCAATCAAAGAGGGATTTGTAGAACATAAATGGATTGAAAGTGATGAAGAAATTCCCAATATTCATCCATATATGAAATTAGATGAATGCTTGGATTTTCTAATTGAACATCAAATAGGTTTAGGAATAGAAATAAATCCACCTAAGACAAGAGTAAACTTTAAAGTATATTATCAAGAAATGACGTATTTATTAGAACACATGTATAACACATTAATGGAGAGAAAATCACTTGATTTAATAGTTTATATTAGTACTAATGATGAACAGTTATTTAAGTCTCTCTTGAAATTGTTTAAAAATTATTTTCCTCATATCAAAATAGTAATAAATACGAGCATTGATTCAGAAAAACAAGCAACTGCAGCTAAGTATATTTTAAATAGTCATCGAAATAATATTGATAGTATCAGTTTTAGTGCAAATCAAAATGATATGATTAATTTTAAATCAATCGACGATAATCAATATACCCAAACTAAAAATCATATTAAATTAAAATTGAAGCAAATTAAGCATTGGTTAGGTTTGAAAGATTATTGCATCCCATTTACTTTATTAAAGTGGAATACATTAACAGGGAACACAAATTATACAAATGGTGCGTATTTTCGAGCAGGTATTATTTTTGAACAACTAGTGGAAATGAATGAGGACATTCGTTCTATCGGGTATTGGCTAAATTTTGAGATACATCAACAACACTGTCAGAAAGAAACTATTGCTCAGTTGAATGGTATCGATTTATATCATCAATTTGGAGGTAAGAGACCCGCCTTTTTTACAAGTACAATGTTTTCAAGACTCTCTGAGCACATTTTATATAAAATGAGAACTGTATGGTTATAGGTGAGTTTAATCATTTTCAAGTGGTTTTATGGAATGCAGAACATTATAATCCATATTTCACGATGAATGATTCATCGAATGATATAAACTATAATGAATATCAGTTTAATATTACAAATGCTTTACCTGGTATGTATAAAATTAAACATTACACTTTAGATAAGAATCATGGTGCGTTATATAAAGTATGGCAACAATATAATACACGTTATGGTATGGATAAAGAAACGATTGATTACGTAAATCGAGTTAATTATCCAAAATTAAATATTAGTGAAATCAAAGTCAAAAATACAATTACATATCATTTAAAATTACTGACTAATGCACTACATATTATTGAATTTAGAAAATATTATAATGAAGAAGCTTAGGAGCTAACCTAGGGGTATTGAACTTCAAATGCCCTAGGTTAGCTTTTTTGAGTGAATAATGGTTACGAGTACTGTAGTTATTGTAAAGTTTAGTAGTAATGACAAAAAATGGAGTTCTTTTTTTGTCATTACTAAAAAGGTACACAAAGTTATTATAAAAAGAATATAAAAATAGCAAATAATCTATATTAAGAAGAAAATGAGCGCGCTACAATCTTTTTTGAGAGAGGATAGCAAGTATCATTGATGGAAGATGTTTTATAAACATCTCACAATTGAGCTTATCTTCCCTGTTTGTCATTTGTAAATTTAAAAATAGGAGGAACATAAAATGACTCAAAAGGGAAATGCGCAAACATATAAAGGTGACAATAAACTGATTTTAGGTATCGTGTTAGGTGTTGTGACTTTTTGGTTATTTGCACAATCTTTATTAAATGTTGTACCTACGTTGCAACAATCGTTTCATAGTAATATTGGAACAATCAGTATCGCAGTGAGTATTACCGCACTGTTCTCTGGTATGTTTGTTGTTGGTGCTGGAAGTCTAGCTGATAAAGTGGGGCGTGTAAAGATTACTTATATCGGTTTATGGTTAAGCATTATAGGATCATTATTAATTATCATTAGTAACTTACCAATATTATTAATTATTGGTAGGGTTATTCAGGGATTGTCAGCAGCAGCTATTATGCCCTCAACCCTAGCAATTATGAAAGCATATTTTGATGGTAAAGATAGACAACGTGCATTGAGTTATTGGTCAATAGGGTCATGGGGAGGTTCAGGTTTAGCATCACTGTTTGGCGGGATGGTCTCAACATTTATTGGTTGGCGTTGGATTTTTATTTTATCTATACTTATTGCTTTACTATCAATGTATTTAATCAAAGGGACTCCCGAAACGAAGTCACCAATAACTAATAATAAACGCTTTGATTATGCTGGTTTGATTTTATTTGTAATTATGATGTTAAGTATCAATATTGTTATTACACAAAGTGGTGCGTTGGGATTATTCTCACCAATTATTTTAGGACTTATAATCATTTTTATACTTTCGACAATTATTTTCTTAAAAGTTGAAATTAAAATAGGTAATCCATTAATTGATTTTAAACTATTTCACAATAAGGCATATACAGGCGCAACATTATCTAATTTCTTATTGAATGGTGTGGCAGGTGCTTTACTAGTTGCTAATACATTTGTACAGCAAGGATTAGGATTTAGTGCATTTCAAACAGGATTGCTATCAATAACATATTTAGTAACCGTATTATTAATGATTCGTGTTGGAGAAAAAGTACTACAAAAAGTTGGTGCTAAGAAACCAATGGTTTTAGGAACTTCTTTTAATATGGTTGGTATCATTTTAATTTCGCTTACTTTTTTACCTAGTATGATTTATGTAGTTGTCTGTATTTTTGGCTATTTACTTTATGGCTTAGGCTTAGGATTTTATGCTACACCTTCGACAGATATGGCTATTTCTAATTCACCAGAAGATAAAGTTGGTGTTGCCTCAGGTATTTACAAAATGGCTTCATCATTAGGCGGTGCGTTCGGTATTGCTTTATCTGGCGCATTATATGGAATTGTAACAAATTTAACTAATGTACAAATTGGTGCGTTAGCGGGCTTATGGTTAAACGTTGTTATGGCATTGTTATCCTTATTCATTATTATGATTATGGTGCCTACAACAAAACAAATTAGAAAATAAAATCCCAATAGGGCTGACAAATATTTTGAAAACAAAAAGTGTATAATGTAATTATAACGTTATAGGGGGAACTATTATGGTGAAAGAATTAATAGAATTATTGAAAGATAAAGAAGAACGAATGATTGAAATTCGTCGATTTCTACATCAATATCCTGAACTATCGTTTCATGAAGAGCAAACTCCAAAATATATTGAAGAGTTTTATAGAAATAAAGATTGTGATGTAGAAACAAACATAGGACCTAACGGATTAAAAGTGACAATTGATAGTGGGAAACCAGGCAAAACAATTGCTATTCGTGCTGATTTTGATGCATTACCAATTCAAGAAGATACAGGTTTATCATTTGCTTCAAAAAATAAAGGTGTGATGCATGCATGTGGTCACGATGCTCACACAGCTTACATGTTAATACTTGCAGAAACATTAATAGAATTAAAAGAACAATTTAATGGCAAAGTAGTAGTTATTCACCAACCTGCAGAAGAGGTACCACCAGGAGGCGCACAAGCAATGATTAAAGATGGCGTGTTAGATGGCGTGGACCATGTGTTAGGTGTTCATGTTATGAGTCATATGCCTACTGGAACGATTTTTTATCGTGAAGGTAACGTACAAACTGGTAGAGACTTTTTTAAACTTACAGTAAAAGGACAAGGTGGTCATGGCTCATCACCACATACAGCAAACGATGCTATAGTTGCTGGTGCGTATTTTGTTAATGCTGCTCAAACGATTGTATCAAGAAGATTGAATCCGTTTGAAACGGGCGTCGTAACGATTGGTTCATTTGATGGTAAAGGTCAATTTAATGTCATCAAAGATAGCATCGTTATTGAGGGAGATGTTCGAGCATTAACAGACGATACAAAACGTACCATTAAAAATGAAGTTACACGCCTGTCAGAAGGTTTAGAATCAATGTTTGGTGTGACTTGTGAGTTAGAATATCATGACGATTACCCTGCGTTATACAATGATCAGGCATTCACACGTTTTGTAGTGGATTCTATTGAAAATGCAGAAACAGATGCAATTAAAAAAGTAGAAAGATGTGAACCACAACCACCATCTGAAGATTTTGCATATTATGCTAAAGTGGTACCAAGTACATTTATATATGCAGGTGCAGCTCCAGAAAATGGGGATATTCATCCTCATCATCATCCTAAATTCACAATTAGTGAAAAAGCAATGCGAGTTTCTGCGGAAGCGGTAGGTATTACTGTATTAAACTATTTAAAATAAACAAATATTTAAGACACCTTGATGACTATTCACTTTATAACATCAAGGTGTCTTAAATTATGTTGTAAAAATGATTATTAAACTATTATTTAAATCCAATACTTTAATATTGTCATAAAAGTTTATGAGTTAACTATTGAGTGTATATATAGAATGACAATAAAAAGATGAAGGATGATTATGATGAATGGCGATAAAAAAATAAATGAATTACTAGATAGTTATAAAAAACCATTAAAAAAACTTTTTAAGTATGATAAATCAAAAGCCTCAACATTTGATAAAGAAAGTAGAAATGAAGTTGAAAATGAAAAGGGGGTCTTTGTCATATTTAGTAACAAAAAACCTATATTTGTGGGACAAGCTGGTGGATTTATGACGGGGTACAAATTAACACAAAAAGATCTGAATGATAAATTAGGTCAATTTAATTCCAAATCTGACGCAGGTACAGCAAAATTTAGAAGAGTGTTTAGCGCGCAACAAAACTTAGATGAAATGGAACAACAAAATATTAAGGCAGAAACTTATAATTTAAAATTCCAATATATTAAAGTAAAAGAGAATCCAGCAATGATTAATATATTAGAACTACTTGCTTTAGAATACGCAAAAGACAATGAAATTGAATTGTATAACTTTTTATAAATTAAGATAGATTGTTCTCAGTTTTAATGCTTGAAGTGAGGTGATGTGAAATGAATTTAAGTATATTAAGTATTTATTTTCAAGATCATGAGATAAGAATAAAACTACCAAAAAACTATTTTAAGACTGAACGGAAGTCTTATCCACTAGTTATAGTACAAGATGGCGATTATTTATTTAAAGATGTAAAGGAAGACGTAGTGTTTGCAGGGGTTGTTCCTAAAGACAGAAAGCAAGACTACACACCTTGGCACACAAACGTAAATGGAATTGAATATGATGGTAAGGCAGACGATTATTTAGAGTGGATAGCTAATGAATTATTACCGTATTTGAAAAAATGTTTCAGTATTTCCAAGGAACATAAAGATATAGCTATCGCAGGTGCGTCATTGGGTGGGCTAGTATCATTGTATGGACTTTTAACGGAGAAGAATGTTTTTGGTAGCTATATATTAATATCTCCATCAATGTGGTATCCTGGGTTTTTAAAATATATGAGAGAGCATGAAATACTTAAACAGCCACGCCATGTGTACTGGTATGTAGGAGAGTTAGAAGGAAAGCAAAATAAACTTTTAACTCAAAGTATGGTTTCACAAACAGAACAAGGCGTCGATATTTTAAACGAACTCTTAATATCTGAACAATCAATGTTTTACTATGTAACTAATAGAAAAGGAATACATCGTAAATATTACTTTAAAAAATATTTCAAACATGCAATTAAGAAACTATTTTGACTAAATGAAAAAGTTTTTCGCCTATATTATCAGAAAATTCTTTAAATTAAACTAAATTCAGCACTTTTATATTAAAAAAGTGATAACATTTATAGTGTAAGTATTTATAAAAGAGAGAAGCATGTATCTAATAGTGAAATATGACGCTTCGGATATAGCGTTGATTGATGTTTTGAATTTTTATAAATATTGATTGAATTTATATTTAAATATAGGGGATGCTTTTATGACAGAAAACACTAAAAATTTTTCGGGAAGTAAGTTATTGACTGGCATTGTATTATCTATATTAACTTATTGGCTTTTTGCGCAGTCTTTTTTAAATATAGGGCCAAAGATACAATCAGCATTTAGTACTAGTCCAGATATAGTTAATATTTCAATTAGCTTAACTTCATTTGTTACTGGCGTTTTTATGGTTGTAGCGGGTAATTTTTCAGATAAACTTGGTAAGGTGAAAATGACTAGAATCGCATTGATACTTAGTATTATAGGTTCGCTTATGTTAATCGTTTCTGGAAATGTTGTTTTATTACTCATGGGGAGAGTAGTACAAGGACTCTCAGCAGCTATTATAATGCCAGCCACAATTTCAATAGTAAATGACTTTTTTGAAGGTGATGAGAGACAAAAAGCGTTAAGTTATTGGTCGATAGGTGCATTTGGTGGTACTGGTTTATCTTCTTTTTTCGCAGGTGCAATGGCAACATTTATATCGTGGCAATCGATTTTTGTATTATCTATTATTTTATCTCTTTTGGCGTTATTCTTGTTGAACAATTTACCTGAAAGTAAATTAGTTAAATCAACGTCTAATCAGTTTGATTATATAGGGCTTATTATATTTGTGATTATGATTGCAAGTATTAGTTTTGTGATTACACAAGGTTATAAAATTGGGTGGTTAAGTACACCTACATTAGTCTTAAGTTTACTATTTTTCGTGTGTATTTTTGTATTTTATAAATTTGAAAAGTCCAAACAAACACCTTTTATTGATTTAGAATTATTTAAAAATAGACCATATATTGGCGCAGTGTTAGCAAACTTTTTATTGAATACGGGTGTAGGTGTTATCGCTTTGTTTAACATGTATGCACAAGGTGGATTGAAACTGAGTGCATTCCAGGCTGGTATGCTCACTTTACCTTATTTAATTACATTATTACTTGTTGTTCGATTAGGTGAAAAAAGTATTAAACGTTTTGGAGCAAAACGTGCAATGGTTATCGGTCCGATTTTTACAGCTTTAGGCATATTACTGTTTAGTTTTACTTTCTTTGATAAATCTATATATATAATTGTAGCGTTAATAGGGGCAGTATGTTTTGGAGGAGGAACCGGCTTGTTTGCAACGCCAGCTCTAAGTACGGCTGTATCAACTACACCAGCTGAAAAAGTAGGAGTAGCATCAGGTATTTTTAAAATGGGATCTACACTAGGTGGCGCATTTGGCATCGCAATTATGACCTCTATTTATACAGCTGTAATACAAAGTGGCCGTAGCATAGAAGCAGCGGCAAGCATAGGTTTTATCGTAGGGACATGTTTAGTTGTTTGTGGTGTGTTAGCGAGTGCGCTGATCATTCCAACTAGGAAGATTAAAACTAGATTGAAAACAAGCTAATTTATTTAATCAATGCATAAATGGTATGGGTGATAGGTATATATAACGCACATACTTATGAATTCAATGATTAACATGTAAATAGCTTCAAGTTAAGATGTTAACCATTAGGAGAAGAGAAATAGATAGTCAAAGACTTATTTTCTCTAATCCTCTTTACCTTAATTTATAATTTATGCTTAAATGCTAAATGTAAATCGTGAGTAAATGCAATCAAAGGTCTTATAGTCATTTGAATACTGCCTATAATGAATAATACAGTACCAGTTGTTACAGTTGAACTGTTGAAAAATAAAAAGCTACCACATAGGAATACCAAACCTAAGATAATATCATTTAATTGGTAGAGCGCTTTATAAATTAATGTAATACGGTCGGATTTTGGATTTTTATGAAAATTAAGTTCTATACTTTTGTCGTCGTGTTTGAAGTGACTCACTTAGAACCTCCTAGAGTTAAATTCTATATGAGTTGTACATACCCTTAAGTATTTACATAAAACAAATAAAGTTTTATGATTATAGCAAATTAAAAGGGGGAAGCGGAATATTATGTATTATAAAACAACTTATCAATCACCGATTGGCCAAATCACCTTAACCTCTGACGGAGAAAGTATTACAGGTTTGTGGTTACCAAACCATCAAGACATTGAATCACATTATGATGATAAATTAGTAAAACAAAATAAACCAGTATTTGAAAAAGCTACACGTTGGTTAGATAACTATTTCTCAGGAAATAAACCTAAAATAGATTTTCCTTTGAAGGTTATAGGGACTCCTTTTAGAGAGACAGTTTGGAAAATATTGTTAGAAATACCACATGGAGAAACGGTAACTTACAGTGATATTGCCCGAAAAGTAGCGCTAGAAAGAGGTAAAGAGAAAATGTCTTCTCAAGCTGTAGGCGGGGCAGTTGGAAGTAATCCAATTTCTATTATCATTCCATGTCATAGAGTTGTAGGCAAAGATGGAAGTTTAACAGGTTATGGTGGTGGCATTGACACTAAAATTGAATTATTAAAATTAGAACAATTAGATATGACTCAGTTTTACAAACCTAAAAACAGTACCAAACCGTGAGTTTGGTACTGTTATTTTGCATTTTCAAAAAATAAAATATGTATAAATGAAAATTTGAAAATAAACCATAAAGTTAAAATGAATTAAGCATATAGTAACGTATTTTAAATTAGCTATTGAGAATAAAATTAGGAGAGGGACAGAAAACTGATTTAATTAAAAATTTTTCGTCGTCCTTTCATAGCAAAGGAGCAAGTTGACCATCTATCTTCTGAGGTTAAGTATAGCAGGTCCAATGTCCTTGAGTTGTGAATGTATGTTAGATAAAGCATAACAAGTTAAAGTAATAAATGCGGAAGTTTTTTACTCAAAACGATCATTCCTTTATTTTTAATTTCATTTTTGCATCACCCTAAACTATGATGTTATAATGTATGTAACGAAAATAAGTATTCACTTATACACCAATCCCCTCACTATTGCGAGTAGTGAGGGGATTTTTGTTGGTGTGGCTTAATGTCGCCTACTTTTTATTGCGTTTACTTAGCCAATAAGTAAAATACGTAATGGCATAGTCACTGATGACTGGCGCTATGATGTGAACGAAAATAAGCATAGCTTTATAAGTATCCTCTCTACGTCAAATTGACGCCTGAGAGATAGGCGACTCTATTATTGTACCGTTTGTAAACACGTAAGCAGATCCACTTCCAATACTTTGAATTATGTAAGTTCATGAGCAAAATAATGTGTCTTACTTTGATAAAAGTTGGATTCGACTCTATGATATATCTATATATTCATTTTATACAGATATAACGAATGGTTAAGGTTGGGACAAATAAAATTTTGCCCAGCCTCATATTAATTTATAAAGAGATAAGAATAAGTGATTTAAAACTTAATTTAAGGTATTATAATTACGGATATGATCGTTAATGCTTTCAAGATAGAAAATTGCATTTTCTTCATTTTCTAATTCAGTTTCGTGATCAAATTCTAAATTATCAAAACGGTTGAAGAAAGTTTCATATGTTTCAACTGAAATTTCTGTCCGGTTGTTTAGTAAATCTTTATGTCCTTGAATATCAAGTGCATCTTGGTAACCTTCAACAACTTTACCACTAAAGAATTCACCAACAGATCCAGAACCATAACTGAATAAACCAATTGTGTCATTAGCAGCTAAATCATGCGTTTCTAATAATGAGATTAAACTCAAGTATAGAGAACCTGTATAGATGTTACCTACATAACGATTATAATAAGTAGCCGCATCATAACCAGAAGTTAGGCGCGATTTAGTTTCTTCATCTATGTCATCTGTTAAAATTGAATCAAGTGCTTTTTTGCCCATTTTAGTAAATGGTACATGGAAGCATAAAGAGCTGAAATCAGTTAGTGATTTATTGTAACGACGTGCATATTCTTGCCAACTTTCTTGGAATGAATGAATATACGCATCTTTTGATAACGCACCATCTACAAGTGGATAAGGTTGTCCGCTTGGACGCCAGAAATCATATACGTCTTCAGTGAAAGCAACTGCGTCATCATTTAGTTCAAGAATACGTGGGTTTTGTGATATCATCATAGCAACTGCACCAGCACCTTGTGTAGGTTCGCCACCAGAATTTAAACCATAACGCGCAGTATCACTTGCAATGACAAGTACTTTTTCATCTGGGCGTTGCGCTAAATAATCTTTAGCTAATTGGATAGCTGGTGTTGCAGCATAACAAGCTTCTTTCATTTCAATACAACGAGCAAATGGCTGAATACCTAACAAATTATGTATTTGCACTGCTGAAGCTTTTGCTGAATCTATTGCAGATTCAGTTGCAACAATAACCATACTGATTTGTTTTTTATCTTCTTCTGTCACGATGGCTTTTGCAGCATTAGCACCCATCGAAACGATATCTTGACTCATAGGACTTACTGACATCTCAGTTTGGCCGATGCCTAATAAGAACTTGTTTGGGTCCACTTGACGTGATTCGGCAAGTTTAGCCATATCTACATAAAATCTTGGAACATAAAAATTAATTTGATCAATACCGACTGTCATAAAGCGTATCGACACCTTTCTATATATAAATAAGCAACTGTATCATACCAAATCATACGCATAAAATACAATTATTTGAAAAGAGCTATAAAGGAGACTAATAATGAATAAAGTAGCAATCGTAAGTGCAAAACGCACACCAATAGGAAGATTCAGAGGAAAGTTAAGTAAATATTCAGCAGTTGAACTGGGAACAAAGACATTAGAAGCTGCGATGAAAGCGATTAACATAGCTCCACAGAAAGTAGAACAAGTTATCTATGGTAATGTATTACAAAGTGGCAGTGGTCAAAATCCTGCTCGCCAAATAGCGATCCATGCTGGTGTTCCAAATACAACACCAGCTATGACCATAAATGAAGTGTGTGGCTCAGGCTTAAAGTCTATTATTTTAGGAAAGCAATTAATCCAATTAGGTGAAGCTAAAGTAGTAGCTGTAGGTGGTGTAGAAAGCATGACAAACGCACCTAAGTTAGTGTTTAATGATGATGAAGCACCTATAGATAGCTTTATGCATGATGGTCTTACTGACGCATTTTTAAACGTACCTATGGGAATTACAGCTGAAAAAATTGCGGAAAAGTACAACGTATCACGTGAAGCACAGGATTATTTTGCTAACGAATCTCAACAAAAAGCACAACAAGCGACAGAAGTAGGTAAATTTAATAATGAAATCATTCCATTAAAAGATGTAAATGGAGAAATGATGACTACGGATGAAGGTATTCGTGGAAATAGTAGTGTAGAGAAATTAAGTACATTAAAAACAATATTTAAAGAAGATGGCACTGTAACAGGTGGGAATGCGTCTAGTATTAATGACGGTGCCTCTACAATCATTTTAATGGATGCTGAATATGCGAAACAAGAAGGTTATGAAATTTTAGCTATAGTAGGAGAACATGCCGAAATTGGTTGTGATCCTGAATATATGGGTTATGCACCATATCATGCAGTGACGAAATTATTAGATAAGACAGATAAAGTCATCGATGACTTTGACGTAATAGAAATGACAGAAGCATTTGCGTCACAAAGTATTCCTGTGAGAGATAATTTAAGTATATCTGAAGATAAGTTGAATCTATATGGCGGTGCGATTGCGTTAGGTCACCCAATTGGAGCAAGTGGCACACGCTTGGTTACAACTTTAGTTAATATTTTAGCTCAAGAAGAGAAACAATCAGGCATAGCAACTGCTTGTATCGGCGGCGGTTTAGGAATTGCAATCCAAATTGAAAAGGAGAATAACTAATGGAATCATTAGGTAAGACATTTCGTCATTTGTCTAGAACAGAAAAGTTAGAGGAGTTAGTAATTAAAGGCTGGTTATCAGAAGAAAATAAAAATGTGTTACTCAATAATCCTTTAATTTCAGAAGAGATTGCGAATAGTCTTATTGAAAATGTCATTGGACAAGGGACATTACCTGTAGGTTTATTACCTGAGATAAACGTAGACAATAAATCATATGTTGTACCAATGATGGTAGAAGAACCTTCAGTAGTTGCTGCAGCTAGTTACGGGGCAAAGCTTGTAAATCAAACTGGAGGCTTTAAAGTTATTTCTAGTGAACGTTTAATGATTGGTCAAATTGTGTTTGACGGTGTGACAGATACAACAGTTTTAGAGCAACGTCTGCAACAACTTGAACCGCAAATGAAACGTATTGCGGATGAAGTGTATCCTTCAATAATTGAGCGTGGCGGTGGTTTTCGTAAAATTGAAATAGATACATTCCCTAATGAGGGCTTATTGTCATTAAAAGTTTACGTAGATACTAAAGATGCAATGGGTGCAAATATGTTAAATACCATCTTAGAAGGTATAACAGCCTATTTAAAAAATGAAATAGAGCATGTTGATATATTGATGAGTATTTTATCTAATCATGCCACTGCTTCTGTCGTTAAAGTACAAGGAGAGATTACAGTTGATGCATTATCAAAAGGTGGTCGTGATGGTCAAGATGTTGCCAAAAGAATGGAACGCGCATCTGTATTAGCTCAAGTTGATATACACCGTGCGGCAACACATAACAAAGGTGTGATGAATGGTATCCACGCTGTAGTGTTGGCAACAGGTAATGATACTCGTGGTGCTGAAGCGACAGCGCATGCATATGCAAGTAAAGACGGTCAATATCGTGGTCTAGCTACGTGGCATTATAATGAAGAAAAACAAGTGCTTGTAGGGGCAATTGAGGTGCCTATGACATTGGCTACTGTAGGCGGAGGTACAAAAGTTTTACCAATCGCAAAAGCATCATTAGAATTAATGAATGTTGATTCTGCACAAGAATTGGGTCACGTTGTTGCTGCTGTAGGATTAGCTCAAAATTTTGCTGCATGTCGTGCCTTGGTTTCTGAAGGTATTCAACAAGGTCATATGAGTTTACAATATAAATCATTAGCAATTGTTGTAGGAGCTCAAGGTGAAGAAATTGCTCAAGTAGCAGAACGTTTGAAAACACAAGATCGTGCCAATACAGCAGTTGCACAACAACTCTTAGAAGAATTAAGATTACAAAAACAATAATATAAACTAACCCCTAAATAAATTCTTTAATTCATTTAGGGGTTTTTATATAAATAAATTTGATAATGATTTTTAAAATGATTCTCATATAATTAAAATATAAAGAAAGTGAAGAAAGGGGAACTGATTAATGGAAAATAAAAAATTACCTGGATTATCATATACGGGAAATGCTAAAAGTGATGTGCCTATTCTTGCTCATGAACAAGGTATACAAACCATTACGGCTGAACCATGGCTAAAGGTTTCTGATAGGGGATTACAACTTGAAGGGCTTTGCTTCGATAGAAATGGAGACTTAGTACTTTGCGAAGTCTTTGGGGGAACTATTTTTCATGTAGCCCTACCTGACAAAAAAATCACACAATTATTAAAATCACATAAAGAAAATCCAGCAGCCGTTAAAATACATAAAGACGGACGTTTATTTGTATGTTATTTAGGTGATTTTGATAGTTCAGGTGGTATTTACGCTGTTGATGGAAGCGGCAATAAAATTCAGGAAATTGTATCAGATATTAAAACAGAGTATTGTGTAGACGATTTAGTATTTGATAGTAAAGGTGGATTTTACTTTACGGATTTTAGAGGTTATTCGACGAAACCTAAAGGTGGAGTGTATTATGTCTCACCTGACTTTAAGTCAATCACTCCTGTGATACAAAATCTTGCAGTTGCTAATGGTGTTGCACTTAGCACTGATGAACAAATACTTTGGGTTACTGAAACGAATGCAAATCGATTACATCGCATAGAGTTATTAGAAGATGGTATTACGATTGCTCCCTTTGGTGCTTCTATTCCTTATTATTTCACAGGGCATGAAGGTCCAGATTCATGTTGTATAGATAGTGATGATAATTTATACGTTGCTATGTATGGTCAAGGAAGAGTTCTAGTATTTAATAAGAGAGGATACCCAATAGGTCAAATATTGATTCCTGGTCGTGACTCGGGCCATATGTTGAGATCGACCCACCCAGCGTTTATACCCGGAACAGATCAGTTGATTATTTGTTCAAATGATATTGAAAATGATGGTGGTTCTTGGATTTATACAGTTAAAGGATTTGCTAAAGGATACCAAAGCTATCAATTTCAATAAAATAAAAAAGAAACGTTGATTTGCAACAAAAAGCTGCAAATCAACGTTTTTTTTAGAAGAAAACAGTTATATTTGGCAGCTGCTGATTTACTTAATATTCTTGTGCCATAAGCTAGAGGACGATTGTAATTATATTCGGATACTTTAATACTGTCATTTTTATAAACAGTTTCTACATAAGCAACATGTCCATATGTGCCAACAGTTGATTGCATTACTGCTCGCTTCGCGGGTACTCTACCTATACGATATCCACTATTTTTTGCTTTGTAATACCAATTTTTAGCATTGCCCCAACCATTGGGTACATGTTTACCCACGCTCGCTCTTTTATTAAATATATACCATGTACATTGATTTTTACTATAATAATTAACTGCTGCATTAGCAGTTTGATTTTCATGTGTTGTTTGGAAGGTTATTGTCCCAGTCATAAGTATCGTAGTCGCAATAAATGTGTTTACTATGTTTTTTTAATATTCATACATTACTCCAGACATTTTTTAAATTATATATTTATCATAAGTAGCTAGAGCAAAAAGTACAATAAGATAAACTATTATTACAAATAACTTTAATATGTTTGAAATATATTCCATACAACTATAATTTTCCTCAACAAATACTTGAAGAAAAACTGTAGCAGATATTTTCAAATTATAATTAATGTAATTCAGTGAATATAAAAATTAAAATTAAATATAAATTTAAATAATAAAGGGAGTATTGAAAGTGTTTCTCAACTTGAGTATGATTTAACTAACAAAGGAGGTGGCTATTATTTTTAGTAGAAACACTAAAGACAATAGTAGTAAGCAAAAGGTGAAAAAGCCGTTAGGTTTTGTTTCGGCAATCGTTACGTTAGTGACGATGATTGCAGCAATGCTTTTTACAGTTGCAGTATTAGAAAAGGAACCGCATATTCCTTTATTAATAGGAACAGCTGTAGCGATATTAATTACAATGTTACACGGTTATGAATTTAGTGAAGTTGAAGAAATGATGTATAAGGGGATTCGTCATGCTTTACCAGCAATCGTAATCATTATACTTGTAGGATTGGTAATAGGATCGTGGATAGGCAGTGGTGTAGTCGCTACAATGATTTACTATGGATTACAACTAATAGACCCAAGATACTTTTTATCAGTTGTTATTATCTTATGTAGCATTGTAGCTTTAGCTATAGGCAGTAGTTGGTCGACGATGGCGACTGTGGGGGTCGCATCGATGGGTATTGGCATTAGTATGGGTATATCACCAGGTATGGTTGCTGGTGCAGTGATTTGCGGGTCATACTTTGGTGATAAGATGAGCCCACTATCGGACACTACGAACTTAGCTTCTGGATTAACTGGTGTTGACTTGTTTGCACATATAAAGCATATGTTTTATACGACGATTCCAGCATTAGTTATTTCATTAATTGCTTTTTTCTTTATAGGACAACGCTTTGGTGGAAGAAATTTTGACGCAAAAAACATAAAAGACATTCTTGCGACGATGCAAGATAATTTTTTAATTACACCATGGCTATTACTTATACCAATTATTGTAATTGCACTCGTTGTAGTAAAAGTGCCTGCAATACCAGCAATTTGTGTAGGTATTATATTAGGGTTCTTTGCACAGATATTTTTACAAGGTGGCTCTATTACAGAAGCACTTACAGCTCTGCAAACTGGTTATACAATTGATTCAGGCAATAAATTAGTAGATGAATTGTTCAATCGCGGTGGATTGGAATCAATGTTCTATACGATATCACTGACACTTGTTGCAATGACCTTTGGAGGTGTCCTGGAATATTCTGGTATGCTCACAGCGTTAATTGCTGTTATTTTAAAAGTGGCTAAATCTACGGGATCATTGATCGCGTCCGTTATTGTATCGTGTATTGGAACAAACTTTACCTGTTCTGAACAATATATATCAATTATCGTGCCATCGCGCATGTATATAAATACGTTTAAAGATAAGAAACTGCATCCGAAAAATCTATCTAGAGCTTTAGAAGATGGTGGAACATTGACGTCTGTGTTCGTACCTTGGAATACATGTGGTGTCTTTATTGCATCAACTTTAGGCGTTTCAGTGGTAGAATATGCGCCGTTTGCTATTTTAAATTATACTGTACCAATCATTTCGATTATATTTGGTTATATCGGTTTTAAAATTATCGGTTTAGAGGAAACAGAGAGTGAACAATCGGAACAATCTCAACCAAATGATACAAATTTAGCATAAGGCATAAATACAATAGTGTAATAGCTGTAAATTTTATGAAGGAGCGGGACATAATAGGTGTTCCGCTCTGATTTTTATACTGTAAGTTTGTGAATGACTATATAAAGTATGTGATTGAATTATTAGAAATTATACGTATACTGTACAGTATTAATTATGTTTCAAGTAGAGGTGTAAATATATGGATATTAAACATATGAAATATTTTGTCGAAGTCGTAGATCAAAAAGGAATGACTAACGCTTCAAAATCACTATATATTGCTCAGCCTACGATTAGCAAAGCAATAAAAGATTTAGAAAAAGAACTTAATATGACTTTTTTCGATCGTAGTAAGAGACAACTCGTATTAACTGATGCTGGAAAAGTATTTTACAAAAAATGTAAGGAAATTTTAACTTTATATAAAGATTTACCAAAAGAAATTAATAGCTTGTTAGGATTAGAAACAGGCCATATAAGTATTGGATTATCGGCAGTAATGAACATGAATAAGTTTATACATATCTTAGGAGAGTTTCATCAAGAATATCCAAATGTGACCTACAATCTTGTTGAAAAAGGTGGCAAAATGATTGAGACACAATTAATCAATGACGAAATTGATATTGGTATTACAACGATACCCGTAGACCAAGATATTTTTCACTCTATACCACTTTATCAAGAAGACTTAAAATTAGTAGTAAATAAAGAACATAGACTAGCGAATAGAGAACAGATTAATATGGCTATGTTAAAGGATGAAGATTTTATCTTATTTAATGAAGACTTTTATCTAAATGATAAAATTATTGAAGCGGCAAAAAACGCTGGTTATGTACCAAAAACAATATCTAAAATTTCGCAATGGAATTTTATAGAGAATTTATTAAGTGCACACTTAGGCGTAAGCATATTACCAGAAAATATTGTGAATTTATTAGACGGTAGCTTTAAAAATATTACAATTGATGATCCTGGTATGCGTTGGGAATTGGGAGTTATTTGGAAGCGAGATAAATATCTTAGTCACGCAACAAGAAAATGGATTGAATTTATGAAAGAACGTTTATAAAAAAATAATTTGTAAAGTACCACACTACTTTTAAGAAAGTTTCATTTAAAAAGACATTGTTCATAGCAGGTGGGGCGACGAAAACAATTTTGTACATTGTGTTTTCGTTGTCTCTCTTTTTTTATCTAAATAAATATATAATCTATCAAATAGAAATTTAATTTCTCATAACCATGATTCCAATTAATATTAATTAATATGGAATACTTATAGCTAAATATAATTAAATAAATCGCTTCCATTCATAAAAGTAATGAGTGATATTAAAAATCAATATTTTTATTATATGATTAGGAGTCTTATACTAAGAGATGTAATCAATAAAGTTTAAAATAATAATGCAATAAAGGATGATGAATATTGCAAATATCAAAGAAGGTATCAAAAGTTTTACTGCAAGTATTATTAATTATGGGAATCACTTATATAGGCAATGTAATTCAGAGCGTATTGCATATACCAATTGCAGGTAGCATTGTAGGATTACTTGTATTTTTCCTTTTATTACAGTTTAAAATAATTCCGTCAAAATGGGTCAGTGAAGGCTCTAACTTTTTCCTTACAACGATGGTGTTTTTCTTTGTACCATCAGTAGTTGGTGTTATGGATGTCGTGTCTGATATTAACTTGAATTTTATACTATTCTTTTCAATGATTATATTAGGAACATGTTGTGTCGCATTAATTTCTGGTTTTATAGCTGAGAAAATGGTTAAAACTGCGCGATACGGGAATGGACAAAATTAGATGATATTTTTAAAAGGCTTTTTAATGATTGTTTTAACACTAGCTATGTTTATAGGTGCTAAAAAATTACAGGTGAAATATAAAACGCCATTTTTAAACCCAGCATTAATATCGTCTATAGGAATTATTATTGTACTTCTATTATTTAATGAAGATTATCAAGATTATATGACTGGTGGAAAATGGATTCATTATTTATTGAATTGCACTGTTGTTTGTTTAGCATTTCCACTTTATCAAAATCGCCATAAAATACTACAAAATGCGAGTATTATTTTTAGTAGTGTGCTGACAGCAGTGATGTTAAATTTCATATTCGTATATAGTGTATTAAAAATCTTAGGATATTCAAAAGAAGTAATCGTGACAATGTTACCAAGGTCAATGACTGCTGCGGTAGGCATAGAAGTGTCACATCAACTTGGTGGTATCGATACTATTACAGTTATGTTTATTGTAACTACTGGTTTGATTGGTAGTATTTTAGGTTCTTATTTATTAAGGTTAGGTAAATTTAAAACCTCAATTGCGAAAGGTTTGACTTACGGAAATGCTTCACATGCTTTTGGTACTGCACAAGCATTAGAAATAGATTTAGAATCTGGTGCATTTAGTTCTATTGGAATGATACTAACAGCAGTTCTAAGTTCAATCATCTTACCTATTCTGATCCTTTTCTTATACTAAATGAATACTATTTAGTGATAATAGATTGCGAAGTTAATTAAAAATATTGGAAATCAACTTGAATATTGAAAGGAGCTATTTTGATAATGGCAAAAATTAAAGCGAATGAAGCATTAGTGAAAGCATTACAAGCATGGGATATTGATCACTTATATGGTATTCCTGGTGATTCTATTGATGCAGTGGTTGATAGCTTAAGAACGGAAAGAGATAATATTGAATTTGTCCATGTTCGTCATGAAGAAGTTGCAAGTTTAGCTGCTGCGGGTTATACAAAATTAACTGGTAAAATCGGTGTCGCATTAAGTATCGGCGGCCCTGGAGTTATCCATTTATTAAATGGTATGTACGATGCGAAAATGGATAATGTGCCACAATTGATTTTAGCAGGTCAAACAGACAGTACTGCTTTAGGAACAAAAGCTTTCCAAGAAACAGATGTTAATAAAATGGTCGATGATGTAGCAGTATATAAACATCAAGTAACTGAAAATGATAAAGATATCTTTGGAATTGTAAACGAAGCAATACGTACAGCTTACGAGAAAAAAGGTGTATCTGTTTTAATCTTGCCTAACAACTTATTGACGCGCAAAGTTAAAGACACTACTAACCAAAAAGTAGATACTGCGCCACCAGCTCGTGTAGCACCAAAACCAAATACTATAAAGAAAGCGGCTAAACTCATTAATAAAAGTAAAAAACCAGTAGTATTACTTGGTACTGGTGCACAGCATGCAAAAGATGAAGTCCGTGAATTTATAGAAGCATTTAAGATACCAACGATTGTAACATTACCAGCAAAAACAGTTCTGCCTGATGCACACCCTTATAACATAGGGAACCTTGGTAAAATAGGTACTAAAACAGCATACCAAACGATGCAAGATGCGGATTTATTAATTATGGTTGGTACTAATTATCCTTATGTAGATTATTTACCAAAGAAAAATATCAAAGCAATACAAATTGATACAAATCCAGAAAACATTGGACACCGTTTTGATGTTAATGTGGGCATTCTTGGCGATAGCAAACTAGCATTGCTACAATTAACTGATATGGCTAAGCACGTTACGGATCGCGACTTCTTAAATAAAACATTAGAAAGAAAAGCCACATGGGATGCTTGGATGGCTGAAGATATGGCTAATAACAGTAAACCTATTAGACCGGAACGTTTAATGCATTCTATAAATAAAGTTAGAACAGACGATGCCATCTTCTCTATAGATGTCGGTACAGCAACAGTTTGGTCTACGCGTTATTTAAACTTAACAGTAAATAATAAATTTATTATTTCTAGCTGGTTAGGTACTATGGGTTGTGCGTTACCTACTGCAATAGCTGCCAAACGTGAGTATCCAAATCGCCAAGTAGTTGGTATTATCGGCGATGGTGCGTTTGATATGGTCATGCAAGATTTTGCAACTGCAGTGCAGTATGATTTGCCAATGACATTATTTGTATTAAATAATGAACAACTTTCATTTATTAAATATGAACAACAAGCTGCTGGTGAGTTAGAATATGCTATTAACTTCACTGATATTGACTTAGAAAAATTTGCTGAAAGTTGTGGCGGAGTTGGTTATACACTTAAAGATCCAAACAGAATTGATGAAGTCGTTGAAGCTGCTATGACTGAAAATAAACCAACGATTGTTAATGTTTATGTAGATGAAAATGCAGCACCTTTACCAGGGAAAATTGTAAATGAAGAGGCAATTAACTATGGTAAATGGGCGTTTAGATCTATTACTGAAGATAAAAAATTAGACTTGGATGAATTGCCACCAATGTCAACAGCAGTAAAACGTTTCTTCTAAAATAACAATAAGGCGTTAGTCGCTATAGATAGATCTTTAAAATATTTCTTAATAATAAAAGTTGATGAGATAATTTATTGAAAGATAGTCAACAAAGATAAACGATATAAGTGATTTTATAGGGCGAGAACACGAAACCAAAGTAACTTTTGGTTTGTGTCTCGCTCTTTTTTTATATATTAAGATATTGATAAAAATCCAGACTATGGAATAATAGAGTTAACTAAATTTTCAGACAAAAGTAGAAAAGCATGCATTATATATCAATAACGCTTTGGAGTTATAGTGCAGTGATTATTTTATAGCATAGTGTAGTTAAATTGGAGAGGATGTAAAAATGATTAAAAAAATATTTAAAGGTAATCAATTAAAAACACCGCATACGTATGCACTGTTACTCTTTATTATTATCTTTTCTAGCGTATTGACGTATTTAATTCCTGCTGGTGAGTATGCAAGAGAGAAAAAAGATGGACAAACTTTAGTTATATCAGGTTCATATGAACAAGTTCAGCAACAAGGCGTATCATTCTTTGATATTTTTAGAGCTATACCCGAAGGGCTTCTTAGTGGTGGAGAAATTGTATTTTATATTTTTCTAGTAGGTGGGGCGTTTGGTATTGTACATAAAACTGGTGCATTTGAAAATGGTGTAAATAAAGCAATGCAAACACTAGGTTCATACAAAGTACTGATGATTCCTTTAACTATGACTATTTTTTCGATATTAGGCTTCTCAATAGGGTTAGCAGAAGAAACGATTATCTTTGTTCCTATTGGTATTATTATCGCACGCACACTAGGTTATGACGCGTTGACCGGTGCAGCAATGGTTATTTTGGGAGCGGCAAGTGGTTTTATAGGTGGAATGTTAAACCCTTTTACTGTAGGAGTAGCACAAACAGTGGCAGAATTACCGATGTTTTCGGGGTGGGGCCTACGTACCATTATTTATATATTTATTCTAATTGCTGCAATTACTTCAGTTATGTTATATGCACGTTCTGTAAAACGTGATATGTCTAAATCTTTAGTATACGAATTAGAACAAGTTGAAAGTCACAAAAATAGTGTAATCGAAGCAGCGCGCTTTACAAAACGACAAGCCGTTGGTTTAGGGTTAATAGTCATAGTAATCATATTAAATGTATACGGAATATTTACGTATGGTTGGTCATTTAATGAAATGAGCGCTAACTTTATACTAGCTGGTTTACTAGCTGGTTTCATTGGTGGCCTTGGGTTAAATGGTACATTTGATGCAATGATTGATGGGATGAAAGATATACTGTTTGGTGCTATGATAGTTGGATTTGCAAAAGGTATTATTGTTATTCTAGAAAATGGTCAAGTTATTGATAGTATTGTGCATGGGATGACAACGTTACTTGCGGGGGTACCATCTTCTTTAGTCATTATTGCTATGTTTATATTACAGTTTATGCTCAATTTCTTTATACCATCAGGATCTGGTCAAGCCTTGACTACAATGCCTTTAATGGTACCTATTTCTGATTTGTTAGATATTAATAGACAAATTACAGTGTTAGCATTCCAATACGGTGACGCAATTAGTAATGTATTATTTCCAACGTCAGCTATTTTGATGGGAGCCTTAGCGGTAGGTAAAATAACCTATACGCAATGGTTGAAGTTTGCTTGGAAGATTATTTTAGCTTGGATTATTATCTGTTGTATTGGTATGTCCATTGCACTTATAGTTGGCTATTAGCACGAGTTATTTAGCGCAATTGTATAAGCTTATACAAATTAAAATTTAAAATTTATATTGTATATTTTATAAAAGCGTTATATAATGTAAAAAAACATATCGTTATTTTGCGTGTTACTGGTTAAGCAGGCATGAGCAAACAGAAAGACTATAGGGAATAGTCTGTTTGCTCATGCCTTTTTTTGCGCACTAATAGCGATCAAATTATATTTTGGAAGGGATGTTTTTAGATGTTTAAAAAGCTATTTGGACAGCTTCAGCGTATAGGTAAAGCTTTAATGTTACCAGTCGCTATTTTACCTGCTGCCGGGCTATTATTGGCAATAGGCACAGCTATACAAGGGGAGGAACTACAACACTATCTACCATTTATTCAAAATGCTGGTGTTCAAAGTGTAGCCGAAATGATGGCAGGCGCTGGAAGCAGTATATTTGATAATTTACCAATGATATTTGCTTTGGGTGTTGCGATAGGTTTAGCTGGTGGAGATGGTGTTGCAGCAATTGCAGCATTTGTCGGCTATGTTATTATGAACAAAACGATGGGGGCGTTTTTACATGTGACGCCAGACAACGTTAACGACGCAGCAAGTGGTTATGCAAGTGTCTTAGGCATACCTACATTACAAACGGGTGTGTTTGGCGGTATTATTATTGGGGCGTTAGCAGCGTGGTGTTATAACAAGTTCTATAATATTTCGCTACCGTCCTATTTAGGTTTCTTTGCCGGTAAACGTTTTGTACCGATTATGATGGCAACAACTTCATTTGTATTAGCGTTCCCAATGGCATTAATATGGCCAAGTATTCAATCTGGCTTAAACGCATTTAGTGAAGGTTTATTAGATTCAAATACAGGGGTCGCAGTTTTCTTATTTGGATTTATTAAACGTTTGTTGATTCCATTTGGTTTGCATCATATTTTCCATGCACCGTTTTGGTTTGAATTTGGCGCCTGGAAAAATGCAGCTGGCGAAATAATTCACGGTGACCAACGTATATTTATTGAACAAATTAAAGAAGGTAGTAATTTAACAGCTGGTAAATTTATGCAAGGGGAATTTCCAGTTATGATGTTTGGTCTTCCAGCAGCAGCTTTAGCAATCTATCACACAGCAAAACCTGAAAATAAAAAAGTAGTAGCTGGCCTAATGGGGTCAGCAGCTTTAACTTCTTTCTTAACAGGTATTACAGAACCTTTAGAATTTTCATTCTTATTTGTAGCGCCATTACTATTTTTAATTCATGCAATTCTTGATGGTCTATCTTTCTTAACTTTATATTTACTAGATGTACATTTAGGTTATACATTCTCAGGTGGATTTATCGATTATGTCTTGTTAGGCGTCTTACCTAATAAAACACAATGGTGGTTAGTCATTCCTGTAGGACTGGTCTACGCAGTGATTTACTACTTTGTATTCCGATTCTTTATCCTTAAATTTAAATACAAAACACCAGGTCGCGAAGATAAACAAGCGCAAGTTACGAATTCATCTGCAAGCGAATTACCGTTTAATGTTTTAAATGCAATGGGTGGAGAAGAAAATATCAAACACCTAGATGCATGTATTACGAGATTGCGTGTTGAAGTAGCAGATAAAAGTAAAGTGGATACTGCGGAATTAAAAGCATTAGGTGCTTCAGGTGTACTTGAAGTAGGTAATAATATGCAAGCAATTTTTGGACCTAAATCTGATCAAATCAAACATGATATGTCCTTAATTATGAAAGGTGAAATCACAAAACCTAGTGAGACTACAATTACTGAAGAAGATGAGGAAAATACTGTTCAATTAAATAAAGTCTCAGATACAGAGGTCTATGCTCCGGGTAAAGGACAACTTATTCCTTTATCAGAAGTGCCTGATCAAGTATTTGCTCAAAAAATGATGGGTGATGGTGTAGGCTTTATTCCAGAAGATGGAGAAATTGTAGCGCCATTTGATGGAACCATTAAAACAATCTTTCCGACAAAACATGCTATTGGCTTAGAATCTGAACACGGTATAGAATTATTGATTCATATCGGCATCGATACAGTTAAGTTAAATGGTGAAGGTTTTGAAAGTCTCGTGAATACTGGAGATACGATTAAGAAAGGCCAACCACTTATGAAGGTTGATTTAGACTATATTAAGTCTAACGCACCAAGTATCGTAACACCTTTAATCATAACAAATTTAGAAGATCGTACAATTGAAACAATCGATGCAAAAAATGTATCTATTGATGAAGTAATTATGAAAATTAGTCAAAAATAATAAATTATAAAATTAAAACTAAAAGAGTTCGAGGCATAATAAGATATGTCTCGAGCTTTTTTATCATGTCAGGAATTCACACGAAAATAAAAATGTTGAAATATTCTGAAATTGTAAATATTATTAGAGTTAAGAAAAGAGAAAGTAACGGGTGATAAAAATGAAATATAAACCAACAATGAGTGTAATGTCGAAAGTATCATTAGTCCCACCAGAATTAAATATGGCGGAATCACTATATAGAACAATTAAAAATAACTTTAAACACTTGTCACCATTTTTAGATTTTATAACAGACGATGTGACGATTGAAGATGAACGTGCATATTTAAAAATGATGATTCAGCAACATGCGGACAATAAAGCGAGATTGTTTTTAATTTACTATGAAACAACACTTATAGGTACTGTTGATTTACATAAAATAGATAATAATAATAAAGCTGAAGTAGGTTATTGGATAGCTGAAGGATATACGGGTAAAAACATAGTAACAAATTGTGTTAATCATTTATGTCACTTTGCGTTTGAAACGTTATCTCTTAACAAACTTATAATTAAAGCTGATGTTAGAAATATAGCCAGTAACAAAGTAGCTGAAAAAACAGGATTTACTTTTCTAGCTACAGATGTAGAAGACATCTTTGATGGTGAAAATTATAGAGACATGAATAGATATGTCCTACTTAAAAAGCAATTTGAGCAGCGACAAAGATAATTTGTTATTAGGAGGGAGTATATGGAACTTACTAGAGGCATAAACCATATAGGATTAACAGTTCCTGACATTGAAAGTGCTACTCAGTTTTTTAAAGAAGCTTTAAACGGTAAAATTGCGTATGATAGCCAGACTAAAGCAGACCAGCCGCGAGGAGGGCCACATGTTGAACATGTGTTAAATATTGAAGAAGGGGCAGTAATTATAAAAAAAAGAATGATGGTATTTAATAATGGCCCTAATATAGAGATGTTTGAATTTAAACATGCTACACAAAATAATCCGATATCTTTACAGGATATAGGATTTACACATATTTCATTTTATGTGGATGACTTTGATAACACACTAGCTCAAGTTAAACAAGCTGGAGGTATACCAGTATCTGAGCCACATGGTAATACAAGATATGAAGATACGGCAGGTAATCAAACAGTATATATTAAAACACCATGGGGGAGTTTAATTGAGTTACAAACAGTACCGAATGGTTTTTATTACCCGGACAATAGTGAAGCAACTGTTTTTATACCAGAGCCATAAGCAAATATGACTAAATGGAGGAAAGAAAAATGTTACAAAACAAATTAAATGTAGCTAATTTGAAAACACCTATTCATAAATTAGAACAGTTAAGTGAGACTTTAGGTAAAAATATTTATATTAAAAGAGATGACTATACTGGAACGGAGATTTCTGGTAACAAGGTGCGTAAATTAGAATATACTTTACAATACGTCTTAGACAATGGTTATGATACAGTAATCACAACAGGAGCAATAACATCAAATCACGCAAGAGCGACCGCTGCATTATGTGCACAATTCAACATAACATGTCATTTAATACTTCGAGGTAACTTGGCAGAGTTTGAAGGAAATCTATTTTTAGATGCGATGTTGGGGGCACATATTCATATCATTGAGCCATCAGCTTCAAGAGAAGAAGCAATGGAAGCATTACAAAACGAATTAGAAAAACAAGGAGAACGGACATTTGCTATACCAGCAGGCGCTTCTGATTGGATAGGCTCTCACGGTTATATCAACGCTTTTAATGAGATTGTTGAACAAGAAACAGAGATGGACGTCCAATTCGATTCAATTAATTTAGCCGTCGGTTCTGGAGGAACTTATGCTGGTCTTTGGTACGGTAATATAAGCCATGGCTTAAATAAAAATATCACAGGGTTCGCAGTCACTCAAAGTGCGCATGAATTTAAAACCAAAATAATCGATATATTAACTCATTTAGATGATAGTATAGCGTCATTTGACACGATATCTATCAATGATGATTATATTGGTCTAGGTTATGGACAAGCTACAGATGAAGAATTGCAATTTTATATTGATATTGCCCAACAAGAAGGGATTATTTTAGACCCAACCTACACAGGAAAAGCCTTTAGAGGTTTAGTAGAAGAAATTAAAGCTGGTAGCTACGATAATCAAAATAATATTTTATTTATTCATACAGGTGGATTACAAGGTTACACAAAGGCAACAAGAACGCGTATTCAAGAATTGCTTCCTGAAATTATACAGGATAAATAGTAATAAACTAAAAACTATTATTATGTTTGCGTTAAAGTAATGTATTACAGATGAAGTTTATATTGGTGAATTTGTGTATTACTATATTTATAATATTGAGTTGTAGCATTCTACGTAATTATATAAGGAGCGTAATGAGTCATGACCATTAGAAAATTAGTGTCAGAAAAAGCGATAGAAGTGAATGGTTACGATATAGATGCCATGGGTATCGTAAGTAACATAGTATATATCAGGTGGTTTGAAGATTTGCGTACGGATTTTATAAACCAATATATGCCTTATTCTGATATGATGAATCAACATATTTCACCAATATTAATGAAAACAGAGGCAGAATATAAAACTCCTATAACTATACATGATAAACCTATAGGCCGTTGCTACATTGTAAAAGCGAGCAAATTGCGTTGGGAATTTGAGTTTGAGATTGTGTCTGAGGACAAAGTACATTGTTTAGGTCATCAAAATGGTACGTTTTTTGACCTACAAAAGCAAAAGGTGACAAAATTACCAGAAGTTTTTCAAAGTATACTGTGAGAATAATAGTTAGTTTAGTTAGGAATTTGAATGAGTTCATGTATGGTATTATAAGTAAGCAAAAAGTTTGCTACATTATAGATAAACAAGGCATAATGATATTCAATTTATTAAAATAAAGGTGGTGTTCAATCGTGCAACAAACATTGACAACGATAGATTCATTTCATGACTTTATAGCTCGACATCCATTGGCTGTAATACACATTATGAGGGACAATTGTAGTGTGTGTCATGCAGTATTGCCACAGATAGCTGACATAGTAAAGGACTTTCCTAACGTACCGTTAGGTATTGTTAATCAAAGCGAGTTAGAAGAGATAGCAGGTGAATTATCTATCTTTACTGTACCAGTAGATTTGATATATCTAGATGGAAAAGAAATGCATCGCCAGGGTCGTTTCATTGATATGCAACAATTTGAACATCAATTGAACTTAATGTATCAAAGTTTAGATAACTAAAATTTGATAAGTACTTTTCCATAGTCACTCATATTAATAAAATAATGAAATTCTTGTAATATAATATGAATTTCTATAGGGTTTATTATATTTTTGAAATCTATTAAGCAAATATTATGAAAGAGCTGGGACATTAATTATGTCTCAGTTTTTTTATGCTTTTCCAGAAATTAAATTGCTCATCATAAAAAAGTGGAAAATTTGATAAAAACTGTCATAATTATATTAAATAATGTATGACAAGTAAAATTCATAGTGCTAAGGGGGATTTTTATGCGAATTGAAAGAATTTGCCCAAATGAAGCGGAAGCGCTTTATGATTGTATGAGAAAAATTGATGAAGAGTCCCAATATATGCTCTATTTACCAGATGAAAGAAATTTCGATAAAGAACGTTTTATAGATGACATAAAGCGCAATTTTTATATTGGTGTCAAGTCGGAAAATAACCAAATCTTAGGTTATTTATCAGTACATATTAGTACATTAACAAAGGTGAGGCATATTGGTTACATTGTTACTGGGTTAATCAATGATTTGCAACAACAAGGTTTAGCGACGCAAATGTTTGATGAAACTTTTAAATGGGCTGAACGCAAAGGCCTCAGAAGGTTGGAATTAACAGTGATTACTACTAATAAACCCGCTGTAAATTTTTATGAAAAGATAGGCTTTAAGATTGAAGGGATTAAACATAAGTCTGTTTATATGGATGGTCATTTTTTTGATGAATTGTATATGTCTATGATGTTGAATGAATTCTATAATACTGAGTCTGAAAATATATGGTAGGGGCTTCATGAATTTCAAAAATGTCACAGTTAGTTAATGAGATAGTTCCTTTTGTTAAAATTATTGTTGAGTGTGTTATAAACTATATGTAATAGCAATATTAGTGTACTAGGCAAGGAGGAAAAATTATGATAAAAAAAATAGCTACATTATCAAGTGTGACAATTGCCGCTTCATATCTATACGTAAAAGTAAGAGAAAAACGAAGTTATAAAAGCTTTTTATATGAATTAATGTTAAAATTCACTAATACGAAAAGTTCATTTGTAAATGTTGAAAATGCGCAAAAAAGTTTAGATGCTGTGAAAGAAAAAACAAAGGGTCTATACGATGGTACAGAATATCGTTTTAAACATAGGGCGCAAGCGACAACAGTACAACAGTCTACTGTTTATACGATCAATAATCAATCTGATAGACAACAACAAGTCGTATTATATATACACGGTGGTGCTTGGTTCCAAAATCCAATGAAAATTCACTTTGATTATATCGATACACTTGCAAGTGAATTGAATGCGAAAATCGTCTTACCTATTTATCCAAAAGTGCCACATGCGACTTATAAAGAGACATTTTCATTATTAAAAGAAATATATGAAAGTATTGTAAGGGAGGTAGAAGATCCACATCAAATTATAGTGATGGGAGATTCAGCTGGTGGGCAAATCGCGTTATCATTTGCTCAGTATATTAAAATGCAATCACTACCTCAGCCAAGTAATATTATTTTGATTTCTCCTGTACTAGATGCAACATTATCTAATCCAGAGTCAGCAGTTTATGAAGAAATTGATCCGATGTTAGCTAGAGAAGGAAGTAAGTTTTTTTTAGAACTATGGTCTGGAGATTTACCATTAACAGATTGGCGTGTTTCCCCGATGTTTGGAGATTTAGAAGAGCTTGGGCATATTACGTTAATCATTGGTACAAAGGAAACATTATATCCAGATGCACTTAAACTTTCGAATATGTTGAATAAAAAGAATATAAGTCATGATTTTTTACCAGAGTATAACTTGTTTCATATTTATCCCGTATTTCCAATTCCTGAAAGAGCCCAAGTAATAACAAAGATAAAGCAGATCATTAAAAAATATTAGTCTTAGTATGAAGTAAAGTAGTTCAATAACGGAATGATAAAACTTAAATTTCTAAAATATAATAAAGAAGTGAGTTAGCAGTCTAATGTTTAATTTAGACCAGTTAACTCACTTCTTTTTAATTATTTATTAGAATAAATCATATAGTTGTTAACATCAATTTAATAGTGTATTAATTTTTATTTTAGATTTTTTAAGTAAGTAGGGAAAAATTCTGTGTATAAATCAATGAATTTGAAGTAACTCTCTTTCTCAACATATTCGTCTACTTGATGGGCCTGACTTACTAAGCCAGGGCCATACATGATAAATGAAAAATCTTCATCTTTATCAACTAATAAATCGGAAGCATCTGTAACTCCTGGCGATGCTTCGTAAGGTAAATCTGTATTTAAATATTTTAACCCTAAATCGTGAGCTAGCGTTGCTAGGCTATTTTTACCGGTTGTATAAACTGGAGGTCTAGACATATACGTATCAATTTCTATATCTGTATTATCGGTTTCAACTTGTTTTAAAATTTCGTTGAAATAAGTTATGAATTGGTCATTGTCATGTTCAGGAATAGTGCGAATGTTAAACTCAGATTCAGCATGTTCTGGTATAGAGTTTACTTGATTGCCACCATTGAAGATTGTAGCGTTCATAATTGGATTTCCTAATAAATCATTATTTTTATCAAATTTAGCGAATCCTTCATCCGCTTTATATACAAATTTAACTAAAGGTGAGATTGCATTAAATCCTAATTGTGGCATAGAGCTATGGGCAGCTTTTCCTCTTGAAATAACGCGAATGTCCATAGAACCTTTATGTGCATAGATGATTCTATCTTGTGAAGGCTCTGCAATAACTAGTGCCTCTACATCTTTCATGTAACCTTCTTGTTGGAAAGTTTTAGCCCCTTCACCGACAATTTCTTCTCCTGCAGTGGCTAATAGTCTGATACGACCATATTTTAATAAGTTTTGGTCATGGATATCAATCATGCTTAATACTAAAGCAGCTAATCCAGATTTCATATCGGCTGCTCCACGACCATATAGTTTGCCATCTACTTCAGTCAATTTAAATGGATCAAATGTCCATTTATTAATATCGCCTTCAGATACGACATCCATATGACCAGAAATACCTAAAACAGGCCCTTCGGTTCCAATCTCTGCAACTAAGTTGGCTCTCGTATCATTGATTTTAATTATTTTTGATTCGATACCGTGTTGTGATAATAAGTCTTTTAAGTATTTACAAACTTGGATTTCATGGTCATTTACGGATTTGATTGTCACTAAATCCTCTAAAATTTGAACCTTTTCACTATCTGTAAATTTACTCATAATTAAAAACCCCTTTTCAATAAATATAAAATTCAGACAATTTAAGTATAGCTAATAAAATTGAATAATTGTAACTAAAAGGGTTGAATTTAACATAAAGAAAATTTTGGGGGACAATACTTTGTAACATATATTAATAAAATGATAGAGCTTATCAACTTTGTTCTAAAGTCCATGTATGATGCTGATCATCTTTCAATGAAGATATTTTATTTAATTTGTAATCGTTACTAGATTGTGAACCTTGAGGTATATCACTAGATTCAGTAGTTTTTAACTCAGAAGATTGGGAACTGTTGTTGATATAGTCTACGTTTTCAATATTTTTAGTGTTATCAGAATCTAATACAGCGCCTCTCATATCATTACCTTGAAAACTTCCTACTAAAAGCATAACCAGATAAGCGCAACAAATAATCGCTACAATAGCAAGATATATTGAAACCACCAATTTGACTGATTTACTCATAAACTACCTCCTAAAATTTGTATCAGTTGTCCCTTACACATATAAGATAACATGTAAATTTTAAGGCTATGTAAAATTGAGGTAAATAATATATTTATTTATTTTCGTTATAAATTCTTAGAGGAATAAAAAACATTAAAATTATTCATGTAAAAATAAAACATATGCAAAAATCAACAAAAGCTTTTGTATAAGGGTTTATAAGTGTATTTAATTTTTTTGCAGATGAATTGTAAACTCAGATTTACAAATTATTAATAGATAATTCAAACTATTTAAACTAAATCAATAACTGCATGATAGCATGTCATTATCAAAAGATAGCAGTAGATTAGACATGTCATTTAATAATATTGAAATTCTACGCTATTTTGAATACATAAAATTAAATAGGTTGTTGAAAAGAGGGATAAAATTTGCTACTAATCATAATTTGTATCGGGGTTATTCTTTGGTTAGGTATTGTTGAAAAGAAAAGGCATTCTAACAGATTAGAAAAGATTCCTATACGTATCAATATAAATGGTATTAGAGGTAAATCTACTATAACTAGATTGATTTACAGTACTTTACGTGAGGATAACTATCGCGTTATTGGCAAAACAACAGGTACAGATGCGCGTATGATGTATTGGTTTACACCTAGAGAATATCCAGTTTATAGAAAACCACAAGGAGCTAATATTGGAGAACAACGCGATATTATCAGGAAAGTTGTTAAACAAAAAGCCAACGCTTTAGTTAATGAATGTATGGCTGTGAATCCCGATTATCAAATTACGTTCCAGAAAGATCTTGTTAAAGCTAATATAGGAGTCATCGTCAATGTAATGGAGGATCATATGGATGTTCTTGGACCAACGTTAAATGAAGTGGCGGAGGCTTTTACAGCAACTATTCCTTATAGAGGACATCTTGTTGTTATGAAAGATGATTATACAGACTTTTTTGCTAAAGTGGCCAAAAGGCGTAAGACTAAGCTTATCGTTGTAGATAAGGAAGAAGTGCCAGAATCGTATTTAAGGAAATTTGGTTATATTGTGTTCCCTGATAATGTAGCCATTGCAATGGGTGTTGCAGAAGCACTTGGTATTGATAGAGAAATCGCATTAAAAGGTATGCTGAATGCACCGCCAGATGTTGGAGCCGTTGAAGTTAAATACTTTGATGCTAATCAGTCAACCAATGTTTATGTCAATGCATTTGCTGCTAATGAACCGAAATCAACTAAGGCAATTTTAAATAAGGTAGAAAGCTATAACTACCCATATAAGAGAATTGTTATTATCTTAAATTGCCGTTCTGATAGAGTCGATAGAACAAGGCAGTTTGCTGAGGATTTTATTACTGAAGTTGATTTTGACACATTGATTTGTACTGGTAAGAGTACGCAAATGGTTACTGAAGTAATGAAAGGACAACCTGATAAAAAGTATTTGAATTTTGAAGGTAGAGATATAAAAGAAATAGAGCAAGCGTTATACCAAGAGTCTCAAAACTCATTGATATTTTGTGTGGGTAATATCCATGGACCAGGTAAACAAATAGCGCAGTATATAGAAGGGATCAAATAATATGATAGGTTCAGAATTATATTTTTCATTATTTGTTGGCATTGTATTAAGTTTAATCTTCGCTGAAAAATTTGGTATTAGTCCAGCTGGATTAGTAGTACCTGGATATTTAGCTTTAATTTTTGATCAACCGATTATGCTATTATCTGTACTCATCATTAGCTGTATTACATACTTTATCGTAAATCATGGTATAAGTCGGATTGTTATATTATATGGCCGAAGGAAGTTTGCAGCCATGATCTTGACCGGAATGGTTTTGAAATTTATTTTTGACTTAATATATCCAGTGACACCATTTGAAATGGTCGAAATGTCGGGCATAGGTGTGGTTATACCAGGAATTATAGCAAACACGATTCAAAAGCAAGGTGTCATTATTACTTTATCAACTTGTATGCTTTTAACATGTATCACTTATGTCATTTTATTCTTTTATAGCTTTATCAACTAGTAAGGAGCATATATATGAAGAATTCTAAAAGATTTTCAATAGAAGAACGCATACTCAAGTGGACTAAACGGCATAAGAAAAGAAATACAATTTACACTAGCATTATTTTAATTATAGCTATTGTACTTTTAGTATTTGTCATGACATCACAAAAAATTGAACCCGTTAAAGCTATGGATAAAGGTCAAGGTGATATAAGAATGACATATTTAGGAAATGTCGAATTAAATAACCACATCAGGAAGAATAATATTAGCGAAGTTTTTAGTGCTATTAAGCCAATTTTAAAAGGGAGTGATTATTCTACGGCAAGTTTACAAGTATCGAAATTCTCAGATGATAGAAAAACAAATATTAATAAAAACTTAGAAAATGTAATGTTTTTAAGGAATTTGAATATAAAAAGCTTAAACCTTATCAACCAAGTTACAGACAATGTAACTGCGAGAGACTTAATGAAATCAGTAGAAGCTCAATCAGGCTATAACTATTTAACTGGAAATGGCTCCAATGCTATCAATAGTAAAACAGTACAACAAACGGTTAAAAATAAAAAAATTGCTAATGTATCTTTTACTGATGTTGAATCAGACTATACAGATACATTAAAAAATACGACATCAGTTAGTTTGGAGCCAAACATTTATATCCCATTAATTAAAAAACTTAAAGAAAACAATGATTATGTAGTTGTTAACGTTGATTGGGGTATCACAGATGAACGATCAGTTACTACTAGACAAAGAGAATACGCGCATTCGTTAGCTGATGCGGGTGCCGATGTGATAATTGGTCATAATTCGGTAGTACAAGAAATAGAAAAATACAAAGACACCAGTATCTTTTACAGTTTAGGCAATGTAACATCAGAAGATTTTTTATCTAAAAACAAACAAGGTTTAGCAGTGCAACAAAATTGGAACGGTGACCAGTCTCAGTTTACAGTGACGCCAATTAAGTCACAAGGTGGACAAATTACTAAATCTAACCCAAGTAAAGTAGAAGAAATCAAGTTACTTAATAATATTGAAGGTAAAGACATAAATTTAAAAAAAGAGAATGGAGGTTACGTTTATGAACATTAAAAAACATTGGGTAAGTATAACAGTTGTTTCAGTTGTATTGGTTGTTTTACTATTAATTGTTTTCGCGAGAGCGAACGAAGGATTAGATCAATATGAACTAAATGAATTGAAAACTTCTCATCACCAATATCTTTCTAAAGGAGCTTAAGTATGAGTATTTATAATAAAAAAACGCTCATCGTAATATTACTCCTTACAATTATCATATCTTTTGGCTTTTTTATGATAACTAAAAAAGATAATTATAATAAAGATGAATTATATGAGAATAAAATAGCAGATCATGCCCAGGATCTTTCCGACAAAAATTACGGTGTTGCTTCAAACAATCCAATCGCAACGCGAGTTGGGGAAAAAATATTGCAAGACGGCGGTAACGCTATAGATGCATCTGTAGGTGTTTCTTATGCACTTGCAATAACAGAGCCCCATTCATCTGGTTTAGGTGGTGGTGGCGCAATGTTAGCTTATGATGGCCAAGAAAATGTTGCACCAAAGCAATGGCAATACAAAGACATTTCCTCTTTTAACTTTAAACAAAAGGACGAGATAGGTACACCTGGCTTTGTACGTGGTTTACATGATGCACATAACGAAGGGGGCAAAATGGAGGAAGAGAAAATACTAGACTATGTTATACCATTAGCTGAGGATGGTTTTGAAGTGGATTCAGAACTGGAACGTAGTTTAAAACTTTATGGCTCAGATATTGACCGGGACTCCCCATTTTTTGATAGTGGTCAGACGAAAAGAGAAGGTGACGTTGTAAAACAACCAGCTTTAGCTAAAACGATTAAAGGCATTAGAGACCATGGGCCGGAATACTTTTATGAGAAAGTAGGTAAAAGTGTTTCTAAGCAAGTAGATGATGAAGTTAATGAAAAAGATTTTGCAAGTTACAAAACAGAGAAAAAAGAACCGGTAAGTACAGATTACCTAAATAATAAAGTATATTCTGCATCTAATCCGTTAGGTGGGACGTTAATGCTACAAGGTTTAGAAATTGATGAAGCAACGGGTAATGATACAACTCCTGATAACCGATTAGATTATATTACAGGTATGTTAAAGTCTAGGGCATTGATGTATAGAAATAGAGATATTATTAATGGTCAAGATGAAGACTACGATGAATACTTATCTCAAGATTATATATTAGGAAAATTAAACGAGGTTAATTTTAATAGTAATTTCAATACAAATAATGTAGACAATACGAGTACTACACATTTTGTAGTTATAGATAAAGACGGTAAGTTAACAAGTACTACTAATACTTTAGCAAGTTTCTTTGGTTCCGGTAAATTTATGAAAGAGGGATTCTATATGAATAATTCATTAAGTAACTTTTCATCAAACCCGGCAAGTCCGAACTATGGTGGAAAGCATAAAGAGCCAAGATCATTTACAGCACCAAGCATTGTAGTAGGACCGGATTATTACATGGGTATAGGAACACCAGGTGGTAACAAGATACCGACCACATTGAATGAAGTGTTGGTAGATTATTTAAGAGGTGATGGTACCCTACAAGAATCGATAGATAAGCCACGCTTTTATAATGATGGGGGACAAATTTTTTATGAAAATGCTACAAGTAAACAAGATATAGATATATTCAAAAGTTTAGGTTTTCAGATTGAAGAAAAACGTAACGATCCTAACTTTGGTAGTGTCCAAGCCGCACTTTACAACAAAAATAATAAAACTGTTGAAATTGGACACGATGTCGGTAATAGATAGTAAATAAAGGGGTAAGGTAGAAATCTTATATAGCTTCAACAACAAAAGAAAACGGATAGATATCGGTTTGAGATATCTACCCGTTTTTTACTAAATGATTAAGTAAGTTGTATTACCAACCTTGGCCAGCTATATCGTAGTTTTCTAATTGACCTGTTTCAAAGTCTTGAATTGCAGCTTCTAGCACATTTAAAGCAGTATCTAACTGATCATAAGTTATGACTAATGGTGGTTGAAAACGCAGTACATTTCCAGCAACAGCAATGATAACGACACCATTGTCAAAACAACGATTACAAATCTTTAAAGCTGCTTCAGGATTGCGCACTTTTTTAATTTTATCTGACACAATATCGATACCAATAGAGAGCCCTTTACCTCTGACATTTCCGACAGATTTATATTTTTCAGGCCATTGGTTCAGGCGTTCACGAACGTAATATCCTTTATCAGTACTAGCCTGCAATAGTCCTTGATCTTCAATCATAGCAATTGTAGCTAACGCAGCTTCACAACTTACTGGATTAGCACCAGTAGTAAATAAATGAGCAGGGGCGTCTAAATAGTCCATGATTTCTGAACGCCCAACAATGGCGGACATTGGCAGACCACCTGCTAGTGATTTACCAAATGTAATAAGATCAGGTTCAATATTATAATGCGATACGGAACTCCAACAACCTGTTCGTCCTAACCCTTGCTGAATATCGTCCACAGCCAACAATATACCGTGTGTTCGGCATAAGTCTTGTAAGGCTTCAAAGTAACCATCTACGGGTTCAAGTAAACCACCGTCGCCTTGGATGGTTTCAATCATGATACAAGCTACTTCATCGGCTGGTACGTACTTTTCGAACATTTCTTTAAGAGGAGCAAGATATTCTTCAACTGTATTTGGATTTTGTTGCTCAAACATACCTCGATAATTATCTGGAAAAGGAATGTGATAGAAACCTGGTAGCATTGGACCATAATGTTTACGCATATTTAAGCTAATGGCAGACATAGAAAGTGATCCGTATGTAGAACCATGATAAGCATTGATAAAACTAATGATATAAGGTCTTCCTGTATAAGCGCGAGCTAATTTGACGATACCGTCATTTGCATCTGATCCCGAAAGCCCAAAAAGTGCACGCTTCTCATATGAACCTGGTGCAATTTCACATATCTTTTTAGCTAATTTGACTAAAGGTTCATGATACATGTATGCAGGCGTGTAATGTATGAATTGATCAACTTGTGCTTTGATAGCATCAGTAACCTGTTTAGGTGCATGACCAACATTTTGAGAACTTGCACTAGATAGCAGGTCAATATAGGTTTTACCTTCAACGTCTACGAGCGTTGCACCATAGCCATGTGAGATAGCTAATGGGTAATATTTAATTCTTCCTGGCTTGGCAAAGTATTTACTATCTTCATTAATAAGTTGTTCTGATTTGTTCATAATTGATGCGCCTCCCATAATTTAGCGTAGGATGTATCGACATGTATAAAGTTATTGTGAGCTATGTATCGTCAGTTTACATACATCCTAAAAATCGTAAAAGTAGTCTTTATACTCATGGTGAAAAAGTCACGTTAATAATAGCTAATAAGTCGAATATACTAAGAAAATTTAGAATTGTAAATATATTCTGAAAAATTAAGGTTGAATAACGCTTTTTTAGTGTAAATTGACTATTATATTAAATGAATGCGCTCTATTTTAATTAATTTTGAGTTGAATATAATAATAATATATATCGAACGAGGTAATGTGATGCTATTAAAAACATACAAACAGTTATAACTAGAAATGAATGATAAAAATTGGTATATTGTGCTTAAGAAATAATGTTTATCTCTATAACATAAAAAGTAAAATCTTTAAAATATTTATCGAATGGTGGAAAGTCAAAAACATTTAAAGTTAAAATTAAAAAATAAATTATAAGATTTAAAAGTGAATAGGAGGAAAACATATGATATATGCTGGTATATTAGCAGGAGGTATCGGTTCTAGAATGGGAAACGTACCACTGCCGAAACAATTTTTAGATTTAGATGGTAAACCTATATTAGTTCATACGGTTGAAAAGTTCTTGCTCACAAATGAATTTGACAAAATATTTATTGCGACACCACAAAAGTGGATTTCGCATACGAAGGATACGTTGCGTAAGCATCAAATTAATGATGATAGAATCGAAGTGGTACAAGGTGGTTCAGACCGTAATGAAACGATTATGAATATTATAAATGAAGCTGAAAAAGCACATCCTATAACTGATGAAGATGTAATCGTTACACATGATGCGGTTAGACCATTTTTAACGCACCGAATCATCAAAGAAAATATTAAAAGTGTATTAGCACATGGTGCTGTCGATACTGTAATACCTGCAACTGACACTATTATCACTTCAAGCGATGGAGAACAAATACAGTCTATCCCAGTCAGAAGTGAAATGTATCAAGGCCAAACACCACAATCATTTAATGTGAATTTATTGAGGAATAGCTATAATGCGTTATCTGTAGAAGAGAAAGAAATAATGACAGATGCCTGTAAAATTCTTGTGGTAGCTAATAAAAAAGTAAAGTTAGTGATGGGAGAATTATATAATATTAAAATCACGACACCTTATGATCTTAAAGTAGCGAACTCTATCATCAAAGGTGGGATGTTGAGTGATTAATCAAGTTTATCAATTGGTTGCACCAAGACAATTCGAAGTAACATATAATAATGAAAATATTAAAAGTGATAAAGTTGTTGTAAGACCATTATACTTATCAATTTGTGCGGCAGATCAAAGATATTATATTGGTAGCAGAAATGAACAAGTATTAAAGAAAAAATTACCGATGTCTCTAGTTCATGAAGGTGTTGGTGAAGTTGTTTATGATAACAAAGGCATATTTAAGACTGGTACAAGAGTTATTATGGTACCGAATACACCCGTAGAAACAGATGAAGTCATAGCAGAAAACTATTTACCTAGTAGTAAATTTAGATCTAGTGGTTATGATGGTTTTATGCAAGATTATGTTTTTATGGATCATGACCGTGTCGTAGAAATCGACGATAGTATCGAAGATTTAAGTACAATTGCATACTCTGAATTGGTAAGCGTGAGTTGGCATGCGATTCAAAGGTTTGAGCGTAAATCAAATGCAAATAAAAATAGTTTTGGTATTTGGGGCGATGGCAATTTAGGATATATTACTGCAATTTTATTAAATAAACTATATCCCAATGCAGCAATTTATATCTTTGGAAAAACAGATTATAAATTAAGTCATTTTTCTTTCGCAGATGAAATATACCATATACATGAAGTACCTGAAGGAGTTACTTTTGATCATGCATTTGAGTGTGTAGGTGGGAAAGGTAGCCAGTCTGCAGTAAACCAAATCATTGATTTGATTTCACCTGAAGGCACAGTTAGTTTGTTAGGTGTAAGCGAATATCCTGTTGAAGTTAACACAAGATTAGTGTTAGAGAAAGGTTTAACAATGTTTGGAAGCAGTAGAAGTGGTGCGCAAGACTTTAAAGATATTGCGAAATTCTATAAAGATCATCCAGATGTTGTGGAAAAATTAGCGCTACTCAAAGGTAACGAATTTGATGTTAAAACCATTAATGATGCAGTCAATGCATTTGAAAAAGATTTATCCACTTCGTGGGGCAAGACTGTCATTAAATGGACGATGTAAACTTTTAAAAATAAGCAATTAGTAATAATATTTGGAATAATATTATGAACAGGATAGAGAGAGGTTTTTTAAATTGAGTAAATCTAAAATAATAATTGATAATATTTATTGGGAACGTATTCAATTATTTATTTCTGGTCATGTTGAGGATATCGAATTGAACAAGAAACATTTTGTTCTACGTAATTTAACTGAGACCAAAGAATTGAAAGCAAACGATGTGACAATTAATGGAAATCAATTCGTAGCACGCTTTAATGTGGCTATATTAGATGACGGAAATTATCTACCTTCAGGTGAATACTTAATTGTATATAAAGGTGACTTTGATTATATAGCTAATATTAATTCATCATTGTTAGAACCTAGTCAATATACGTTAGAGGAAGATGAGCTGGAACAGTATCATGAGATAGCTACTCAAAATGGTAAGAATAATTTTCTATTAGAACATTTTATGTACACGTTTAAAAAAGGTGGCAACTCTAATAAAACAGAGTATGTTGTGAGGCCGATGATATCCAGTGAAGTTAATGAGTTTGTACTAGATATCTTGTTTAAAGCTCCAATACCTAAGTTAAATCCTCTAAAACAAAAGATTGCAGATTTGAAATTAAAGTATAATCGTTATTCATATAATGTACGTAATTTTGTCTTCCAAATGATATTTAATATGACAAAATTTTTCCATTTGAAAAAGGGGAATACTGTACTATTCACATCTGATTCAAGAGCTGAAATGTCAGGTAACTTTGAATATGTTTATAATGAGATGTTACGCCAAAATTTAGACGACAAATATAAGATACATGCCTTGTTTAAATCTAATATTTCGGCACGTCGTAACTTTATAGACAAATTTAAATTTCCGTATTTATTAGGTAAAGCAGATTATATATTTGTGGATGATTTTCATCCATTACTTTACACAGTAAAATTCAGAAAAAGTCAGGAAATTATTCAAGTATGGCATGCAGTTGGTGCTTTCAAAACTGTTGGTTATAGTCGAGCTGGAAAAAAAGGTGGTCCTTTCTTTAATTCTGTAAATCATAGAAATTATACTAAGGCCTTTGTTTCTTCAGAAACAGATATACCATTTTATGGTGAAGCCTTTGGTATTAAAGAACAAAATATAATTCCGACTGGTGTCCCTAGAACAGATATCTTATTTGATGAGGCGTATGAACAACAAGTTACAGCCGAAATGGAGGAGGCACTGCCAATCATTAAAGATAAAAAAGTGATTTTATTTGCACCTACATTTAGAGGTAATGGACATCATACGGCACATTATCCATTCTTTAAAATTGATTTTGCTAGATTTGCGAGATATTGTCGTGAAAATAATGCAGTAGTTTTATTTAAAATGCATCCATTTGTGAAGAATAGACTAAATATTCCTAGAGAATATGAGCAATACTTTGTGGATGTTTCTGATTTTAGAGAAGTTAATGATATTTTATTTGTTACGGATATTTTAATTAGTGATTATTCATCACTTGTTTATGAATTTGCGGTATTTAAACGACCAATGATTTTTTATGCATTTGACCTTGAGGATTATATTACATCACGTGATTTTTATGAGCCATATGAAACGTTTGTGCCAGGGAAAATTGTAGAGTCATTTAGTGATTTAATAACAGCACTAGATAACGAAGACTTTGAAGTAGACAAAGTAGAACCATTCTTAGATAAGCACTTTAAATATCAAGATGGTCGTTCGAGTGAACGTTTAGTAAGAAACGTATTTGGAAGCTAAGAAAAACTGAAAATAAAAAATTGTGATGAGCTGAAACCATAACTAATAAACTAAAAGTAAGATAATGAATTTATTCATAAGGTTATGTATCATTAAACTAACTATGTGTTATTAGTATTTCAGCTCATTTTTATAAGGTGGATATATCAATGGAATTTTCAATCATAGTACCAAGTTACAATTCTGAAAAGTATATAGGAGAACTATTGAACAGTTTGCAGAATCAAAAATACGATAAGAAGGACTTTGAAGTTATACTGATAGATGATTGTTCTACAGATCATACTTTGGAGATAGTAGAATCTTATAAAAACAAATTGAATTTAACTGTAAAACAACTTGAAGCCAATTCGGGTGGCCCTGGAAAACCTAGGAATACAGCTCTAAACTTAGCTAAAGGAGAGTATGTCTTCTTTGTAGATTCAGACGATTACATTCATCCAGATACATTGAAAGATGTATCAAAATTTGTTGAAGGTAATCAGGCTGATGTGGTTCTAGTTAAAATGGAAGGTGTAAATGGTCGTGGCGTTCCTAAATCTATGTTTAAAGAAACCAATGATGATGTCACATTAGCTAATTCACGTATTATTTATACATTAAGTCCCACTAAGTTTTATCGTACATCATTACTACGTGATAATCATATTGAGTTCCCAGAAGATTTACGTAGTGCAGAGGATCAACTGTTTACAATGAAAGCATACGTTAACGCAAAGAAAATCGCTGTATTAGCAGATAAACCATACTACTATGCGACTAAGCGAGAAGGAGAACATATGAGCTCGGCATATGTGTCTCCTAAAGATTTTTATAAAGTTATGGGATTAATTACAGAAGAAATTCTGAATAGCCCTTTAGACAATAGACATGATATATTAGGATATTTTTTAGATCGCCATTTTTCATTTTCAAGAACAAATAATTTTTCACTTAAAATAGCAGATGATAAAAAAGAAGCTTGGATGGATGCGTTAGGAGACTTTATACAAAAAGTACCAACCGAAGTAGATGATATAGTCAGAGATTCATTAAAACCATTGTTATATTATGCACGCAAAAAAGATATGAAACATTATCAAATTGTTGAAGAAAGCTTTAATAATGGCCAATTTTATAATTTTAGAGCGCAACAAGGTGTATTACAAATTCAGTTTGATCGTGAAGAACCATACTTTATATTCAATAAATTAATGAAACCGGATATAAGAATGACCCATTTTAAATTTAATGAACAAGGTTTTGAATTGGAATTAGAATTTTTAAGTTCAATTATCAACCCTAATCATGTAGCTTCTATGATACAACTGAAGTTAGTATCACGTAATAAAAAAGAATTGATTTATATACCTTTAGCTATTAATGATCAAACACGTTTTAAATTTAATGCTTCTATGAAGGACATTATGCCATATTTAATTAAAGAAAAGGTTTGGGATGCATTTTTAGAAATGCGCGTAGATAATATGAGTGTTGAAAAACGCATTGGCGGTAAACGCTTAAAGTATTCATATGGAAAAGAAACGAGTACAATTGCTTCACTGAATGACAATTATTATCGTTTTACACCGTACTTCACAAAAGATTTTGACAATCTATCATTTTATGTAACTCAAAATAAATTAGACGATATGATTGAAGTTACGATAAAAGATAGTAAAACGATTCAACTTAGTAGTTTAGAATTTAACTATATTTTGTCTGAAGGTTTAACAACTGTATTACTGCCAGATACATTTACGTATGGTTACCTGACTGCTCATCAATCTAAAGAGAAAATGACTTATAATATAGCGCTCAACGATAAGATTAAATCTAAAAATCTTAAAAAGAATTTCACTTTGGAATCGCCATATTTTAATTTAAGGTATTAACCAGTATATAATAATAAAAAAGCAACGATATAACTATAAATACTTGGGGCTTAAATATTTATAGTTATAGTGAGCTAACTTGTGGGTGGGAATACGAAATCAATTTTCAAATTTGGTTTCTATCCTGCCCTTTAATTTTAATTTGATAGTGATGATATAGGATGACGACTATATTAATGCATCCATATAAGTATGATGCTTTAGAGAGTTCAATAATCTATTGTATAATTTATAAACTATTAGTGTGCTATAAACCGATGCCATTGATAATAATTTTCAATTATAGTATCTTTGAAATAAATGTATTTTTAATAGGAATATAAAGCATAAGTTAAGATGTATATTAATATCTTAGTTTCATATGCGATACGGCAAATGAGTTAGCTCTTGTATTCTTTTTCTAGTCACGGCGTGGGACGATAAGATAGGTTATTTAAATATAACTTTCTGATTCATTCCAATTTTAGTTTTATGTGAAGAGGGAGTTACTGATGAAAAAAGGCAAAATAGATGTTAAAGATTTAATAAATATAGGAATATTTACGGCGATATATTTTATATTTATAGCCCCGCCAGGTATTTTAGGCATTATACCAATATTTATGCTATTACTGCCTGCTATGATAGGTTTGGTTGGTGGTATACCGATTATGTTACTTATTACGAAAACACAAAAATTTGGGGCACTATCGCTTTGTGGTATTGTGGTAAGTTTGATATTAGCAATTATGGGTCATCCTTGGATGGCATTGCTTTTAAGTGTACCTATTATTATATTAGCAGACGCTATTATGGCAATAGGTGATTATAAAAGCTGGAAATTAAATGGTATAGGTTATATTATTTTCTCATTTTGGCCAATAGGCAATTTATTACCATTTTATTTTATGAGACAGTCATATCTAGCGTTTATACAAGAGAAATACGGTTCAGATTATGAAGCTACGGTAGCTGCATTATTTTCAATAGAGATGATTCCTATCATAATCGTTACGACTGTTATTGGAGCGCTGATAGGTACTTACATCGCTAAAGGTATATTGAAGAAGCATTTTAAGCGTGCAGGTATGATTTAGTATGAATAACAAAATAATAAATCAAAGCCATATATTTAATTTAGACCCTAGAGTAAAGCTTGGAATCATGATTATTATTTCACTTATTTCATTAACTGGTGGTGTAACGGGAAATGAAATTTTCTTACGTTTACTTGTAATGTTAATACCCTCTATTTTGATTTTACTCATTGGTAAATATTTGATTGGATGTCTATGCATTATTGTTACAATTAGCGCATGGTATGGCGAAGCGTTTGTTACATTTGATCATAGTCAGTTAGCTACTTTATTCATCTTTGTCTCTTCAGGCGTGATTACACGTTTTTTACCATCACTTGTAATGGGATATTATATTTTTAAGACAACTCAAGTTGAAGTTCTTATTGCAGGTCTAGAACACCTGAAAACACCGAGAAAGATTACGATTCCTATCGCTGTAATGTTTAGATTTTTACCAACTATCAAGTCAGAATCAGCATCGATTAAAGATGTAATGAAGATGAGGGGTATTTCATTGCGTTTTGCGTTTAAAAAGCCACTGCAGTATTTCGAATACCGCGTTGTGCCGTTGTTAAATAGCGTCGTGAAAATTGGTAATGAATTGACTATTGCATCGATCACACGTGGTTTGAATTTAACACATAAAAGAACATCTATCGTATTGCTAAAAATGCGTTGGTTAGATTGGTTATTTATTAGCATGGTACTGATTTTATGGGTAACTTATTATATAGTGTGAGGTTGAAATATGATTCGAATTGAGCATATGTCGTTTAATTATGAAAATGGAGAAAAAGTGTTAAATAATATTAATCTTACTATTGACAGTGGTGAGGTTATTTGTTTAACGGGTGCGTCAGGCTGTGGAAAAACTACAGTGACACGCATTTTAAATGGTACTGTACCTCATCTATATCATGGCAATATTGAGGGGACTGTTCAAGTCAATGGAAAGGATATACGTCAGCAATCTATTTATGAGATTTCCGAGTTGAGTGGTTCAGTTTTTCAAAATCCTCATTCACAATTTTTTTGTTTGAATACAACAAGTGAATTAGCATTTGAGCCGGAAAACTATGGTGTTAATCCACAACGTATCAAAACTAATATTAATCATAGTGTTGAAGTATTGAATATGAATCATTTATTAGATAGAGATATATTTAACTTGTCCGGCGGAGAGAAACAACTTATCGCTTGTACTGCAATACAAGTAAGTGGACATGAAATTATCATTTTAGATGAGCCTTCATCTAATTTAGACTTTACTACAATTACTAAATTGCGACAGTTGTTAGAACAGTGGAAGAGTGAAGGTAAAACGATCATAATTGCTGAACATCGTTTGCACTATTTGGTAGATGTTGTCGATCGTTTTGTAGTGATGAAGCATGGTGAAATCGACGAGATGTACGACAATCGCTCATTCAATGCATTAACACATGACAATTTAACGTTTCTAGGATTAAGGTCAATACATTTAGATGAGATGAAACCTAAAGCTTTAAATTACAACAATAGTGAAGAAAAATTAACATTGCATAATTTTATTTTTAACTATAAATCCAAGCAACCATATGCACTTAATATTCCTAAAGTCGAATTAACCAAAGGTAAAGTAACAGCTATTATAGGTCGTAACGGTTCTGGAAAATCGACATTTGCTCGTTGTCTAACAGGTGTAGAGCGTAAATTTAAAGGACACGTTGATATGAATAGCGTAATATTAAAACGTAATCAAAGATTAGACCGTGTATATATGGTTTTTCAAGATGTGAATAATCAATTATTTGCTGAAAGTGTTGCTGAGGAACTACGTTTAAGTAATAACAAATTAGATGATGCATCGATTCAATCGCGATTACAACAGTATGGAATATCAGAACATGTTGATAGGCATCCTTTGTCACTTTCAGGTGGAGAAAAACAACGCTTAGCTATTGCGAGTGCTGTAGAAACTAAACGAGAGGTTCTCATTTTTGATGAACCCTCTAGTGGGTTAGATGGACAACGTATGCGTGAGATAAGTGGAACCCTTAATTGTTTAGCCAATCAAGGACACACAATATTAGTCATTACACATGATTATGAATTATTGATGTCATGTGCAGATGAAGTATTACATCTTGAAAATGGATGTGTTAAAGACCAATACCAAATGGATAATGAACATTTAAACGAGTTACAGAACTTTTTTGAAATTTAAATATTGCAGTAATTGTTGAAATTAAAAAAGGCCAAAACAAATGTAAGTTTGTTTTGGCCTTTTTTGTTATTAACTCATGGCGATCATAATGTATTGGAGAGACGATTGAGATAGTTTGTAAATCAAAGGTTCTTTAAAGTAATGTAAACTCAATTTCGATAATGGATAATTAGCGCTATTGATTTGTTCGATATAGCTTAACCCGAAAAGTTTTTGATCTATATTTGAAGGTATCAAATTTGTAATCATTCCATGATCTTTATTTAAAAGCCTTGAAAACACTGGAAATGATTTGATGAAATGGTGGTTTATTTTAACTATAAAAGATGCTTTTTCTACGTTGCTAAATAATAAAATATGATAATGCCAATTTGTTTTACATATAATTGCGTTTGGAAGTAAGGCAACCTGTTGTTTGAAAAAAACTTTGAGAAAGCTATATATATGAACAATAGGCATCGGGCAATGATATTTATTAAACAGCATGATTCTATTATTATCGTCTGTATAGTATGGGTAACCAAAACCACAAATCCTTTGATTTAATTCAACTAAAAAATGCGTTAATAAAATATGTGTCTGCTGGCTAGATGTGTTGTAGTAATCTTGTAAAGAATTATGAGTCAAATGGGTTAAAATTATTTTTTTTGCATACTCATCACCTAATTGGCTAATAAATATTAAGAGTACTTGTTTTAAGTTATGATCTTTTGGTGACTTAGCTATCTTATGAGCCATAAGACTATAAAAACTATTCAAATCTAAATCAATGTAGTAAAAATCTGCATTAATTGAAGTAATATTATGTAACATTTGCGATAAAGTATTTTTACTTTTAATTATAGAATCTATAGTCGTACCAATTTTAATAAGTGGGTACTTGAGGCGAACTTTTTCAATGAAATTTAAAAGTTCATTGTAAGTATAATAAGAAAAATCGAATTGTAATGTTATTTGATTTAAATCGTTTACTAGTTCAGCTAGTAATTTAGCAACCGAAAACTTCTGAGTTTGACGTAAAGATAGGTGAGTTATTTTAATAGTCAACTGATGACCCTTTAGCATTAACTGTTTAATTGTATTTATGATTTGTTGAGCACTTAATGCATTTAATTGCTTCAAATGTGTATCTAATACACAAAAGTTTATTTTTGAAAACATCGTCGTAGTATCATTGTGCACCATATGAGATTCATAAAAATGATTCAAGGTATATATGTCATCTAATTGAATAAGAGTAGTCATGGGTTTAAAGCAATTATTGAACGACAGTTTTGAAAGATTTAATGAATAATCAGAGTTATTTGTGTGCTTAGTTGGTGGTTGAACTTTATCCAAATAAATTTTTGAAGTTACGTCATTCAAGACTATTTTATATGGTGATTTATAATACCCATTTTTAAATAAGAAAATATACTTTTTAGGTGGCATTTGGATGTAATATTTAAAATGTTTGGAATAAGTTGTTACATTTAAAAATTGATATTTAATAGCGACTTCATAGATACTTTTATTATTTTGAATAAGGTCATATAGGGATAAAGCAATTCTTAATGAAGTCGTATAATATTTAAAATTTATATTGATATTATTAGTAAATAGTATAGATATATATGATTGTGATATATAAAATGTTTGAGATAAATGTTTTGTATTCAATGTATCACATATATTTTCGTGAATGTATTTCGTAATACGACCTACTAATGGGTGTTTAGTATTTAAATAAGGTATATAGATACTATTTAACACTACTCGCGCTTCTCTTAATAAGAATTCAATAATACTAGATATATACATGTTCATACTGAACTCATCTTGGATGGGCTGGTGTATACTTTCTAGAACTAAGTTCCTAAATTGTTCTACAAAGTGAATACGGTTAAAATCAAAATATGATTTTGAAATATTGGTATCTTTTTCAATAAAAAGTGGTAAAGGAATTTTTAACTCTAATAGCTCTTGAACATCTAACATTTGATATAAATCTGCATTATTAACAATTATGCCATCAGTAATTGTAATAGTTATTCCATTTAAATTGATTTTGCAGGGTTTATTTAATGGGAGCAGTATAACAATTTCATTGATGCATCTTGTTAATTCAGATGTATAATGATTCCTAATAGATAGCGTACTAATCAAAAAATATCACCTTTATCTAGATATGAGTCTTTTACCTTGTAGTAGTATGCCTATTGTACAACTCTGCGCTATAAAAAGGGCAGGGATTAAAAGATATTAATAAAATGATGGGTTAAAGTAATAAAATATAGTTGAAGTGTAGAATTATCTGAATATAAATCATAAAAATATAAATGAAGCTGTTTTTTTATTTACTAAATTCCAAAAAAGGAGCTAGTTAATTAAATAAATTAATGATAGCGCTTGCAAAAAATATAAAGAGAATCTATAATGTATTTATTGATTTGTATCATTTCGGTTAAAACTTAAACGTTTAAGGTGGTGGAAATGGTGAGAAATAAACCAACGCTTCATGATGTGGCAAAAAGGGCAGGCGTGTCAATTGCAACTGTATCGAATGTTTTAAATTATAAAAGTAGTGAGTTAAGCGATAAAACAAAAGAAAAAGTATTGGGAGCTATAGAAGATCTGAATTACGAACCAAATCAATTTGCGAGAAGTTTAAAAACAGGACAATCTAATATGATAGCTTTTATAGTACCCGATCAAAATCCTTTTTTTACAGAATTACTTACTGAGATAAGTGATGAATGTCAAAAACATCAGTTACATGTGGCAGTGGTTTCATCTGAAGAAAATGAAAATAAACAAAAAGCGTTGATTGAAAGTTTTATAGCTCAAAATGTAAGCGCTATTATTTTAGTTCCTGTTAACTCCAAGTTCAAATTGAAAAAAGAATGGTTGAATACCCCAATTATGACACTAGACAGAGAGTTAGAATCAATGCAATTGCCTTCTATAACAGTTAATAATGAAGATGCGGCTTATACAGCAACTCAAAGATTAATAAATAGTAAGTCTAGAGACATCGGTTTATTACTTGCCAATCCAAACATTAGCACAACAACAGAGAGAAGGAAGGGATATGCACGCGCGTTATCGGACAACAACATCGAGGTTAATCACAATCTCATTTTCTATAGTGACCAACAGTTAGGGACAGATGCTCAAATCAAAAGTGGTTATGAAGCTACGAAAACTTTAATAGGTAAAAATATTAAGGCAATTGTTGCAACAAATCATTTGTTATTACTTGGAGCTTTACAAGCTATTAAAGAAGGTGGAAAAGTAATAACAAAAGATGTGATTATCGTTGGATTTGATGATAGTTATTGGAATGAGATTTATGATCCTAAATTAACAGTTGTATCTCAACCAGTTAAAACAATGGGGAAAGAAGCAGGTAAGATGATATATAGAATGATTAGAGGAGAAAAAAATGAATCAATAAAACTTTCTACGAGATTAGTCATTCGTGAGTCATGTGAGTTTAGGTGATTTTAAAGTCTGCAATTAGAGTTGTTTTTTCTAAAACTTAAACGTTTAAGTTTTAAATTTATTAACTAAAGGGGGAAATAAATTGAATAATGTAATAAGTAATATCGATAAACAAAAGACATGGATGGGAATACCTAAAATTATATTTGGGGCGCTGATTGCCATTTTTATATTTATGACTGGAGATGGTATTGAACAAGCTTTTTTATCGAAAAATATCGTTGATTTAGGATTTTCTGGTGGACAAGCATCCATGGTATTTACTGTTTATGGCGTTATGGTAGTAGTAGGATCATGGTTAGCAGCAGTGTTATCTGATGTTTATGGACCAAGAAAAATAATGCTATTAGGGACTGTAATATGGTTAGTTTTTCATATATTATTTTTAGTTTTTGGTATGGGAATGGAAAACTATAATATGATGTTAGTAATGTATGGTATTAGAGGTTTAGGTTATCCCTTATTCCTATATGGATTTTTAGTATGGGTAACATATATTACTGATAAATCTCGTTTAGCAACAGCTATTGGTTGGTTCTGGGCAATGTTTTCTGTAGGTATGGGGGTTATAGGTACATATTTACCTAGTTTTACAATTCCACAGATTGGATTTATGGGAACATTGTGGTTATCTGTTATATGGATATTTATTGGTGGGTTATTAGCATTTTATATTGTAGGTAAGAGAAATGTTAAACCTAATGCTGAAAAAACAGTTAAAGAAAGATATATAAAAGTATTAAAGGAAGTTGCAATTGTTTATAAAAATCCTGAAATTATAAAAGTGTTCATTGTGAGGGTAATAAATCAATTGTCATTATTTGGTTTAGTAGTTATATTTCCTGTTATGTTCACAGATAAGATTGGTTTTACAATGCAACAATGGTTATGGACATGGGGAGCAATGCATGTAACTTGTATTATTGGTGATGTGATTTGGGGTATTATCGCAGATAAAATTGGTTGGAAACGTCAAGTCATGTTATTTGGTTGTATTGGATGTGGCATAACGACACTCCTTTTCTATTATTTACCTATATTAAGCGGAGATGTATTTGCAATAGCGATTTTATGTGCAATATTATTTGGAATAACTCAATCAGCTTTTGTTCCAATTTTCGCTATTTTTACTGCTTTAGAACCAGAACATATTGGTGCAACACTCTCATCACATAATTTAGCAGCTGGTTTAAGTAACTTTGTAGCTCCAGCTTTAGCAACCTTATTCTTACCTATATTTAATGAAGTAGGTGTTGTTTGGGCATTTGCTATTTGTTATTTCATAGGTGCTATAATAACTTATTTCATAAAAGTATATCAACCTGGTATTGATGAAGCAAAAACAACTGAATTAAATAGTCAACTTCAAAAATTATAAGAAAGGAATGATTGTAATGGAGGAAGTTGTATTAGGTGTAGATTTAGGTACAAGCGCAGTTAAGACACTAGCAGTAAATAAACAAGGACAAGTTATTAGTCAAACAAGTGTTACATTACCATTAATACAACTACAATCAGGCTTTAATGAACAAGACCCTGGAAATTGGGTTGAGTCGGTAAAAGAAAGTATAAAATTACTGATTAAACAGGAAGCTATGTATGATAAAGAAATAAAGGGGGTGTCATTTTCAGGTCAAATGCATGGTCTGGTAGCATTAGATAAAGAGTTGAAACCACTAAGAAATGCTATCCTTTGGAATGACACTAGAACAACTAAACAATGTCGAGAAATCAAAGAAAAATATGGAGAAATATTATTAGGTAATCCTATACTGGAAGGATTTACGCTACCTAAATTATTATGGATGAAAGAGAATGAACCAGAAAATTGGCGTCGATTAGAAGTGTTTTTATTACCAAAAGATTATGTGAGATATGAACTCACTGGTGATGTAGCAATGGAATACAGTGATGCCGCAGGTACCTTATTATTAAATCCTGATACTCAGGACTGGGATAAATCAGTGGGAGAAACATTAGAATTGGGAAACATATTTCCTCGTCTCGTGGCGTCACACGAATTTGTTGGTTATCTTAAATCAGAAATCAAAAAAGAACTGAATTTGGATAGTGATATTGCGATATTTGCAGGAGGAGCTGATAATGCTTGTGGTGCATTAGGAGCAGGCATTATCAATGATGCCGAAACACTATGTAGTATTGGAACATCGGGAGTGATATTGACATGTACGAATCATAATGATAATGCGTCAGGTCATAATATTCATTTCTTTAATCATGCACAACCTAATATGTCTTATGAGATGGGAGTAACATTAAGTGCTGGTGCTAGTTTAAATTGGTTAAAGCATACATTCTTTAAAGATGAGACTTTTGAAAATGTAGTTGAGCAAGCTGATCAATCACAAATAGGTGCTAATGGTTTGCTGTTTGCACCATATTTACAAGGAGAACGCACGCCACACGGTGATGCTTTTATTAGAGGAAGCTTTATAGGTATTAATAATAATACGCAAAAATATGATTTTGTACGTGCTGTCATTGAAGGTATTACGTATTCACTCTACGAATCCTATAAATTGATGACACGAGATGGTTGTCATGAAAGACAAATAGTTTCTATAGGTGGTGGAGCAAAAAGTAGCTTTTGGTTACAACTTCAAGCAGATGTTTTTAATGCAAATATTATGCCATTAAAATATGAGGAAGGTCCGGGAATGGGGGCGGCAATGTTAGCTGCATATGGTATGAAATGGTTTAACACGATGGAAGATTGTGCCGACGTATTTATTTCATATGGTGAAACATACAAACCTAATCTAGAAAACCATAAAAAGTATGAACAGTATTTTAAAATCTATCAACAAATATATCAACAAACGGAAACATTAACACAGCAGTTGTTAAATATAAATTAGAAAGTAAAGGAGTTTTATTATGACAAAAAATATTCCAGAAACAATGAATATCTCAATATTGAATAAACCATTTGATATGGAACTTAAAGAAGTTACGGTACCTCAGTTAGGAGCAAATGACGTTTTAGTGAAAGTTATGGCAGTCGGTGTATGTGGTTCAGATGTTCACTATTATGAACATGGTAGAGTCGGTGAATTTATAGTAGAAAAACCATTGATTTTAGGACACGAATGTTCTGGAATTGTAGCGGATGTAGGATCAGATGTAACTAAATTTAAAGTCGGTGATAGAGTAGCAATTGAGCCTGGTGTACCTTGTGGTGAATGTGAATACTGTAAATCCGGTAAATATAATTTATGTCCAGATGTTGAATTTTTAGCAACACCTCCTATTGATGGTGCTTTTAGTCAATATATTAAGCATCCAGAAGGATTCTTATTCCATATGCCAGAAGATTTATCTTATGAAGAGGCCACTTTAAATGAACCATTTTCAGTGGGCGTCCAAGCCTGTAAAAGAGCTAATGTTCAACCAGGGTCAACAGTTGTAATAATGGGTATGGGACCAGTTGGGTTAATGGCAGTCGTAGCAGCAAAAGCATTTGGTGCTACAAAAATTATAGTTTCAGATCTTGAACAAATACGTTTAGATGAAGCCTTAAAATTAGGTGCAACAGATGCCATTAATATAAAAAATGAAGATGTCACAATGCGAATTAATGAAATAACTCAAGAAAAAGGGGCAGACTACGCATTTGAAACGGCTGGCAACCCTATTGCACTTCAAAACGCATTATCTTCTCTAAATAATGGAGGTACATTAGCGATAGTAGGTCTTCCACAACAAGAAAATAATGAATTGAATATTCCTTTCATCGCTAATCATGAAATTAATATTGTAGGTATCTTTAGATATGCCAATACTTATAAAATGGGTCTTGAGATGTTATCATCTACAATGTCAGATTTAAATTCAATGTTTACGGATACTTACGATTTAAAAGAAGCTAAAGCTGCTATGGAACAAGCGAGAACTAATAAAAGTGGCTCACTAAAAGTTTTAGTGTACCCAAATGGTAAACCAGAATAAAATATTTATATATGAATAAGATCTAAAGTTACTGCCTGAAGGTAACTTTAGATCTTATTTTTTCAAGTAGGCAATAATCTACTTGAGTAGAATGTTATGATATATCATATATTAAAATGGGTGCATAACGTCTAATTCTGGGAATGGAATATAACTATGATGATAAACGGCACGTTACTAGTTATGATATAAATTCGACATTCTATATTAATATTATATAACTAAAAACGAAACCTTACAATATAAAATTAAATAGTACATAAATATATTTGAATATAATTGGATTAGCTTACCAATTATCATTTAGTAACGTATTAGTCAAAGTAAGCTATCTGTTTTGTTTATAAAGATCTAAAGCTTTATAAAGAAATATTAATATAGAGATAAATAAAAATAAGGTAAACAAACCGTTAAATATCTCGGTATTAAACAGGCTGACAACTGTGGCACTACTCAGTGCATTTAAAAATAGCGAACCGGTTGTTTCGATTTCAAATAAATCAAATGAAAATAAAACTAATGTGATTAGTAACATGTAACCTAGGGCAATAAGAAATAGGTTTAACAAATCAACTAAAAATAACTTTCTCATCACAATCAGCCTCCTCCCTTACTTTTCTATATCCCATTTATAAGGAATTAATCTTAATTTATTGTAATTTTACAGTTAATTTATAAATAGTCTAAGGATTAGTTATTTTCCTATTTTGAGTTTAGTAGATGCAAAAAGTTATAAAATAAATGTAAAAGGTAAAATTAATTATTAAATATTAATTGAAATTAAGTTAAAACTGTTTCAATGTAGTCTAAACGTGCTAAAGAGTAAGTAAGTCTGATTTTTATCAAGAAAGGGAGGTTATATATGTATAAAGCTATTATTTTTGATGTTTACGGTACAATATTTGATATGGAATCGCTAAAAAACGATATGGGTCAATTCAATGAAGTGGAAGCAAAATCCATTTCGCAACTTTGGCGTAAAACTCAGTTAGAGCATATGTTTTTAAGACAAGTGATGCAAAGATATATTCCTTTTGATGAATTGACTAAAGAATCACTGCGCTATGTATTAGATGTTCATGAAATTCAATACAATAGAGAAGATGTAAATCAACTCTTTGACGCTTTTTTAGATTTAGACTATTTTAAAGAAATTCCAAAAGTGCTTTCGGAGTTGAATTCGAAAAACTTAGAAGTTGGTGTATTATCAAACGCTAATGACAATATGTTAATGCCTTTAGTCGATAATTCTGCAATTAACAAGTATATAGATACTGTTATTAGTGTTAATGAAATAAAGCAATACAAGCCTAGTCCTGCTAGCTATTCCTTAATATTGAAATATTATCAAATGACACGTGAAGATATTTTATTTGTTTCTTCAAATGCATGGGATGTTTCAGGAGCAGCTAATTTTGGATTTGACACAGTATGGGTAAATCGTAGTAAATCACATTTTGACTACAATGGGCAATCGCCAACTATGACAGTTAACAATTTAAATGAAATGGTTAAATGGTTAGAAATGAATAAAAGATAAGACATAAGTTGTTATATAAGTACTTAAAAATACAACTGCCTTTTATAAAATTAGGGGCGGGAAGACGTAATCAAAATTATGATTCGTGTTCCCGCCCCCAACAAGACTAAGTAGTTTCAGTCTAATAGATATGGACTCAAATATTATTTAGTTTGATTCAGATAATCTGTTAATAGTTGAATGTATAAATCAATGAACGTAAGGTATACATCTTTATAGACGTACTCGTCCACTTGGTGTGCCTGTCCTGTTTCACCTGGGCCATACATGACAAATGAAAAGTCTTCACTTTTATCTTTCATTAAATAAGAAGCATCTGTAGTTGCAGTAGAAGAAGTAACTTCTAAATTTCTGTTGAAATATTCATCTCCTAAAGACTTAGCTAAATTTAAAAATGAATTATCGCCTGTAGTGTAAACAGGGTCACGATTAACATAAGGATTTATAGTGATATCCCCGTTACTTTCTGTTTCGATTTTTTCTTTGATACGATTGAATAGTTCTTCGAATTTTTTATTATCAAATTGTGGAATTGTACGCATATTAAATAGTGATTCAGCATATTCAGGAATAGAGTTAACTTGGTCTCCACCGTTTATAATAGTTGAATTCATAGTAGGGGTACCTAGTAACTCACTACTTACGTCAACTTTGTTATACTCTTTATTTAAAGCATGAATGAAATCAACCAAAGGATTAATGGCATTAAAACCTAACTCTGGCATGGAACTATGTGCTGATTTTCCTTTAGAAGTAACTTGAATGTCCATCGTACCTTTGTGTGTATAAACAATGCCATCTTGGGATGGTTCTGCAATTAACAATGCATCTATATCATTCATATAGCCTTTTTCATGTAGCAAGGCGGCGCCATTACTTGTAACCTCTTCGCCAGCTGTAGCCATAAAGCGAATTGTTCCCTGCTTCAATAGACCTGCTTCTTTAATTTCGATTAAACTAATTGCTAACGCTACAAGTCCGGATTTCATGTCTGCTGAACCACGACCGTGTAATCTCCCTTGATCATCTTCAGTTAATTTGAAAGGATCATAATGCCACTTATCACTATCACCTGTTGTTACGACGTCCATATGTCCTGAAACGCCGACTACAGGTTTACCGTTTCCGATTTCTGCAATGAGGTTAGCACGAGAAGATTCACCATCCAACGTTAGAATTTCTGTATGAATATCATATTTTTTAAAAAGCTGTTGTAAATAATGAGCAACATCGAGTTCTTTTTCATTTACAGACTGAATTTCAATAATATCTGATAATATTTTAACACGTTCATCTTTTGAAAATACCGCCATATAAACACTTCCTTCAAAATTAATCAATACATTATAATTAATACCACTAAGTCTAAGTAACAAAACAAATTAGCAAATTGAGACCAAGAGAACGAAATTTTTTATAAAGAAATTAGATGTCCATCCCGTTCCCAATTTTAGTTAAAGTTTATAGGGGTATTGATTTTTGAAAAACATATTTTAGTTATATATTATTTATTAAAAGTATTTAAATCTAATTGGTAAAATGCAAGATCTAGCCATTTATCGAATTTATAACCTACTTGTTGAATCGTACCAGAATGAGTAAAATTGAATTTTTTATGTAAATAAATACTGTAATCATTTGTAGCATCGATACCAGCAACTAAAGTTTTATAGCCGCTTCTTTGTGCATGATGGATGATTTCCAGTAATAATTTCGAAGCGATACCTTTCCCTCTGTGATACTTACTTACGTAAATTGAGTGTTCAATAGAATATTGGTAAGCTGGCCAGTCCCTAAATGAACCATAAGATGCGAAGGCAATAGCTTCATCATGTTCCGCATAAACAAAAATAGGCTCGTTACTCTTTGATTTATTTTCAAACCAAGCCTCACGTGATTCAAGCGTTTGTGGGCTATAGGTATAAACAGCGGTGGTATTTAAAATGGCATCATTGTAAATGTCTAAAATATTTGGTAAATCTGATTTAACTGCTTGTCTTATCATAAAAATTCCCCACAATCTTTTATATTATGTCTTAGGTTTATTTAACACTTATTTTCTAAAAGGTGCAATTTTTTGTCATGAAAATTAACGTGAAGATACAAAAACATAGTTTTAATTACTTTATATTAATGAAAATAATTAATGAATTGTGCTATAGTTGATATAACTTTTTAAATTTGAAATTGTTCAAAAGGAGAAACGAAGAAAATGAAGAAATGGTCTAATCGACTGATTACTGTGGTGGGGGTATTACTTATTTTGACAGCAGTTTACCTTTTCACTAAACCACATATCGATGATTATTTAACTAAAAAAGATAATGAAACAAAGATAGAAACTTATGATAAAGATGCTGTAAATAAGAAAAATCAAGAAGTTGAAATTCCTAAAGATAAAACAAAAATGGCCGGTTATTTATCAGTACCAGACGCAGATATTAAAACGCCAGTCTATCCAGGACCTGCTACACCGGAACAACTTAATAGAGGCGTCAGTTTCGCTGAGGCGAATGAATCATTAGAAGAGCAAAACATCGCGATTGCTGGACATACTTATACAGGAGGTTCAGATTATCAATTTTCAAACTTACCAGATGCAAAAGTAGGAAGTAAAGTGTATTTAAAAACAGGAAATAAGAAAAAAGAGTATAAAATTGTTAAAATTTTTGACGTGAAACCAGAAGACATAGAAGTACTTGAAGAACAACAATCCACAAAACAACAACTTACATTAATAACATGTGACAACTATAATGAACAAACGAATCAATGGGAAGATCGTAAAATATTTATTGCTAAAGCAGTATAATAATGGAATTGAAACAATGGTTTTATAATTAATAACTTTTTATAAAATTAAAGTGGCTGAGGCATTTATCAATAATGTCTCAGCCACTTTAATTTTATGTGTTTAAAGCATCAATAAAGCGTTTGGTAATTTCCTTAGGACGTGTAATTGCACCGCCAACAACAGTGCAATGTACGCCTAAATCTGTTACAGTTTTAAGCATTTCAGGAGTGACAACATTGCCTTCAGCTATGACTTTAGTATCGACATGTGCTAAAACATCTTTTAAAAATTGGAAGTTGTTTTCATATAAAATATGACCTTTAGTATATGACGTATAACCATATAATGTAGTGCCAATATAATCAAAACCAAGTTTATCAGCATTAATTGCTTCATCTAGTGTTGAAATGTCTGCCATAAGTTTAATATGAGGGGCATTTTCTCTAACATAGGATACAAGTGTTTGTAATGATTCTTTGGGACGTATTTGTTTTGTAGCATCTAAAGCAATGACTTCACATTTACTTTCAATTAATTCATCGATTTCTTTGCTAGTTGCAGTAATGAATACATCAGAATGATCATAGTCTCGTTTGACGATACCAATCACTGGTAGATCAATCTCTTGCTTAATCGCAATAATATCTTCTTTAGAATTTGCTCTGATACCGACAGCACCGCCTTCATAAGCTGCTAACGCCATTTTTGACATGATAAATGACGAGTGTAGTGGTTCATCAGGTAATGCTTGGCATGACACGATTAATCCTTGTGGTAACATAATATACACTCCATAACTTTGATAAATTTAATAAATCATTAAACTCCTTTAGATTTGTAATTTTAATATAACATTGAGAAAATAATAATCAATACATTTAATTGTTATGAAAAATATTTTCATATATACTGAGATTATATTCATATTTGAAGGGGAGAATCCTAATGAAATTTGAAAATCGTGTGCAACGCTATCGCCACTTATTTACGAAAACAGACAAGCAAATCGTTGAATACATTCAAAGTAATCAATTTGATGATGCTTTTTCGACGATTAATTCATTGGCGTATGCTATAGGCACGTCACCAGCCACTATTACGCGCTTTAGTAATAAATTAGATTATGATAACTTCCAAGACTTAAAGTTTAATTTGCAACAAGAAATGACAGACAATGTTATAGAAAATAGCCCACTTATACAACGTATTCATAAATACCATCAAGATATTATTCAACAGACAGGCGAGTTTATTTCTGATGAAAAAATTCAAAGGTTAGTAAATCAAATTATGCGTAGCCGACAAATTATTTATGCTGGACTAGGGAGTTCAGGCTTGTCTGCAACTGAATTTTATTATCGTATGATGCGCATGGGATTAAAAGGGAATGTATCAACAGATGCACACCAAATGAAAATTTTTGCATCATTATTAACGGCTTCTGATACATTTGTAGCTATTTCAAATAGTGGGGAAACTACTGAACTTATTGCAGCAGCAGAAGTCGCTCATGAACGCGGGGCATTTGTTGTGGCAATTACAAATTACGAGGGCAGTGCGTTAACACAATGTGCAGATTTAGTATTAATAACGACAGACCAGTCTAGAATTAATGATACAAGGTTTATTAATACACAAATAGCAACGCTTTTCTTAATTGATATTGTAAGTTATTTGTTATTGGATGATGATTATATGCAAAACGTCTATCAGCATACCAAAAAAATCATATTAAACGAATAGCTTTCAACTATGTAGAATTTTAATAAGTGTACCGTAAAGTAATGAATGGACTATATATAGCTTGAAAAGACTTTTGCATTAATGAGTTTTCATTAAATTTATGGAAGCGAAACGATAATATTAATTCGAAATGATATTTAGACTTGTTTCGCTTCCACAATCAAATTTAGAACGATTATTATAAAAATCTAGATATTGCACCATATAACGAGGCGTAATTTTGGGTTTGGGTTGTTTGTACAGGTGCGTGACCATAATTTGAAGGTAAAAATTCTTCAATTTTAGGGGTGATATAATTTAATAATTGTGTGCCTTGGGAAGATATACCGCCACCAATCAAAATTAACCCTGGATCGTAAATAATTTGAATTTGTGCAATGCCTTCTGCGACATGTGTACTCCACCGGTCGAGAATGGAGATTGCTAATGCATCTTGTTGCTCAGCTAATTCAAAAAGTTTGGGTACATTATCTGAATAAGGTAATGCATGTGTTTTCATTAGAAACTTCAATGCATTAGTTGAAGCGCGTTGCTCAAACGTTAACCTATCTTGTGCTTTATATAATAAATAACCGATTTCGTTGGCTCTATTACGCTCACCATTGTATAAGTGACCAACTTTATTGTAAAAAGCTCCTCCTATACCTGTCCCCAATGTAAGGCAAAAAATATTATCTGCTTCATAATCATGTAAAGTCAGCTCTCCTAGTAGTGCAGCATTCACATCATTAAATACTTTTACTTCTGCGTTTAATGGTGAAAGTAATTTATGAAAGTTTGTACCAATAAAGTTTGGAATCGTAGGACCAGCGTATACTACAGTTCCTTTTTCTTCATTGATGACACCCGCACTAGAAATCCCTACTTGCAAAGGATGTATCATATAAGTTTCTTTAAAATGAGACACAAGTTCAAAGATTGCATCAGCAATAAATTCATTGATGTTATTTGGTGTAGGTATTCTTTGATAATTTATGAACTTTAAATTTTCATCTAGTACAGCCGCTTTAATATCAGTGCCTCCAATATCAATTGCTACTTTATAATTAGTCATAATTCATACCTCCATTCATAGTATTTACATTAATATGTATCATTTTTTAATTTAAAAGTGTAGTTATAATAACTATGAAAAATATTTTCATCGATATTTATTATAAGTGATGATTTTTTTCAAAACACTATTGATACTGTTAATGGTAGCGGTTACAATTTGAACTGTAAATAGAAAAGCTTTATATCTTTAACTTAGTGTAATAGGGGTTTTAGAGTTAATAAAAATATATAAACAAACGATGGAGGGAAATTCATGGAAGAGAATTTTAAAGGGTTATATGCGGCATTATTAGTTCCGTTCGATGAACATGGTGAAGTGAAAGAAGAAGGACTAAAACAAATTGCTAAGAATGCGATTGAAACTGAAGGCTTAGACGGTTTATATGTGAATGGCAGTTCAGGGGAAAACTTTTTACTAAGCAAAGAACAAAAGAAGCAAGTATTTAAAGTTGCGAAAGAAGCCGTTAATGACGACGTAACATTGATTGCGCAGGTAGGATCTTTAGATTTAAATGAAGCTATAGAATTAGGGGAATACGCTACAGAATTGGGTTATGATGCTATTTCTGCAGTGACACCATTTTATTATCCATTTACCTTCGAAGAAATCAAAGACTATTATTTTGAGCTAATTGAAGCGACACAAAATAACTTGATTATTTATGCGATACCTGACCTTACAGGTGTCAATATTTCTATTGAACAATTTGCTGAACTATTTAATCATGAAAAAGTAATAGGTGTTAAGTATACTGCTCCAAACTTCTTCTTATTAGAACGTATACGTAAAGCTTTTCCTGATAAATTAATACTTTCTGGATTTGATGAAATGCTTGTACAGGCTGCGATTTCAGGTGTAGATGGAGCTATCGGTTCTACATATAACGTAAATGGTAAACGTGCAAGACAAATATTTGAAAAAGCACAAAACGGTCAGATAGATGAAGCTTATCAAATTCAACATGATACTAATGACATTATAGAAACGATATTATCTATGGGGATATATTCTACATTAAAAGAAATTTTAGCGACACGTGATATAGATGGTGGTTTACCGAAACGACCATTTAAGCCATTTAATGAGACGAATAGAAGTAAATTAGCAAAGTTAATCAAAGACTATAACTTATAAGACATCACGTTAGGGGTTGAAGTAAATGCAGCAAGTAGGGTTTGGTGCTTGGAACTGGGTAGCAGTTATTGCTTACCTTGTCGTTATGTTATTAATCGGGGCTTATTTTACGAAACGCGCGAGTCAAAATACAGATAGTTTTTTTACCGCAAGTGGTAGATTACCGTCTTGGGCAGTAGGCTTTTCTATTTATGCTACCACATTAAGTGCGATTACTTTTATGTCGACACCTGAAAAGGCGTTTTTGACGGACTGGTCATATATAGCAGGTAATATAGCAATCGTCGCAATTATCCCATTACTTATTTATTTCTATGTACCATTCTTCAAAAAGTTAAAAGTGACATCGGCATATGAATATTTAGAAGCGAGATTTGGACCTAGCGTCCGTGTTATTGGGTCATTGCTTTTTGTATTCTTTCATTTAGGAAGAGTAGCTATCGTTATTTATTTACCGACACTTGCAATTACAGCAGTATCGGATATGAATCCATATGTCGTTGCAAGTTTAGTAGGTATTTTATGTATACTATATACATTCTTAGGTGGTTTTGAAGGCGTTGTATGGAGTGATTTTATTCAGGGGGTCATTCTATTAGGTGGCGCAGCAGCTATAATTATCTTAGGCGTCATGCATATTCAAGGTGGTATGGGAACAGTTGTATCTGATGCACTTGAACATAAAAAGATTATTAGCGTAGATAATTGGAAATTTAACACTGCAGCGGCCGCTATTCCAATTATTTTTCTTGGAAATATTTTCAATAATTTACATCAGTACACAGCGAGTCAGGATGTTGTACAACGTTATCAAGCATCTGAGTCTATGAAAGAAACGAAAAAATCACTATGGATGAATGGTGCATTAGCATTAATATCAGCACCTTTATTTTATGGTATGGGAACAATGCTATATTCTTTCTATAATAATGAAAGCTCATTACCTGAAGGATTTAATACATCTTCAATCGTCCCGTATTTTATTCTTACTGAAATGCCACCATTTATTGCAGGCCTATTAATTGCAGCGATATTTGCTGCAGCACAGTCTACAATTTCATCAAGTTTAAACTCAATATCAGCTTGTTTATCGGTAGACATCAAACATAGATTCTTTGGAAAAGGTAAAGAAAAGGATGAAGTAAGAACTGCGAGATGGATCATTATTATTTCAGGATTATTTGGATTTGGCATGTCTATTTATTTAATAGCTTCTGATTCAAATGATCTATGGGATCTATTTCTATTAATTACAGGGCTTGTGGGAGTACCATTAGCAGGAGTTTTTGCTGTAGGTATCTTTACAAGAAGAACAAATACATTTGGTGTTATAGTAGGATTAATATTGGGAATTATTTTTGCTTATATCTTTAATGGTATGGGAGGCGGCAACTCACCATTCTTTGTATCTATTATTTCATTTGGTGTTGCATTTATTTGTTCTTACGTTATTAGTATTATTATACCTGGTGAACAAAAAGACATTAAAGGTTTAACAATTTATGATATTAAAGAAAGTACAAATTATATTGCGAAGGTTCATGATAAAAAAGAAAAGTAGTTTAATGTTACGGTGGATGAGTTATTTTCTTAGGCATATCAGTTTCTTTTTAAACGAGGGAAGTTTAATATAAAGCTATTAAATTAGTAATGAAACGAGGAATGAACATATGTCTACATTAATTGTAGTTGCGCATCCAGACATTAACAATTCAACTGTTAATAAAGCATGGAGAGATGAATTATCTCAGCATGAGGAATTAGTAACCGTTCATGAGATTTATCCAGAATACCCACACGGTCAGATTGATATTGAAAAGGAACAAAAATTGTTCGAAGCACATGATCATATTATTTTTCAATATCCATTATATTGGTATAGCTGTCCACCATTATTAAAACAATATTTAGATGAAGTATTTACCTATGGCTGGGCGTATGGCTCACAAGGAAATGCGTTAGAAGGAAAGCAAGTTGGATTAGCAATTTCAATCGGGGCCGTACCAGAAGCTTATACACCTGAAGGTAACGTCCAGTTTACAATAGATGAATTAATTAGTCCTATGATTGCGACAACGCGTTTCGTAAAAGCAAATTATGTAGGTGCACATAAATTATATAGCGCATTTACGATTACACCGAGTCAATTAGCAGAAAATACACAATCATACTTAGAATTTATTAAACAAATATAAAATTAGTGAGCCTGTGGCATAAGAGATGTCGCAGGCTCAAATTGTAGTTTAACAATAGTTGAATGTATAACTGTTCAAAGCATGATGCGTAAAGAGAAATACAACAAAATATGAGTTGAATAATTTACTCTCAATTATGTTAGTAATAGATATGAAGTGCATAGGTTTACTTTGAAACAATGAGCATTGTCGATATAATGAAAGGGTGTACATATAAATTGAAAGATTTGAGGGGACAATATGATAAAAGCAATCGCAGTTGATATGGATGGTACATTTTTAAATTCAAACAAGACATATGACGAGCATAGATTTGATAAGATATTTCAGCAACTTAAAGCTCAAAATATTAAATTTATAGCAGCAAGTGGTAATCAATATGCAAAATTAAAATCGATATTTGGTGAACGTGATATGTTCTTTGTAGCTGAAAATGGTGCTGTTATTTATGAAGGAGATATATTATACGACTATCAAGCGTTTGATAGAGAGTTTTACCAAGAAATTATTGACTATTTAAATGTCGAACGTGAAATTGATAATTTAATTGTTTGTGGTCTAAACAGTGCTTATATTTTAAAGGATAACACAGATGCATTTAAAAAAGACGCTCACTTCTACTATCGCGAACTAAAAGAGATAGATAACTTTCAAGATTTACCGGAAGATGAATATGTAAAAATCGCGCTTAATATTAATAGAGAATCTCATCCTACATTAGATGAAGACTTAAGTACAAAATTCAGTGAAAATTTAAAGTTAGTATCTAGCGGCCGTGATAGTATTGATTTAATTATACCAGGAATGACTAAAGGTAGTGCTTTAGAGAGACTTTTAAAACATTGGCAATTAGATTCAGAAGATTTGATGGCTTTTGGTGATGCTAATAATGATTTAGACATGTTGCAATTAGCCAAACATAGCTACGTCATGGCAAATAGTGAAGATGAAACATTATTTGAAATTGCTAATTATGTTGCACCGTCTCATGATGAACAGGGTGTGCTAACAACTATTGAGGAACAAGTACTTCAGCCACTAAATTAATGGTAAATAAAGTTTTTATAACTTGATGCGTAATTTATAAACATATCGTTTTAATAAGATATGGAATTTGACTATACTTAAAAGTACTTAAATTGAAAGGTAGGGTATAAAAGTTATGGATCAAATGCAACAAATGCTGCTAAATACTTTTAATTTTAGACATGCAACAAAACGTTTTGATGCTAATAAAAAAATCTCAGATAGTGATTTTAATACCATCTTAGAAACGGGTAGATTGTCTCCAAGTTCATTAGGATTGGAGCCGTGGAAATTTGTAGTAGTTCAAAACCGTGAAATAAGAGATGAACTTAAAGAAATTAGTTGGGGAGCACAAGGTCAATTAGATACGGCAAGTCATTTTGTTTTGATTTTAGCACGTAAAAATGTGACTTCACAATCACCATATGTGCAACATATGATACGAAATATTAAACAATATAGTGAAGAGAGTATTCCTGCTACAGAACAAAAATTTGATAATTTCCAAACTAGTTTTCATATAAATGATACGCCACAGTCGTTACTAGATTGGGCGAGAAAGCAAACTTATATTGCCCTCGGTAATATGATGACGAGTGCGGCATTACTTAATATAGATTCATGTCCAATTGAAGGATTTGATTTAGATGCTGTCACAGCGTACTTATCAGAAAAAGGTATTGCTGATTCTGAAAACTTTGCCCCCTCTGTTATGGTAGCTTTTGGATACAGAGAAACTGATCCTAAAGCTAAAGTACGTCAACCACAAACTGATGTCGTTGAATGGTTAGAATAATTAAAAAGTAAGGAGTAGGACAGTAATTTTGAAATTGAATTACTGTCCTACTCCTTATTTGTTTTGAGGTGAACTATATATCAAATTATAAAGACTGAGTCCTTATCTGTTACCAAAACACTTTAAATTTTATCGGATACAAAGCTTTCGTTGCTGTGTATAATGATTTCAAAACCCTCTGGCCCCTCAAATTGTTCTCTATCTGTATTTGGTTTGTAAATCGACACTTTTGATAAACCAAGGCTGCTATCATTGTCTTGGCGTACGATATTGGATTGCCATGTGTTAATAGCGACGTGATGATGGTAATGATTTGTAGACATGAAAAGTGCTTGGGGAAAATCAGAGATATGCTCAAGCCCAAGTTTGTTTAAATAGAAATCTTTTGATTTCTCTAAATTGGCTGCTTTCAAATGTAAGTGGCCAATTTTCGCATTGTCGGGCATGCCTTGCCAACCAGTTTTACTACGTTGTGCTACTAAGTCATCGACATCTACTGCAAGTGTATCCATCTTGACTTTATTATCTTCCCATAGCCAATTTTCTTTAGGTCGATCAACATAAATCTCAATGCCATTACCTTCAGGGTCACCGAAATACAACGCTTCACTAACAAGGTGGTCTCCACCACCAATTTGTACTCCTAAACTTGCGGCATGATATAAAAAACTACCTAAATCTTCTCTATTAGGCAATAATAAGGCGATATGGAATAGCCCAGATTCTCTCATAGAGGGACGTCTACCCTCTTTTACTTCTTGTAAAGTTAAGCTATGTCCGTTGTTCCCTATATTGAAAGTAACGCCTGTATTAGACTTTGACTTTATAGATAAGCCTAAAATTTGTGTATAGAAAGTTGTCATTTTTGCTAAATCAGCAACATTTAAAGTGATATTAGTGACTTGAATGGATTGATTATCGTGAAAAGACATTGTCAAACTCCTTATTGCTTACTTGTATTTTTAATGATTACAAGCATTACTTTAGTATAAAAATTATATCGAGTCAATTGAATGAACTTATAATGATAATACTTTTTAATTAGTATATATGGTGTGAAATGGGGTATAACGTTATGACAGAAAATACATAGATAGGAGTGTTAAACATGACACACTATTATTTCAAAGAAAATTTTTTTAATGCATCAAAGTCTACAATCGATATATATGATGATAACGAGGAAGTAGCTTTTGAATTACAATTATTTTATACCTCTATGGGGCAGGAAGCGATGGCATTATTTGGTAACAGTAAACAAAATTTTGAAATCACAGACGGCCATGATACTTTTCGAATTTTACAAGAAAGAACAATTAGTGGTGCGATTAAAACACCATTTAAAACAGTTTGGCAAGTAGAAAAGAATGGTCAGAAAATCGGAATCTTCCGCTCTAAGATGGGATTTAAGCCTTCTATGCAGTTTGAGGGTGACAAAGGGGATATATTAAAATTCCAATCAGGATTCTTTTCAAGAAGTGTTAAAGTATCTGATGGCAATAACGAGTTGATGCAAACTAAATCAGAGCGGTTCAAGTTAGTTTCGAAACATGATTTATATGTTGAAACTAAAACATATAACCCGGCGATGCTTATTATGCTGTTTCAAGTTTTTTATGAATTTCAAGAACAACAAAGAAGAAATTCAAATTAGCTTCGATGAAATTATATTTAATATAAAATTATGCACCTTCAACTTAATCTAATTAATAGAAGAGGGAAATCTGAAATCTATGTAAAGACTTAGATTTTAGGTTTCTATTTTTTAGTAAATTTCAAATAATACCACTGTGTAATATATCCATTCTATTTACATATATCTACATGTGGTAAGATATGAGAACATAGAATAAAAAACATCATTGGGGGTGACGGGATGAAAGTATTTTGGAAATTGGGATGGTTTTTTAAACAACAGAAACTTAGTTATATCATTGGTTTAGGGACATTATTGCTAATTGCATTAATTGAAATTGTGCCACCACAGATTATAGGGCGTACGATAGATCAAATGACGACAAATCAATTAACATCTAAATTATTAATGGTTTATTTAGTTATCTTGGTTGTAGTTGCCATATTAACTTATGTACTTAGATATGTATGGAGGTTATCTATATTTGGAACGAGTCAAAAACTGGGACAAATATTAAGGACATATCTTTTCAAAAAATATACAGATATGAGTGCTATATTCTTCCAAAATAGACGTACAGGAGATTTAATGGCTCATGCTACAAATGATATCCGTGCCGTACAAAATGCAGCAGGCGCTGGAATCCTTATGATTGCGGATTCATTGATAACAGGGGGCACTGTAATTATAACGATGGCTACAACAGTAAGTTGGAAACTCACATTGATTGCCATGATACCGTTACCATTTATGGTGTTATTAACTAGTTTTTATGGAGCTCTTTTAAGTAAAGGATTTAAAAAAGCTCAAGCTGCATTTAGTAAATTGAATGATAAAACACAAGAAAGTGTTGCAGGGATTAAAGTTACTAAAACTTTTGGCTACGAATCCAGTGATCAAGCGGACTTTAAAGATTTAAGTGATGATGTGGTTGATAAAAACCTTAAAGTATCTAAAATAGACGCATTATTTGATCCAACAATTACGTTAGTCATTGGTATGAGTTACTTTTTATCTATCGCGTTTGGGGCGCAAATGGTCTTTCATAATGAGATAACCTTAGGACAACTCATCACGTTTACGACGTATCTAGGGATGTTAGTATGGCCGTTATTGGCATTGGGGTTATTTTTTAACATTGTACAAAGAGCAAAAGCTTCTTATGAACGTATAGAAGAAATCGGAAACTTACCTAATGGCATCGAAACTCATTATAAAATTGATAAAAGTCCTCAAGGTGATATTCAATTTAATATTGAACATTTTAATTTCCCGGGGAATGATAATCAAGGAGTATATGATATTTATTTTACAATCAAACAAGGTACCACCGTAGGTATTGTTGGCCGTACAGGTTCGGGTAAGAGTACATTGATAAGGCTATTGTTGAGAGAGTTTGATACCCAACATGCTCAAGATATAACATATGGTGCGTATCCGTTACGTGACTATAAAATTGAATTGTTAAGAGGACAATTTGGTTATGTACCGCAAGAACATTTCTTGTTTTCTACTACGATTCGAAATAATATTGCGTTTAGTAATGAGGATATTGAGGATGAGCAAATATATGAAGTAAGTAGATTAAGTCATATCCATGATGATATTATGAATTTTACTAATGGCTACCAAACAGTTGTAGGTGAACGGGGGGTATCATTATCAGGTGGGCAGAAGCAGCGGGTTTCTATAGCGAGAGCTTTATTATTGAATCCTGAGGTATTGATTTTAGATGATTCATTATCTGCTGTAGATGCACAAACTGAAGAGGTAATATTAGGGAACTTAGAACATTTGAGAAAGAATAAAACTAATATCATAACAGCGCATCGTATGAGTGCCGTGAAACATGCTGACCTTATTATTGTTATGGACGAAGGGAAAATAATTGAACGTGGTCATCATGAATCATTAATGCAACAACGAGGATGGTATTGTGAAACTTATCAAGCACAAGCATTACAAGCCGAGTTGTCGCGCAACTTAGACAATCTTACGAAAGGGGATGGTGAAGATGACTGAATACGAACACGCTAACTTAACGGCTAAAGACCAAGGAAGTGTGCTGATAAGGTTATTTAAATACACATTACCCTATAAGTGGATTATTGTCTTAGCATTCTTAACATTGATTATAGCAACTGTTGCCAGCATGATGACGCCTTATATGGTGAAAATATTTATCGATGATTATTTAACACCACAAGTTTTCCCCAGAGATGCTATGATTTGGCTCATTGTGATTTTCTTAAGTGTGCAAATAATTGGTGCGTTAACACTTTATTTTAGCCAATATCTCTTTCAATATTTAGCATTTAAAGTGATTCAACAATTGAGGATTGATGCTTTTAATAAACTAGGTAAACTAGGTATGAAGTATTTTGATGAAGTACCAAGTGGTAGTATTGTCTCACGACTAACAAATGATACGGAAACAATTGTGGACATGATTGTGGGAGTGTTCTCAACTTTTATTATGGCATTATTTTTGATGGTATCTAGTTATGTCATGATGTTTGTATTAGACGTTAAATTAGCTTTAATAGCGCTTGTCTTTTTACCGATTATTTTTGTTATTTTGTCTACTTATCGTAAGCATTCAGCGTATTTATTTTCAAAATCAAGGCAGCGTTTATCAGATTTGAATTCAAAATTAGCAGAGTCAATTGAAGGTATAAAAATTATACAAGCCTTTAATCAAGAAAGACGATTAAACAAAGAGTTCAACCAGATTAATGATGAACATTATCATTATATGTTGAAAACTGTGAAATTGGATAGCTTATTGTTAAGGCCGGCTATTAGTTCTATCTCAATCTTTGCTATTGTAATGATTCTTGCTTATTTCGGTATAATTAGTTTTACCACTGGCGTGACAGCAGGTGTAGTTTTTGCATTTATTCAATATATGGAGCGCTTTTTTGAACCGATTAATCAAGTTAGCCAAAACTTAAATATTTTACAACAAGCGCTTGTATCGGCGAGTAGAGTCTTTACGCTAATCGATGACGATACTTATGAACCGCAGCAAAATGAAATTGAATCAAATAACATAACCTCTGGGAAAATTGAGTTTAAAAATATTAGTTTTAGTTATGATGGCAATACTGATGTATTAAAAGATATTAATTTTACTGCAAATCCTGGAGAAATGATAGCACTTGTGGGTCACACAGGATCGGGTAAAAGTTCAATCATCAATTTGTTTATGAGGTTTTATGAATATCAACGAGGAGATATTAAAATAGATGGACATTCTCTCAAGACAATACCTAAATCAGAATTAAAAGAAAAGATTGGTTTAGTATTACAGGATGCATTTATCTTTTATGGATCTATAGCGTCTAATATAAAATTATATCATCCTACAATGACGTATGAACAAGTGAAGGCAGCGGCAGAATTTGTCCATGCTAATCGTTTTATTGAGCAATTACCTGAACAATATCAGCACAAAGTAATTGAAAAGGGTGGTGCTTTTTCAAGTGGTCAAAGGCAGTTAATTGCATTTGCTAGAACTATTGCTACGGACCCTAAAATTTTGATTTTAGATGAAGCAACTGCCAATATTGATTCTGAGACTGAAGAACAGATACAACAATCATTAAATGAAATGCGAAAAGGTCGCACAACATTAGCGATAGCTCATCGATTATCTACAATTCAAGATGCGGATCAGATTTTTGTTTTGAATCGAGGCGAAATAGTCGAACGTGGTACTCATGAACAATTAATTGCACAAAAAGGCATATATCATAATATGTATTTACTTCAAAATGGTTAACTTTTTGTTCTAAAGATAGTAGTGTGTTGATAATTGATTTAAATTATATTTAACATAAGGAAAAAGTGAAACTAAGTCATTTATTTCTGCTTAGTTTCACCTTTATTTGTATACAAATGAAATAAATGCAAGTCGAACCCATCAAATATTAATGCTGTTTGATGGGAATTTTAGCTTTATCCAGCGTATACATCTTGGTATTCATCATTTTTTTCAATCACGTTTTTAGCAAATGGGCAAGTAGCAACTACTTTTAAGTTGTTTTCGCGAGCATAATCAACTACCGATTTTACTAATTGTGAACCGATACCTTGGCCACCTAGTTCTTTAGGAACTCCAGTGTGGTCAATATTGATTTGATTATCTCCTTGAGGCTGGAAAGTTATTTGTGCTTGTGGATTATTTTGGTCGTCACCGATATAAAACTTGTTTGAACCTTGTTTAATTTCAGCCATACTATCTCTCCTATTTATAAGTCATATATATTAAATATCACATTTGAATGATTGTTAAACAAAACGACTAGTGAATAAAGAAATAATATTAGTAGATTAAGTAAAAACCATTGAAATATCATGAAAATAAGTTTATAGTTTTAACGGAATAATTTCGATTTGGAGGGGCGTTTTTTGAAGAAAAGTATAATACTCATTATGGCATGTGTAGTTGTTGTAATGTTGAGTGCGTGTGGCAATATCAATAAAGACGAAAACAAAGACGTCAGTTCAAAAAATAAACTTAAAATTTATACTACAGTATTTGCGTTTCAAAGTTTTACTGAACAAATAGGCGGTAAATATGTAGATGTAGAATCCATCTATCCACCAGGGGCCGATATGCATACCTTTGAACCAACACAAAAGGAAATGGTCAATATTGCAAAAGGTGATTTGTTTATTTATTCTAACCAAGAAATGGATCCAGTTGCTAAAAAAATTGCAGGTTCTATTAATAATAAAGATTTAAAATTAGCATTAGCAGCTAACTTTACACATGATGATTTAGTTGTAAATCATGAACATGAGCACGAGCATGAAGAAGAAGGACATCACCATGAAGAAGGTAGTGAAGACCCTCATGTTTGGCTAGACCCAGTACTTAATAAAAAAATGGTGAAATCAATCAAGGATGATTTAGTAAAAAAAGATCCTCAACATAAAGTTTATTACGAGAACAATTATAAACAAGTCGTTAACGATTTAGACAATATTAACCAAAGATTAAATGAAATTACGGAGCATCCAAAGCGTGACACTGTAGTGATTTCTCATGATTCTATTGGTTATTTAGCTAATCGTTATGGATTTAAACAAGAAGGTGTAAGTGGTATGAATAACGAAGAGCCTAGCCAAAGAGACTTGATGAATATTGTTAACAATATCAAACAAACTAAACAACCTTATGTACTTTATGAACAAAATATTTCATCTAAAGTTACTGATGTAATACAGAAAGAGTCTAATGCAACGCCATTAAGTTTTCATAATATGGCAACACTTTCCAAAGAGGAAAGTAATGATAGCAATATTACTTATCAATCCTTAATGAATCGAAATATAAAATCACTAGATAAAGCATTAAATGAATAAGAATAACAAAACCCTGAGACATTAGCTGTCTCAGGGTTTTGAATTACTAGAATATAGTTTAATACAACAGTTTTCTTTGATTAAAAAATAATTATTTTAAAATTTGCTATGTCATGTTTTAGTCATATCTTATATAGGAAACAGTTGTGTTGTAATATTCTTCTAAACCGTGTACACCATCGGCACCGCCAATACCAGATTCTCTCCAACCTGCATGGAATCCATTCACTACTTCTTCGGCTTCACAGTTTGCATAGACTTCACCAAATTTAAGTTTTTCAGTAGCTAACATAATTTCTTTTAAATTTTCAGAGAAGATAAAGGATGATAAACCAGCATTTGTATCATTGGCTTGTGCAATTGCAGTATCAAAATCTTGATAAGTTATGATAGGTAGAACAGGACCGAAAATTTCATTTTTAAAAGCTTCATCTTCAATGTTTACATTATCTAAAATAGTAGGTTCATAGAAGAAACCAGAACGTGCTATCTTATGCCCTCCTGTAACTAAAGTAGCTCCATTTTTTATGGCATTTTGGACTTTTTCATCAATACTATCAAGTTGTTGTTGGTTAATAATTGCACCGTAATCAGTTTGTTCATCAAAAGGATCGCCTACTGTTAATTGTTCCATTTTAGTTTTTAATTTATTTAAAAAATCTTCGTGAACATCTTCGTGTACAAAAATACGTTCAGGGCATGTGCATACTTGTCCAGCATTATTGATTCTAGCAGTAACGATGTAATCAACGGCTTTGTCTAAGTTGGCGTTTGGAGTTACTAGCGTTGGAGCATTACCACCAAGTTCTAAATTTACTTTTTTAACTGTATTGGCGCTTTCAGCATATACTGATTTACCAGCTCTCATGCTACCGGTAAGTGAAATAAGTTGGATATCAGGGTGTTGTGCTAATTGAGTACCAACCGTTTCGCCTGTGCCAGGAAGTATTTGGACAAGTCCTGCTGGTATTGTTGATTCACGAATAAGTTCTGCAATTTTCAGTGTTATTAATGAGGTTGCTTCACTCGGTTTAATTACTACAGAACAACCTGTGATTAACGCGGGAATGACCTTTCTCATTAATACCATAATGGGTGCGTTCCATGGAACGATTCCTGCAGTAACACCAATCGGTTTTTTAGTTAGTAAAATGGTCTCGTTCTCTCTAGTGTTTTGTAACACTTCGCCTTTATTGTTCATACCTAAGCTTGTCATATAATTAATAAAGTGTATTGCTTTATCTATTTCACCTTTTGCAGATGCTAGGGTTTTGCCTTGTTCTTTAACATATAATGTTGCAAGTTCATCTTTATTTTTTTCGAGTAGGGGTATTAGTAACTTAACGTGATCTGAGCGAGTAGGTTCTGGTGTTTGCTCCCATTCTAGTTGGGCTTGTTTTGATTTAACAATTGCATCGTTAACTTCGTACTCAGTTGCAAATGTTATCGTATCTATTTTTTCTCCAGTTGCAGGATTGATAACGTCCATAGTATCTGTTGATTTACTTTCGATAAATTCATTGTTTATAAATAATTGATTCAATGTTTGACACCTCCACACTCTATGCATACCACTAATAATCCTTCTGAAAACGACATACTTTATTTTTTCTAATAGTAAATTGTTGTAGTTAACTATAAAATTAGAGCCAGAACAGCTTACTAGAGGTTGTTCAGAATGTATCAGTATAATTTTTATACTTAAATGTTGACTAGTTAAAGAAGAGGGGTTATAATTTATCTCGAATTCGAAATAAAATTCAGGAAGCTGGTGAATCCTATGGATCGTACGAAAGAATCTTTAAATTCGTTTGTTGGTTTAAATAGAACGGTAGATCATTTAATGAAGATTGTTAGAAAGGATGTCCAAAGGCATGGCTTAAACGTAACTGAATTTGCAGTTATGGAATTACTTTATAACAAAGGCGACCAACCGATACAGCGTATTGGTAATAGAGTACTTATTGCAAGCAGTAGTATTACCTATGTTGTGGATAAACTTGAAGAAAAGGGATGCGTCAGTAGACAACGGGATGAACAAGATAAACGTGTGACGAACGCATCGTTAACTGAAAAAGGCTATGCAATAATGGATGAAATTTTTCCTGATCATGCTTCAACATTAGAATCAACATTTTCAGTTTTAACTAATGACGAAATAACTGTATTGCAACAAGCTTTAAAAAAACTAAGTGCTCAACCTATAGAATAGTAGTAGCACTTAAAATTTTAAATTAAATTACTTCGAAATCGAGATAAAATTATAAAGAGGAGTTTTACTATGACAAATAATCAATTATTGGGAATCCACCACGTAACAGCTATGACAGATGACGCTGAAAGAAACTATAAATTTTTCACTGAAGTCTTAGGCATGAGACTTGTTAAGAAAACAGTTAACCAAGACGACATATACACTTATCACACATTTTTTGCGGATGATGAAGGTTCTCCAGGTACAGATATGACATTCTTTGATTTTCCTAATGTACCTAAGGGGGCACCTGGCACAAACTCAATTACACGTCCATCATTCAGAGTACCTAATGACGCGGCTCTTGAATACTATGAACAACGTTTTAATGATTTCGGAGTGCAACATGAAGGTATACAAGAATTATTTGGCACAAAAGTATTGCCATTTGAAGAAGAAGACGGACAAAGTTATCAACTTGTATCTGATGAGGATAATGAAGGCGTTGCACCTGGTAAACCATGGAAAAATGCTCCAGTACCAAGTGATAAAGCGATTTATGGTTTAGGACCAATTGAAATTACTGTAAGTTATTTTGATGACTTCAAAAAAGTTTTAGAAGAAATTTATGGTATGAAAGCAGTTATTGTAGAAGAAGATGTAGCAATTTTAGAAGTTGGCGAAGGTGGTAACGGCGGCCAAGTTATTTTAAGAAAAGATACTGAAGGTCCTGAAGCGAGACAAGGTTATGGTGAAGTACACCACGTATCATTTAGATTGAAAGATCATGAAGCAATTGAACAGTGGTTAGAAAAATATAAAGCAGCGGGTATAGGTAATTCAGGTTTAGTCGATAGATTTTACTTCGAGGCACTATATGCACGCATTGGTCATATTTTAATAGAAGTATCAACAGATGGCCCTGGATTTATGGATGATGAGCCTTATGAAACATTAGGTGAAAGTTTAGCGCTACCACCATTTTTAGAATCGCAACGTGAGTATATTGAATCAGAAATACGTCCATTTGACACTAGAAGATAACTATTTAAGTCATAATTAATAACAATCAAGCAATATTGAAATGTAATAATTAAACAATTAGAAAGTTAGGAGGAAACGATATGGAAGTAATTCAACATATCCATCATATTTCAGCAATTGTAGGTAATCCCGAAGAAAATATAAAATTTTATAGAGATATATTAAACTTGAAACTAATCAAGAAAACAGTAAATTATGATGATCCTTCGACTTATCATTTATATTTTGCGAATGATTCAGTAGATAATGGCACAATCATTACTTTCTTCAACTGGCCAAATACTCATAAAGGACATATTGGGAACGGCCAAGTAGAACGTATTGCTTTCAGAGTACCAAAAGGATCTATAGAGGCTTGGACACAACATTTAGAAATGAATCAAATAAAAACGATGACTACGCAATTATTTGAATCTAAAACGTTAGAGTTTGAAGATATACACGGTTTGCCGCTAGCATTAGTAGAAGATGATAAAGTGCAAAGAGACCAACAAGCCATTATTGGTTTTCATGGTGTCACACTATTATCTTCAAATCCACAAGAGACAGTAAAAACTTTAACAACTGATATGGGTCTGGTTAAAACGGGCGAAGATGAAGCATATATTCATATTGAAACACAAGGTGAGTGGCGTCATCATGTTATAGTGAAAAAACAAATTGCTGACACAAACGTTCGTTGGGGAGTTGGTGTTGTACATCACATTGCATGGTCAGTTCCTACAAATCAAGCACATCTTGATTGGCAAGCGTATATGAGTAATAAAGGTTATCACGTAACAGAAGTTAAAGATCGTAGCTATTTTAATGCAATTTACATGAAAGAACATGGTGGTATTATCTTTGAATTTGCAACAGAAGGTCCTGGGTTTACGATAGACGAACCTTTTGAGCAGTTAGGTCAAAAGTTAGTATTGCCGTCACAGTATGAAGATAGAAGAGAAGAGTTATTACGTTTATTACCACAGATACGCGTTTAACATTAATAATGAAAAAGGAGATGAAAATTTATGGAACATATTTTTAGAGAAGGTGAAACAAACGCACCAACGTTTATTTTATTACACGGTACTGGTGGGGACGAAAATGATTTATTACCTTTAGCTCAAGCACTTAACCCTAAATACAATGTTCTCAGTATCAGAGGTGAAATTTCTGAAAATGGTATGAATCGTTTCTTCAAAAGACTTGGAGAAGGAAAATACGATTTAGAAGATTTAGAATATCGCACTAATAGATTAATCTCATTTTTAAAAGAAGCGGCACAACGCTATAGTTTTGACTTATCAAAAGCAATACCTGTTGGGTTTTCAAACGGCTCAAACATTGCAATCAGTATGATTTTACACCCCGACACATCTTTTGAAAAAGCTTTATTGTATGCGCCATTATATCCAGTAGATCTTGTTGATAACAAAGATTTAAGTAACATGAATGTATTGCTTTCAATGGGACAATATGATCCAATTGTTCCTGTAGAAGCTAGTGAAAATGTAATTAATATCTTCGAAAGTCGTGGTGCTCAAGTAGAGCAAGTTTGGGTCAATAGTCATGAATTAACACAAGCAGGTGTAGCAGCAGGACAATCATTATTAGATCAATAAAACAATAAGCCATCGATATCATACATTAGTGAAGTATGATGTTCGGTGGCTTATTTTGTATGAGTTCAATTTGAGTAAGTAATTATAGAATCATTTATAATGTTTGTTGAACACCCAATAGAATAAAAAAGGTGGAATTGATAAATGGGAAATAACAAAGCGCTTATTGTCATGGATATGCAAAACGGAATAGTGAATGGATTAAAACAGAAAGAAAGTGTTATACATTTTAATAAACAAGCAATCAATTTTGCTCGTCAGCAAAATATACCGGTTATTTTTATTCGCGTTGCGTTTACAGGCGACTTTTTAGAGGTATCACCTAATAATAAAATGTTTGCACAAATGAAAGCTAACGGCATACGGATGAATAAAGTAGATGAAGAGACACAAATTCTTGACGCATTAGGACGCCAAGCACATGAACCACTCGTTACAAAACATAGGTTAAGTGCATTTACAGGCAGTAATTTAGAAGTATTATTGCGTGGGTTACAAGTAGAACATCTTGTCTTAACTGGTGTAAGTACTAGTGGTGTTATACTATCTACGGCCACTGAAGCGGCAGATAAGGATTATAAACTGACTATATTATCAGATGCTATAACCGACCAAGATGAAGAAAAACATCAATTTTTACTCAATAAAATTTTAACAAGATATGCTGACATAATGACCACAGATTTATGGATAAGTAAATAAATTAATTAAAAATCCCCAAGCTATGTTTAATGTATTTAACATAGCTTGGGGTTATATATTACATAAGGCCGATGAGTTTCATCCACAATGATCCAACACCTAACCATACTATAAAATAGAAGAAGGCAAGTATTGCATTCATAGTCCACCAACGATTTTGTGAAACATATCCAGCTGAATATAGGATGGGAGCTGGACCGCTACTATAGTGTGTTGTAGAAGCCATTAAATTCCCGAAGAAACCTAACATCAATGCACTATATAATGGTGGTGCTCCCGTAGCGATAGCTACACCGAGTAAAGCTGAGTACATGGCACTAACGTGCGCTGTTGAACTCGCAAATAAATAATGTGAATAGAAATAAAAGAGTATCAAAATAATTAAAACGATTGGCCAACTTAATCCGCCTAAACTACCTGATATCGATTCACTTAACCAAGGAATAAAGCCGAGTTCATTGAGTTGATTCGCCATCATCACTAGGATTGAAAACCAAACTAATGTATTCCAGGCACCAGTCTCTTTAAGGACATCATTCCAAGTGAGAACACCTGTAATGAGTAATAGCGATAATGCGATAAAGGCAGTTAAAGTGGCATTAATATTTAACGTACTGCCTAGAACCCAAAGACCAAGTGCAATAATAAAGATTGCAATCATGAATTTTTCACTTTTAGCCATGATGCCCATATCAGTAAGTTCATTTTGTGCCCATGACTTGGCATTTGGTGTTTCTTTAATTTCTGGTGGGTACATTTTGTAAATTATAAGTGGTACTAGTATTAACGAAATAATACCTGGGACTAACGCTGCCAAGAACCAGTGCATCCAAGTGATGTCGACACCTTGATGTTTTGCAAGTGATTGTGCAAGTGGGTTACCAGCCATAGCAGTTAAAAACATAGCTGCAGTAATTAAGTTACCATGAAATTCTGTGAAGATAAGAAAAGCACCCATTTTACGTTGCGTACCGTCTTCTGGTTTTGAACCAAATGAACGGGATAGTGCATTGATAATAGGAAACATAATACCACCTGCTCTAGCAGTATTACTTGGCGTGGCAGGTGCAAGGATTAAATCTACACCGATAAGTGAATAACCTAAACCAAGCGTTTTTTTACCGAACAATTTAACGAATTGCAATGCAATACGTCGTCCCAAACCAGTTTTCACAAAGCCTCTAGAAATGAAAAAGGCCATTGCAATTAACCAAATACTACTATTGCCAAACCCAGCTACAGCAGTATCGATTTTAACTGTGTTAGTTAACACAGCTAATGTGAAACCTATCATAGCAATTGCACCTATCGGTAGTGGTTGTGTAATACAACCAATGATTGTTGCTACAAATATAGCAAACATGTGCCAAGCAGCAGGATCTAAACCATCTGGTCTAAGTGGTGTGAATAGCCAGATAATGATACCTGCAACGATAGGAAAAATAAATTTTTTGTAGTTAATGCCTTCGTGCATTAGAATCATCTTCCTTTATGTATGATTGTGATAAAAAAATAGTAATTTAGAAATAAAAAATATAATTTATAGTGCCCATATATTTTCCTATCCTATTAATTTATTATAAATTTGTCATAATAATTATAATTATGACAATACATATTGTAAAGTTGGTGTTTAAATAGATGGATCTTTTTGAAAAATATTAATAAGGTTTTATAGCATGGTATTAAGCAAAAAGTGACTATGCAAAATTAAATGTGTCTATTTTCGCAATATTCCTTTTGTCAAGATTGGTATTAATAGAATGAAACCAAATACACCCATAACTGGAAATACTTTGCCTATTAATTCGATAAAACCAATAAATGTTGTAGCAAATGTAACAATTGTCATCACAATGATAAGTCGATAATAGGCTTTAGTATAAGGAGTAGTGAATCTAGATGCGAAAGCGTACATAAGCCCAACGACGGTATTATAAATAACCAATACCATTACAACCGACATAAAAATTCCAATAATTGGAGAAATCTGTTTTGCTAATAACAATGAAGGTAATGCAACACCAGTAATTTGTGTGAATTCAGTGATCATACCTAAGTTGAGCATCAAGAGTAAGAAAGTAATAGTAATACCACCTAATATACCACCCCAAACTGTTGATTTCTCAAATTTTAGACGGCCCCCCATAACTGTTAAAAAGCTAAAAGCAGCGGCAATTTGTAGACTGCCGTAATTAATTGCATCAAACCACCACCATTGATCTGAGCGACCATCACTATTTGCATAATGATGTGCAGCATTGAAGTTTAACTGACCTGTAGAAAAGTAATAAACAGCAATGATTGTAACAATAATTACTAAAAATGGTGTAACCATACCTAAAACGGTAATAAGACGATCAAATTTTAAGAATAGTGTTAGTAAGATAACAAGAACTAAAATTAATGAACTAAATAAATAAGGCATCCCTGTACTTTCGTGAATTGTTGATGCGCCACCAGCGGTCATTATCATAGCTAGTGCAAATAAAAATAAAGTCAAAATAATATCAAATACTGTTGCGATAGGACGCGGTAAATAGTGTTTAATTGGTTCAGTATGATTATGAGAGCGTAAGCGATAACCAGTTTGTAGTACAAAAACACCGCCAATTGTAATGATGAATCCTGTAATCAACACACCATAAACACTAAAATTGCCATTACTTGTAAAAAACTGAAAAATTTCTTGTCCAGTTGCAAATCCAGCACCCACAACAACACCTACAAATGCAAAAGCGACAATAATAATTTCCTTCAAGTTTGTCATAGAAGTTGAAATCCTTTCATTGTTTTAGATTGTAAAATTTTGTAGAAAAGTATCACAGTGAATCATTTTATATGAAAATAAGGTAAAATTAAACACTAAAGTTTATATACTGAATACAATTGTGTATATAGAGTGAACTTTTGAGAGAAGACTTAAGCAATAAATAAAAGAAAACATTTTTAGTGCGTTAATATAAAATTTTTGATAATATGTCTTCTTATTGCTTTATTTTATGCTTTAATTTAGTAGCTAATTTACATAAAAATACCGGGTAATAAATATAAAAATCGGGAGAGTGTGAGTCATGTGTCATTATTAAATTTACCGTTAACATTACTCATTGTTATATTTTTGGCATTGGGTATTTTTAGTCAATGGTTTGCGAATAGAATTAAATGGCCATCTATCGTAGTTATGGCCATAGTTGGATTACTTGTAGGACCAGTATTTGGCTTGATTAATCCGCAAGAAAGTTTGGGGGAAGAAGTATTTAGTCCCTTAGTTTCATTAGCGGTGGCAATTATCCTATTTGAGGGAAGTAGTAATTTAGATTTTCGTGAAATTAAAGGGATTTCAAAAGCGGTTATACGAATTATCACGATAGGTGCAATTATTGCTTGGATACTTGGGACAGTCACACTACATTATATTATTGGTTTTTCACTATCTATTTCGTTAGTGTTAGGTGGCTTATTTTTAATCACAGGGCCGACTGTGATTCAACCATTATTAAAACAAGCGAAAGTTAAAAAGCGTGTTGATTCAATACTAAGATGGGAAAGTATTATACTTGACCCTATCGGACCAATGCTTGCTTTAGGTGCATTTTATATTTTTCAAATTATAGAACAAGGATTTGATTTGCAGTTAATAGCTAGATTTATTATAAGTTTATTCATTGCAATTGCTATTGGGTTTGGTGCTTCGTACTTATTTATGTGGTTAATTAAAAAAGATCTTATTCCACAAAATTTGATGCCGCCGATACAATTAATCTTTATCTTATTAATTTTTTCAATATGTGATGAGATTTTACCGGAATCAGGCCTATTAGCAGTTACGATATTTGGTCTAATGATGGCGCGTATGAAGAGACACGATTTAATCTTTAAGGAATCAGATCATTTTATTGAAAATACATCATCGATAATGATTTCCACTGTATTTATATTAATCACTTCTTCATTAACGTTAGAAGTATTAAAAAGTGTCATGTCTTGGAAACTATTTATTTTTTGTGCCATTATGATTATCTTAGTAAGACCAATTTCTATCCTCTTATCTACAGTAAACACTGAGATATCTAAACGAGAGAGAGCGATGGTATCAATGATGGCACCTAGAGGTATAGTTGTATTAACGGTAGCGCAATTTTTCGGTGGTTTATTCATTGAAAAAGGGACACCGATGGCAGAATATATAACGCCAGTTACTTTTGGCTTAGTATTTATTACCGTTGTCATATATGGCTTTAGCTTTTTACCATTAAGTAAGATTATGCGAATTTCTAGTACTGAACCTCCTGGCATTATTATAGTAGGGGAAAGTGAATTTTCTTTTCATCTTGGAGCAAAATTAAGAAGCCATAACATACCGGTTATGACATTTAATTTATATAGTAATACAACACAACGTTCAAAAGAATTAGGTTTTGAAGTTTTTGATGGAAACTTATTATCAAGCAATGACCGAATATATGCAGATATGACACGATATAATAAATGTATATTGATGACACAATCCTTTATATTTAATAGCTTAGCTTTTAATGAGTTAGTTCCAGAATTTGGTTTGAAGCATGTAGATATGATGCCAGTATCGTTTAGCGATGAACATGATCGTAGTAACGTAGATGGTCCGATTAGAAATCATATTCTTTTTGATTGGAATTTCACGTCCCGTTGGTTTAATCGTTTTATATGTGAACACAATATTTTAGAAATACCAGCAAAAAAACAAAATCAATTAACTAAAAATGATATGGTACTCTATCATATAGATAATAATAGTGTAGTAACATTTAAGCGTAGTAATCAGTTTATCTCTGACGCTGAGGAAGGAGTAATAGGTTATTTAAAAGACGCTTACTTACATCAAAATATATAAGAAGTTAAAAAGAGTGAGAATGTGTTCTCAGCCTAAACTATCGACAAAGGATTCATCTTTGTCGATAGTTTTTTGTTTTCATAGATGCTTCTTATATTCATAGAAAATCCGAGACATAGCTTTATGCCTCGGATTATTTTATAGATTTGTCTTTGCGGGTGTCACTAGTTTACAAAACGATCATGCATTAATTCTTTTAAGATATCAATCTGCGCTTGAATTTCATGACCAGTATTTGTATCACGAATTTTTTTACGTTGTAATTCTTTATCTACGACACGGCGAATTGAGAGTTCATCAGCGCCGTTAAGCAATACGTGCTTTTTAGAGTTAAAGTGTTGATGGGCCACGAGCTGCATACCAAATGAATTATAAAGCAGAGTATATCCTGCAATACCTGTCGTTGATTGATAAGCTTTTGAGAATCCGCCATCAATGACAATCATCTTACCATCAGCTTTTATGGGGTCTTCCCCATCAATTTCTTTCACTGGTGTATGACCATTGATAATATGACCTTGTTCGGGATCTAAACCGAAATCTTTTAGCATTTTTTTACACATATCTACATCTTCACGTAAATAATAATAAGGATTTTTAGTTTCTTTATGAGCTGTTTTATCTTTGATGAAATAGCGTTCAAATGTAGTCATTGCACGTTTGCCAAATAGTGAAGAATATTTACCAGTCCATAAATACCAAACTAAATCTGTAGCTAAATCATCTTCGATATCTTTATGGTCAAAAGCTATTCGTACATATTCTTCGAAATGGTCTAATAAATCTCTGCCATAACATTTCACTCCATCAATAACCATTGATTCCATTTCGCCTTGTTCATCGACGGGAATACAACCATGGATAAGTAAGTTTCCATTGTAAGGTAAGTAAAGTTTTCCTTTTTGCATAAGGAAAGTCATGTGACGTTTTAGTTTTTCGGATTGTTGAACTGATAACAATAATTTATCGATTACATCTGCTTCTTCATCAGTTAATTTATTGGGGGCATTAGGATCAACTGTTTGAAAACAAGTGTGTTCTAATGGGTATGTTTTTCCGTAAAGTGTTGCTTCATTTTTTTCATAGTTAATTTTTTCTAATACTAAACGTTCTTCCATTTCAAATGTAGGGCGACGTTTGATAATTGGTGCTTCTAATTTAAATTGAATAATAGCTATGGCTTGATGGAGTTTAGTGATTTGTTCTAACTCTAGCTCGGATAAACCTTCAGCATTTTTAGGACGGAAAGCTGGATTTGAACCATCATAATATTTGTCGGCAAGTGTTAATAACGGTCGTAAATTGATGCCATATGCATCTTCAATAATATCCAAATTGTCGTAACGTGCACAAATTCTAAGTAAGTTTGCAAGACAAACCTTAGACCCAGCATATGCTCCAATCCATAGTACGTCATGATTACCCCATTGAATATCTACAGAAGGATAATCTATGAGTGTTTCCATAATTTTATCTGGTTCAGGTCCACGATCATAGATATCTCCTACAACATGTAAGTGATTCACCACTAGATGTTGTACTGTAAAAGATAGTCCAATAATTAAATCATCTGATTGTTCTAATTCTATAATTTGTTTGATTAATGTTTCATAGTATGAGTGTTTATTATTATATTTATTACTTTTATATAATAATTCTTCCACAATAAAAACATAATTTTCAGGTAAAGATTTACGTAGTTTTGTACGTGTATATTTTGATGATGCATAAGTAATTAGTTTAATTAGACGGTTAATGGTCGTGATATACCATTCATTTAATTCTGATTTTGAACTAAAACTATTTTTTATGAGTTGTAATTTTTCTTCAGGATAATAAACTAAAGCAGAAAACTCATTAATTTCTTTACGCGTTAGCGTATCTTGGAAAATGTCATTAATCTTTGAACGAACATTCCCTGAACCATTGCGTAAAACATGTTGAAAGGCATGGAATTCTCCGTGCAAATCACTAACAAAGTGCTCTGTCCCTTTTGGAAGTTCCAAAATAGATTCTAAATTGATGATTTCAGTTGCGAGCGCTTCTTTAGTATCAAATTGTTCAGAAAGTAAATCTAAAAATCTTTCTTTTACACTCTTGTCTGTTGAATTATGCATTATTTATGTCACTCCAGTTGAATAAATTTCTAAAGTATAAAATACAAATTAGTAAAACGCTTCCATTATATGTTTCTTATTGTAGCATTAAAATACAATCTTTTGTCTACTACTTATTATATTATGAATTTTAATTAAATTCGAAGATATGGATTGAGTGTATAACTTAGTGTCAAAAAAATTTTTAATATGAAGATTTAAAAGGCGGATTTGAAGTGAAAGTTGTTTATGTTACTCAAATATAGTATTTTTGATATTTATATAAATGTTGTGATAAACATACATTTATATGAATGCTAATAGAGGTATTTTTGTCATAAAAGTGTAATTGTACAATTATAATTTGTAGGCGCTAAAACCTTTTTATACCAGTGTTTAAAGCTTGTTATTAGGTCTATATATATATATATTAACAAAAAATTTGCGATTTATTGTTTAATTTAATAATTATTTTTGTATAATATATGCATGTAACAAAATTATAAGGGGAGGAGTTTGTTTCATGTTTACATTGGGGACATCGTTATCGAGTCAAGTAGATCCAAATTGGCAAACATATATTATGCTGAGTGTTTATTTTATTGTTTTATTAGGCATAGGGTACTATGGATTTAAACAATCTACGAGCAACGTAAGTGAATATATGTTAGGTGGAAGAAATATTGGTCCATATGTAACGGCATTGTCTGCAGGGGCGTCTGACATGAGTGGTTGGATGATTATGGGATTACCAGGAGAAGTGTATTCAACTGGATTATCTGCAGCATGGTTAGCCATAGGCTTAACAATTGGCGCATACATAAACTATGTAGTTGTAGCACCTCGTCTTCGTGTTTATACGGAAAAGGCTGGAGATGCAATTACACTACCAGATTTCTTTAAAAATAGAGTGGATGATAAATCAAATCTGATTAAAATAATTGCAGGTGGGATTATCGTTGTATTCTTTACTCTTTACACTCACTCTGGAATGGTTTCAGGAGGAGTTTTGTTTGAAAGTGCCTTTGGATTGAATTATCACTTTGGTATGTTATTAGTGGCAATTATAGTTATTGCATATACGTTCTTCGGAGGTTACTTAGCAGTATCATTAACAGATTTTTTCCAAGGGGTTGTTATGATTATTGCTATGGTGATGGTTCCGATAGTAGCGATGCTGCAATTAAGTGGTCTAGATACTATATCACAAGCGGCAGAATTAAAACCTACAAATTTAGATTTATTTAAAGGAACAACGTTTATAGGTATTATTTCTTTCTTTGCTTGGGGGTTAGGTTATTTTGGTCAACCACATATAATTGTTCGTTTTATGTCTATTAAATCTATCAAACAGTTACCGACAGCAAGACGTTTTGGTATAGGTTGGATGGCGATTAGCTTACTTGGTGCAGTGGGTGTTGGACTGGTAGGTATCACTTTTGTTAATAGCAGTGGGGTTGAATTAAAAGATCCTGAAACGTTATTTATTTTAATGGGGCAAATATTGTTCCATCCACTTGTTGGCGGGTTTTTACTTGCGGCCATTTTAGCTGCTATTATGAGCACGATTTCTTCGCAATTGTTAGTGACATCAAGCTCATTAACAGAAGACTTTTATAAGTTGTTTCGTGGTGAAGAAGCCGCTAAAGAACATCAAAAAGAATTTGTATTGGTTGGGCGTATATCAGTTATAGTAGTTGCAATTATATCTATATGTATTGCATGGTCGCCTAATGATACGATATTAAATCTTGTAGGTAATGCTTGGGCAGGTTTTGGTGCAGCCTTTGGACCACTAGTGCTCTTGTCGTTATATTGGAAGGGTTTAAGTCGTACCGGCGCTATCAGCGGTATGTTGTCGGGTGCAATCGTAGTTATACTATGGATTGCATTTGTTAAACCACTAGGAGATATAAACGATTTCTTTAATTTATATGAAATCATACCTGGCTTTTTAACAAGTTTGATTGTTACATTCATAGTCAGTAAATTGACTAAAGAACCACAAATTGATGTAGCGACTGATTTAGCTGATGTACGTCGAATTGTTAAAAATAAAGATGAACAAGAGTGAATCATAATTTAAAAAGGGGTTTAAATTATGGCTGATATTCACTTGTTCAGCGCAACATTATAGTGTTATTTAATAAGGGAGAAATTTTATATAGATCGTGAAAGGCTAACTTCAAAGGGGGAAGTTAGCCTTTTTTACGTCAAACATTGATAACGTTATGGAAATAGAAGATATAAGTATAAAAACGCTCTTATCACAATGATTTTATTATTGCGACAAGAGCGTAAATTTTATTTTATTGAATTTCAAGTGAGTTAAATTGGCCTGTTAATTTATTAGGCTAAGCAAACGCATTCTTATTGGACACGGTCTTTTTTGAAAAGTCTATAAAAGACAAAAATCACCGCTAAAATAATAACGACATACATAATATACGAATAGGTATGTAAACCATTCATTAATACATCCCAACTACCACTCAATAATTTACCTAAATAAATTAAAGCGAAATTCCAAATGGTTGTACCAATTAATGAAAGAATTGTAAAAACTAGAACATTCATACGATTGATTCCTGCTGGGATAGTAATCAGTACACGTAAAACTGGTATAAAGCGACAGATGAACACTGCAATGGCACCATATTTTTTAAACCAATCGTTTGCACGTTCAACATCTTTGCCTTTTAATTTAATCCATTTGCCATATTTATCAACGAAACGATATAAACGCGTTTCAGAAACAAGTCTACTTATATAATAGAGGACAAGTAAACCTATCAATGATGCAATCGTTGAAATTGTAAAAAGAATGAGTATAGATAATCCTGATTTAACAGACATTAGTCCTGCAAAAGTTAAAATAATTTCAGAAGGTATGAAAGGTAATATATTTTCAAATAATATTAATATTGCAATGGCAGCATAGCCCCATGTGCTAATAAAGTCGGTAAGTATTTGTTCCATAGCTCTATGATTGGCTCCTTTAAAATCAAACTTTGTTAATTTTTTTGTACATCTTCAAGTATAATCTAAAATACTAAATTGTCTACGGAACATACATAGGGCTCAAGTATGATATTGTGATTGGTTTCATATAATCATGTAAAAAGTAAAAAAGTTATTGTAAGCGATTTCATATTGTGGTAATATCGTTTAAAACAATAGGTCATATGATGACTGGTTACTAAAGGGAGAAAGTTGGAGAGAAATGAAAGAAAAAAGAACAAATATTAGATGGTATTTTGCAATAGCATTTTTTATTATCGGAGTAATTGCTTATATGGACCGTTCCAATATATCTATAATTGCAGGACCGATGATGGAAGACTTAAACTTAAATAAAACACAATTCGGTTTATTAGCATCATTCTTCTCATTAGGCTATGCATTAATGCAAGTGCCATCTGGATTTTTGGCTGAAAAATTTGGGTCAAAAAAATTATTAACTATTGCACTTGTTTGGTGGAGCGCTTTTACGGTTTTAACAGGTATTGTAAAAAATCATGGTATGCTTTACGCCGTACGTTTCTTATTCGGTGTAGGAGAAGCGCCAATGTATCCTTCTAATGCTGTATTTAATACAAACTGGTTTGCAAAAGGTGAAAAAGGGCGTGCGTCTAGTGCGTTGCTTGCTGGTTCATACTTTGGGCCTGTAATTGCTCCAGTAGTAACGATAGCAATTGTAAATATGTTTGGTTGGCAAGCGGTATTTTATATATTTGGGGCGGTAGGTTTTGTTATCGCTATATTATGGATGGTAATTGCAAAAGATTTACCAGAACAACACAAGATGGTAAATGAAGCAGAGAAAAATTATATTATTGAAAATAGAGATGTTATAAAGACAGAAAAATCGAATGCACCATGGAATATCTTTTTCACGCGCTTTAGTTTTTATGCGATAGCAGCACAATATTTTGTAGTACAGTTTGTAGTTTCGTTATTTTTAATTTGGTTACCTACATATCTTACGGAACAGTATAAAGTGAAACTTACTGATCCTGATATGGCTTGGGCAGCAGGAGCTCCTTGGATAGCAATGTTCTTACTTATACTTTGTGGAGGAGCAGTTTCAGATAAACTGTTACAAAGTGGTAAATCTCGTTTTGTGGCACGTGCATCAATTGCTATTATTGGTTTCTTAGTATTCTGTATCTCACTATTTATGTCATTACAAACAGACAATCTAGTAGTTAATGTATTTTGGCTATCATTATGTCTCGGAGGTATTGGCATTGCCACAGGAATGAGTTGGGCAGCAGCGACGGATTTAGGACGTAATTTCTCTGGTTCTGTATCCGGATGGATGAATCTGTGGGGGAATATTGGTGCATTATTAAGTCCATTATTGGCAGGTATGATGGTTGACATTGTGGGTTGGACAATGACATTAGAATTAGTAATTATCCCAGTAGTGTTTGCGATTATTATGTGGTTCTTTGTAAAACCCGATCAACCTTTAATTATAGAAAAAGAAAATTTATAAAGTTTAATTATTTGTGCTTTTTGATTATCCCCTAGTATAATAATTATACTTATGAGGAGGAGAAAAATATGATTACTATTAATGCAATAATGAAAATTGACCCAGCTAAAAGAGAAGGTTATTTAGAATTAGTAAAACCATTACTTGAAGGTGCTAGCACTGAGGAAGGTTCATTATTTTATAAACATTTTGAACAAACAGACGAACCTAATACTTTTGCCTTTATCGAACGTTACAAAGATGAAGCAGCTGTTGAAGCACATAACAATTCTGATCACTTTAAAGCATTCTTTGCTGAAGTAAGTCAATATTTAGTTGAAAAACCAGATATTAGCGTTTCTCAAGATCAAACAACATAAATAATTATTTGAAATGTATTGAATTAATAAGAGAGTGGGATAGAGATCAAAATTGAATTTTGATCTCTATCCCATTTTCTTTATCTTGGGAAAGCTAAGCAAGATACTGTTTTAATCATATTAATAAGTGTATAATTTTATGTTGCGGGTAATATAATAATGATTTTGATAGAGAAAAGTAGTTTTAGGAGTGTAAAAATAATGTTATATCAACATGGTACTTTAGGAACGTTAATGGCGGGTTTATTGGAAGGTACTGCAACAATTAATGAAATTTTAGAACATGGTGATTTAGGTATAGGAACACTCACAGGTTCTGATGGTGAAGTGATTATATTAGATAATCGAGCTTTTCACGCAAATGAATATGGAGAATTCGAGGAGTTGAAGGGCGATGAGCTAACACCTTTTGCAACGGTTACGCCATTCAAATCAGATGCTCAATTTGATGTTCGTAATATAACTGATTCTGAAACATTATTGAATAAAGTACAACAAAAGGCTTTAAGCGACAATATTTTTATCGCTGTAAAAATAACTGGTAAATTTGAAATGGTACATGTGCGTATGATGCCAAAACAAGAGAAACCATATACTAAACTTATTGAATCTGCTAAGCGCCAGCCAGAATTCACGCATGAACAAATAGAAGGTACAATTGTCGGCTTTTATTCCCCACAATTATTTCATGGCATAGCTGCTAGTGGCTTCCACTTGCACTTTGTAGATAATCATAAATCTGTCGGAGGGCACGTACTAGATTTTGAAATGAATCATGGTATTGTTGAATTGAGTAATATAGAGACACTAGAACAACATTTCCCAGTAAATAATCAAACTTTCTTAGAAGCAGATATTGATTATTCAAATGTAGAAGAAGATATTAAAGAAGCCGAGTAGAAATAACAACCATTAATTTTCAGTTGAATAATTTGAAAAGTGTTCATACTAATCGCATCTAGAAGAATTTAGAAAAAGTGTTAAAATAGAGAAGTAATACTTCTAGATAAGTATATATATTTAAGATGACTTTATATATTTTATTAAACTAAATAAGTTAGGAACAAATTCACTAAATCATATGGCTATTTAATAATCAAGCGTATTAATATAGTAAGTAATGTTAGTTGTTGTTTAGGGTGGACATAGCAAATCGATTATCGAATAATTAAGATGGCATGTTTCAATACAAGACTTTTAACTATTTAATCAGCCTTATGAGGGCGGGAATAGGAAATCACATCTTTGATTTCTGTCCCGCTCTATTTATGTGGCGGAAAATTTAATAAAATTATACATATCATTGTAAAATAAAATAGAAAAGGAGATGTTTGACAATATTGACTAATTATATAAAATCTTTACTACGGTTCGATTCGATGAAGATTGATGTAACAAAAGGAATTAGACAATGTATCTTAATGTTAATTCCTTTACTTATTGGTTATGTCACTGGCTATTTTTCTATAGGGTTACTAATTTCAACTGGTACTTTGGCACATATCTATGTCTTTGGAGGTCCGGCTAAATCTAAATTACGAATGGTGCTCTTTTCAGCAATAGGTTTATCTTTAGCTATGGTTCTAGGGACTTTAACCGTTAGCCAACCAATCATATTTGGTATATTACTTTTAGTTGTTTCGGTGATACCATACTACATCTTTAGCTCTCTTAATATCCCTGGACCGTCTTCCACGTTTTTTATCGTTGCATTTAGTTTGCCAATCAACTTACCTGTAGCTCCAGAAGAAGCTTTAACAAGAGGCTGCGCAATGTTTGTCGGAGGACTATTAGCAACTGTTATTGTGATATTAGTAATATTGCTATCCAAAGAATCTACAGAATCAAAAGCAATTAAAAATGATTACAATATTATCAAGCAATTGATTTATAATTTTGACGACGCAAAGGCATTTGCCAAAGCGTCACAATTTGCAGTAACGGCATTCAGAAATTCAGATATTCAACTCATCACATCAAGTACAGCGGAATCAAAAGAATCAGCAGAGTTTCAGCGACTGTTATTGTTACATAATACGGCACAAGGTATCCATTCAGAATTATTGGAGTTGAATGAAAAGGATGCACGCCCGTTGCCAGAAGAAATAAAAGAGATGGCAGATTATGTAATTAAACGTGTTTATTCACATGGTAATACAACGAGTCAATGGACACAAAAAGTAGAAGTAGATGCTGTATACCAAAATTTAGTTGATAGTATTATTAAAGTAGATGCGATTATGAATGCAGACAGTGAACGAGTGGAACATGAAATAGATATTCGGGTACCAATTTATGGACAACGCATGATGCAAAATTTAACTTTAGATTCATTTGTGTTTAGAAATACAGTACGTTATATCGTCATCATGGCAATTGCTATTTTTATAGCGCTCATGTTCGATTTTGAGAAAGCTTATTGGATTCCATTAAGTGCACATACTGTATTATTAGGATCGACTACATTGCATAGTTTTGAACGTGCAGGAGCTAGAGGAATTGGTACCATTATTGGTGTATTATTCTTATCACTAATATTATTAGCAACGCCGCCAATTCCTGTAGCAATTATATTATTGGCAGTTGCAGCAGGTATAACTGAAATGTTCGTCGGTGCCAATTATTCGTTTGCAGTGATATTTATTACAATACAAGTGATTTTATTAAATGGACTTGCGTCTAACCATTTGACTATCTTAATTGCTTTACCAAGAGTAATAGATGTTATAGTAGGTATCCTCATAGCAGTTATTTGTTTGCTATTTATTGGCAGAAAAACGGCTTCATCTATGTTGCCAGATACTTTAGCAGCAGTTGCTAGAGATGAGGCAGTCATTTTCCATTATCTATTCTCAAGTAATAAGTATGCTTCAAGGGAACAAGATAAACATGAAATGCTAAAACTCAGCGTTAAATTAAATAATATGACACAAGTTTATAACAGTGCAAATGGTGAGATATTTAGTAATAAAATGGTGATACAATACTATTATCCAAGTATTTATGCTTTGGAAGAAATCAGTTTTATACTGACAAGAGCGTTAAGTAATGAACAACGTTATCATATAGATGATGATACGATGGGAAATTATTTATTGGTTTTTGAGAATATTGCTAAACACTTTGAAAGAGGTAATCATATTCAATGGAAAACATTACCAAATTTACCTCAATATGCACATCTGAAAACGTCATTGTTGAGTATTCAAACTAACTGTATGAATGTAAGACAAGAAGCGTCATTATAACTGAATGTATAAAATAAGCCACCCTTTGCTAGTTTGTTAGCATTAAGGGTGGCTTGTTTGTATAGAGAATGTCAGTTCTTACATTGAATATAATAAATTGGAGTAGACTGCGGTTTGTCTTGGGTTAGACTATCGGTAAGTGTAAGAATCTAATCGCTATTTTTATATTGCTTAGCCTTTGCTTCGCTTTCTTGTTTTTTTGTTTTGATTGCATCTTGAGCATCTTCTTCTCTTTCAGCACGTTCTTTTTCATCTTCGGCCATTTTTTGGTACCGTTGTTTTTGTCGATAACCATATGTACTTTCTAATATCTGTGATTCATTATTTAAACCAGCACCAATTGCCCCGGCAACGGTAGAAATAGAAGTTGCAAACCATGCGAGATTAATATAAGTAATGAAGTTAGCAGAGCCATTTAACTGTAGTGTTTGTCCTAAATAGCCTGGCGGTAAAACTACTAGTGAAGCCAGTAAAAAAAGAAAAAATAAAATTAAGTAATAAAAAACAATAGACACAGTTAAAGTTAAAGTAGTTGTTAAATTATATAACATTGTTATTTGTTTATTGTTACTTTCTTTTGATGATTCCCATAAATTATGTGCAACAATAATCCATACCATCATACCTAAAATGGCAACCAACATAATTAATAGCATGCGCCATGCAGAGTAGACAAAACTTAAATTCCACATCGTAGTAAAAACGATACCAAAAGCACCAGTGGTGAAGGCTATCGCAACTACATTACTAAGACTCTTTAACATATTAAAAGGATTATTTGCAAATGTCATACCACTAATTAAACGAAATGAACCTTTTGTATTTGAAGAAACATAATATAACGTGTGTTGTGAATTGGTATCTTCAAAGTATTCAGTTTTTGTGACTAAATTTGAAAAGGGAAATTGAGCATCCAATTGCTGTTCGCTTTCATCTTCACCTTTCGTTTGTTTCATATTTGATTCATTATATTCATCAATAGCTTCAATAATACCTAATATAGAGCGTTGGAGCCGTTTTTTTATAGGGCGCCAACCATAAGACGGTATAGAGATTAAACTTGCGCCATTACTACTATTGATATCAAACGCAACAGCATTTCCGTTTCTAACGATTGGTAAATCGGTTAGGCCAATTGTATATTGCCATGCGTTGTTATTTTGGTAATCAGAAATTTTGCGAAATATTTTTTGAACGGTTTCAGCAGAACCTGTAAGAGGGTCAATGATTGTCTCAATTTGCCATTCATTGTCTTCAGAAAAATGTGAGGCAAGTAATTCTGGTAGCTCTGTTTTTAGATGACAAGCAATTTTTTCAGTTACGCCGGGAGCTGCAACTAAGCCTATTTTCACAATATTACTACACATTAATTACGCTCCTTTCTATGTGTTTGTTTCTGTCCTACGTAAGAGTGATGTTCTTCGTGTTTATCATAAGTATCTTCGTCTGCTTGTTCTAACTGTTTATTTCTATAATATTGTCTAAATGAATAAGTTACACGTTTGATTTTTTCTGAATTCTCTACTGTTGAACCCATTGCACCTGCCAAGATACCTAGAGAAGTTATAAACCAAATTAAATTAATATAGTTAATTAAAGTAGGTTCTTTACTGTTAAGTGTTGTCCAGTTTGAAAATAATTCTGGTGGGACAAAGAGTAAAGTGCTAACTGTAAGTAATAGAAATAAACTTAAAAAGTTAAAGAGTGTGATGGTAGTTAAAGTGGTCACTGTAGTGAAATTATAAATATATCTATATAATTTTTGAGTTTTAGGACTTTGTTGTTCCCACAAATTATAAGAATATATTAGCCAGCCAACCATCCCGAATATAGATAACAACATAAGTAATATAAACCGCCAATAATCATATTCTAAACTTAAATCCCAAGGGGTAGAGAAAATCGATATATATGTTCCAGTAGCAAATGAAACTGAAATTATTTTTTTAAAGTCGAAGATTGCAGACCATGGTTCGTTGGCATAGGTCATTCCTGCTATTAAATGAAGCCATCCTATAGTTGTGGACTTTACGATAATACGTTGATGATATTGATCCTGTGCTTCTTCTTTAGGAATTACAGTGTTGAATTTAGTTAATTTAAAATGTCGTTTATTAAGAAGTTGCTTGTCAGAACCACCGCTTTGTAATAATTGAATGACATAAGTGATGAAATGTTTTAATTTCTTTTTAAGTTTTATTGCCCCTAAGACGGGTAGTGAAATGAGCGCGATATTATTATCGTAATTTATATCACAGATAACTGTTTTTCGATTAGAAAAATTTGGTAAATCAGTAATACAAATGGCATAATCCCATTCTTTTTGCTTTTTCATGTTTGTTGCTATATCCATTGCTTTGTCCATATGTTCAGCAGTACCAACTATAGAAGCAACATGCTTATCAAAGCGCCAACTTTCATAATTTGTCTGTTCCTGAATTGCTCTAGGTAACTCATCGTATATTTTATTTATCATTTTATGGGGCATATCAGGTGAAGGGATTAAACCAACTGTGATATTCGCCATAAAAGCCCCTCCAATCTGTATAGAATTTATCAACTTAATATATGTACTACAATTCCCTTTATGACAACGAGTAATCATTATTAGCTTTATGTTCTATAAAATGAGTTGAGTGCAATGAACAGTTTATACTAATTTATTAGTGGTAAACAATAAGCATGAATAAATAGATTGGAAGTGGTGGTCATGCCTTGGACAATGGAAGATTATCCGCAAAGTTGGAAAAATTTTGATGAGTTAGAACGCAAGAAAGCAATTGATATTGGCAATGCCATGTTAAAAGATGGTTATGAGGAAGAAAATGTAATTCCCATCGCAACTAAACAAGCTGAATCTTGGTATAGAGATGCCTCAGACAGTGAATTAAAAGAATTAAAAAACAAAAAAATTACAAAGCATAAACAAGATGATTCAGCTAATCCGGAATTAAACCAAAAAGACGTTCATGTGTATTATGAAGACAAAGAATGGAAAGTTAAATCAGATGGTGCAAAACAAGCCTCAGATACTTTTTTTAAAAAAGAAGATGCGCTGAAACGTGCACGAAATATTGCAGATAACCGAGAAACAGAAATTATAGAGTATAAAAAGAATGAATAACTACATGGACTATTCGTAAGATTATATAATTGTTGAAATAGTAAAACAGTTTTTGACATAAGTAGATGTTGAGGACAATTTAGTCTTTAATTCTTAGCCATACGTGTCGGGGCGGGACAATGAAATCATTTCAGCAAAATTTGATTTCTGTCTTGCTCTTTTTATTTGTAATTTTATGGATATTAATTGACTAAAATAAATAAAGTTTGGTAACCATCACGCGTTCAATATGGTGGAAATTATAGAGAAGTATAGCTTTATATTTAAAATGTAAATTAGAATTAGCTATAATGCTCTATAAGAAGTGATTAATTGGAGGTACGAAATATGTACATAGAACGTAAACCTTCGTTAAATGTAGACGACTTGAAGGAAGAATTTAAAGAAAGTATCGACCATATTAATGAGTCGGAAGAGGCTCTAGAAATGGTTGTTGGTTTTGTTGCCTTGGAACAACTATATTCTTCAGCATTAAAAGAAGTAAGTACAAAACTAGATATATTAGATGATCAATTTCAGCAGATGTACAAACATAATCCAATACATCATATGGAACGTCGTGTTAAAGAGATGAGAAGTTTGATAAACAAATTAGCACGTAAGGGCTGTGATATAAGTACAGAATCTGCAAAAGAGAATATATTAGATGTAGCCGGTATCCGTGTGGTTTGTAATTATTTGGATGATATTTATGTGATTGAAGATTTATTGCTTAAACAAGCAGATGTTAATTTGATAAAGCGTAAAGATTATATTGAACATCCAAAAGAAAATGGATATCGTAGTTTGCATATTGTAGTGACTATACCAGTCTACTTAGCACATTCTATGGAGCTTGTACCAGTAGAAATACAAATAAGAACAATAGGGATGGATATGTGGGCTAGCCTAGAACATAAAATTCGTTATAAAAATAGTGAGAACACAGAAAAATATAGATCTGTATTGAAGCAGTGTGCAACAGATATTACTTCTGTAGAAAGCAAATTACAAGATATTTACTCAGAAGTATTTAAAAATTAATTAAATTGCTTGCTAATTACGTAACGTCATCATGTATATTTTTTATTGAGGAGGTATAAAAAATATGACTCAATATCAAACAGGTGAATTAGCAAAGCGATGTAATGTCTCAATAAGAATATGATAAGAAGGGTCTGTTAACTTCAACTAAGACTGAAGACAATGGAAGACGTGTATTTGACGAGCAAAGTAAGCAAGATTTAGAAATTATTTTAATTTTTAAGCGCTTTGGATTTAGTTTGAAAGATATTAAAAAAATTATTGTAGAAGAGAATAAATTAAAGACGATACGATCCATGATTGAACAAAGAGCATGAAACAAAGAGCATGAAATTCAAAAAAATCAAATGCTTTTGGCAGAAATGAAGCAATTTAAAAGTTATATAAGCAAAGATTCTGAGGCCCCATTAAATAAATTGTTAGAAACCAGTCAATATGTATCAAATAAAGGAAACGTGAGCACATTAACAAGAGCAATTGTATATCGAGTGTTACCGATGGCGATTGTACAATATACGGCTTTTGTAACAAGTATTATTATGAGAAAGTGGTGGCCGAGTTTTGTTGTATTACCATTTTTGATGATTTTTGCAGTCTATTTGACGCGTTTTATCTATAAGCATTTTAAATATGTTTGTCCAAATTGTCAGGAAGTTTTTAAACCAAATATAAAATCCTGGCTCTTTGCATCACATACATCGAAGACTAGAAAACTACAGTGCCCTTATTGTCATGAGGTTAGTCATTGTATGGCAATTGGACAGACAATTGAAGATTCAAACTTACTAAGAAAATTGTAATTAAGATAAGAAATAAAATGTTTACACGTTTACATTAGACTCACTAAATAAAATTTTTTCCGACATGTTAGGTCTATAAAACCTGATGTGTCGGTTTTTTATGCCATTCACCATATTAACTAATAATTGCAAGCGCTTGCAATATTGACAGTTGTGTATTACCATACTTGTATACAAGTATATCGTATTGATAAAGAGGTGGTATTTTAGTGGATTATTCATATCCTGAACAATGGTTAGACGGTGTGTCAAAAGGCGAAATGATTGCAGCTGAAATTCGTTTGAGAATTGTTGATGGTACGATAACACCTGACACTTTATTAACAGAAAATCAAATTGCCAAAGAATTTAACGTCAGTAGGTCACCAGTTAGAGACGCTTTTAAATTGTTAAAACAAGATCAATTAATTCATCTAGAAAGAATGGGTGCAGAAGTTTTACCGTTTGATGATAATGAGAAAAAAGAACTTTATGATTTAAGAATTATGCTGGAGTCATTTGCGTTCAGTAGAATTAAGCCCTTAATGCATAATCAAATTGTAAAAGAATTAAGAAAACAATTGGAAATGATGAAGGTAGCGGTTAAATTTGAAGACGCAGAAGCTTTTACTGAACATGATATGAAATTTCATGAAGTAACAATTATGGCGTCTAAACATCAATACTTAAAAACATGTTGGAATAACTTACGCCCAGTAATGGAAGCACTTATTTTGTTATCTATGCGTAAACGAATGAATGAAAACCCAGAAGACTTTGAAAGAATTCATCAAAACCACGAAGTATTTATTGAAGCAATTGCAAATAAAGATGCGCATAAATTGAAAGAAGCATTTCATTTGAACTTTGATGACGTAGGTGATGATATCGAAAGCTTTTGGTTAACTTAGTATTTTAATGTAGTAAAGAATCGGGAGGCAAAAGCATGAAATACATGATAGGTGTCGATATAGGCACAACAAGTACGAAATCAGTGCTTTATGACGAAAATGGTCAATTTATAATGAAACATAATATCGGTTATCCTTTGCATACACCGAATGTCGAAATATCAGAAGAAAATCCAGATGAGTTATTTGATGCGGTATTAATGACAATCAAATATGTCATGAGAGAAGCTGATATTGATAAAAAGGACTTGAAATTAGTTTCATTTAGCGCTCAAATGCATAGTCTTATAGCAATGGATGCTAGCAATCAACGTTTGACTGAAAATTTAACTTGGGCAGATAATAGAGCAAGCAAATACGCAGAAGAAATTAAAAATAACCATAACGGTGATGCGATTTATCAAAGGACTGGAACGCCAATACATCCTATGTCTCCATTATCTAAAATATTCTGGATGAAGCATGAACAACAAGAAATATATAATCAAACAGCTATTTTTGCTGATATCAAAACGTATATTTTCTATCAATTATTCGAGAAATTTGTAATAGATCATTCTATGGCATCATCAACAGGTATGTTGAATTTGGAAACATTATCTTGGGATAAAGAAGCACTCGAACTATTAGGTATTAACGAATCGCGATTGCCTGAACTTGTACCAACGACACATATATTAAAAGGTATGAAACGTCGTTATGCAACATTAATGGGCATTGATGAGAATACACCAATCGTTGTTGGTGCAAGTGACGGTGTATTATCTAATTTAGGTGTGAACGCTTTTAAAAAAGGTGAGGTTGCTGTAACTATAGGTACTTCAGGTGCTATAAGAACCGTTATAGATAAACCACGTACAGATTATAAAGGAAGAATCTTTTGCTATGTATTAACAGATGATCATTATGTTATCGGTGGCCCCGTTAACAATGGCGGCGTAGTACTGCGATGGTTACGTGATGAGTTATTAGCAAGTGAAGTTGAAACAGCAAAACGTTTAGGAGTAGATCCATATGATGTACTAACTAAAATTGCTAATCGAGTAAAGCCTGGTGCAGAAGGTCTAATATTCCACCCGTATTTAGCAGGTGAACGAGCGCCATTATGGAACGCTGATGCGAGAGGTTCTTTCTTTGGATTGACGTTATCTCATAAAAAGGAACACATGATTAGAGCTGCCTTAGAAGGTGTTCTTTATAATCTCTATACAGTTTATTTAGCCTTGATTGAGGTTATGTATGAGACGCCATCAACTATTAAAGCTACTGGTGGCTTCGCTAAAAGTGAAGTTTGGCGTCAAATGATGGCAGATATTTTCGATACTAATTTAAGTGTCCCAGAAAGTTATGAAAGCTCATGCTTAGGTGCTTGTGTATTAGGAATGAAAGCATTAGGAGAAATTGAGGATTTCTCAATTATTGAGGAAATGGTTGGTACTACAAATGAACATAAACCAAATGAGGACAATGTGAAAATATACCAACAATTAATTTCAATATTTATAAACTTAAGCCGTTCATTAGAAGATCGTTATACAGAAATTTCAGCGTTCCAACGTGAACATATGGATTAATGATAATCAAGTAAGTAGGTTGGAGGAGAAGGAAAGCTGTAATTAGTAGTTGTCATTGGGTGACAATTTATTTAATTACCTTTCCTACATACCTATTAAATAGCACAGTTAGAAAAGTTTTTTTAGAACAAAAAGAAAGCGTTACCAAGAATGAGATGGTTATGTCTGTTAGCTATATTCATTCTTTATTATGGAAGGGGAGAACGATGATGTTTGAAACAATTTGGCCATTGGCTACGGTGGTAATAGGTATTATCGTATTACTATCATTAATAATTTTCTTGAAATTAAATACCTTTATTTCATTAATAATTACATCTATTGTAACTGCAATATTACTGGGAATGCCTTTAGATAAAATAATAGAAACTGTTGAAAATGGTATGGGCAGTACACTTGGCCATATTGCTTTGATTTTTGGACTTGGCGCCATTTTAGGTAAATTACTTGCTGATGGTGGCGGCGCGACGCGTATAGCTGACACGCTGATTAAAAAGTTTGGCTATAAACATGTACAATGGGCAATGCTGGTTGCAGCATTTATTGTAGGTATTGCACTATTCTTTGAAGTGGGATTAGTATTGTTAATACCATTAGTATTTACTATAGCTAAGCGTGCAAATGTATCACAGTTGAAATTAGGTTTACCAATGGTAGTAGCTTTATCTGTGACACATGGCTTCTTGCCACCACATCCAGGACCAGTAGTTATTGCAAAAGAATTGGAAGCTAACCTTGGTCATGTGTTAATGTACGGTATTATTATTGCTATTCCTGTTACATTGATAGCGGGACCATTATTTAATAAAATTGCACAAAAAATCGCGCCAACTGCTTATACACGTGAAGGTGACATATCAGCATTAGGTGCACAAAGAGAATTTAGTGAAGCTGAGATGCCAGGATTTAGTATTAGTTTATTAACAGCTGTTTCACCAGTTATCCTAATGTTGTTTTCTACAATTGTACAGTTAATTACAGGTAATGAAACAGCGACGAACGGTTTTGAATCTGTAGTTTACTTTGTAGGTACAGCGGGAACGGCGATGCTTATTGCAGTATTATTTGCCATATTTACAATGGGAATTAAGCAAGGACGTAACAATTCAGAAATTATGGATTCAGTATCTAATGCAATTTATCCAATTGGTATGATGCTTTTAATTATTGGAGGTGGTGGTACCTTCAAACAAGTACTAATTGATGGTGGTGTTGGAGATACAATTGCTAAATTGTTCGAAGGTACAGAAATGTCTCCTATACTATTAGCGTGGATTGTGGCTGCAGTACTACGTATTGCACTAGGGTCTTCAACGGTAGCGGCGATTTCTTCAACGGGAATAGTATTACCGTTATTACAAGCGTCAGATGTTAACGTGGCTTTAGTAGTGCTTGCTATAGGTGCAGGTAGCGTTATATTATCCCATGTTAATGATGCAGGATTCTGGATGTTTAAGGAATATTTTGGCTTAACAGTCAAAGAAACATTTTTAACTTGGTCACTACTAGAAACAGTAATTTCAGTTTCTGGACTTGTGTTTATATTAATATTAAGTATTTTTGTATAAATTATTTAAATATATTACAGCAAAAAATTAGTATGAAAAATCTAATAATAAGCGTTCATTGAACTAATAAAGTAATGATACTGAAAAAAATGAGGAGACAGGTATGCGAAATCAAACTTTGGTTTCTACCTGACTCCTTTATTTTTATCAACACAATGACAATTTAAAATTATATAATATAAGTAAATAATATTATGACTAACAAGGAGGAACTGTAAATGACAAAATTTAATACGGATAGTTTTTCTGTAAAAGGAAAAAATGCAATTGTGACAGGTGGTGCTAGAGGTTTAGGTAAATATTATACTATCGCATTAACGATGTATGGCGCTAATGTCATAGTTGTAAGTTCTTCAAATCAGGCATGGGAAGCTTTAAAAGAAAGTGTCGAACAGAACGAAGGTAAAGTGTCTTTTATACAACAAGACCTAAAAGAAGAAGGTGCAGCAGAAAAAGTTGTTGCGCAAGCTGTGGAAACATGGGGAAGTTTAGATATTTTAGTAAATAATGCTGGCGTTCAAATTCGAAATAATGTCTTAGACTATAAAGATGAAGACTGGCAAAATGTTATAGATATCAATTTGAACGCAACGTATTATATGGCACATGAAGCGGCTAAAGTTATGACAGAACAGCAAACTGGTAAAATTATTAATATAGGTTCTATGCAGTCATATCGTGCGGGTAAAAATATCTTTCCTTATGCAGCTAGTAAACATGGCGTTGTTGGTATTACACGTGCGTACGCTGATGCACTAGCTCCTTATAATATTCAAGTGAATGCACTTTCTCCTGGTTACATTCGTACTGATATGACTAAAGTATTAGAAGAAGATCCAATAAGAGGGCCAGAAATTAAAGGGCATATACCATCTGGTGAATGGGGAGTGCCCGAAGATTTAATGGGACCTTTAATATTTTTGGCAAGTAGTGCATCTGACTATGTTACAGGGATAACATTACCTGTTGATGGCGGTTATTTATTAAGATAACAAGTTATTATTAGCAATTAATTATAAGAGGCAAGTACATCGTGTTTATACTTGTCTCTTTTTTTATGGAATATTGAAGTTTAGCAAGAAACTAAATGGTCATCTGAAAGATATACTATTGAAAATACAACATAAATTAAGCTTTAAATGATAAAATGTAGAAATGATTGCTCATTTTATGTATATGATAAATGGGATATTGATTTATAAGTGAGCCAGAAAGTCAAACTATATAAATTTAATCATTTTATGATGATTTAAGGGGTAAGTTATTTTGTCTTTTTAATTTAGGGGGATTACATTATGAAAAGGATCTTATTAATTGCAAGTGCATTTATTGGTGTTATTGTAGGTGCTGGTTTTGCTTCTGGCCAAGAAGTACTTCAATATTTTACTAGTTTTGGTATTATGGGAACGTTTGGTGCAATTATTACAACTGCATTATTTACTTATGTGGGTATGATGCTGGTATGGCTAGGTAGTAAATTCAAAACAGATTCTCATAAAGAAGTGATACATAATATAACGGGAAAATCATTGTTAGGAAAAGTACTTGGTTGGATTATTGATTTAGTTATTATCTTTACATTATTTGGCGTAGGTGTAGTAATGATTGCAGGAGCGGGTTCAAATCTTAATCAACAATTTGGTTTACCTTCTATTGTGGGTACGTTATTAATGACTGCATTAATCTTGTTAGCGGGTATGTTAAAGGTTGAAGGTGTGGTAAAAGTTATTGGCAATATAACGCCATTTTTAATTATATTTATTATCCTCATTTCAGTTTATAGTTTTATTACTACAAATACACCATTTTCACAGCTTAATACATTATCAGACGCTAAACCTTCAACATTACCAAACTGGTTTGTAGCTGGAGTGAACTATGCTTCCTTTAATACTGCTGTTGGTGCTTCAATGGCTATAGTCATGGGAGGATCAGAGAAGAATACGAAGGTTGCTGCAACTGGTGGATTAATTGGTGGTCTTGCTTTAGGTATTATGATTGTATTGAGTCACTTGGCTATTTTCACACAAATTGATGTTGTTGGAGATATGGATATGCCGATGTTAGGTATTGTAAATAATATTTCGCCAGTGCTAGGTATTATCATGGCAATTGTTATATTCGGTATGATATTTAATACTGGATTAGGAATGTTTTATGCTTTTGCGTCACGCTTTACGGTAGTAGATACGATGAGATTTAAAATATTCTATACGATAGCAGTTATTGTGGGATTATGTTTAAGTTTTGTCGGATTTACAGATTTAGTAGCTATATTCTATCCATTAATTGGCTATTTAGGGCTCGTACTTATTTTGGTATTGTGCTATGCGCCATTTAAACTTAAGTTTAATAATAAAAATGCATAAACGATTTAAAAAATGCTATTAGAATAAAATGAAATTAAATTTACAACCCCATTCCTTTATTTTTAGTTATAATAAAATAAAGGAATGGGGTGATTTTTTATGAATGAGAACACGTTAGAAATTTTACAAATGAATGCACTTCAGCTATTGGGTATCCAATTAGAAGGTTATGATATGAGTGATATAAAGGGTATTAGCACACATATTAAAACACCATTTACAAATACTGCGAGAAAACAGTTTAAAACTGAGCTTAAGCATTTTATTGTTCATATGAATAGTAATAAAATTTATCATTATTCCAATAGTTTTGATGTTAATTTTTTGATTTTTAAATTTAAGAAAAATAAGCAGATTTATATCATTGGACCTTATATGGAGCAAAGACCGAATGAACGACGTTGTAATGAGCTACTGCAAAGAGCAGATATTAAAATATCAAAGTTGTCTATATTAAAACAGTATTTACTTAGTATACCTTTGTGTCACCATGTTAAAGCTCAAAAGATGTGTCGGTTAGCAATTCGCTTTTTAAAAAAGAGAAACGTTGTTTATGAAACAGTGAAGATTGATTTCAATTTTCATTCAACTATAGAAATGTTAGCTGAATCAAGAGCACAAATGGATTATACATTACAAGAAATAGAACAACGCTATAATTTAGAGAATCAATTACTTACTGCAGTTGAAAATGGAAATGTGACAGAAGCGTTATCAATTTTAAATGAAATGAATGTATCTGTGTCAGGGTTACGTAGAGTTAAAGATGATATATCTAATGAACAGTATAAAGCATTTCTTATCAATACGTTATGTCGAAAGGCAGGAGAAAAGGCAGGTATTAGCTTAATTCACATTGATGAAATATCCGAGAGATTTGCTGCTATCATTGATCAGACTATGGACAGTGAGATGCTTGATGAAATTATTCATGAAATTGTTAAAGAGTATGCGGAAAGAGCTATGAAGACAAAAGCCAATGCATACAGTCCAAAAGTAAGTAAAGTAATACAGTATATAGAAAGAAATTTGGACAATACGCTGACCTTAAAAGAATTAGCTAGTCATGTTGATTTAGCTCCTAGTTATTTATCCAGAATATTTAATCAAGAAATTCACAAATCAATTTCACAATATATCATTGAACTGAGAATTAAAAAAGCACGTGATTTGATTGCTAGAACTAAGATGACAGTTTCTGAAGTTGCTTCATATGTAGGATTTAAAGAACAAAGTTACTTCACACAATGCTTTAAAAAGCAATATGGCGTGCCTCCATTAAAATATAGAACAGAGCATAAAGAATTTTACTAAGAAATTAACTTCAAAAAATTAAAATTTATAAAGAAAGTTGTTGTTTTGGTAAAAAAATTATAAAAAATGTAAAAATAGTCTCAAAAAACAATCAAAACAGTATGGAAAATGCAATTTTACAATATATTAAAACAAATTAAGTAGTGTATTTTCTAATAGATAGTTTCGATCTATGTAATTTTTACAATATACTTTAGTTATAGCTTTTATTCGTGTTATCTCAGTTTAAATCACAAGGATGTACATTATACATTTATAACAACGTTGTTATTTTTGTGTTGACTGTTTTATTTTTAAAAATATAATAAAAGAAAGAGCTCTATAAATTACTTACAGGGGATGTATTCAATCATATGAAATGATGAAGAAATTTGTAGAGTTACTTTTTTACTCATATAAGAAAACGCTTACAATTTTACGCGTTTGCTTATTAAGTGGTAATTATGAATACAGTTATGAATACATACTAAGAAGTTATTAGAACAATTAATTATTACAATAACTTCAATAGTGGAAAGAGGTAATCGATATGGTTACAGCAAAATTAAAGCCAGCAAACAGTAAACTAAAGCGGTTTAAAGAGATTCAGGAGCCTAGGTTGAAATTTAAGGAAAAATTATCTTATGGATTTGGTGACCTAGGTAACGGCATGATGTTCGATATGGGGCAGATTTACTTACTTTTATTTTATACTGACATATTAGGAATACCTTCGTGGGTAGGAGGTTTAGTTTTTTTAATTTCGAAATTCTTTGATGCCTTTGTTGATACAACTGTAGGTACAATTGTAGATAACCAAACTAATTTTGCTAAACGTGGTAAATTTAAACCGTTTATTTTATATGGCAGTATACCGTTAGCAATACTTACAGTCATAACATTTTTATCACCAGAGATAGGACAGACGGGGAAAATTATATGGGCTTTTGGTACGTATTTGTTATTTAATGCAGCTTATTCATTTGTAAATATTCCATATGGTTCATTGTCTGCATCTATGACTATTAATGCGGATGATCGTACGCAACTATCGGTATTCCGTAACATGGGGTCTCAAGGCGCAATGTTTATATCTGGGATTGTCGTTATACCTGTTGTTAGTTTATTTCCCAATCATCAAATAGGTTATCCAATAGCAGTTGGGATGCTTGCTATTGCTGGGGTAATATTCCATATGATTTGTTATAAAGGTGTAACTGAAAGACATACGATTGAAAGACCGAAAGAAAAAGGAATTGGTCGTAAGGCATTTTTAAATTTATTGAAAAATAGACCGTTCATCATATTAGCAATTTATACACTATTAACAATTAGTGCACTATTTTTACAGCAAGCTTCTCAATTATATTATTTTAAATATGTTTTAGGAGAACAAAATTTAGTAGGGATAGTTAGTACGCTAAACTTCATTGTGCTAATTCCAGCGTTAATATTAACAACGTTTTTAAGTAGATTGGTTGGTAAGAAAATGACTGCGATTATAGGTGTAGGAGGATTTATTTTATTCCAATTCATCAATTTCACTTTTTTCTCAGATCATATCGTGATGTTCTTAATTATTAATACCATTGCACAATTATTTTTAGTCATTCCTAATACTGTAACTTGGGCATTTATTGCTGATGTTGTGGAATACGGGCAATGGCAATCGGGTCTTAGATCTGAGGGGATTATATATGCGAGCTATAGTTTTACAAGAAAAATATCACAAGGTTTAGCAGGATTTATACCAGGTGCATCTTTAACAATTATTGGATTTGTTCCTAATGCTACTCAATCAGCAGATACATTACGTGGATTGAAAGTATTATTCTTTATCGTTCCTGCGACAGCTTGTTTAATTGCAGTCATACTATTCTTCTTTGCATATCCATTAACTGACCGTAAACATAAACAAATCGTTAAAGAGTTAGCATTGAGAGAAGAGTTGTAGATAGGTTTAATGAAATTGAAAGGAGTAATTGAGTATGTTGTATCCAGTTGTAAATGAATTTAGAAGTATCATTGATTTGAATGGTATATGGCATTTTAAATTAGAGGAGAATGAAGATCACATTGATGTGTCACAACCATTAAATACTGAACAAGTCATGGCTGTGCCAGGTTCATTCAATGATCAAGGTGTCACTGCTAATATTCGTAACCATGTAGGGAATGTTTGGTATGAGAGAACATTCACTATTCCCAATGTTTTAAATAATGAACGTATTGTCTTAAGATTTGGTTCAGCAACGCATAAGGCAACCGTATATATTGATGGTAATGAGGTAACATCACACCAAGGAGGTTTCCTTCCTTTTGAAGTAACATTAGATAAAGCCTACACAGTTGGGACACATCGTTTAACGGTATGCGTAAACAATATATTAGATGAAACAACTTTACCGGTTGGAGATTATAACGAAATAACAGATCCAGAAGGTAATGTGATTAAGAAAAATACACCAAACTTTGATTTCTTCAATTATGCGGGTTTACATAGACCTGTAAAAATATATACAACACCTAAGATGCATATTCAAGATATTGAAATTGTACCTGAATTACAAGGTGATGATGCTTATGTAAATTATAAAGTGAGCACGAACCATAGCGGGGGAACTGTTGAGGTTCGATTAGTGGATGAAAACAAGCAAGTTATAGCGGAATCAACAGGTGTAGAAGGTACGATAAAGGTTCAGAATCCACATCTTTGGCAACCATTAAATGCGTATTTATATCATTTAGAAGTGTCGCTTATAGAAGATGGAGAGTTAATTGATACTTATGCTGAGCGATTTGGTATACGTTCTGTCAAAGTGGCTAAGGGTAAATTTTTAATTAATGGAGAGCCGTTTTATTTTAAAGGCTTTGGTAAGCATGAGGATAGTTATTATCATGGCAGAGGTATGAATGAAGTAGCGAATGTATTAGACTTTAACTTGATGAAATGGATAGGAGCAAATTCATTTAGAACTTCGCACTATCCGTATTCAGAAGAAATGATGCGTTTAGCTGATGAACAAGGTATAGTGGTGATTGATGAAACGACTGCTGTAGGTGTTCATTTAAACTTTAATGCAATTTTAACTGGTGAAAAAGCAAGAAATACATTTGAAGAAATAGGTACGAAAGCAGCGCATGAAGCTGTAATTAAAGAGTTAATTGAACGCGATAAAAACCATGCATGTGTGGTTATGTGGTCGATTGCCAATGAGCCAGCTTCTGACGAACAGGGCGCTAAAGCATATTTCGAACCATTAGTGAATCTAGCACGAAATTGTGATCCACAACAGAGACCTGTTACAATTGTAACAATACTGACTTCTCAACCAGACACATGCCAAGTTCAAGATTTAGTCGATGTATTATGCTTAAATAGGTACTATGGTTGGTATACTCAAACAGCAGATTTGAAAGCAGCTAAATTGGCACTAGCAGAAGAGTTAGATGGTTGGAGTATTAAACAACCAGACAAACCAATTATGTTTACTGAATATGGCGCTGATACAGTGGCAGGAATGCATGCATTAAACGATGAATTATTCACAGAGGAATACCAAATACGTTATTATGAAGCTAATCATGAAGTTATTGATAAGTATCCACAATTTATTGGAGAACAGGTATGGAATTTTGCAGATTTTGAAACTTCTACTGGTATTATTAGAGTTCAAGGAAATAAGAAAGGGATTTTCACACGTGAAAGAAGACCAAAAGCCGTTGCTCATTACTTCAAAGAAAGATGGTCAAATATTCCAGATTTTGGATATAAAATATAATAAATAAGGAAGGGAGTCGGACAGAAATATAATTTATTTAAAAAGGTTTCTGTCATACCCGAGATAAGGATGGCTAGTGGCGAAAGTATGACAGACTTAACAGTGAGCTAAAGTTCATGCATAAGTCCCATTAGCCCAATATAATGACTAAGAATCTAGAACATAAAGTTCTTGGATAAGTGAAAAAAGACAATTTCTATTGAAATAAAATAGAAATTGTCTTTTTCATTATTGTTTTGATTATAGTTATCTCGTTAATTTAGTCTAGTAGTGTTTATTAAAATATACGAAAGGGACTCATTTTTTAAAAAATATTTTAATGTGAAATTCCATATGAATGCGACGTATTTTGGCAAAACTTTTGAGAGAATAGGGCAAGCTGAAGGCTCCAGGATGAAGCTGGTCCCCTAAGAAAGCGAGCCAACAATACGAAGTATTGAATAAAAAAGAAGCACTCAGATAAATTGAATTAAATTATCTGAGTGCTTCTTTTTCTGGGATTTATGTTCCAATCCTATTTATTCATTTATATTAGGTTGTTGTCTATATTATAATTTGGCTTGCCATTTATCAGTCCAAACCAAATCGTTATAAGTACCTTTGAAAGTGCTCAATCCCATAATTTTATCGACCGTTTGTTTAATACTTTCAGGGTTAGAATGATAAGCATTTATATAAGCTTTCACCATCGTTGCATCGTGTAAATGAGTTGTGAAGTTTAATGAGACAAATACTGTCGGTACTTCGTGTACATACCAAGGTATTTCATTGCTCATTGCAGTACCCCATTTGATTCGGTAGTTATTTTCAGCAGCGTAACCAATAATGTTAGCGAAGACAAGTGCTGCATCAACTTCTTCTCGATAAGATAATGTCTTACCTTTAACGCGTGTAGAACCATCGTTTAAAGTAACATTAAAACCTCTCGATTGAAGTTCTTTAATAATGTCTTCAGGCACATTATTAGCAGATTTATAAATCCCATCTTTTTCACCTTCAATTACATACAGGCGAATGTTTTTATGTGTTTCTGGACGAATCGGTAATTGATTTAAAGTGTTTTTTACGAGTGTTATACCTAAATCAGCAGCTTCAGAACGCATATCTAAATGTTCTTGGCAACCGATAACTTGCAAGTCTTCTTTAGCGCGAATAATTGTTCCATCTACTTGTTTTTTGTGTAAATTCAATTGTGCTTTAAGCCCTAAGATACGGCGAACAGCATCATCTAAACGTTCATCTGTGATGATACCGTTGTTGTATCCGTTTAACATGAATTGATAATCTTCTTCTAAATCATTGAAGAATAGGAACATATCACATCCAGCAGCAATTGAAAGAGGTACGTAATCTTCACGACGCATAGAAGCAGTCATACCTAACATATGACTAGCGTCTGTAACGACTAAACCATTAAAATGCATGTCGTCTTTAAGTAAATCAGTGATAAGTTCTTTTGATAATGTTGCTGGTAAAATATCTTTATCTTCAAGGTTTGAGTTTAATTTTTTAGAATAAGCAGGTTGTGCAATATGTCCAGCCATAATCATTTGTACGCCTCGATCAATATGGTGTTGATAAACTTTACGGAAACTATTGTCCCATTCTTCAGTAGATAATTCATTTACACCTAATACCAAATGTTGATCACGTTCTTCTGTACCATCTCCAGGGAAATGTTTGATACATGTAATCATGTCATGTTCTGAGTTGAAACCATCAATAAAAGCACTAGAATATTTGATGACAGTTTGTGCCTTTGTACCATATGAGCGTGTATTTACTATAGTATTGCGCCAGTTCTTAAGAATATCAACACACGGATCGAAATTGATATGCACACCTAATGCTGAAGATTCACGTGCAGAAACGAGTCCAGCATTGTATGCAATCTTAGTATCTTGTGCAGCTTCACATTGCGCTGCACTTGCAATATAAGTGCCATCTTTACATGCACCATTACCTCCAGAATCACAATTAGCTGCGACAAGAACAGGCACCTTTGTATTTTGTTGTAAGTCATTGAGTAAGCTTTGTACTTCAACTTTATTACCGCCTTCATAACGTGCGCCACCAATATGATAACGTTCTAAAACTTCTTTATTACTCAAATCTGCATCGTGGAATTTTTTTCCACCCTCTAATGAAAATAAATTGAAAAAGAGTTGGCCAATTTTTTCTTCACTTGATAAATCTTTTAGTGTTTCTTCAACCCAAGCAATTTGTGTATCATCTAGATTATAAGGGGATGTTTTTAGGTTTACTTTTACCATTTATTATTTCGCTCCTTCAAAATTATTATAAAATGTAGAAATTAAAGAAGATTGTATTTCTTGATTGAAACGACCTTCTCTGAATAGTTTTAAGTATTTATTGTGAAAATCTAGCCATGATTGATCTTCGTGGCCGGCAAGGATAGGATAAAAATATAGATTATGCGTTTGAGCAGCTTCCAAGTCTCCTTTGGCATCACCTAGCATAATAATATCTTCTAAGTTATAGAATGATTTTAATACTTCGAGACAATGCTCTTTTGTACCTGATTCTTGGGCGAACATGCCACTCAAGTAAGGTGTTAAGTGATAAGACTCCCACTCATGTTGAACTGCAGAAAGGTTGGCTGACGATACGATAGCTATGTCTGCAAATGAAGAGGCATCTTTTAAGGCATTGTGTACGTGATCAAAAGGACCGATACTAGGAAGTTCCTTGATACGCGCATTGACTTTATGAGACCAAGATAAAGCTTTGCGTAAACCAGATTGATTTGGGTTATCTTCAATGGCATCTTCTAGACTAGGATTTGAAAAAGATTGAGTAGTTTGTACCCATTGTTTTATGTCGTCATATCCTTTAATATCTAAACCCTCTGCAACAAGTTCTCCTAACATTTTTTCAAGACCTCTAAAACGGTTGATGCCTCTAGTTATTTCATAAAGATTGAATGCATTCCATCGTTCTAAGATCCTTTCTGACTCATCTTCGAGATGCCATTCGTCGACAAGCGCTGGACCAAAAGCTCGTTCATGTTTAATAGTCATAGAATCAATAGCGCATCCATCTGAATCGACGCAAATGAGTTTATTATATTTAGCTTTATAGTGTGATAAAGATTGAATCATTTTAAAATTCCTTTCCCATAAGTTTAAATAAAGTGATTATCATAATGTCTTTTACAATCATAATTGAGTTGAGTAGTGTAATAGACGATTGGAATTATTGTTCTTTTAAAGCAGATAATTCATATGATAAAGCGCTTTCTTTACACTATTAAAGTTAGCATTTAGAATTCAAAAAAACTACAGAATAATCATTAATTATGTGATTTTTTTCACAAAATCGCTATTTAGGCTAATTTATTTCTAAAAATGTTAATAAGTTTATAAAAAGTAGCATATATCTCAATGATTCAAATGATTAACTATGCCACTACAAATTTGTGTGCTATTTAATTTTTAAATCATTTGAAATTTGAGGTATTAGTATTGAGCATAGATTTATCAAGTGCTTTCGAATGATTATATTACAAATAATATAATGACACTATTTAGACATATTTTTATTGCAATTGACTGGAAATAAATAAAAAATATAATGAAAGTGAGTTGAGTATGAGATTTTAATCAGAAAAGGAAGATGATGATGAATAAAATGCGAACTTTACAACAACTACAAGAAAATTATCTGGTTGCGGTTGTTAGAGGTAATACGGAGGATGATGCATGGCAAAAATGTAAACAAATTATTGAAGGTGGAATACTAAATATTGAAGTTACATTCACAACACCACATGTGGAAACAGTCATAAAATCCTTGAGTACGAAATGTAAAAATGATGTTTTAATTGGGGCCGGAACAGTTATGGAAGCTACTACAGCGCGTTTCGCAATTATGAATGGAGCAAAATTTATTGTGAGTCCTCATTTTGATGCACAAATAGCAATGATGTGTAATTTATATACGATACCTTATTTGCCAGGATGTAGTTCAGTTACGGAAATAACGACTGCTTTGCAACATGGTGTTGACGTAGTGAAGTTATTTCCTGGAGACGGCTTAGGAGCAGATTTTATAAAAAATGTACATGGACCGATACCACAAGTAGAAATGATGCCTTCAGGAGGCGTATCCATAGAAAATATGCATGAATGGTATGAAAAAGGAGCGTTTGCCATAGGTATTGGTAGTGCATTAACCAGAAGTGCTCAAGATGGATCAGATCGAAGTATTGTAGAAAAAACACGTGCATTTGTGGAAAAATTTAAAAGTATAAAAGCTTAACATTTTTACTTTGGTAACTGTCAATTCTCATTATTTCAGTAAATAGCATAATATTTCAAACATCAGTAATTGTTGTATTAACAAATGGTATAGCTAACATGAGTATGGATAGTAAAATTTTGAAGTTTATAGAAATCGTTTATATATCGTTGGAATTACAGAATAAAGTCATAGGATCTTTAACTTAAGAAAATATATGTGTAATTGAAATATGAATATAGATGGTTTTTACTATCCTTTGTTGTAATCATTCTATAATTCAAATTATGTTTGAATTATTTATAAAAGAAAGTACTTATAAAACTATAATTAAAGACAGTTATATTTATATAATTTTAATGCTTAAGTAAATATTTAGGGGACATCAAACGTTAGAAAGAGGTCATCTTATGGTTTCAATGTCAGCGAAGAAAAAACAAACAAAGCAAGAAAAATTTGACGATATTAGTACACCAAAATTAAAATTCAAAGAAAAATTATCATACGGTTTAGGTGATTTAGGTAACGGTATGATGTTTGATATGGGACAAATATATTTATTGAAATTTTTTACGGATATACTAGGTATTTCCGCTTTTTATGGTGGGCTGGTGTTTCTTGTATCAAAAATATTTGATGCATTTGTAGATACTTGTGTAGGCACTTACGTAGATTCGAGAACAAATATTGGGAAACGTGGTAAATTTAGACCGTTTATTTTATATGGTACAGTACCACTTGCAATTTGTACGGTTTTATCATTTATCGCGCCAAATTTAGATCAAACTGGTAAAACGATTTGGGCATTTGCAACTTATATGTTATTTAATGCGGCGTACTCAGTTGTGAATATACCTTATGGGTCACTTTCTGCGTCTATGACTGTTAATGCTGAAGATAGAACGCAGCTATCAGTATATAGAAACCTAGGGTCACAAGCTGCATTATTTGTGGCAGGTATTGTGGTCATACCTTTAGTTAATCAGTTTACTAATCATGCAGTTGGATATCCTGTTGCAGTAGCATTATTAGCCATTGTTGGAGTTGTTCTACATTTAATTTGTTATAAAAATGTTAAAGAAAGACACGTGATACAACGTCCTAAGACGAAAGGTATGGGTAAAAAGGCATTTGTGAGCTTGTTGAAAAATGGAGCATTTGCAGTATTAGCAATTTATACACTATTAACAATTATGTCGATGTTTTTAAAACAGTCATCTCAATTGTACTATTTCCAGTATGTTATGGATGCACCTAATTTAGTTGGTCTTGTGAGTACATTAAACTTTGCCGTGCTTATTCCAGCGCTTTATATAACAACGTTGTTAAGTAAGAAGGTAGGGAAAAAGATGACAGCTATTATAGGTATAGCTGGATTTGTGCTGTGTGAAATTCTAAACTTTGCACTTTTTGGAGATTATATAACTACATTTTTAATAGTAAATACAATTTCTTCATTCTTTTTAGTTATACCTAATACAGTAACTTGGGCATTTATTGCTGATGTTGTTGAATATGGGCAATGGAAATCTGGAATACGTTCTGAAGGTATTACGTATTCAAGCTATAGTTTCACCCGTAAGATTTCACAAGCGTTGGCAGGTTTTATTCCTGGTCTTGCATTAACAATGATTGGCTATCAACCAAATGTTGCTCAGACTACGGAAACATTAACAGGTCTTAAAATATTATTCTTTGCAGTGCCAGGTGTAGGTTGTTTAATTGCGCTAATTATATTCTTAATTGGTTATCCACTAACAGATAAGCGTCATAAACAAATTGTTAAAGAACTAGCATTAAGAGAAGAAATTTAAAGGAAAGGGCGTTTTCGGTAATGACACAATTTATCACTGATCATTTTATGTTACAAAATAATAAAGCAGTTCAGCTATATAAGAAATACGCAAAAGATATGCCTATTTATGATTATCATTGCCATTTAGACCCACAACAAATTAGTGAGAATACACACTTTGATAATATCACCACGTTGTGGCTAGGGGGAGATCATTATAAGTGGAGAGCAATGCGTGCACAAGGTATTGATGAATACTATATAACTGGTAATGCTACTCCAAGAGAGAAGTTTAGAAAATGGGCACTTACTTTAGAAAATTCGGTTGCAAATCCTTTATATCATTGGTCTCATTTAGAGTTAGCTATGTATTTTGATGTGCATGAAGTGTTAAATGAAAGTAATGCTGACGAAATATATGACCAAGTTAATAGTTATATTAAGCATCATAATATTACACCACAATCTTTAATTACTCAATCAAATGTTAAAGTAATTTGTACTACAGATAATCCTACAGATGATTTGCGTTATCATGATGAGTTGCTTACACAGTCAGACCTCAAGACTCAGGTCTTACCTTCGTTTAGACCAGATATTGCTTTTAAAGTAGGCGAAGAAAGTTTTGCTGAATTCATAGAAACATTAAGTGGTTTAACACACCCTATTAGTAATGTAGATGACTTTATAGAAGCTATGAAAATACGAGTTAATTATTTCCATGATAGAGGTGGACGATTAGCAGATCATGGATTAAATACGATTGAGTATCAGCCATATAATTGCGACGATGTTGATGATATTTTCCAAAAAGGATTGAAAAAACAAAAGATAAGTAATAAAGCATATGCACAATTTCAAACGTTCTTATTAAATGAATTAAGCAAAATTTATAATGAAAAAGATTGGGTTATGCAAATTCACTTTGGCGCAATACGTAATAATAATACTGTGGCATTTGAACAATTAGGTCCAGATGCTGGATTTGATTCTATACGAGACCAACAAAATCTTGCTGAAAACTTAAATAGCTTGCTAAATATGATGGCTTCAGGTGAGCACTTACCAAAAACAATATTATATAATTTGAATCCGACATATAATGATGTTGTAGGATCTACGATTGCAAATTTTCAAAACCAGTCTCACATACAAAGTAAAGTACAACATGGTGCGGGATGGTGGTTTAATGATACGAAACGTGGCATGTTAAATCAAATGACATCATTGGCAGATCAAGGATTATTAATGCATTTTGTTGGTATGTTAACAGACTCTAGAAGTTTTATCTCTTACTCAAGGCATGATTATTTTAGAAGGATTCTATGTACTTATATTGGTAATTTGGTGGAGTTAGGAGAAATACCAGATGACCCGAGATTATTAGGGAAGTTAATAAAAAACATTTGTTATCACAACGCTTATAATTACTTTAAATTGATTTAGAGAGGGGCTGTCATTTGGAATGGAAATGACATTTAGATGGTATGGTAAGGATGATCCCATCAGCTTAGAATATATCAAACAAATACCTGGTATGAAAGGTATTGTCAGCGCAATTTATGACATGCCAGTAGGCGAAGTGTGGCCATTAGATAAAATCCAAGAGCTAAAATCAGAAATTGAAAATGCTAATTTAGAGTTGTCGGTCATTGAGAGTGTACCTGTACATGAAGATATCAAATTAGGGAAGGCAACGCGCGATAAATATATTGAAAATTATTGCCAAACGTTACGTCATTTAGGTCAAGTAGGTATTAAAGTAGTGTGCTATAACTTTATGCCAGTATTTGATTGGACGCGCTCACAGTTAGATTTTCCGTTAGAGGATGGTTCAACCGCACTAATATATGATGAAGAAGAAATTGCTAAAATGGATCCACTAAAAGGTGAACTCTCTTTACCTGGTTGGGATTCAAGCTATAGGAAAGAAGACTTAGCTACACTCTTTGCAGATTACAAAACAATTGATGAAGAAAAGTTATGGGAGAATTTAAGTTACTTTATCAACAAAGTAATACCTGTTGCAGAAGAAGCGGATGTACTGATGGCAATACATCCAGACGACCCACCTTGGGGAATATTTGGATTACCCAGAATTATTACAAATAGAGAAAATCTAGAAAGGTTCCTTCACTTACATCCGTCTAAGTATAATGGTTTGACTATGTGTTCAGGTTCTTTGGGTTCGGATAAGCAAAATAATTTTCCAGAAATGTTAGCATATTTTGGTCAAAAAGGGCGGGTACATTTTGTCCATGCACGTAATGTGAAATTAGTTGGGGATAAGTCATTCCAAGAGTCGGCACATTTATCAGAAGCTGGTTCTATTGATATGTATGAAGTTATAAAGGCGCTACATGATTTTGGATACGAGGGGCCAATAAGACCAGATCATGGACGTATGATTTGGGGGGAAACAGGTAAAGCAGGATATGGTCTATATGATCGAGCATTAGGTGCAACATATTTAAATGGCTTATATGAGGCAATAACTAAAAAAGCATAGCACATAGTCCTAGAAAATAAGTGCCAGCCCTTGTAAAGTATTTAATAATGATTATAGTGAACAATATCATGATGTATGAAGGCAAAGAGAAATGTCAAATATAAGACTTTAATAGAATAAGGAAAAAGAATAAAAGTGATAAATTTGTGAAAAAAATCACAAAACTCTTTTAATTTGCTAGAACATGGATTATGATAAGGGTGTAGAAGATAAACAAAGCTTCTTAATAGAAAAACTACGGAGTGATTAATTATGAGAAAAGTAATTGAAGCAGTTATTTTTTCAAACGAAAGTAGTTATGAAATTTACACAAACACAGGTGTAAACCAAGGTATTATTAATGACATTAAAGATGGATACAGAAGTATTGACTATATAGCTTACATTGATGCAGAGAAAATTTACAACTATGGTTTAAAGAAAGAGCTATTAGTTAACCAATAATACACTGTATACATCGATGTGAATTGAAGGTTAATAGTGTTTTTAACATGCGCTTACAATAAAACCTATTAACTTCGTGCAAGTTTTTCTCCCCAGTGAAACTTTCATGATTTATTTAAACACCCTCACCCCCAGTATTAAGAAAAGCCTACACATACTGTTTTTACAGTAGTGTAGGCTTTTTCTACATTAATTTAAAAGAAAACCTATTGAATGGCTAATCTTAGATATATGCCTTGAAATTATGTTTAACCGAATTAAAGTCGTAAACGGAATTATACATACGCATGCGAATGTGGTCTTGTGAAGCATAAGGAATACGTAAATGATCATGTTGTTCCACGTAGATACGGAATTCACGTTCTAATTGATTGCGTTGGCTTAAAGACATTTGAATCCATTCTTCTTGTTCGAACAATGCTTCAAAACGAAATTCAAAATTATCTTTGGCCATAGATGCATGTAAATGATTGATTCTTTCATCAAAGTTCAAATTTAATCCCCCTTTAAACAAATGTTATTAAATTGATATCTCCCCATTATATACCCACATTAAATGGAAGTATAGGTAATGAATAATTGTTATAATTCAAAAATTTAATAAAAAATAAATTAACATGATAAAATAAGTGAAAATAGGGAAATGACCTTATACATAGTTAAATTGAAGTAGAAAGGAAGATATGGATGAGTAAATTAAAAGATAAAGTTGCAATTGTTACAGGTGCGAGTAGTGGTATCGGCGCAAGTATTGCAGAAATATTATCACAACATAGCGTTAAAGTAGTGTTAACAGGACGTAATGAAGCACGTTTATCTGATGTAGCAAAACAACTTCAAGAAAATAGTCAGTCTGAAATTGATACACATATCGTAGATGTTACGCAAAAAGATGAAGTAGCCAAATTAGTAGAAGAGACTGAAAATAAATTTGGTCATGTAGATATATTAGTGAATAGTGCTGGTTTAATGCTTTCTTCTGCAATTACAGATGGTGATGTTGAAGCATGGGAAAATATGATTGATGTCAATGTCAAAGGTACTTTATATGGTATTAATGCCGTTTTACCAATATTTTTAAATCAATCTACAGGTCATATTATAAATATTGCTTCTATTTCTGGTTTTGAAGTTACAAAACAAAGTACCTTATATAGCGCATCTAAAGCAGCGGTACATACTATTACACAAGGGTTAGAAAAAGAATTAGCTAAAACAGGTGTAAGAGTTACAAGTATTTCACCTGGTATGGTAGACACACCACTAAGCGGTAACACTGATTGGGGTTCTCGTAAAAAGTTAGATCCGCAAGATATTGCTGAAGCTGTCGTTTATGCGTTACAACAACCTAGCCATGTCAATATCAATGAAGTTACTGTAAGACCAGTATAAAATATCACAGGTAAGTGTTGTTTTATATATTATGTACTTTGTTATCTGTTAATCCATATAGGAGTGAGGTGAAAATCAAATTATAAATGTTGATTTTTGTCTCACTCTTAAAATTTATATTTTTGTACCTCTTTAAATGAAAGAAGTGATAATTAATGTACTATAGACGATTAATTGAAAGCGATGTGAAACAATATCGCAAACTTCGTTTGAAATCATTGCAAACTGATCCGAAAGGTTTTGCATCTACTTATAAACGTGAGGTGGAATTCCCACTAGATAAGTTTAAATCCCGAATCATATCTTCAGAAACTCAATTTACAATGGGTGCGTTTGACGATGCCGAATTAGTTTGTATAGGTACTTTTTATAGTGAAACTTTAGAAAAGGTGAAGCATAAAGGCAACTTAGTGACAATATACTGTGATCCATCATATAGACGACAAGGTATTGCCAGTTTATTGATTAAAAAATTAATTAACGAGGTAAATGAACTAGGCTTTGTGAAAATAATTGGCTTATGCGTACTATCCGAAAATAAAAGTGCTATTTCATTATATGAACAAATAGGATTTAAGTGGTACGGAACTGAACCTAAAGCACTATTTGATGGTAATAGTTATTATGATGAAGATTTAATGTACATGGAATTATAATATATAGCGGTTGTAGATATTAAACTAAGGTGGGGTAAAATATGGAAACAGATTATATTATGGAGACAAATTTTATTATTGAAACAAATAGATTATATTTAGTAAGACCTTCTCAAGAATACTTAACTGACTTGCATAGTTTACATTCAGATCCGAGAACAAACATTTATAATCCCGCGGGGCCTCATCAAAGTATAGAAGAAACAGAAGAGATGCTTAAGTCATGGATTGAACATTGGTTTAAATACCGTTTTGGTTACGCATTAATGATAGAACAAGCAAGCGGTCAAATGGTTGGTATGTGTGGTTTGACGTATAAAACAATGTTAGGTGAAACATACCTTAATTTGGCTTATCGATTGAATCCAGAGTATGCCCGAAAAGGGTTTACCAAAGAAGCATGTTTAGCAATCATAGAGTATGTGAAAGAGGACATACAAGTGAACCATCAAATACTTGTGCGCACAAAAAAAGACAACCTCCCATCTATTATGACTGCGCAATCGTTAGGATTTGAAAAATTAAGCAGTTATAACAATTTTGAGGAAATGGGAGACATCTATCTTTTTGAGTGACATCTATTTATGATTATAAGGTACGTGTTTGCGATGAGATGTTTGATAGCTACCCTACAAATAATTGTAAATTTTTAGTAGCCCTCTGTGTAAGGTCAATGTGTAAGTCTGGATAAATCAACTATGATTACCTGAGCTAGCGCTCATGCATAAGTCCCACTAGCTTTTAAAAGAGGGACACCTGAGTAGGAACTCATGTGTAAGAGCCACTATCTTTATAGATAAAGAAGTGGCTCTTTATAGAGTGGTACTTTATATAGAGTGGATTTACAGCCATTCTATAATTTCAATCCTATTGCCAAATGGGTCGTAAATATAAAAGCGATCAGCACCTTCAATTTCATCTCCATATATAATTTCGACTTCTTGTAATTCAAGGTTTTTCCTTACTTCTGTTGCGTTGTGTACTGCAAATGCTGGGTGTGCTTTTTTGGATGGGCTAAAATTGTTTTCAATGCCAATATGAAGTTGTTGTTGACCGATTTGAAACCAAACTCCACCTTTTTGTGCAAGGTTATCTGGTTTGGGTATTTCTTTAAAGCCTAATTTTTTAGTATAAAATGCTCTAGCTAAATCTTCTTGATTTGCTGGTGCTGCAACTTGAACATGATCAATTCCTGTAAAGTGCTTTTTCATAATAACAACTCCTTTTGTAATTTATAATATCAAAAGTGTAAAAATAAAACGATTATAATAATTTATGAAGTTGAAACTTGTAATACTATAATTAATTAAAATTTCTATATTATTATATTGAAATTGATAATCGTTTTCGATTACAATAGAAGTACAATACTATGGAAGGGGTTAATATTTTGAAGAAATTATTATATTTCATGTTGTGTTTATTATTATTTTTAGCAGCTTGTGGTAATAACACTGAGTCTAAAGATGCAACTTCAAAAGAAGATACCAAGACGAAAACATATACAACAAGTGAAGGTAGTAAAGTCCAAATTCCTAAAAAGCCTAAGAGAGTACTTGATTTAACAGCTAATTATGGCAATTTTAAAAAATTAGGTATTAAACCGATTGCGATAACGAGTGTTTTTCCTGATTCAAAATATTTAGATATGGACAAAATTAAGAAGATAGACCCGGAAGATGTGGAAGCAGCAGCAAAATTAAAACCCGATTTAATCATTACATATAAAGAAAATAAAAATAACAAAAAATTAGAAAAAATAGCGCCAACTGTTCCAATTAAGGTGCAGAATATGGATTATAAAGATACACATATAGAAATAGGTAAACTAGTAAATAAAGAAGAAAAAGCTAAAGAGCAAGCTAATAAATTATCATCTAAACTAGCAAAAGATGGTGAAGAAATTAAAAAAGCAATTGGTAAAGATAAAACTTTTTCAATCATGGATATTCAAGCCAAAGATATATATCAATTCGGCCCTAGATTTGGACGAGGCAGTGAAGCAATTTATGAAGGATTCAATTTAAAAGAGGATCCTGAAGCAAAAAAAGCTATGCCTAAAGAGAAATTTATGAAAGTTCCCAAAGAGAAATTTAATGCTTATTCAGGCGATTATTTGTTACTCCCTACAAAAGACGGACAGAAACCTAATAATGATTTCGTAAAATCAAACACTTGGAACAATAATCAAGCTGTACAAAATGGTAACGTAATTTATTATGATATGGATGAAGCAATATATGCAGATTTAATTTCTGTAGAAAAACAAGCAAAACTATTTAAAAAAGAGTTGTTGAAAGACAAATAAAAAAGACGAGATGAGTATGGACTACGAAAATCTAATTACAAAATAGATTTTATTCCAAATTCATCTCGTTTTTGTATTTAAGACATTATTACCAATGATTAATATCTGTACGTTCTCCTTTGAAATTATTAGCAGTTTTATGACGTTGAGCGAGAACTTGTTCAACGTCGTCAAATTTTATATCTAAGGAGTGTAATAACACAAAGAGATGATACATTAAATCAGCAGTTTCATTCGTTACTTCTTCGCGATCATTTTTCATTGCACCTATGACTACTTCAAATGATTCTTCGCCGAATTTTTTCGTGATTTTTTCTAGTCCTTCATTCAATAAATACTGTGTATATGAGTTTTCTTTATTAGATTTGGCACTAGTAGTTACCGTTTGTTCTAGTTGTTGTACGTTGAAAGGTACAGGTGTATTAAAGCAACTTTGACTACCTGTATGGCATGTTGGCCCATTTGGGACAACATCGATAAGGAGCGTATCCTGGTCGCAATCTAAATGGATATCCTTTACGATTTGAGTATTTCCAGATGTTTCTCCTTTTGTCCATAAACGATCTTTGGAACGTGAATAAAAACAAACAACGCCACTTGTGAGTGTTTGTTGATAAGCTGCTTCATTCATATAACCGAGCATTAGCACTTGTTTTGAATTTACATCTTGCAATATAGCTGGTAAAAGTCCTTTGCTAAAATCAGGTTGTTGTGTATTCATCTCACTGGGATACCTCCTTGTGACATTGTTTTTTTAATTTCATCTACAGTTGTTTCTTTATCATGTAAAATACTTGCAGCAAGACCAGCAGAAACATCAGTTTGCTTAAATAAATTAACAAAATGTTCTGGATTGCCACCGCCTCCACTAGCTATAACTGGAATATTTACAAGTTGTTCGATTTCATGTAAATGAATGACATCGAATCCTTGTTTCATGCCGTCATGAGTCATACTTGTGATAAGTAACTCACCGGCACCTAAAGCTTCAACTTCTTGAACCCAATCATAAACACGTTTATCTGTCCGTTGCTTACCACCATGCGTGTAGCAAAAATAGTCATTTAATTCACTATCATAATTACTATCAATAGCGATACATATACATTGACTACCAAATTTTTCACTGGCTTCTTTAATAAATGAAGGGTTTTTAAGTGCACTTGAATTCAATGATACTTTGTCAGCACCATGATTTAAGAGTTGAGAAATATCATCAATAGTTGATATACCACCACCGACAGTTAACGGTATAAATAGTTTATCTGCAGTTTCTTCAATCACATCGAGTACTAGGTCATGTCCCGCTTCTGTCCGTGAAATATCTAAAAAAACTAACTCATCGGCGCCTTGTTCGTTATAATATAGTGCATATTCGACTGGGTTACCAATATCCCTTAATCCTTTAAATTGTATGCCTTTAACTACACGCCCATCCTTAACATCCAAACAAGGAATGATTCTCTTTTTAATCATGATAATCCCTCCCAAAAAGTAGGGTTATGTGCAGCTTTACCTACGATAGCTGCAGAGACACCAAGTGATTCTAATTTTTTTAAATCTTGTTGATGACGAATACCGCCAGAAGCAACGACAGGTTTTTGAGTTTCGTTGACTAATTGTCCAGTAATTTCAAAATTAGGTCCTTCTAATCGTCCATCTTTAGAAATATCTGTGTAGATGATACCGCCAATTGGTAATGACTCAATTTTTTCAATTAGCTCAAATAAATCTAATTCAGCATCTTGTTCCCAACCATTTATTTTTACTTCTCGTCTATAGGCATCTACTGAAAGGTATAAACGATTAGGAAATTGGTGTGCCATTTCGGCTAACCATTCTAAGTTTTGAATACCTTTGGTACCGATAATACAATAATCAATACCATCGTTAAAATATGCTTCAATGGTTTTTAGACTTCTAATACCACCACCAACTTCTATAGGTTTATCAGTTAGGGAACGTAAGTCTTTAATATAATCTTGTTCAATAGATGACTGTTGTTTAGCACCGATTAAATCTACTATATGAATACGATCTACACATTTGTATTGATTATAAAATTGAATGCTTTCTTCAGCACTACGTGACATTTTTTCTTCTGAATCATATTTCCCCTCAGTAAGACGTACGCTTGTTGCATTGATTAAATCAATGGCTGGCCATAGTTTGATCATTTAGGAATCCACCTTTCAGTGCTTGATTAAGTATTGCTAAGCCATCATCGCCACTCTTTTCAGGGTGGAATTGGATGCCTATATAATTTTTAAATTGTACAATTGCAGGGACTTGCGTGCCATATTCGGCAAATGCTACAACATATGTTGACATTTCCGCCTGATAAGAATGCACAAAATAGACATCTTGAGAAAGTGTTGGTTGATTGCTGATTAGATTGTTCCAACCTAAATGAGGTACTGGATAGGGCGTTTCAATTGGTATGATTTGACCTGGAATTAGTTTTAAACCAGATACTTCGCCTTCAGCACTCCACTCATATAGCAGCTGCATACCAAGACAAATACCAATCATAGGTTTGTTTGTAACAGATTGCAAAATCTCCAGCAAACCTCGAGATTGAATAGCCTGCATGGCATCTTTAAAGTGACCAACACCAGGTAAAATAATCATATCAGCAGCTTCAATATCTTTTGGATCATCTGTTAATTTAGATTCATAACCAAGATGATTGATTGCACGTTGCACATTTTTAATGTTTCCTAAGCCGTAATCAATAATGGCAATCATTCTATCACACCCTTAGATGACGGTGTGCCTTCCATATCATTGCTTGATAGAGATTCTTTAAGTGCACGCGCAAAAGATTTGAAGATTCCTTCTATTTCATGGTGGGTATTGCCACCACGTATTAAATCAATATGCGTTGTTAAGCGCGCATTAATGACTAATGCACGAAAGAATTCTTCCACTAATTCCGTATCGAAAGTGCCTACCTTTTCACGGCTTAAATGTGCATTAAATGAAAGGAAAGGACGCCCACTAATATCAACGACAGTACGTGATAACGTTTCATCCATAGGGATATAACTTACGCCATAGCGTTGAAAGGATTTTCTTTCTCGGGTCATTTCTAGCAACAATTGACCTAAAACAATACCAATATCTTCTGTGACGTGGTGATCGTCTACTTCTGTGTCACCGTTCGCATCAATAGTAATAGATAAGTTGCTATGAAAGGTGAAGAGGGTCAACATATGATCTAGAAAACCCACGCCAGTGTTGATTTTGCTTGGACGATTGTCGTCTGCAAGTGAGATAGATAATTGTGTTTCAGCAGTGTTACGTGTTTTTTGATAAATCATATTGAGACCTCCAAGTTTTAATAATTTCTTCTAAGTCATCCAATTGTGAATCTGTTGCAATGGAGTAACGCACATAGTCATTCATTTCTGGTTCATCATATAATCTAGGTAAAAAACCATGTGATTGAATATATTGCCCTAAGTTTTGTGCTTCTGGTCCTTTAGTAAGTACGAAATTAGTATATGATGGAAATACGACCATAATATCTGCAACATAGTCGCTAAACAAGTTTCTTAATCTAAGTGCTAACTGGCGTTGATGATCTATGAATTGTTTGGTTTTTTCAGGGTGTTCAAACATATACAAAGCAATGTGTAACGTAAGCGTGTTTAGTGGATAGGGATGTTCAATACTCTGTATATGTTGAATTGTCTCAGGTGTACCAATTAGAACGCCTAATCTTAAGCCAGCGATGCCGAACGCTTTTGATAAAGTACGCATTTGTAGTACATGCGGTTGCATATCAAAGTTGTAAGCTTCACCGAAATCCAGGTATGCTTCATCTATTACGAAATAGCCACCAATATTGTTCACTTTGTCAGCTATAGCTTTTAAAAATGTAGTGCCATATTGTTTACCTGATGGATTGTGTGGATTGCTCATTATAAAAAATGCTGGCTGCACTTCCTCAATCCGTTGTAAAATCTGTTCAAGCTTAAATGTTAAATCATCCTCAGCTTCCACAAATTCAATAGGACGATTTACTTGAGCGGCATAAGCCTGGTACATGAAAAAATCTGGATTAAGTGTTAATGCCGGACCCTCTGGCATGATTAACATTAATTTTTGAATCAGTTCATCAGATCCATTACCAGCTATGACTTGTTCAGCAGTATAGCCATAATAATTTGCATAAGCTGCTTTAAAGCGTTCGTATTCATCATCTGGATAAAAGTTAAATGATGCTTTTTGTATTATTGTAGCTAGTTGTGAATCTGTTAAAGGACGAAGTGGGCTTTCGTTTTTGTTAATTCTTATCATCAATATGACCCCTTTGTTGTTCTGATTTCAATAGATTGTTCATGGTTATATAGTTGTTCAATATGAGCAAGGTCACGAGCGGGCTTTTCAATTTGATTGAAGGTATCTTGAGACAAATCTATGACCGAGTGACGCGTTAAAAAATCATTCACTGATAAACCATTCGTAAATCTTGCTGTTTGATTAGTAGGTAATACATGGCTTGGTCCAGCAACATAATCACCTATGACTTCTGGTGAATAATGACCTAAAAATAGAGCTCCTACATAACGTACATGATTTAAATAGTCTCGTGGTGAAGCGGTTTGGATTGATGCATGTTCAGGTGCGATTTGATTCATTAAATCACAGGCTTCTGTGAAATCATCAACTGCAATCAAGAAATGATGATTAGTTAAACTTGCCTTTACGATAGATTGACGTTCAATTTTAGTGAGTGTTTGTTGAATCTTTTGTTCAAGTTGTTTTAGTAGTTCCACATCTTCACTAATAACAAATGTACGTGCTAATTCATCATGCTCAGCTTGCGCAAATACATCATATGTAATCGCATCTAAATCAGCAGTCTTATCAATGATTAAAGCAATTTCACTTGGTCCTGCAATTTGATCTATACCCACCTGTCCAAAGAGGTACTTTTTCGCATAAGCAACATATTGATTGCCTGGGCCAACAATTTTATCTACTTTAGGTATTGTCTCAGTTCCATAAGCAAGTGCAGCTACACTTTGCGCGCCACCAACTTGAAATACATAATCAACACCAGCAATATAACATGCGGCCAAAACGATATCAGGTAGGCCATCTGCTTGCGGTGGTGTTACAACAGTTATATTTTCAACGCCAGCAACTTTCGCAAGTGTTGCAGTCATTAATACAGTTGAAGGGTAGCTCGCTTTGCCACCAGGTACATAAACACCAACACGTTCTATAGGATGATACATTTCATAACATTCAGTAGAACCTTGTTGACCTGTCCATTTGATAGATTTTTGATAAGTTTCAATGCGTGCGTGGCTGTGTTGTAAAGCTTCTCGCAAGTTATTGTCTAACCGGTGGAAGGCTGCTTCTAACTCTGAGAATGGAATTGCTAATTGAGGTGTATCTACTTTGTCTAACTCTTTGTTGTATGCTTTGAGTGCTTGATCACCTTCCAATTTAACTCTTTCACAAATTGTTTTAACTAAGGGATACAAATCCTCATTTAAAGAGGACTGATCTAAATAGTCAGTTAAAAATGTCTCTTTATTTATAATCAATGAGCGAAACCTCCAAAGTTTGAATTAAATCGTCAATTTCCGTTGATTTTTTAAAGTATGATTGTTTGTTAGTAATAAGTTTTGCATTTATATTCTTAATGGTATCTTTTTCGACTAACCCATTAGATTTCAATGTTGTGCCGGTTTGGACGATGTCAACGATGCCATCTACCATATCAACTAAACAAGCTAACTCGATAGAACCAGATAATTTTACAAGCTCTACATCAAGTCCTTGCGATTCAAAATATTTACGTGCTGTTTTCATATATGAAGTAGCAACTTTAGTGAAATTAGTTGTTTCTGGTTTAGAAGCTAAAGCAAAGTGACAATTGCCAAAAGGTAAGTCTAGAAGGTTATTGATTGTATAATTACTTTCTTCCAGTACATCACTTCCGACAATACCTACATCTGCTACACCTTGTTCCACATAGATAGGGACATCGCTCCCTTTAACTAATACAAATTGGATAGAATCAACAGTAATTAATAATTGACGTTCTCTCTGTTCTAACGCTTGTGCATATGATTGTTCATTTATCTCATTTAAATAAGCAATAAAGCTTTTTAATAATCTTCCTTTTGCTAAAGCTACTGTAAGCATGTGTGTCGCTCCTTTTTTATAAAATAAATCCGAGTCCAAATCCTTCTAGATCACCTTTGTAAAAACCACCAGTTAGTTGTTGAGATTTATTTTCTTTAAGATGACACCTCATAAATGCACCTTTGTAATATGAACGAGGTGGCTGAGGTGTAATATCTAGATGTATATCACTAATACCAAGTGATTTGAACCACTGATCCCAACGTCTTAATGCCTGTATAGTACGATGGTCGTGTTGGAAGAGCTGACTTAATAGATCCAATTGTTCTGTTGTTTTAGTAGTTAATAATTGAACGATTGGATGAGCGATACCAAGTTGCGAAGTAAGCTCTGAAATATTGCGTTCTTGGACGAGTTTTAATACCTCATCAGTTTGTTCTTTAGTAGTTAAAAGTAAGTCAATAAGTTGGTAATGACCTAAAATAACAAAATCTATCTCATCGTTAAGTGAAGTTTTTATAAACTCATAAAAAGCCATAAAGTCTTCTTGCATATCTGTAATGGTAGGGTTGTAGTGTTCTATACCTAATTGAGTATAGACTTCATTGTCACGCACAATAGGGCCTGAATAAGCTACATTGCTTAATTGTCGCGGATAATTACTATAATAACGCAATAATTGATCAGTAAAATCATTGCGTAGTGCAAAGATATGATGGTCATGTTGCCAGAAACTACGCTCTGTCATTTGTTGAAGGTCGTCTTTCGTAAGTGTTTGCCATGATAGAGATTCTATAAAGCTGAAATCGACAAGTTTAAATCCTGCTTGTTGAAAATGCTTTAAAAATGCGAGCTCAATTTCTTTGTTTTTAATAAGTGTTGTAGCATTCATAGTATAACCATCCTTTACATTTACTTTGTTTCTCTACCGAACTAAAGTGAATTGATAAAGAACACTTTAACACAGATGTTTTTGTAATTCAATAAATATTCTGAAAATAATGGGCAGAGTTCATTTTAGCTACCTCAAAATATACATATGATACATTTTAATAAAAATAAAAGTAAAGTCCGAGCCATAAAATAGATGTCTCGGACTTAGTATGTTTAGTGATCATTAACTAGACGAAATAACAAAATTATTTTACCAAAAATTGATTGCTGTCCCACCATACAGTTCTAAGTTTTGATATTAACAATATTAAATTTAATTAGGGATGTAATTTATTTTGATTGAGTGATTTTTGTATATTGTTGTAGCAAAGAGTGAAATTAATATTTTTTATTTTCAACTAATTTCTTGCCATAATCTACGTACTTGAGCATTTCATCTTTAGGCACCATATTACCACCTGTTGCCCAAACGATATGGTTCGCATTTTCTACAGCAATGCCATTATTAATTGCTGTTTGAGTTGCTGATTTTATACCAGCAAAGCCAGAAGCTGCTGAAGGTTCAATGAATATGTGTTCCTTTTGGCTCAAAGTATATAAATATCGATACATTTGCTTATCAGATACAGTACATGCGCCGTAAAGTAAGTTATTCATTATTTGACCAACTAGGCGAGAGGGACGTGATACTGCTAAACCGTCAGCATCTGTGCGTCCATCTAAACCAATATCTGTGACAGCAATTTCATCATGTAGTTGTGTCATCATTCCTAGTAACATACAAGGAGCATGTGTCGGTTCAACAAACACACAATAAACATGCTCACCCAAAATTTGGTTTAAACCAAAAGCTACGCCACCAGGGCCACCGCCAACACCGCATGGTAGATATACAAAGAGAGGGTGTTCAGCATCAACTTGTATGTTTTGTTCTCTAATTTGTGATCTTAATCTTAAAGCTGCTACGGCATAGCCTAAGAATAAATCGGCTGATCCTTCATCATCTACAAAATGGCAGGTAGGATCATGTTCTGCTGCTTTCCTACCTTTTGCAACAGCAAATTGATAATCAGATTGATGTTCAATAACTTCTACACCACGGTCACGCAATAAATCTTTTTTCCATTGACGCGCGTCACTCGACATATGGACTGTCACACTGAATCCAAGTTTTGCGCTTATAATACCAATACTTAAACCGAGGTTACCTGTTGAACCAACAGCCACATTATATTGACTGAATAGTGTCTGATACTTTGGTTCAGCTAAAATACTGTAGTCATCGCTATAGTTTAAGCCACCTTGATCTATTGCAATGGTTTCTGCTAATTTCAGTACTTCATAAATCCCTCCACGTGCTTTGATAGAACCAGATATCGCAAGGTGGCTATCGCATTTAAGCCATAAATTTCCTATATTAGTTTGAAATTCTGACTTCGTTAAAGCGTCTTGCATAAATGGAATATGCTTTAAAGGTGATTCTATTAAGCCGTTATTTTTTTCTGTTTCAGGAAAAACTTTACGAATATAGTTGGTAAACCTATCCAATCTTGCGGCAGCCTCTTCAATATCATTTATAGTAAAAGGGAATGATCCTGGTTTTTGAAAATTTGGATTTTCCCAGAATAAAGGCGTATAGTTTTGTAAATCATTAATTAAAGGAAACGTTTGTTTAAGTTCATTGAGAGTGGTCATGGTAATCCTCCTACAGTACGAATTCATTCTCATATATATATTATAGCAAATTGCTCTTAATAATCGGTGCATATACTCATATAACATTGGTAGAATGGATAAAAAGCCTTACTTATTATTCAAGTATCTGAGAAAACATTTATGTGCCATGTTAGAGAGTATAGTTACAGTTAACAAATAGAAAAAGAAGTGGAATAGAAATCACGATTTAATTTGATTTCTATTCCACTTTTATGAATTTATCTCTTGTGCAATACCTGATAATCTAATAAGTAAAACACTTTATAGACGTGACTTAAAAGCTAAACTATAAGATAGTAATTTATTTTTTAAAAGATTTTCGAATTTTAGTAAACCAACCTTTGCGATTATTGGATGAAATAACTCGAGGTTGTGCAGATTTTTCTTGTAAAGATTGACCAAATTTTATAGCTTCATTCATAAGATAAGCTTGTGAATTTAATGGCGACAAATTATTTTCAATATAATGGTAATTACCATTTTGATCTTGGTAACGTCCTTTTTGATTATCAGAAAGTTGAAGATTCATATAATCTAACAGACGACTTGCAATTGCCTTATCTTCAACAGGGAATAAAATTTCTACGCGTTTAATCATATTTCTCGTCATCGCATCTGCAGAAGAGAGATAAATCTTATCTTCTCCATTGTTATGGAAATAATAAATACGAGAATGTTCTAAAAAGCGTCCGACTATGCTCACTACTTCAATGTTTTCACTAATCCCAGGGACTCCTGGTTTTAAACAACAGATACCACGAATAATAAGTTGTACTTTGACACCAGTACAGGAAGCTTCGAATAATTTGAGTATAATATCTTTATCAGTTAAAGAGTTCATCTTCATAATAATCTTCCCATTACCATGTTCTAGATGAGTCTTAATTTCGTTATCTATACGAGCTAAAAAGACATCACGGATATCGAATGGCGCAACAATCAATTTGTTATAAACTGGTTTTATCGAATAACCACTTAGATAATTAAAAAAGTTAATTGCATCTTCGGCAATTTCATTGTTCGTCGTTATAATTCCCATATCAGTATACAGCTTAGCAGTCTTATCATTATAATTTCCAGTTCCTAGATGTACAAAAGAAGTAAGTTTATTATTAATACGTTTAACTACTAGCGAAATTTTACTGTGTGTTTTTAAATGTGTCATACCATAAATAACATGGCAACCAGCGTCTTCTAACATTCTAGCCCAATGAACATTGTTTTCTTCGTCGAAACGCGCTTTTAATTCTACAAGTACGGTAACTTGTTTACCGTTTTCTGCAGCATTTTTCAAGCTATTAATAATAGGTGAGTCTTTGCTAACACGATAAAGTGTTTGTTTAATGGCAATCGTATCAGGATCTTCAGATGCTTCACGTATAAAGTCTACGATAGGCTCGAAAGATTCATAGGGATGGTGGAAAAATATATCTCTTTTTAAAGATAGATCAAAAATATTATTATCACCTAAAGATTTTGGGATTTGTGGTACATAGTTATTATATTTTAAGTGTTTTAATTTATTAGATAAATGTCCGACTAAATCTGAAAGCATAGTTAAGTCGAGTGGTCCATCCAAGAAATAAACATCATTGTCATGAACTTCTAATTGATTCATAATCCATATAATATCTTCATGTGTTGCATCTCTGCCATCCACTTCTAAACGTACAGCTGTACCGCGTTTGCGTTCTTTTAAGAAACGTTCAATTTCAATTAATAAATCTTCTGCACCATCTTCATGGATGGTTAAATCTGCATTTCTTGTAATTCTAAAGGTAAATGTATTTATGACATTAAACCCTGTAAACAAATCATTTATAAAATAAGTGATAATGTCTTCAACCATAATAATGTATTGTTTATCGCCTTCATTCAATGCGTAAAAGCGTGGTATTAATGATGGGATTTGCACAATAGCTGAATTAATTTCATCAGGTGTATCAATGTTTACAAAAATGTTTAAACTCTTATTATTTAATTTAGGAAATGGATGGTAAGCATCGATACCTAATGGTGTCAAAGTAGGTAATATACCAACTTTGAATTCTGTTTCAAGTTGTGCTAAGAGTGTTTCAGGTAACTGATGAGGTTTTACGATTTCTACTTGATACTGACGTAAATCATTGATTAATTCGTTATAAACTTCATACTGTAAATCAACGTTCATTTTGTTTTTTATTTTAATCTGATCAAGTTGTTCTTTTGGTGTCAATTGTGCTTTGTTTTCTGGTTTATCATAGCCCATTTTGACTTGATCTTGTAGACCGGCTACCCGTACCATAAAAAATTCATCTAAATTTGAGCTGAATATAGAAACAAAGTTAAGCTGTTCTAATAATGGATTGTTTTTATCTTGTGCTTCTTGTAACACACGATAGTTAAAATCTAACCAACTTAGCTCTCTATTATTATAATACTGTGGTGAATTTAAATACTTCTCTCCCAAATTTCTATGCATAACTGTTATTACACCTCATTAGTAGTCTTAGATACATGTTTTGCTACACTTAATTTATCATAAGAATTTTAAGATTTTGTAAAGACTATAGAAATATTTTCCTTTAAGATTTTATCGATATGTTTCTTTTGTCTATGAGCTTGATATTCTTCAGCTATAGGCGCGCCATTATAAAAAACGTAAAGGGTATAACCATCGTTCTCATGTTTAAGATTTAAGCGCTCAACAGTATTTGTGTGAGAAACATTGAGTGCATTAACGAATTTTATAATGCCTCCCAGATATTGAATGTTATCTAGTTCTTTACCACGAAGCCATTTTGTTTCGTGGCTAAAGAATTTTAATAGTGATTTATTTTTAAAACTTGCAAGTAACGCTAATTTGACACGATCTTCATGTTTGAAGCCATCTATCATTGAATTGGCAATTATATAATAGGTATGTGGTGAACTAGAATCCGCGTCAATAAATCTACCTAGATAATACAAGTATGCGCCCTCAGCAAATAAAGATTTTTCTTTTTCTGAAACTTCAATTTTATCTAATTTAATTAATTGCTCTAAGAGTGATTGTGCTAATTTTACGCGTTGGTTAGCGCTTGATTCTTCAATACCGTATTCATTCGCTAAATGATACAAAGCATCGGTCCTAATATTTTCTTTTTTAAATTCTTCTGGGTGTCGTTCACCAATGACATTCATGGCATATCCTTCACGAAGACCTTTTCGAGAGAATGTAAATTGAGTAGCGTCTATTTTTTTAAATAGAGTGTTAAAGACTGCTACGGCTGGCAGTATAATATCTACACGGTCTCTACTTAGTCCATCAATATCCTTTAAATCATCACGTGAACTTTTTTTAATGATTGTATATACTTCTTCAATGTTATCTTCAGACATTGTATAGTTGTGTACACCGCCGATAGGGTACGAGTGTTCAGACTGATGTATACGTGCTACGTTACGAGCAGAACCACCGATACCTACGAGTGCGACTTCTTGATTTTTTATCCATGATAATTGGTCAAATTGTTTAGATAAGAATTTTTCCATATCTTTAATTGCAGATTTGTCGTTATGATCTTTACCATCAAAAAATTTGCGTTGTAAAGTGACGACACCGAAAGGGAAACTGTGCGATTCTATAAGTTTCTTATCTTTAAAAAGTGTGACTTCTGTTGAGCCACCACCAATATCAACAGAAACACCATCATTAATGTCTGTAGTATGTGTAATTGCATAAAAACCATAAAATGCTTCTTCTTGATCGTTTATGATTTTAATTTTGATATTTAGTTCTTTTTTTATTTTTTCGAGAATTTTATCTCTATTTGTTGATTGTCTGATTGCTGCAGTAGCTACAGGATGTAATGCATCAACTTCGAATTTATCTGCTACTTTTTTAAAGCTACTTAACGTTTCAGTTAATACTTTAATACCATTGTTGTTCATTGCTAAATCTTCAGTTAAATATTGGCTTAATCTTGCGGGTGTTTTAATATTTAATAATTCATTTAATCCTGTTTTTTTATCAAATTCGAAAATAACTAATCTAACGGTATTTGATCCGATATCAATTAATCCTATGCGTTCCATAATGCCTCCTAAAATATTAATGAGGTAATTTATATTGTTCTATTTTATTTACCCATTTCTTAAGTTTATATTACATTAAATATAATAATTGGTTACTAATTATTTTCATACTGCTCAATAGAAATTAATTTAAAATAAATAGCATAAATTACAATACGCAATATAAAATAGACAAATCCGATAGTCAGTTATATTTACTGACTGTTAGATTTGTCTATTATGTGTGTAATTTTCAACATATTATTTCATATTTAATGGACCACCAGGGCCTAATGGCCAACCTAATAAATACCAAATGATCATAAACAATGGCCAAACAATACTTAAAATGATGGTATAAGGCATTAAACTTGAAAGTAAAGAACCTAATTTCATATTGTTGTCATATTTTTGAGCATAAGATAATAGCAGTGGTAAATATGGCATCATCGGAGTGATTGGATTACTGATGGAATCACCAATTCTATATAACATTTGTGTAAACGCGGGATGAAATCCAACAAGCATTAACATTGGTATAAATATAGGTGCCAAAATTCCCCATTTAGCGGATGCGCTACCTATCAGTAAGTTAATGAGTGCGCTTAATATAATAATGCCTAAGATTAATACAATTCCATTTTGTCCTTGGAGTAATGAAGCTCCTTTAACAGCAACAATAACACCAAGATTACTCCACTCTAAGAATGCTAGTAGTTGTGCTGCAAAGAATACTATAACAATAAAAGAACTCATCGATCCCATAGAATCAGCCAACATTTTACCTAAGTCTTTAGAATTATGAAATACTTTCATTTTAATCCCATATACTAAACCAGGTACTAAAAATAAGACTAAAATAATCAATCCTACACCATTAATAATTGGTGCATCGTTAAGTAAGCTACCTGTTTTAGCATTCCTTAGAAAACTATTTTGTGGAATTGCTAAAACAATGAGTAAAGCAATCATTGCAAAGAAGCTTATGTTTGCCCAAAAAACTGCTTTATTTTCTTCAGGTGTTAATCCTGTATTTTCTTCATCAACTTTAATATCTGAGTTGGATGTATCATATGTTCCGAGTCTAGGTATAACAAATCGCATGGTTACCCAATATACAGCTGGTAATAAAACGATAATACTAGCAGCTATAAAGTACCAATTCATTGCGACATTTACGTGTACATTATCAGAAACAATTTTTGCTGCAGGCTCTGTAAAAGCATAAAGTAAAGCATCAGACATACCAATCATGACATTAGCTGAGAAACCGCCAAGTGCTGACGCATAAGCCATAGCTAACCCAGCAATAGGGTGATACCCTAATTTAATAAACACCATGGCAGTAAGTGGTGGCAACACGATAGTAGCGGCATCACCAGCAGCATTACCTAAGATACCAACTAATATAATTACAGGAACTATAATTTTCTTTGGCGCTTTATGTACTACTTGTATCATCAATTTATCAAAATACCCTGTTTTTTCCGATACGCCAATACCAAGCATGACTGATAATACAAGACCTAGTGCAGGGAATTCAGAAAAATTCTTAACAGTATCATTCAATATCATTGATAAGCCATCACTACTTAAAATACTTTTAATTGCAATGGTATCACCTGTGCCAGGGTGTTTAACAGTGATAGAGAAAAATGAAATTATCCAAGTTAATACGGCTAGACCTAAGCACATTAAGAAAAATAAAATACTAGGATCAGGTAATCTGTTCCCAACTTTTTCTACTATGTTTAAAAATTTATTGAAAAGCGTTGGTTTTTCTTTTGAATTTAATGACATGATCTTTACCTCCCAATTAAGTTGTCGAAAGTATAACAAATTAAAATTAATAATTAAATGAAAATTTTGACAACTTAGATGGTTAAATAAATATAGTTGTTGTAAACGCTTTTATTTAAAAGACCTAATAAATGAAGTTTTGCAGGTAATTAAAAAAGGAAGTGTATAATTGAGATGTGTTAAGAAAAAAAGATAATTTTAGAAAAGGAGTCGTGAGTAATCATGGGAAGATTAGTAGATAAAGTAGCTATATTAACAGGTGTCAGTACAGGTATTGGTGCTGCTACTGCACACGTTTTAGCTAAAGAGGGAGCTCATGTCATAGCGGTAGATATCTCAGAAAAAGTACATGATACGGTTAAAGAAATTAATAATGCAGGGTATAAAGCATCAGGTTATACTGTTGATATTTCAGATGAACATGCAGTAGAACGATTTGCAGAAGCTATTAAAGAAAAATTCTCAGCAATCGATGTACTTTTTAATAACGCGGGTGTTGATAATGCTGCTGGTAGGATACATGAATATCCTGTAGAAGTCTTCGATAAGATAATGGGCGTCGATCTTAGAGGGACATTTTTAATGACTAAGTTTTTCTTACCTTTAATGATGGATGAAGGTGGTTCTATTATTAATACGGCATCATTCTCAGGTTTAGCAGCAGATTTAAATCGTTCAGGATATAATGCTGCAAAAGGTGGCGTAATCAATTTCACACGTTCCACTGCAATAGAATATGGACGAGAAAATATTAGAGCGAATGCGATTGCACCAGGTACTATTGAAACGCCACTTGTCGATAAATTGACTGGGACTGCCGATGAGGAATCTGGCAAAGCATTTAGAGAAAATCAAAAATGGGTTACACCTTTAGGCAGGTTAGGAACACCTGAAGAAATTGGGAAACTTGTTGCGTTCCTAGCTTCAGACGATAGTTCATTTATTACTGGCGAGACGATTACTATTGATGGTGGGGTAATGGCTTATACATGGCCTGGTGAAATGTTAAGTGATGATAGCTGGAAAAATACGACTAAATAAAATAAGCAGTTTATAATAATGAATAAAATAATTATATAAAACAGCGAGGCTGAGACAATTACTTTGTCTCAGCCTCGCTGTTTTAACACATCTTGGTAATAGCTTAAAGTATCGCTGATATGCTAAGTGTATTATGTCTTTTTACATAGTGTGTAATCATTAACATATAAAAATTAGTTTAATAAAATTACTCAAGTTATGTTAGAAAGATTACCAAATAATTTCTTCTACAACGTCATCATTTAAAGATTTAACAATTTCGGTTACAAGTGCAACTGAATTCTTGTAATCATCTGTGTGTAGTACCGACACATTTGAATGCATATAACGTAATGCGACGCCAATAGAAACAGTTGGTATGCCTTCATTCGCAACATGTATGCTACCAGCATCAGTACCGCCACCAGCTGTAGTATCTAATTGAATAGAAATGTTGTGTTTCTTAGCTACCTCTTTAATATGTTTGGTAAAGCCGACATGCCCGATATTAGAAGCATCCATAATAATGACAACAGGTCCATTACCAATAGCTGTATCACTAACTTGACCAGACATTCCTGGTGTATCATATGCAATTGCAACGTCAACAGCAATTGCTAAGTCGGGTTTGATTTTATTAGCAGCAACTTTAGCACCACGGAGCCCAACTTCTTCTTGGACATTTGCACCAGCGACTAAATTGACATCGATGTTATCATTTTTTAATTGTTGTAAAACATCAATAGAAAGTGCACATCCATAGCGATTATCAAATGCTTTTGCAGTTAAATATTTGTTGTTTGCTAATGTTTCAAATTCACTGTATGGCGTAATCATATTTCCAAGTTCAATACCAAATTGCTCGGCTTCTTTTTTACTTTTAACACCAATATCTATAAACATTTCTTTCATATCAATCGTTTTTTTACGCTCTTCAGGTGATAGTATGTGCGGAGGTTTAGAACCGATAATTCCTCTTATTTTCTTACCTTTGTCTGTTGTGACAGTAACTTTTTGTGACAACATGACTTGGTTCCACCAACCTCCAATTGGAGTGAATTTTAAAAATCCATCATTATCAATTTTAGTAACAATGAAACCAATTTCATCTAGATGGCCAGCAACCATCAATGTTTTGCTACCATTTGCTGCGGATTTTTTACCAAAGATACCACCAAGGTTATCTTCTACAATTTCATCACTTACAGGCTTTAAATAATCATGCATTAAAGCTTTCACTTTCATTTCATGACCTGCGATGCCGTCGACATCAGTTAAAGATTTTAATAGTTCTACTGATTGATTCATATTAACCCTCCCAAGTTTGATTTATAGTTATATTTTACCATTTTAAGATTAATACCATATAGTCATTTGATTTAAATAAAAATTGATAAGAACTGTATAAATCTTGAAATAAATCTTACTAATTCACTAAGACTAAAAGTGTGCAATAAACAAACAATCGTGTTTCAATGAATATATTAGATAAAGTGGAGGGGTTAAAATGACAAAAGTTAATTATCTTACATTGGGGTCAAATGAAGCGCCAATTCAAGTCGAATCTTTTATTAATTTTGCATGTCCATATTGTAAGAACTATTTTAGAGCTGCAGACAAAGCTCTAAAACCATTTATTGAGGCAGGTAAAGTACAACATGTAATCAAACATTTTGATAAAACTAAGCAAGCTTTATTAAAAGGAACGGTTGCAAATATACATTTAAATTATCAAAAAGTTAATGAAACGATAGAAGTTATACGCGACTTATACGATACGCAAGATGAATGGAAGAAGAGCTTTACTGCAATTGAAGAAAAAATGACACAAACATTTAACTTAGTGCCTAACAAAGAAGCGGATGAGCGTTCACTAGCAATTAATGAAGAAACATTTAAACGTGGTATTAAAGGTATTCCAACAGTATTTATTAATGAAGTTCAATTTGAGTTCAACCCATTACAAGATAAACAAAGTGAAATAGAGGCATTGATTACTGACAAAATAAACCAATTAAGTAGATAAAATAAAAACACTATGACAACAATATTAACGATTGTCATAGTGTTTTTTGATTTTTTATACATTTTCTATCAATTTTAATTTATAGTCTTGGATTGATTGAATGCTACCATCTTTATTTTTAATAATAATATGCTCTTTAGAAATTTGTGTAGGTGATTCAACACCAACTGCAGCTGCGATATTAAATAAACCTTCATGCAGACTTGTTACAAAATTAGTGACACGGTATTTTTTCTCTTCAATAATCAGGCCTTTTTCTCTTTTTGGGTCTGTAGTGGCGACGCCTACTGGACAAGTGTTCATATGACATTGTTGACTCATAATACAACCTACACTAATCATCATGCCACGAGCTATATTGATTAAATCTGCACCTAAACCTAGTGCAATTGCAATCTTATCAGGTGTGATTAGTTTGCCTGAAGCAAATATTTTAATACGATCTCGAATGCCATACTTTTCTAGTAAAGAAGTAAGTATAGGCAGTGCTGTGAAAAGAGGTAAACCTACACCATCTTCTAATTCTTGGAAAGTTGCACCAGTTCCACCTTCTCCTCCATCTATTGTTATAAAGTTTGGATATTGTTGTGTATCAACCATTGAGCGCACCAGATCTTCTACCTCTGAGACTTTACTGATTACTATTTTAAAGCCAACAGGTTTTTGACCAATTTGCTGTAATTGATGTACCCAAGAAAGTAATGCAACCGGATTGTTGATTTGATCAAAACGATTAGGTGAATTTATCGTTTTCCATGGCTCAACTTTACGAATTTCTGCAATTTCTTCAGTGACTTTATTGCCTTGCATATGGCCGCCCCTTGTTTTAGCACCTTGAGCTAGTTTGATTTCGAAGGCTTTAATCCGAGGATGCTGTGATAAATGTGTAAAGGCGTCTGTATCAAAATTACCTTGCTTATCACGTACTCCGAATAGACCAGGTCCGATTTGAAAAATAATATCTACATCACCAGAAAGATGGTGTTTTGATAGCCCACCTTCACCTGTATTCATCCATGTACCAGCTTGTCCTAAACCTTTAGAAAGAGCAGTAATAGCATGACTACCTAATGCACCGTAACTCATACCAGATTGACCAACCAAACGTTTTAGTTTGAAAGGTTGTTCAAGCTCTGGTCCAAGTATAATTTGATTGTCGTCTGATAAATAGTAAGGGTCTATTTCTGTTTTTATTCTATGCTCGTCACGATCAAATAGCCTCTCGTTATCTATCTGATAAATAAAAGAAGATATCATAGGCGATTGATCGATGTGCAATTCTGATGATTGTAATGGAAACATAGTGTTTTGAATATAAAAGCCCTCTTCATAATCTTGTTGTGTACCAAAACTTGTCATTCTGGAATTATATTTACCTGCAACAACGATATTAGTGAAATCATTTCTAGAAAAAGGTTTACCTTTGGTATCTGCTAAAAAGAGATATTGACGTAATTCCGGTCCTATTTTCTCACCAAAATAACGTATTCTAGCTAATAAAGGATAATTACGTAATACGCTGTGTTGTTTTTGACGCTTATCTTTAAATAGCAATAGTGCACCAATAATAAGCCCACTTATTAGAAATAAAACAATGATTATATTAACTATAAACTGTAGTACGGTTAATATTGTCATAAAGCATCCCCCCCATTTAACTACATGTTACAACAAAATGATCATTTTACAATAAAATGACTAAAAAAAGAAAAAGTTACTTGATATTAAAATTCTAAAAAATGAAATGCTATGAAAAATTTTATAAAACATATATAAGTAATTTGAATCATGATATATTTACAATACATAAATATAAAGGAAGGTGTCTTATGGATGAAGAATCAACGTTGAGAAGAACGAAACAATTTCAAGAACAAAACATATGGCAAAGTAAGCGTATTGTGAAAAGAGATTTCTGGCTTATACCTTTTTATATACTATTCAATCAAGCTGTACCTTTAATTGTCGTAGCTGTAATATTTGGAGTTTTCTTTTTATTTAATATTAAAAATGAAGTAGTAGGCAATGATTATAAGATTATAAGTACAATAATCTCTGAAATTATTATTCTGCTAAGTTTTTATTTAATACATAAGAACCATCGATTAATACCGATTGCGATAGACCGTTTTAAGAAAGGTCAAAAATATTTATTAATAATTTTACTGACTTATATGGTTTCACTAGTATTGATTACTGGATACGAATGGATCACAGATTTTTTGCCTGAATCTCTTCAATATGGAGAAACTCAGAATCAAATGTTACTAGAAGAACTGTTTGATAATAATTGGATGTTACCATTGCTGTTTATAGATATCGTCATTTTAACCTCTTTTATTGAAGAATTATTATTTAGGCACTTAATTATTCATGAATTAGGTAAAAAAATCACCTATGGTTTTGCTACAGTTCTGTCAGTGATTCTTTTCGCGAGTGTGCATGTTCTAGGTGCCACGTCGCCTTTTGAAATAGGAAGTTATATTATAATCGGTGCAAGTTTAGCTTTTGTTTATCTAAAAAGTGGTATGAATTTAGCTGTTTCTATCATATTGCATAGTTTAAATAATTTCATATCATTTATAACGATTGTTATTTTAAAATAACTTTTAATAAAGTATTGTTAAGTTATATTTTCTAGAAACTGGTTATTTACATCATGTGTTAGGGAATAATGATTAGTAAAGCAAATATTAGGGAGGGCGAAGCATGTTAGAACTGAAAAATGTTTCATATCGTGTTGATAACCGTGACATCATCAACAATATTTCTTTGAAAATTGAGCAAGGGGATACTATTGCGATTGTAGGACCTTCAGGAAGCGGGAAAAGTACATTAATGCGATTGATTAATAATTTAATTAGTCCGACAAAAGGTGAAATATATTTAAATGGTAAGCCTTACGAGCAGATTGATCCAGAAGCATTGCGTATGAAAATTAGTTATCTATTACAAGAGAGTGACTTGTTTGATAGAACTATAGGAGAGAATTTAGCTTTTCCAGCAAAAGTGCGTAATGATAAATTTGACCGCAAAAGAGCAAAATATTTATTGAAGTCCGTTGGTTTGGGTCATTACAATTTCAATACAAGAATAGATCATTTATCCGGTGGTGAAAGACAGAGAATAACCATAGCAAGGCAGTTAATGTACAAACCACAGATGCTATTATTAGATGAGGCGACTAGTGCACTAGACGGGCAAAATAGTGAAAAAATTGAAAAGCTAATTTTTAATATGGCCAAAGAAGGTGTCTCTATTTTATGGATTACTCATAGTAATGAACAAAGTAGTAGGCACTTTAAGAAAAGAATTAAAGTCGTTGAAGGTCGAATTGAACAGGAGGATGATTTATCATGAGTACAACTGCGTTAGCATTAACCGGCCTTCTATTGTTATTTCCTATTATCGTCTCTTATAAAGAAAAATTACATATAATTAAAGATTTATTAATTGCTACATTACGTGCAGTGGTCCAACTCGTTATATTGGGGTATCTCTTACATTTTATTTTTGGAGTAAACCAAAAGTGGTTACTGCTTACATTTGTATTAATAATTATTATAAACGCTTCTTGGAATACAATAAGTAGGGCTTCGCCAGTCATGCATCATGTGTTTTGGATTTCATTTATATCTATATTCGTTGGTGTTGCCTTGCCATTAGTTGGCGTTATCTTAACTGGTGCGATACAGTTTAAACCGAATGAAGTTATACCGATAGCAGGTATGTTGGGAAGTAATGGTCTGATAGCCATCAATTTAGCCTATCAAAATTTAGATAAAGAATTTGTAAAAGAAATGAGTCAAATAGAAGCTAAATTAGCTTTAGGTGCGAATCCTAAGTTATCATCTAAGGCAACGATTAGAAACAGTATTAAAACAGCAATTGTACCTACGATTGATTCTGTCAAAACATATGGTATTGTCTCTATACCTGGTATGATGACGGGGCTGATACTAGGTGGTGTTGCACCTTTAGAAGCAGTGAAGTTTCAGTTGATGGTTGTATTTATCCATACAACTGCGACAATTATGTCAGCTTTAATTGCGACTTACCTAAGCTATAAACAATTCTTTAATCATCGAGATCAACTGATTGGACGCCATATGCATACGGAAGAAAGATAATATACAACAGTTTTATGATAGCGTATTTGATTATGATTAAAATTGCTCCTCACAAGAGTAAAATAGTATATGCAAATTAAAGGTTCATTTATCATATTTATAGTTGAAACGAAAAACCAACAAAGCTAAGTGTTTGTTGGTTTTTTTAGCGTTTCTTTATATACTGCTTAAATTTAACAATCCAAAGATGAGTGGATAACTTAACTCCTTACTAGATATGGATAATCATTATTATTTTAAAATATTCAAACGAGTTGACGAATGGTTTATAATATAATGGTTATGTAAAAATAAAAACTTATAAAAGGGAGGAGTGAATCTATGTCAGTTATGAGAATCGCAACATTCATTTTAAGTATATTTATAGTAGGTATGGTTGAAATGATGGTTGCTGGGATTATGAATTTAATGAGTAATGATTTACATGTCTCAGAAGCGGTAGTGGGCCAGTTAGTGACTTTATATGCAATCACATTTGCTATAGCTGGTCCAATATTAGTGAAATTAACTAATCGCTTTTCACCGAGACCAGTATTATTATGGGCGTTAGCAATTTTTATTATAGGGAATATAATTATTGCTATGGCGCCTAATTTTTCAATCTTGGTGTTTGGACGTATATTATCATCTGCTGCGGCAGCGTTAATCGTGGTTAAAATATTAGCATTAACGGCCTTATTAACAGCTCCGCAACACCGTGGGAAAATGATTGGTATTGTATATTCAGGATTTAGTGGTGCTAATGTGTTTGGTGTACCTATTGGGACAATTATAGGTGACTTAGTAGGGTGGAGATATACATTCTTATTTATCGTCGCAGTCAGCGTGCTAGTTGGTATACTAATGTACTTTTATGTACCACAGCCACAATTTGAAACGCCTAAAACAGGTACAGAAACAACGCAACGTACAAGTAGTTATTCTAAAATATTAAGACCGGCAGAAATTGTAAAATATTTGAGTATAACGTTTTTACTACTCGTTGCCAATTCAGTGACATTTATTTATATTAATCCATTGATGCTGAAAAGTGGCCATGATTTATCATTTGTGTCTATCGCATTATTGATTAATGGTGTAGCAGGTGTAATAGGTACCTCAATGGGTGGATTCTTATCAGATAAACTCACAAGTAAACGTTGGTTAACGATTGCGACAACCATTTTTATCATTATGATGTTAATCTTAAATGTCTTCTTACCGGGCACAGGTTTATTATTGATGGTTATCTTTATATGGAATATCATGCAGTGGAGTACAAATCCAGCTGTACAAAGTGGTATCATTGAACATGTAGAAGGTGATACGAGCCAAGTTATGAGTTGGAACATGTCTAGTTTAAACGCAGGAATTGGTATAGGTGGCATAGTAGGTGGCTTAGTTGTTTCAAAAGTAGATGTTTTTGCAACAACGTATTTTAGTGCGGCGATTGCCTTATTAGCATTTATATTAATCATTAGTTTAAAAAATGTCGCGAAATTTAATAAAACTCAGGTGTAAAGTTTATATATAATAATGGGACAACTATCCGAAATACTAACTAAAGCTTAGTGTCAGATAGTTGTCCCCATTTTAAGTTTGAAAGTTAAAATTTATATAAGTAATTTAGACTGCTACTACACCGATTAATACAGCGATAATCAACATGATAATAGCAAATCCCCATATCCAGAAAAAGGCATATTTTATATATGTTCCCATATTTGCCTCTGCAAGACCAATTGCTAACCATAAGGCCGGCGAGAATGGACTGACAAAGGTTCCAATAATATTACCAATTAGCATTGCATATGCTGTAGAAATCGAAGGAACACCAAATTGACTCGCGGTTTGTTCTACGATTGGAAGCACGGCAAAATAATAAGCATCCGTACTCGTAAGTAAATCAAGTGGAACACCAAAGATGCCCACGATGATATGTAAGTATGGTCCGACTGCGTCTGGAATAATTGTTATGAAGTTGACAGCAATAGCTTCTAACATACCTGTTTCATTTAATACACCTAAGAACATACCTGCTGCTATAATTACGGCAGCCATCATTAATGCATTAGGTGCATGTGCTTTTAAGCGGCTCATTTGCTCATCTACATTTGGAAAATTAATTACCAATGCGATTGCAACGCCAATCAAGAAAGCAAACTCTGGTGGTGCGATATTAGCTAACATCATAACGATTACAATAATCGTTAGTATTCCATTTACCCATATAATCCAAGGTTTATCAACTGCAGTACCACGTACTGGGAACTTTACAGCTTGATCTTTTTCATAATTATCTACAATTTTATGAATATCTAGATGTTGCGTATCAGGTACTTCTCCATTATTAATCTTTTTACTGATACGTGATTTTTCTCTAATGCCTAAATATACTGAGAATAATAATACAAGTGCAAATCCGATTAACTGAACAGGAATTACGCCATACCATAGTTCGTTAACATTTTTGACATTTAATACTGAAGCTGTACGAGCCATTGGTCCTCCCCAAGGAACCATATTCATTATAGCTGCACTTAGTGCTAATAATAGTAGTAATAAATAGCGATTCATATTTAATGCTTTATAAAGTGGTAATAATGCAGGAATAGATAATAAAAAAGTTGTTGCTCCAGCACCATCAAGTTGTGCGAAGATACCTATTAATGCAGTAACGATACAGACTACTATGACATTACCTCTAGTGAGTAATATCAACCTTTTTACAAGTGGCTTGAACATACCGCTGTCACTCATAATACCAAAGAATATAATAGCGAAAATAAACATAATAACAACGTTTATAACTTGATCCAATCCACTATTGAAAAATTTCACTAAATCCCCAACATTGTAACCTAAAAGTAATGCGCCAATACTCGGTATTAAAATCATACCAACTACTGGGCTAATACGTTGCGCAATTAATAAGCCTACAATGGAAATAATAATCACTAGGCCTACAATCGTTAACCAAATACTTTCTTGTTGCATTTTACTTCCCCCTTAAGTTAAAGCGCTTACAAAAACGATCATCATCTGATTAAATTGTAATGATTATAGATAATTGTAACAAAATTGAATATTGTTAAGTGATTATTCTTGTCTTATTTCATATTAATTTACTTATATTAAATAATAAGTAAAACAAATGTACTGACAGGAATTATATTTTTTAAATGTATAATATAGAAAAAGAAGCAGGTTAGAAATCATAATAGAATAATATGAGTTCTAACTTGCTTCCTGTTAAAGATAATTCGTTAATTTGTTTTTTCTGAAAGTTGAGTTGAATTTAAGCGTATATCATCTATATTTAAATTAGCTTTAGTATTTGAAACTTGCGCTATAGCAGCTGAAAGTAAAATATATATTAAAGTACCTATCATATAACCAACTTTCAAGTCAGATATTAATAAATAAGACTGATATAGTAAAACAATTATAGCAGTAATTGCTATAACGATTATTACAGGGTAGGGCACTTTAAAAGGTGATTGTTTATAGGCTTCAGGATATTTTTTAGGTAATTGTGTTACTGCTAATGCAGGAAATGCAAATACTATTAATGATATGCCTGTACCTAATTGAGCAACAACATTTAGTGACATCCCCGTAACGATAGGTAGTGCACCAATAATATAAAAAATAAGCAGTAACCAATGTGGTGTGCCAAATCGCTTGTTTACGTGCCCTAAGGCTTTGGGCAAATAACCATCATGAATTGCAATTAATAAACTTTTAGTTACCCATGTAAAAGTTGAGTTAAGTGTTGTAGCTAAAGCAAACATTGCCCCTCCAATCATAAAGAAAATAAAAATGGGGGTAGGTAGTATTTCTTTTGCTACGCTTGTTAAAGGTTTGCCTGCTACTTCGGGGATCGGTAAAATGCCAACTGCAATTGATGCAATAAAGGCATATAATACACCAACAAAAATAGTAGCTACAATTATAACAATTGGTATATCCCTTTTTGGGTTTTTCATTTCTCCACCTAATTCAGCAACAACTTGCGCGCCACCAGTAGCAAAAGAAACTAAACCGACTGCAGTGAAGAATCCTGTAAATCCATCTGGGAACATTGAGCTTGGATTAAATACGCCAAAATTAACATGCGATATACCGAAGATGATGAAACAAGATAGAGCTACAATTAAAGTGATCACCATCAAATTTCCTATAATTGATGCAGACTTTATGCCAACGATATTCACGATAAATAAAATAGTTAACAATAAGAAGGCGACAGTTCTAACGGGTACACCAGGAAAAAGCCCTTCTAAATATTGCGCAAACGACAGCGCATATAAGGACAAGGTAATTTGTAAAAACATAAACAACATAAGCCAAAATATACCTGTTTTGGGGGACAATAAACGACTAGTATATTGGTACATACCTCCAGTAGTAGGTAACGTTGAACCTAATATTGCTATTGGAAACATGGTCAGTAACGTTATAACAGCAGATAAAATGAATGCTGGTGTTATACCACTACCTGTCATCTGTATACCAATACCAGTTAATGACATGACACCAGCTCCGATAATTTGACCAATCGCAATTCCCAAAACATCTGTAAGACCTAATACTTTTTTTAAATTTGTTGCTTGTTGCATTCAATCACCTCTATATATTATGTAGTTGTAAAATTAATAAAAAAATCATAACACAATTCGTATTCAATTCATAGTACATCAATCGGAAAACTTGGTTTAAGGATGAAATGGTTCATGATAGCAAAAATAGAGTGTCTTATAGTAGAATGAAAATAAATTAAAAATATAATGAGGTGCAATTGTTATGACAAATCAACAAAATCATATAAAAGTAGATGCATTTATTGATAAATTAAAACAGTGGCAAGATGAATTTAAATTGATGCGTGAAATTATTACAGAAACTGAATTAGTTGAAAATTATAAATGGATGCATCCTTGTTATACATTAGAAAATAAAAACGTAGTGATTGTACAAGACTTTAAGCACTATTGTGCACTGTTATTTGAAAAAGGTGCTATTATGGAAGATCCTTATCAAACGTTGATCCAACAAACTAAAAATGTACAAGCAGCTAGACAATTACGTTTTGAAAGTTTAGAAGAAATAGAAAGACGTAGAGAAGAAATTAAATGGTATATTGAAGAAGCCATAAGAATTGAAAAATCAGGCAAAAAAGTACCTATGAAAGAAACAGAAGATTACGAAATGCCAGTAGAATTACAAGAGAAATTAGATGAAATACCAAAACTGGAAAAAGCATTTAATCAATTAACTCCTGGTAGACAAAGACAATATATGTACTATATAGGCCAGGCTAAAAGAGCTTCAACACGTGAGAATCGCGTGCTGAAATATATAGATCATATTTTAAATGGTAAAGGCATGAATGATAAATAATTCTCAAAGTGTATAGTGCTAAGGTCGGGGCTTAAATTTAATGTCTCGGCCTTTAATTATCCTTATAGTGACATATGTCATAGCAGCGTATATGTAATAAATTATTTTAGCAAATATGATAATATACTTATGTCTTTAATTTGGAAGTTATAGAAAGATAGAGTTGCAACTTTTTCATTTATCGTATATAGTTTGCTCGAATATAAAATACTACACGACAACAGGTCAGATAGTACATTGAGAAAGAAGGTGTATGAATGCCAAGAGTTTCCAAACGGATACAATTATTACAGGCAGCTGCAACTATCGTTGATGAACAAGGTAGTGAATATTTAACTTTAGATGCGGTAGCTAAAAAAGCAGGTGTTAGTAAAGGTGGCTTATTGTATCATTTTCAAAACAAATTTGCGTTAATACAAGGACTCGTTGACCATGCAGATGAACTATATCGCAATAATGTTAATGAACATGTAGAAAAAGATAATAATGGGAACGGTAAATGGGTTCGTGCCTTTATTGAAGCAACTCGTGAACATCGTGCTGAAAACGGTTCGATTACATCTGGTATGCTTGCTGCTCAAGGCATAAACAGTAATTTACTATTACCATTACAAGACACATACAAAGAGTGGCAACAGAATATTGAAAATGATGGTCTAGATAAAGTAGACGCAACTATAATTAGGTTGGCAGTTGATGGATTGTGGTTGTCAGAAATTTTCGGTTTAGATAATTTAGATGAATCGATGAGAGAAAAAGTCTTGGATAGATTGACGGAATATACTCAAATTGATAAAAACGACTAAATTATTCTTTGAGTCTATGTAATTTATAAAAAAATAATAAAATGAATAAACTACGTTAAGTACTGTTACTAAAGGAATAATCGACAATTTAAAGTTGATTATTCCTTTTTAAAAATTTTCAAGGGCTTGAAACTAAACCGTCCAGTTGGTACACTAACCGATGTATTAAAAACGCTCTTGGAGGTTTATATCAATGAAAAAAGTTATGCTAACAGCAGCATTGACAGGTGCTGGAGATACTGTAGATAAAAATAAGCATGTCCCTGTGACGCCACAAGAAATTGCTGATTCTGCAATTAAATGTGCGAAGGCTGGTGCTACTGTAGCACATATTCATGCGAGAGACCCAAAAACAGGGGGGATTAGTCATGATGTGGAGTTTTTTAGGGAAGCAGTAAGACTAATTAGAGAAGCAGATGAAGATATAATTATTAATATTACGTCAGGTGGAGGCGGAGATTTCATTCCAAGCCTCGAAGATCCATATAAAGCAGAGAAAGGATCTGATATGCAAACCCCTGATGAGAGACATGAACCAGTTGGCACATTATTACCTGAAATGTGTACATTAGATTGTGGTAGTGTCAATATGGGTGACGCTATTTATTTAAGTCCTGCAGATTGGTTGAGAAAACAAGCGCAATTGGTTAAGGATGCAGGTGTTAAACCAGAATTAGAGTGTTTTGATAGTGGTCATATTTCTTTTGCAAAACAATTGATAAATGAAGGATTTATTGAAGGGACGCCGCTATTCCAATTCTGTTTAGGTATTCCATGGGGCGCTGAAAATGATCCAGAAACCATCGAATATTTTAAAACACGTATACCTGAAAATGCAGATTGGTCAGCATTTGGTATTGGAAGAATGCAATTTCCAACAGTAGAGGAAGCAGCAAAACGTGGTGGTAATGTTCGTGTTGGTTTAGAGGACAATTTATATTTAGCAAAAGGTGTAAAAGCTTCTAACGAGCAACTTGTTGAAAAAGCAGTAGAAATACTAAATGGTTTAGATATTGAGCCGATGACACCGGCAGAGGCGCGTGAAAAGTATCAGCTTAGAGCGCCACAAGGAGGTACAAAATGAAGTTTGCAGTTGTAGGTACAGGTGTAATTGGTAGTGGTTGGATTACAAGAATATTAGCACATGGACATGAAGTCATCGCGACTGATCCGAGTGAAAATGCATTTGAAAGTATGTTGAAACAAGTAAAACAAAATTGGCCATATGCTGAACAACTTGGCTTAGCAGAAAATGCATCTTTAGAAAATTTAACGTTCACTCCTCATTTAGAAGAAGCAGTTAAAGATGCAGATCACATTCAAGAAAATGTGCCGGAAATTGAATCATTAAAGGATCAAGTATTAACTGAGATAGATTTCTATGCAAAACCTGATGCTATAATAGGTTCTAGTACATCGGGTATTATGCCTTCAGAATTACAAAAGAATTTACAACATCCAGAAAGACTAGTGGTAGCGCATCCATTCCATCCTGTATATATTTTACCATTAGTTGAAATTGTTCCTGGTAAATTAACTACAGAAGAAACAACTGTAAAAGCTGAAACAATTTACGAAAGTATCGGTATGGATGTACTACATGTGAGACATGAAATTGAAGGACATGTAGCTGACAGACTAATGGAGGCTTTATGGAGAGAAGCATTGCATATAGTCAATGATGGCATCGCTACTACAGAAGAAGTAGATAAAGCATTTACCCACGCAGCTGGATTGCGTTATGCACAATATGGTCCGTTTATGACATTCCATTTAGCTGGTGGTGAGGGAGGTATGCGTCATATGTTAAAACAATTTGGCCCTGCATTGAAAAAACCTTGGACTAAGTTATTAGCTCCTGAATTAACACAAGAACTTTATGATGAGGTCGTCAATGGATGTGAATCTTCATCACAAGGACAAACAATGTCAGAACTTGACCAAAAACGCAATGAATTTTTAGTTAAAGTGAAACAACTTGCAGAAACATATTGGCCAGAAGAGTCACCTTCAATGAAAAAAAGAAATAATCAGTCGGTGTATTAATATGACTCAATCACTTTTTGAATATACGACAACAGTAAAACAAATTTGGGTAGATCATAATGGTCATATGAATGATGCTGAGTATAATCGAGTATTCAGCGATACAACAGACGCTTGGTTAGCTACTTTGGGGTTAGATCTACAAGCGATTGAACAATTGAAATATACAATATTCACACTTGAAAATCACGTGATGTATTTAAAAGAAATAAAAGTAAATGAGCCCATCACTGTCACAGTAGAATTGTTTGATTTTGATGCGAAGCGTTTACACGTATTTATGACATTAAAAAATGGGCAAAATGACAGATGTGCGACATATGAAGTGATGCTAATGGGGATGGATACTGAATCTAATAAACCGAAGCCATTTCCAGAAACTATTAGAAAATCAGTTGAATTTTATGCAGATAGTGCATTGATTCAACATCAACCTGAAGAACTTGGGCATCATATTGGAATCAAACGAAAATAAATTTTAAGCTATTGAATAAAAGGTTTTTTGAATGTGTTGGGAAACAAAGTTCACTATTATAAATTGTTTAATTTTATTAATTGATGTATCTTGTTATATATAGGTTGATAAAATATCTAAGCAAAAACGGCTATTTATTTAGTTGTATTTAGCGAAACATGAATAAATTAGGGCTATATGTGCTCATGTTTTTACTTATTTTAGGATTTGTATAACATCCACAGGTAGCCCTAAATTTATTAGGAAATAGTTGAAATTGAATATGTACATAGAAAGGAATTGACCCATGTTAAGTATTAAAAACTTATCTAAAGTCTATGGCGGCGGTAAAAAAGCTGTGGATAACATTTCATTAGAGGTTGAATCTGGTGAATTTATAGCATTTATTGGTACGAGTGGTAGTGGTAAGACAACTGCCTTAAGAATGATAAATAGGATGATAGAAGCAACTGAGGGCCAAATTACAATTAATGGTAAAGACGTCCGTAAGATGAATCCAGTGGAATTGCGTAGAAAAATTGGTTACGTTATACAACAAATTGGATTAATGCCACATATGACTATTAGGGAAAATATTGTTTTAGTACCTAAGTTATTGAAATGGTCACAAGAAAAGAAAGAAAAAAAAGCAAAAGAATTAATTAAATTAGTCGACTTACCTGAAGAATTTTTAGATAGATATCCATCACAACTTTCTGGTGGTCAACAACAACGTATTGGTGTTGTTAGAGCATTGGCGGCTGAACAAGATGTTATTTTGATGGACGAGCCTTTTGGGGCATTGGATCCAATTACTAGAGACACGCTACAAGATTTAGTTAAAGAGTTACAACAAAAACTAGGTAAAACATTTATATTTGTCACTCATGATATGGATGAGGCTATCAAGCTAGCCGACAAAATTTGTATTATGTCAGAAGGTCAAGTGGTTCAATATGACACACCTGACAATATTTTACGTCATCCAGCAAACGACTTTGTACGTGACTTTATTGGTCAAAACAGATTGATACAAGATAGACCTAACATGCGTACGGTTAAAGATGCGATGATTAAACCAGTTACAGTACATGCAGATAGTACATTAAATGAAGCAGTAGAAATTATGAGGGCACGTCGTGTCGATACTATTTTTGTAGTAGGTAACAATAGCAGATTATTAGGTTACTTAGATATTGAAGATATCAATCAAGGTTTAAGAACGCGTAAGGATCTTATTGATATGATGCAACGTGATATTTATAGAGTGAGAATAGACAGTAAATTACAAGACTCTGTTCGTACAATCCTTAAGAGAAATGTAAGAAATGTACCAGTAGTGGATAGTGATGGTAAAACATTGATTGGATTAGTTACGAGAGCCAACTTAGTAGATATCGTTTATGACAGTATTTGGGGAGAATTAGATGAGGATGTTAGCGCTACTGAAGCTGCAATTGTAGAGCCCGATAATGTAGGAGCTGATATATAATGAAACAATTCATAGAGCAATATGGTGGTCAACTGATTTCTAAAACAGTAGAACACTTTTATATCTCAATGATCGCTTTGCTAATCGCCATTGTAGTAGCTGTGCCTTTAGGAATAATTCTATCCAAGATGAAAAGAACTTCAAACATTGTGCTTACAGTTGCTGGTGTATTACAAACGATTCCTACATTAGCTGTACTTGCGGTCATGATACCAATTTTTGGCGTGGGAAAATTACCAGCAATCATAGCTTTATTTATCTATGTACTTTTACCAATATTAAATAATACTGTTTTAGGTGTTAAAAATATCGATAGTAATATTAAAGAAGCGGCAATAAGCATGGGTATGACTCGTTTTCAATTAATGAAAGATGTGGAATTGCCATTAGCCTTACCGTTGATTTTAGGTGGTATTCGATTATCATCAGTTTATGTAATCAGCTGGGCTACACTTGCGAGTTATGTCGGTGCCGGCGGTTTAGGTGACTTTGTATTTAATGGATTAAACTTATACGATCCATTGATGATTGTAAGTGCTGCAGTGCTTGTCACAGCATTAGCATTAATTGTAGATCTATTACTATCATTAGTTGAAAAATGGGCAGTGCCAAAAGGATTAAAAGTATCCAGATAAATTAAGGAGGACATTATGAAACGATTGAAACAGTATTGTATCGCACTTGTACTGTGTCTGACGGTGTTATCTGGATGTAGTTTACCCGGTTTAGGTGGAAATAGCTCAGACAACGAAGTCAAGATTACAGCGCTTGCGACGAGTGAATCACAAATTATGTCTCATATGTTGAGACTTTTAATAGAACATGATACAGATGGAAAGATTAAACCAACATTAATAAATAACTTAGGATCGAGTACAATCCAGCACAACGCTCTTGTAAATGGTGATGCAAATATGTCTGGTGCTCGTTACAATGGTACAGACTTAACAGGTGCATTAAATGAAGATCCTATTAAAGATCCCGAAAAAGCAATGAAAGCTACCCAAGAAGGTTTCCAAAAGAAATTTAATCAAACGTTCTTTAATTCATATGGTTTTGCAAATACATATGCGTTTATGGTTACAAAAGAAACAGCTAAAAAATATAATTTGGAAACAGTGTCTGATTTGAAAGCACATAGTGATGAATTAAAACTAGGTGTCGATAGTTCATGGTTAAATCGTGAAGGTGATGGTTATCCAGGTTTTACGAAAGAATATGGATTTAAATTTAATACAGTTAGACCGATGCAAATTGGTTTAGTATATGATGCATTAAATTCTAAAAATCTCGATGTAGCAGTAGGGTATTCAACAGATGGGAGAATTGCGGCATATGATTTAAAAGTGTTGAAAGATGATAGACGCTTTTTCCCACCTTATGCAGCTAGTTCGGTAGCAACAAATGAATTATTAGATAAATATCCTGAATTAAAACCGATTATTAATAAGTTAGAGAAGAAGATTTCAACAAGTGAAATGCAAGAGCTTAATTATCAAGCTGATGGTAAAGGCAAAGAGCCGGCAGTTGTTGCAGAAAACTTCTTGAAAAAACATAACTATTTTGAAAATGATAAGAAGGGTGGTCAAAACTAATGGAGGGTAATTTATTACAGCAATTAGTCGAATATTATTCAGTAAACTTTGGCTACCTTTGGGATTTATTTATTAAGCATTTACTTATGTCTGTGTATGGCGTGTTATTTGCAGCAATTGTGGGTATTCCGCTTGGTATTATTATAGCTAGATATAAGAAACTATCATGGACGATTATTACGATTGCGAATATTATACAAACTGTACCTGTTATAGCAATGCTTGCTATTTTGATGTTAGTTATGGGCCTAGGACCAACGACAGTAGTAGTAACGGTATTCTTATACGCTTTATTACCGATTATTAAAAATACTTTTACAGGTATCGTGGGCGTAGATGAAAATATTAAAGATGCCGGTAAAGGTATGGGCATGACACGTAACCAAGTCTTACGCATGATAGAGTTACCATTAGCTTTATCTGTTATCTTAGGCGGACTAAGAATTGCGCTTGTTGTAGCTATTGGAGTTGTCGCTGTGGGGTCATTTATTGGCGCACCGACCTTAGGTGATATTGTAATCCGTGGAACAAATGCTACAGATGGCACAACATTTATTTTAGCTGGCGCTATACCTATTGCATTAATTGCAATTTTAATAGATGTTGTATTAAGATTATTAGAAAAACGATTAGACCCTACGACTAAAACACAAAAGAAACAAAAGCATAGACCTCAGGGTATTAATCAGTAATGAAAGTAGTGAAATGATATGGCGTTGTTAACGATAAATTACAAATCCAAAACCATTGGTATGAACCACCAATTTATAGCAATTTTACCTGAAGATGTTAGTTATTTTAATACGAAGATAGAGCCTAAACAATTAAAGACAATGTTATTGTTACACGGCTTATCAAGTGATGAAACATCTTATATGCGCTATACAAGTATTGAACGTTATGCAAATGACCATCAAATTGCAGTTATTATGCCTAATGCTGACCATAGTGGTTATAGTAATATGAAATTTGGTCATAAATACTTTGACTATGTATTAGAAGTATTAGATTATGCACATCAAATCTTACCGTTATCACAGAAGAGAGAGGATAACTTTATTGCAGGCCATTCTATGGGAGGATATGGAACGATAAAATATGCCTTAACACAAGGCCATCGTTTTGCTAAAGCTTGCCCATTATCATCTGTATTTAATGCACAAACCTTTATAGACATTGATTGGAATGACTTTTCAGGCCAAGCAATTGCAGGTGTAGATAAAATGACACAGGATACAGAACTTGATCCGTATTATTTAGTAGATAAAGCAATAGCTGAAAGCAAAGTAATACCAGAGTTACTTATTATGTGTGGAACAGAAGATCAACTCTACGAAGACAATAAACAATTTATAGCATATTTGGACGCACAAAATGTATCTTACCAATTTGAAGATGGACCTGGTAAGCATGATTATGCTTATTGGGACAAGGCAGTAAAACGTGCAATTGAATGGTTCATAGGATAAATAGCAAATTAAAACAATGATTTAGCATAAATAAAAAACCTCAATCATAAAAATGGTTGAGGTTTTTTGACTTGAAAAGTTAATTGTATAAACGATAAAGAAAAAATTTATTATTTTGCAGTAATATTCTTAGCGTTGATTTCTTCTTCCAATTTACCTATATGTCTTAAAGTTGGTGTTAATGCAGCAAAGAAGAAACCTTCTTTTAATTTACGTGCTTGTGGTGCTTTGGGTGAATAAGCTCTAGATCCACCATTCACCATAGAAGCTTGGTTCACTTCTAATAATAAGTAGCCAGCTTGTTTTTTTAGGTTGATGAGTTCAGCAAAATCATGTTGTAAAGTTTTGCGTTGGATTAAATGATAAAAGTCTGTTTTGATTTGTTGTAAACGTAATTCGAAATCATTAATATCGTATTCTAAATACTTATTTATACCGTTTTGTGCATCGGAAAATTGATGTATCAAATCAAGTGAAGAACGAATAGAACCTAAAGCTATTGGTACTTGCAGTGCAACGAATTGAGGACGGATATCAGCAGCAAATGATTTTGCATCATGAGTGATAATTTGATTCTCTGGAATAAGTACATTGTTTAGTTCGATTTTAAAAGTAGCTGAGCCATTAACGCCTAAGAAATTTGATTTTTCCTCTAAAGTAACGCTATCTTGGTTTGCATGTACAATAAACATTACTAATTCGTCACCGTTTTCAGCTTTTGATATAGCGCCAAAATAATGGTCTGGCCCTATATTACTCACTGCAGGTAATTTACCTTTCACGAATAATTGATTTTCTTTGTAATAATGATTTAAATTAAATGATTCTAAATCATTAAATGATTTCATAGGATTAGATAACCCTGTTGCACCTAATAATTTTCCACTAAGTAGTGCCTGTTGTAAATCTTGATTAAAATGAGGTTGTTTAGCATTTTGCAAGTAAGTTGAAAATGCTAATTGACACCATAGACAAAACCCTGTAGTAAGGCATGATTTAGATACTTCTTCTACCACTTCTAAATTGTTAGTTAAGTCATCTTCTTTGAAATAGCCTTCTTTAAATAAATTCTGAATAAATGTTCTGGGGTAGTGTGAACCTTCATCAATTTCTATTAAATAAGGTTCTAATTCATTTTTAATAAGTGTTTGTAAACTCATATATATACGCTCCTTTATTCTCCAAATCTTTTTAAAATGATTGTTTCTAAGTAACTAATGAGGCGATCAATTAAGAATCCGAATAAGCCAATAAAGAAGATTGCTGATAAGACATCTTCTAGATTTAACATGTTACGCGCATCCACAATTAGGAAGCCTAATCCCGATTGAGCACCAATCATTTCGCCTGAAACTAAGAAAATCCAACTTGTACCAACCGCCATATGAATACCAGCCATAATATGCTTGAAGGCGCCTGGAAATAATATATTTCTATATAATGACCATCCATTGAGGTTTAAATTCGCTGCGATTTTCAAATATTGTGGTTCAACGTTTCTTATGCCTTTTATAGTATTAAAGACAATAGGGAAAAGAGCAGCAATGAATATAATAGCCATTGCTGGCAGACTGCCAATACCAAACCATAAAACTACAAATGGTGACCAAGCAATAGGTGAGATGGGTCTAATCAACTGTAATAAAGGCTCTATAGCATTAAAAAGTGTGTTACTACGACCTAATAAGAAACCAACCGGCACGCCTATTAAAATTGCAGTTCCAAAACCTACAAAGAAACGAAATAGACTAATACCTAAGTGTGTAAATATTTCCTCGGAAATAATAAATTGCCATATACTTTGTGCTACGAGAATAGGGCCTGGTAAGAGAATAGGTTGGTAATTACCTATCCAAATGACACATTGCCATAAAAATAGAAAAATGATGAAAGTGAATATGGGCAATGTTAATTTTTTGATTAATGTAGTTGTCATTTCACTTTATCCTTCCTTATATAACGTTGGGTCTATAAATTCATTATAATCTGGTGCTTTAAACAGTCTGTGTTCATTAATTAATTTCTTAATTTTGCTATAACCTTTTTCTTCAATAGTAAGATCACCATAAGAAGTCCATTTTGCAGATTGTTCTAAAACATCTCTATCTTGTTTGAAATGTTTATCCATAATATCCACGCTTTGTTTTTGATTATTCATTTTGTAACCAGCTTTTTTGTAGTCAGATATAAATGCTTTTGCAACATCAGTGTGATTGTTTATTAGGTCATCTCTTAATACAAGGACACAACAATACGCATCTGGTATAATGTCGCTTCCGTGCTTAATTGTTTCTCCTTTACCTAACTTTTCACCTAGTGCACCAAAAGGCTCTGCAACAGAGTAACCTGAAATTCGTCCTTCATTTAAAGCTGCGGGCATTTCAGCAGGTGCCATTTCATGGTAACTGAAGTCTTTTGCATTAAGAGCAAGTTGTTTACGCATTTCTTCTAATAGTAAATAATGCGTAGAATAACGATGAGGAATAGCAAAGCTATAATTTTCATGTTTATGGAAATCAGCAGCTTTCTTCCCTTGTTGTCCCATAATTACATTACCTTCATGGTGTCCAAGTGCGACAGCTTTTATATTGGAACCTTTTTGCTTAGATTTCATCGCTAGTTCAATGAGTGTTGAAGCACCGTCTATTTTTCCACTATTTAATGCATCCATAAGATCTGGCCAATTATTAAAACGTACAAGTTTTAAATTATATCCCGATTCTTTGGCTTGTTGTCTAACTTGTTCAGTCATCATTAAATTAGCTGAATGTGTAATAGGGAGATAACCAATTTTTATAGTCTTTTTATTTTGATTATTGTTATGAGCTGTTTGTTGGTTATCATTTGTACACCCAGAAACTATTAAAAGGAATATTACTGAAATAACAAATAACTTTTTCAATGTTTAACACTCCTTATAAATAGTATTCTGGTTCTGCCATATGGTGATTTAAAGCAAATTTTTCCATAATTGTATTTCTGATATTTAATAAATGACTATCATTGCGGTTACGTGGATGTGATTGTTTAATGTTGTATTGACTAATGATTTCACACCCTTCACCAAGCAGTATGATATTGTCAGAAAGGTAAATAGCTTCATCGATATCATGTGTTACTAAAATAATCGTCGCAGAAGTTTGTTCTTTTAATTGAACTAGTTGGTCTTGTAATTTGTAACGAGTAAAGGCATCTAATGCGCCCAATGGTTCATCCATCAATATCACATTTGGTTGGTGTACTTGTGCTCTACACAGTGCTACACGCTGTTTCATACCACCAGATAGTTCTTCAGGGAATAAGGTGCCTTTATTATTTAAATCAACATTTTTTAAATGTTTGTTAATTTCATTGTCGCTTAATTGTCGTGATAAACCAATTCTTATATTGCCATTAATATTTTTCCAAGGTAATAAATTATGGTGTTGGAATATCATTAAACAATCTGGTGAAGGTGTTTGTTTAATTTCGCCATCGATATTTACTGTGCCTGATGTAGGTGTTAAAAAACCACCTATTACATTTAATAGCGTAGATTTACCGCATCCGCTTTTACCTATAAAAGTAACGATATCACCTTTATTTATATTGAGTTCAAAATCATTGATAACTTGGTTGTTGCCAAATTGATGTTGAATATGGTCAATATGGATCACGTATTTCACCTCAATTATTCGTATCGTTTTAGTATGGATTAAATTGATAATAAAGGAGCGGGATTGAAACCCAAACTATAGTTGAATTTCAAATTCCCGCCCCCACAAGTATGACTATACATTAGTCATCTAATGTGCATGATATATTAAATGCTCACAAGTAAAGGGGGTTATATATGACCCATACTCGTGAAGTGATTAGTTATGATTTTTTGCTTCAATTATTAGAACTACTAATTTCATTGAGAAAGACTAAGGATTACAATATTTAAAGCTATTGCATAAGAACTACTAATCTCAATTTCATTGAGAAAGTAGTTCTTTAAATTTTTTCGATGTCATCGATAGGTGTATCTACGGCTTTACGTGCACGACGTACTGCATCTTCATCTGGTGCATCATATAAGCAAATACATTTAGTCATGTCTTCACATACATAAGTGCGTTGGAATTGAACTTCAGGCACTTCTTCGTAATGAACTGAATTTTTCTTTTTACGAGCTAAATATTGATCCATGGTAATACCTTCAGGAATATTCCATGTTACTAAATAATCAATTTTTGGATCTCCGGCTTTAACTTCATCTAGTTCTTTACCTACTAAACGAACTTGTTTTACTAAATTTATATTAATTGAAGCATCCTCTAAAAATTGTTTTGCTTCTGATTCATTATTTGCTTCGACGATAAAATAACCATGAGTTAAATCTTCGGTTGCTTGTACTTCGATAAGAGTCGGTACAGAGCCTGTAGTTAAGTCTGCTGCTTTATTTTCTAAGTCAGATTTATTTGAGGCAAAAGCTAAATCATTTGCTTCTAGTAAAAATAATGTCATAAATTTCAACCTCCAAAGTTAATAATACATGCATAATACATTAATTCCTATCACAATACAAGGATATAATGATAAATAATTTTAATTTTCTGATAAATTATAAAAATGTTATATTTTATATAGCTTGAGTTTATCTTTCAAAAATTTTAAATCATCGTTCTTATGCAAATAAAAATGAGAAAGAGAGAAATCAACTTTTAGATTATTGACTTCACTTTTTCTCATTAAATTACAATATAATTACTATTATTTAAAGTAATATTGCTGCAAGAATTGGAGCAACAACAACTACAATTACACCGACAATAACTAATGAAATAGATGCCATTGAAGCTTCTGTTTCACCAAATTCTTGTGCTGAAGAGACGCCTAAGGAATGTCCACTTGTGCCAAGTGCAAGGCCACGAGCGATAGGATTGGTAATATTAAATAGTTTGATTAACTTTGTACCGAGTGCGTAAATAATTACGCCATTTAATATAACAGCTAATGAAGTTAGTTCTTTAATTCCACCGATGTCCGCTGAAACAGGTAATGCAATAGCAGTTGTCGCACCTTGAGGTAACATAGATGCAATAATGCCATTAGAAAATTGGAATGCTTCAGCTATTAAGTATATGCAAATTAGTGCTGCCGTGGTACCTAATGTAATACCGCCTAGTACTTGTTTCCAGTATTTTTTTAAAACATCACGTTTTTTATATAAAGGAATAGCGAAACATATAGTCGCTGGTTCCAGGAAGAAATTAATGATGTCTCCGCCAATTTTATAATTTGCATAATCTATGCCAGTTAATTTTAGAAACGCTATACCTACTACCATACTTACAAATAGCGGTGTGAATAAGAAAAAGCCATTAGTTTTTTTAAATAAAAATGTGGCTATAATAAATGGTATCAATGAAAGTAAGATACCGAAATAGGGCGTGTTGATAGCTAAATGTTCAATCATAATTTATCCTCCGCAAGTTGTTTTTGTGGTCTTTTTCTTGGAATAAAGGATTTAGTTATAAGCATTTGAGCAAAGAACCCTGTACATAATAACAATAAGAGTGTTGAAATAATGATTAATAAAATAATTAGGATAGGGCTCGTACTTAAAATGCCTAGTGAATTAATAACTGATACACCTGCTGGTACAAATAGAAAACCAATATTGTTCGTTAACGTTGTGCCGACTTTCTCGACTTGACCAAGTTTAATAATACCTGTACATAGCGCTATAAATAGTAACACCAGACCTATAACTGAAGCGGGCATAGGAATTGGCATGAAACTTTCGATAATATTTGAAATGAGCATGATAATAGCAATCACAAGTGCTTGATGGAAAAAATTATACGTTTTTGAATGCTGAGTTTGTTCTGCATTTTGTTGTTTGTTTGCTTCCATAATTAAAGTTCCTCCCGTATTGATCTTGGGTTAATTATAAAATGAAAGCGATTACTTTAGTTGGATTGACAAGCGACTTACTAGACGTTGTCTCTGAAATGCATAAATTAGAACTTGAAAATCAAGATAACCCCATATCTTGTTTGAATGGTTTCATATAAGAGCGACTCACTTGGAATTTTAATTGATTAGTCATGGTTAATTGATAAGTATAGTTGAACCAATGTTCAATTGTTTGAATATGTGTCTTGTTAATTAAAGTGGCACGATGAATTCTCATAAATTGAGTAGTGTCTAATTTTTTTTCGTAATGGTTCAGCGGTTCAGAAGTCTCAAATTCATTGAGTGTCGTATTTATCGTTGTGACCCCGTTATTGACGGAAATTGCGATAATATCATCTAAATTAATAATATGAATACGCTCGTTAACTTCAATAGGGAGTACGTTTGGCGTATTCTCAAGTTTGTTGTGTGTCTCATTATGGTTATTATCATTATTTGTAAAATTTTGTTGTTCAATATTTGAGTTAAGCACTTGTTCAACTTTATGGATAGCTTGTGCGATTCGTTGTTGCTCAAATGGTTTCAAAATATAGTCAATAGCATCTAATTCAAATGCTTTTACCGCAAAAGTATCATGTGCAGTAGCGAAAATAATCAAAGGGCGATGCTTCATTTTTTTGATTTTATTAGCTAAATCCAGACCACTTTCATCCATTAAATTAATATCTAAAAAAATAACATCGTAGTTATCATAAAGTAATAATTCTAAAGCTTCAGAGATATTTTCGGCTTCTTTAATTAAATCAAAAGAACGAATCTTATTTAATAAATAGTGTAGTTCATTACGTGCTAGCGGTTCATCATCTACGATAATTGCCTTCATATTTACCCCTCCTCTGTAGTGTGATGTGGAATGGTACAACTTACTTTTGTACCTTGTTTATTTGATTCAAAATGAAGTTTAGCTTTATAGCCAAATAAACCATCTAATCTTTGGTTTAAATTTTCTAATGCACTTCCTGTACCAGATTCTGAATAAACACTAGTTTTCCCGATTTTATCAAGTTTGTTTACTGGTATGCCTTGTCCATTATCGGAGACAGAAATATTTAATCCGTAGTTATTTTGGTGGGCTTTTACAATAATATTGTTATCATACTTTCTATTTTTAAATGCATGTTTAATTGCATTTTCTACAAGGATTTGAATTGCAAAAGGTGGTACTAAAGCACCATAGCTTGAATCAGCGATATCAAAACTAACATTGAAACGATCTGGATAACGCGCTTGTTCTAATGATAAATAAGCCTCAACCTGCTGTAATTCTTTTTCTAAAGAAATGGTATTATTACGTGTACCTTGCAAATTTGAACGGAAAAATTGACTGAGTTGTAATAATAATTCTCTTGCTTTTTCACTATCGATTCGTACTAATGCTGAAATAGTATTAATTGAGTTAAAGAAAAAGTGAGGATTGACTTGAGCTTGGAGCGACTTAATCTCAGCATCTCTTATTAACGCATTTTGCGTTTCAGCTTGTCCAAGCTCAAGTTGGCTAGAAAATATATCTGCTAGTCCGGTTGCAAGCTGTTTATCTGAAAAGTTAACGTCATGCTTATTAGTAAAATAGAGTTTTAATGTACCGACTACTTCATTTTTTACATGTAATGGCATAACAATAGCAGCTTCTAGCGGACAACCAGGGTGGTTACAACCAATATCTTCACTTGAATAAGCTTCCTTTAAAGTTCCAGTTTGAATAGCAATTTTTGATAAATCCGTAATAATTGCTTTTTGTGCAACGTGATGATCACTTGCAACACCAACGTGAGTTAATATGTCTTTACGATTTGTAATAGCAACTGCTGAAACACGCATTAGGTTTAGAATGATTTCAGCAGCTTGTTTAGCGGATTGCTCATTTAAACCTGAACGGAAATAAGGTAATGTCTGATTAGCTAATTGTAAGACATCATGAGTTTGGATTGCACGGGTTTCTTCTTCTTTCTTAATTGTTGAAAGGATGATTGATAAAAATATAGCTGTACCTATTGAATTTATAGATATCATAGGTAAGGCAATAAGTTTTACTAACGTCCATGCGTGTACGGTATTATCAGAAAATACTAAGATACAAAGCATTTGAATAATTTCTGTAGCACCACCGATGAGCGCACCTTTTACAATAGTTGGATATCTATTAGCTCGCATAGCTTTATGACCAAAATAACCTGAAACAAGGGCAATAATGATAGAAGAAATTAAATATATGTATGCATCTGCACCTCCGATATAGACACGGTAAACCCCTGAAATCAGTGCTACAGCTAAGGCAACGAATGGACCACCGATTAGTCCTGATACTCCAATTGTTAATACACGTGTATTTGCTAACGATGCATCAGGGCTCAAATGATTATAGACCGTGCCGTTGATAATTTCATCACCACGAATTTGTACTCCAGTAAAATTTGAAAGCATGGAGAAACAACCAAATATGATAATCAGTTGCCATTGCGAACGTCGCTTTTCTCGGTCATTCATCATCGATTTAAAATGATTAATATTCATTAAAATATATGCAATCAGTATAATTAAACCAACGCGTTCTAATAATAAGATAAATAAATTTAACATGATTTCACCTTTTTTTAATTAGTTTGATATGGTTGATTATACAGAATTTTATAAAATTATGAGTTTTATGTGAATTATTTTTTATAAATTATATCCAATGTACCAATATAGCAGTGATTAGAGGGAAGAATCAAATTACTCTCTATGTAAATAACTACATAATTGACGCAGTTCTTTAGCATTATTAAGAGTTAAGTGTTATTTTATTTATATTGGCTTTTAAAAGGATTTGTAAAAAATATAGATATTAATATAAAATTAATTGCATATAATTATTACGGATTTTTAAACCAATTGTATCTTAAAAGATTAGTTTTGAAATAGATATAGACTTTTTTAGCGGTTTTTCAATTTGTATGGAGAATAACGTTAAAGGCGTGTATACCTGTTTTGAAATGTGATCTATGTGTTTATGGGAAATATAGGAGGAAAAAAGCATATGGAATCAACACATTCGTTTGAAGGAGATAATAAACTTCTTGTTGGTATTTTCTTAGGAGTCATTACATTTTGGTTGTTTGCACAATCATTAGTAAATATTGTTCCAGAGTTAGAATCATCATTTGATACGAATTATGGAACAATAAATGTGGCGGTAAGTTTAACTGCATTATTATGTGGTTTATTTGTAGTAGGAACAGGAGGGCTTGCTGATAGATATGGCAGGGTGAAAATGACCTATATCGGATTGATATTAAGTATTGTTGGTTCGTTATTAATCATAATACCAGGGTTTATGCCATTACTTGTTGTTGGACGCGCGATTCAAGGATTATCTGCAGCATGTATTATGCCTTCAACTTTGGCAATTATCAATGAATATTATATTGGTAGTCGTCGTCAGCGCGCATTGAGTTATTGGTCAATCGGTTCTTGGGGAGGCACAGGAGTTTGTTCGTTATTTGGCGGTGTAATGTCTACGTTTATTGGTTGGAGATCAATATTCATTATTTCAATTCTTGTAGCATTAATGGCAATGTATCTAATGAGACATACACCAGAAACAAAAGCCATACAAACTGAAGAAACAAAACAAGCTAAATTTGACATAGTAGGCCTTATTATTTTAATTATTGCAATGTTAAGTGTTAATTTGATTATCACAGAATCATCTGATTATGGGCTTTTCTCACCATTTATCATGTCACTAATTGTTGTATTTATTATTTCAACACTTTGCTTTTTATATTATGAAGGTAAAGTTAAAAATCCACTTATAGATTTTAAACTATTTAAACATAAAGGTTATAGTGGTGCTACAATCTCTAACTTCTTATTAAATGCAGTGGCAGGGACACTTATTGTCGCTAATACGTATTTCCAATCAGGATTACATTTTAGTTCTTTCCAATCTGGTGTCATGTCTATTACGTATTTAGTAGCTGTGCTTGTAATGATTAGAGTCGGAGAAAAAGTGTTACAAAAGATTGGTCCAAGAAGACCAATGCTAATTGGTGCAGCACTTAATGCTATAGGAATTATTTTAATTTCATTCACGTTCTTACCTACGCCAGTTTATATTGTAACTTGTATAATAGGTTATTTAATCTATGGTATGGGATTAGGTATGTACGCAACACCATCGACAGATACAGCAGTATCAACTGCACCAGAAGATAAAGTTGGGGTTGCGTCTGGTGTTTATAAAATGGCATCATCATTAGGAAATTCATTTGGTGTCGCATTATCTGGTACTATCTTTACTGTGATGACTGTAGTATCAAATATACAAGTTGGAGCAATGTTTGGCTTGTGGTTCAATGCAGCATTAGCAATTATCGCATTTTTGGCAGTACTCATATTAGTACCAAAAAATCAATTTAATAATTAACTTAAAACTAATAGAACTTTAAATTATAATTATTTATTGTCGAAACGGGATTGCGCATTCAATTTATAGAATTAATCGCGTAATTCCGTTTTTTATTTTTTGAATTTTTATATAAACTTTGCCATTCATACTATATTAAGTGAACAAATATTAATTTTACAAAGCTTTTTCATGAGAATATATTGATTATGAAATTAAAAGCGTATTATAATTGAGGAAGCGTTTACATTAGGAGGGGTTATGTGGCACAGGAACTATGGCAAACTTATGAAGATAGATTGGAATTATTAAAAAATTTAGTTAAACATGAAACGGTTACTAATACTCAAGGTGAGATTGCATTTCCTAATTTTGTAAAGAATCTGCTATTAAAATTGGATTATTTTCAACAGCATCAATCTCAGGTTTTACTTGAAGTTACTGAAGATGAAAAAGAAGCTGTTGTAGCTTTTTATCAGGCACCTACTTCTAAAAAAACAATCGTATTAATCAGTCATTTTGATACTGTAGGTGTAGAAGACTTTGGCTCATATAGTGAGTATGCTTTTAATCCTGATGCATTAGAGAATATTTTTAAAGAGAATAGTAGTTATCTTAGTGAAGATGCTATTGAGGATTTAAATCGTGATACATATTTATTTGGTCGTGGTGTAATGGATATGAAGGCAGGTTTAATGCTGCATTTATCCTTAATAGAACAAGCGAGTATCGAAGCATGGGATATTAATTTAATTTTAGTCACAGTACCAGATGAGGAAGTGAATTCTTCAGGTATGCGCAAAGCTGTAGAGACCATTGCAAGATTAAAACAACAACATCAGTTAGATATTCAGCTTCATTTAAACAGTGAACCTACTTTCCAACAGGCAAGTGCAGATGAACAGCATTATATATATTCTGGCTCTATTGGAAAAATAATGCCAGGTGTATTATGTTATGGAAAAGAAACTCATGTAGGAAACCCAATGGATGGATTGAGCTCTAACTTTATGATGAGTTATATTAATCAAGCGATAGAATATAATGGTGTATTTAAAGAAACATTTGAAAATGAAACGACACCTTTGCCTGTTTCGTTAATGACAAGAGATATTAAGCAAACATACGATGTACAAACACCATTTAGAACAATGGCATTATTTAATATGTTCCTTTTCAAACAGAAACCTGCTGACTTATATAGACAATTTATAGATATAGTAATAAAAGCAACAGAACGTTGTGAAAGTGATTGGTTATCAATTTTAGAAAGTGAAGATATTCCTTTTGATACTAAAATTAATGTACTGACATTTGAACAATTGAAAACATATGCGATTAAACATCATGGTGAAGCATTTATAAATAAAGAAATAACAGCAGTGATACAGCAAACTAAAGATCTACATTTACAAAGTATTAAAGTGACAGATAGATTAATGCAAATTTGCAGAAATATTGCGCCAGCGGTCGTGACTTTTTATGCAACGCCATATTATCCAGCAGTTAATACGTCTTATGATGTAAAAGTTGAGGAAACTATTGAATTGGTCCGTCAAACTTTAAAAGAACAATTTCAACGTAAAAGTGAACGTATACATTATTTTAATGGTATTAGTGATAGTAGTTATTTGAATTTTTCAGGCGACATGTCTCAAATGATTACTTATCAGCAAAACGCACCTAATTTTAATCAAACTTATTCGATTCCTTTTGAAGCGATACAAGCTATTAGTGCGCCAACCATACTCTGTGGACCAATCGGTAAAGATGCACATAAATTAAGTGAAAGATTACATAAGGATAGTGCATTTATAGAATTACCATTCGTATTAACTCGTATCGTAAAGTCATATATTTAAAACAAGATAAGTAATTATTTGATATAATTTTTTAAAATTTACTAATATTTTAGTATAAGTTTTGAAAAAATAGGGTATTACGATATATTGGTGAAGATATGTACTTTAAAAGTTCCACAAGAAGAAAATGGAGTGGTAAGCACATGCTAGAGGCGTATAAAGATTTTTGGAGAAAATATATAGATTTTAATGGCAAATCAAATAGACTAGAATTTTGGACACCTGTATTAATTCATATCATTATTATATTTATTATTGCGCTCATCGGTGTCGTTTGCTTTATTACAGGTATCTTTATTGTAGCGGCAATACTATCAGCTTTTGTGGGTATATTTGCTCTAGCGATAATCGTACCAATGTTTGCAATTACATTGCGTAGATTTTATGATGCCGGTAGAAAACGTGCAACAGCAATCATATTAATTGTACTGTCTATATTTGTTAATATTACCTTTGATATTATTCAAATCAATAGTGTTGCTATATCATTAAATATTATTTCGTTAATCTGTACAATTATCCTGGTGGTAGAAACATTATTACCATCACGTAATGTTGCTGATTCAGAATTAAAATGGTTATAATTTTATACAATGTCGAAAGTTATTTTAAAGAGATTTCGTCGTTCGGCACCTGCAAAATTGACTATAATTAAAAGAGATAGCAGTTTTACCTGAGATGAAGCTCATGTATAGGTGCCACCAACTCAATACCTAATTAAAGTAAAAGAGCTATATCCCTTGCTATTAAAGGATATAGCTCTTTTACTTTGGAAATAACTGCAATTTTAACCATTTGATAATAGTAAAAGCTATTAAAATTAGAATTTTATTTTCTCGGATACATAAGTTAAAAATGACGTGAAGTTGGAATAAAAAGTGAGCGGGTTGGATAGATGATTGTTAGTCATTTATTTACACAAGTCACCGTCTTTTTAACGGGAATATCGGACGATATGCTTGTGTGTTGCCATTTTCTATATACAAATTACCATAGCATAAAAATATTTAAGGTAGCTTGTGCATGTTGACTTTCTATGAACAATATATTAATCATTGGTGCTAGTCTAGACAGTATAAGTGCAGGTGTTTTTTGCCTAGTTTTTTATTAGTAATATTTAAAATTACTAATAATTATGACAAAAGGTTATAAACTATTGAATTTTTGATAATTTTCATTGTATTTAGAAAATTTAAAATTATAATGTAGGCATAAGGAGGGGTTTTATGGAGTGGTTAAAGTTAATTGGTATTCTAATTATTATATTAGGGTTCCTGTTTAAGATTGATACGATTGCAGTGATTTTAATTGCTGCTATTGTTACTGGTATCGTGTCTGGATTAGATTTATATGCCATTTTAGAAACATTAGGTAAAGCGTTTGTTGATAATCGTTTAGTTACATTATTTGTATTAACGTTACCAATGGTCGGTTTAATCGAACGATTCGGTTTGAAAAAACAAGCTTCTAACATGATAGGAAAGGTGAAACGTGTTACAAGTGGGCGTCTGATGACAATATATTTACTAATTAGAGAAATAGCTGGAGTGGCTTCAATACGCATCGGTGGTCATCCTCAATTTGTGCGCCCACTTATTAATCCAATGGTTCAAGGTGCGTTAAAAACTAGATATAATTTGAAAGACGATGAAGTTGATGAAGCAGACATTGAAAAGATAAAAGCACAAACTTCTGCAATGGAAAACTATGGCAACTTCTTTGGACAAAATTTATTCGTTGGTGCTGCAGGGGTTTTATTAATGGTAGGGACATTTCAATCATTAGGCATTAAGGTAGACGCAATTGAGTTAGTGCTGGCATCAGTACCCATAGCACTAATTGTATTAGTGCTTGTCTGGCTAAATAATATAAGATTTGATAAATATTTAGATAAAAAATATGATTCAAAGCAGGTGAATCGTGATGAGTGAACATGTATTAAATAATATCTTAGAAGTTTTTTATATTTTAATAGGTTTACAATTACTATATACTGCGTTTCGAATTTTGAAATCTTCTACACATAAAAAGAAATATGGCACAGCGTTATTTTGGATTTTGCTAGCTGCAACATTTATTGTTGGTCCATATATTCCAAATGTAATTAATGGTTTGTTTATTGTAATGATGGGGGTACTGACTTTATTTAAACAAGTGACAATTAATAATATAATAGATGTGACTGAAGAAGAAGGGGTGCTTGGTGCCCAAAAATATGGTAATAAGCTGTTTATTCCAGCTGTCATCTTAGCAATTGCAGCAATTGCTGTTTCAAATTGGACACCTTTAGGTGGTGCAATAGGTTTAGGTGTTTCTTCTATATTAGGATTAATAGCTGCATATATAGTAATTAAACCTAAAATAAAATATATATTTTATGATAGTGATCGACTAACGCAACAAATTGGTACTGTAGGTATTTTACCTCAATTTTTAGCTGCTTTAGGGGTATTATTTACAGTAAGTGGAGTTGGAGATGTCATATCGAAAGGTATTTCATCGGTATTGCCTGAAGGAAATCACTTGATAGGTGCAGCTGCATATATATTAGGTATGGTGTTTTTTACTATGCTAATGGGAAATGCTTTTGCCGCATTTACAGTAATCACTGCAAGCATTGGCATCCCGTTTGTCATCGCACAAGGTGGAGATCCTGTTATCGCAGGTGCATTAGCTATGACTGGTGGATTCTGTGGCACTTTGCTAACACCAATGGCAGCTAATTTCAATACATTGCCGGTAGCATTGTTAGAAATGAAACAAGAATTTGGGGTTATCAAAGCACAAGCGCCGATTGCACTTATACTTATAGTAATACATATTGGCTTAATGTATGTATGGGCGTTTTAACTAATTTCAATTAAAAAGGGAGCGTTTTAAAATGAGAATCTTAATAACTGGATTTGATCCATTTGGTGGAGAAGAAATTAATCCTGCATTAGAAGCGGTGAAACTATTACCTGATAATATTGAAGGACATACGATAGATAAGTTAGAAATACCAACTGTCTTTCATAAAAGCAAACATGTAATCGAAGCACGTATGAAACAATATGATTATGATATTGTGTTAGCAATTGGACAAGCAGGTGGAAGGTTTGAATTAACACCAGAGCGTGTTGGTATTAACATTGATGATGCCCGAATAGCAGATAATGAAGGTCAACAACCGATTGACGAATGCATTCACCAAGATGGGGAACAAGCGTATTTTTCTAACTTGCCTGTTAAACGTATGACCGAAACTATTAAAGCGAGTGGTGTACCTGCACGTTTATCTAACACGGCTGGAACCTTTGTATGTAATCATATTTTGTATCAATTAGGTTACTTACATGCAACACAATTTCCTAACATAAAATTCGGCTTTATTCATGTACCATTTATCCCTGAACAAGTTGTAGATAAACCGGAAAAACCTTCAATGTCTGTGGAAACGATTCGGAAAGGATTAAATGCTGCATTAGAAGCTATCATTGAGTCTGACGAAGATATTAAAGTAGCACTTGGAGAAACACATTAAAGTAAAGGTAAACAAATTCTATTGAAATTATATAAACAAAGGGACTAGGAAATCTTTAAAAAAGATTTCCTAGTCCCTTTTTATTTTATTTTATTTTATTTTATTTTATTTTAATTATCGTGTTCAGTACGTGTGTAATCCATTCGAATTTCGTTATATGTTTTGCCGAAGTAAGTAGGTTGTTTATATGGTGTTTTTTTAAATCCAACTTGTTCGTAGAAATTAATAGCGTTAGTATTTTCTTCTACAACCCAGAGTGTCACGTTATCTGGATAAGACAGTTCTAGTGCACGTTGTGTTAAAGCATATCCAATCATATGGCGTTGGTACTCTTCTAAAAGATACAACGCGTATATCTCACTCCAATTGTCAGATTCTGAAATAGATTTTGTCTTACCATAAGTGATGAATCCTACAATCTCATCCTTAACAGTTGCAACTAAGGTAGGAAGATCGTGTATAGAGGACTTCTTGATAAATTGTTCTTTATCAAGGTTTTCTAGGTAGTCGTTTTCAGAAATATGGTTATATGTTTTTAGCCAACTCTCGTAATGGACATTGGCTTTACCATGACGATCTTCCTCCGTCAACGCTCTAATTGTAAAATCCATAGAATGCCCCCCTCGCTAAACTAAATTGATGTTATTATAGCATCATTATTTTAAAAAAAGAAATTTTTCAATTCAAAAAAATTATAAAAAGTAAAAATATTAAGTGACCAAATAACAAAGTTTTAAAATACATTTAAGTCAATCTATGCATATCTAACGCATATCTAACTCATCTTGAAGATGAATTGCTTTGTTGCATGCCAGTTTACTGTAATAAGAATGCGCAAAATGCATTTGAATAATTAAAAATAATCCACCAACAGTCCAATATAACCCAAGTGCTGCAGCAGAGTGTAGGGAAATATACGTAATAAATATAGGTGATAAAACCATCAATACATAGTGTGTTTTTCTTTGATCTTTAGGATAATGACATGCATTCACTAATGGTTGGAAGAAATATACTATTGCTGCAATTAGTGAAATCCAAAAATTAGGTTCGGTTAAGCTGAACCACAAAAAGTCTGGATAACGATCAATACCATCTCCTGTAGGATACTTTAAAGTTATTATTAAAGCGAATAATATAGGTAATTGAATAAGTATCGGCAAACATCCTAGAACATTTTTTAAAGGATTAATATCATATTGTTTATAAAGATCTATTAGCGATTTTTGTGCTTCACTTTTTTCTTCTTGTGAATTTGCAATTTTAATATTGTTTCTTAACTCATCAATCTGCGATTGGACAATTTTTGTTTTTTCGCGCATCATATGCATATTTTTTACTTGTGCAAGCATAAAAGGAAGTAGAAAAAGTCTTATTAGTAACACGATTGTGATGATTGCTAAACCATAATTATCTCTGTACAAATGTCCTAATCCATGTAACAACATGTCTAGTGGGTGGACAAAAATTGAATAAAATAAGCCACTTCTAGTTTCATCTTTAGAATAATCACAACCAGTTAAAAACAAGGGGACTAATAATATCAAGAGCCTTTTCCAATACATTATATATTTCCTCCAATTAATTTGATGACAAATATAACTTTAACACAATATAAATGTTATTTTAAGGCTTTTATAATCCGATGTTAGCTGCATATTTAATATTGTAATAACGTAAAAAGTCACTACCCCAACGTGAAATAGGTGTAGTGACAGTCGTTTTATTTTGAAGTTAAGATTATTTCATTGTAATTAATATGTTCTCTTACTTGTGCAGCAACGTGCGCATCTATTTGCTCATTTTGGATTAGTTCATCAAGGTATGTTCTCTGGATGTATAATCCTTCTAATTTATGCGCTTCAGTGATTGTGTCTGGTGTTTCATTTGGTGTATTACGATTTCTTCTGATTCTGTTAAGTCTATTGTAATATTGGTTTAAAACAATGTTTATTTCTAACACGTTTTCGTTAGTTTGCTCTTCTTTTAAGCGCAGTGCAACATTATGATGTACGATACGCATAACTTTCTTTACTTCTTGAAAATTCGATTTAAATTGCTTTAATTGTGAACTTTCAACATGTTTCTTTGCTCTCCACCTTAAGATTAACATTTTAATAACAACTTTAAATTTATGAACAGCTGATGATTCCTTAAATTGTCTTGAAGTTTCTATAGCTGAGCGATAGTTCAAAATCGTTTGACGGTCAACTTTATTTTGAGTTACTAAACGTTCTAACGTTTCTGTCTCTATTTCGCTAGCGATTGTTTCTAGTCGTTTTACCTCTTTAGCATTATTTTCTTCTGGTGTCATCTGCAGCAGGAAGAATAGTTCGTCAAAATAATCAGAAATAACGGGACTATAATTTGTTGATGTATGTGCTTTAGACTTTGTTTTAAAATGTTTAATAACGTGTTGTACTATATAAATTTTGGCAACCGCATAGCTCATAGTGTTTGATGTTGATTTCTCTTCCGAAGGTGTAATAATAGGTAGCACGATTTGAGCCATGACTAAACTAATAATTACCATTAATGAGGCAATAAATAGTAAATCATTTTTATAAGTAAAAGTTTGTTGTTGTGCTAATAATGTAGGTAATGTTAATGCCATAGAAAGAGAAATTGTTCCATGGATACCACACATTGTCATAATGAACGCATAGTGGGCACGTTTTGGCGGTACTTCATATTGATCATTGAGATAAGATTGAATGTTATTTGGATAGTAAAATTGTTTGAATAACATAAAGACCCATATAAAACGGAAAACATAAATAGCTAGTGCAATTAGTAATGTTGTAATAATCAGGAATATAATATTCTGCGGTTCGTCTTTAAATATTGCAGAAACAACTTCAGGTACAATATAACCTAATACGACAAAGACAAAGCCATTAAGAACATAACTTAATGTACTCCATATCTGGTTATAGTTCATTTGTAGTTCGGTTTGAGCACGAATCAATCGTTCACGTTCAAATCCATGTATTAAACCGGCTACTACAACTGCAATGATACCCGATGCATGTAACATTTCGGAGATGAAATAGACGACGAAAGGTGTTAATAATTGAATGAAGATCATTGTATTACCATCTTTAAGACCTTTGTGCATAGATAGATAAACACGTAGTCGTACAATCATAAAGCCAAAAATTGCACCTATCAATATGCCTAGAATAGTTGAAATAATAAATTGTTCTATTGCATCGAATGCAGAAAACGCACCAGTAACAAGTGCTGTAACAGCAATTTTGAAAGAGATAATACCAGCAGCATCATTTAATAATGACTCACCTTCTAAAATAGTTAATGCACCCTTAGGTAATATTTTACCTTTAGTAATAGCTTGTACAGCGACTGCATCTGTTGGGCATAAAATAGCTGCTATTGCGAAGGCGGCAGGCATTGGTAACTCAGGCCAAATCCATCCGATGAAATAACCTACACCTATCACAGTTGTAAATACTAACGCCATCGCCATTAGAATAATAGGTTTGCGATATTCTAACAGCTTAGACCGAGATACATGTGTACCCTCAACAAATAGCAATGGGGCAATCACAGCCATCATAAATACTTCTGGTTCAAATTCAAAGTGTAAAGGGATTGGGAGAATATACAAACAAACACCTAACCCAATTTGAATGAATGCCATAGGTATCTTTGGAAACTTGTTATGTAAAATTGAACTTATAATTACAGCTATAATAAATATTAAAAAAGCTTCTAATAATAACATACTTACTCCTTATTTTTTTGATTGTTTTATATTACCATTATCACAAAAGCATAGATAGTAATTTTTTAGGAAATATAATAGACTTCAATACTTAATTAATTTATAGGCGCATGATTTAAAAGTGAATATACAAATGTGTCATAATAGAGTTGTTAAGATAATAGAGGATTGTGATAGTAATGAAAATAGGTGTCATATCAGATCTGCATATTGATCGTCACAAGAAATTAACACCAGAGAATTATACACACGAATTAGTAAATACAATACAGAAACGAAAGATAGAACTCTTACTTATTGCAGGAGATATTTCTAATAATTATAAATTAACGCATCGATTTATCGATGATGTAGAGACTCAATCACATATAAAAATATTATTTATCCCAGGAAATCATGATTTTTGGGCTACAGATACGGGGGCATCGTCCGCTGAAATTTTAGATTACTATATGAATATGGAAGCGTGTTTGATAGGGAAACCTTATCATCTCAATGACTCATGGGCGATTGTTGGTAATACAGGTTGGTATGACTATACGTACGCAAGTCCAGAATTTTCACTTGAGCGCATTGCTCGTAGAAAATACTATGGTGCAACTTGGCAAGACAAAGTCAAAATAGATTGGCCTATGGAAGATAGAAAGCTATCAGCAATGGCAGCAAAACAAACAATTAAAGATATGGAACAAGTGAAACATAAACGTATTATTTTAATGACGCATATTGTGACACACCCTAGGTTTGCTGTGCCAATGCCTCATAGAATATTTGATTATTTTAATGCTTTTATTGGGACTTCTGATTTTGATGAGGTTTATCAACGATATGATATCCGATATAGCATTATGGGACATGTTCATTTTAGAAATGCCTTTGAAGAACAGGGGATAACATATATTTGCTCGTGTCTTGGTTATCAAAGAGAATGGCGTTCTAATAATATAGAACAAGAAATTAATCATGCTTTATATACAATAAACGTACAGTGAAAGAAGCGACCATAGCTATACATGGTCGCTTCTTTTATTGTAATTATCTATAGTAGCTCCTAATATGCCTATTTGATAAACGACTCATTTTTGCTAAGACAACGCAAAATTAGTTATGGTTGAATGTGAAAGCTCAAACGGCCGGGTGCGTTATAACTTTGTGCTAACTTTGATTTTTTAATTTTTATTACTTGATATTTATTAGGCATTAGTGCGGGAAATACAATTAATTTTCCTATATGAGACCAAAGTGGATCAATGTAATAGTAATGATCATCATCATAGCCAATGAGTAAAGTGACATGAATATTAGACACCAATTTAGTAGGTTGATTATCAAATTTATAAGTACGACGTAAAGGTCGCTGTCCGAGTACAGTATGATAAATAACAACGGGTTGACCATTGTCTAAAACTGCACATAAATCAGTTAACGACTGACCAGTACTATCTATAATTTTTTGGTCATATCGTTTGAGATGTGGGACGAGAGCGGAAGGGAAAATAGTTTGATGATGTCCCCATTTAATCCATAAGTGATGTCCTACGTATCCTTTATAAGGGTTGTTTTTATGTTTAGGCCAATGTTTCATTATTTGAGTGGCGGGTATTTTATGCTGATTGAATTGTAACATCATTGCTGTAGATACACCTTCACAGCCCATAATCATTGGTATTGGAAATAATTGACTAATTGGTTTAACAGGTAATATATTTAATTTCATGATGATGCTCTCCCTAATGATTTGTACTTCAATTTAAAAATGAAGCTATTTTACATTGTATTTATTATATAGTTATTCTTAAAAGTTGCCTATTAAGATGCTTAAGCAATATGGCAATAGTTTAGAATAGATATTGTTAAGATGTTTTGGTTATAATAGCATAAAAATGAAGATGGGGGATTACATATGAAACATAGAATAGAAACACTACCAACGCTATCTGTATTAGGAGAAAAAAGAGAATATGCTACTGGACAAAAAGCCCAAGAAAATATTTTTATGTTCTGGATGGATTTTGATGAAAGTGGTAAAAAACACGACTTATTGAAATTGGGTAATGAACATTTACCAGGTCTAATAGGAGTATGTAAACCACTTGATAACGGAGAATTGCATTATTTAATAGGTGTTACGAGTGATGAGGATGATGAAATATGGCAACAAACAGAAATAGCAAGTGGGAGATACCTCGTATTTGATGCTGAAGGACCAGTGCCAGGTTCTATAAAAAATGCAATGGAATCTATTAATAGACATATTTTACCAACATTAGATTATGAATTGCGAAATGCGCCATTTTTTGAGTTTTATAAAGAAGGAGAAATTAGAGCTGAGGATTATATTACTGAAATCTGGTTACCTATTGTTTAATCTAAAGGTAAAAGCTTAATTAAAATAGGGACAGGATACAAATCAAAAAATTTAAAATTGATTTTGTATACCTGTCCCGTTAAGAGTGACTAGTTAATTGGTGGTGTTAAAACCATTAGATTACGCATTTCGCTTAATCATGATAGATTTTAATAGTATTTCCAATAAAATAATTAATATTGCAGTAATAGTTAGGATGATGAGATAAGGCATAACACTATATTCACCTTTTAATCCAACAAGAGGAGACATAATTCCACCTAAAATAAATTGAAATAACCCAAGCAAACTGGATGCATTACCACTGCCACCTGTTCGAGATTCCATAGCTAATGTGAAACTTAATGGACCTATTCCTGTTACAGGACATACATTAAGGAAAAAGGCGATGATTAATACCCACAATGGTAAATGGAATATAAGCGTGAAAATAATCAACACAACACCTGAAATTTGTATTAATGTCAGGAATACAAGGAGAAAATAGCGATTGATATATTCAACAAGTAGAGCTGTTAATTGACTCATAATAATCAAGCCGATACCATTTAATGCGAATAAAATACTAAATTGTTGTGGTGTCATATCGTAAATCTTCTGTGTAATAAACGGTGCGGCAGAAGAAAAACTAAAGAGCATCACATAGGTTAACCCTTGCAATAGCATTGGAATGATAAACGCAGGTTTCTTTAGTAGATACCCAAAATCTTTAAATATTAAGGAAAAGTTAAGTTTGGTAAGATCTGTATCTCTCGTTTCTTCCATTTTTAAAAATGCAAAAATTAATATTGCAAAGCTGACAATGGTTAAAATTAGGAATATTGATTTCCAATTTGAAATGCTTAAGGCATACCCGCCAATTAAAGGTGCAAGAATCGTGATAATCCCATTAACAACTAGTAATGAGGCTAGTCCTTTTGCTAGAGACTTACCTTTGTGCTGATCGCCAATGGATGCTTTGGCAATGACGATAGCACCTCCCCCAGTTAACCCTTGTATAAGGCGTATTACAAGTAACAGCGATAGTGATGTTGTAAATACTGCTATTAATGAAGCGATGACGTATATTGAAATAATAAGTAATGCAATTTTTTTACGACCATATGCATCAGATAATGGTCCAAATGTAAATTGTCCAATCGCAAGTCCAATCATAGCAAACGATAATGTAAGTTGTACTTGTGAAGTAGTTGTACCAAAATCACTCTGTACATTTGGTAGAGAAGGGACATACATATCTATTGTTAAAGGTCCGAAAGTAGTCATAATACCCAACATGATAATGACCATCAGAGGTAGTTGGCGATTTGTAATTTTATCCATATAAAGTACTCCTTTAAGCACAGTTAGTTACGTTATGATAATGAAAAATTGAATGCTTAGCAACTAGATTATTATCGCACACGTGAATATAAATGCAATGACAAAATTATATATTTAATACGTGCACATTGTTCGAGATATTATTTTTAATATATAATGCAATATATTATGTTAAAATACTGATTTATAAGCAATGTATTTCTTGAACATATTTCAACTTGGTAAACAAGTTATGTTTTATTGTAGTATGGACATTTTAGATTGTCACACAAAGGAGAAAATTGATGCACTTAACCAAGACACAATATGAAATTATAAAATTTATTCTTGTTGGTGGAATTAACACCTTTAATTATTACGTGGTTTATTTATTTTTATTAAAGTTAATTGATATAAATTATTTAGTCAGTCATATCACTGGATTTGTTGTTAGTTTTATAGTTTCTTATTATCTCAATTGTTACTTTGTATACAAAGTAAAACCAACATGGCGCAAATTTATTCAATTTCCATTAACTCAAGTTGTTAATATGGGGATGCAAACCATCTTACTATATATATTTGTACAATGGTTCCACATTTCATCTGTTATCGCACCATTTGCTGGACTTATTATTACTATACCAATTACGTTTGTATTATCTAAATATATATTAAGAGACTGACATTAAAGTAAATTTTTACGAAATGTCAATGTATTATTGAGCATTATTAGTTGCCTATCTATGGTTATGGAGTGGCTATGATAATGCTTTTTTATTTCTACTGTTATATTTTAGAAAATATAACAGTAGAACGCTGATAGAAATATTTGGAGATGCGTTTATGATTTCAGATTTTGATTTTAATTTTTGCACAATTTAACAGTGTAATTTAGGAATGGCTAAAAAAATAATTAACTAAAAAATATTAAATAATTTTATAATAAAAAATGTTGTAAATATGCTTGTGATAGGTCATAATATATAATCCAATATCAATTAAGGTGGCTGTAGCATATGACACAAAGTGAGAATTTAAAACTTGCACAAAAAGGTGCATATCTGAGTTTAATCGTCTATATTATACTTTCTATTTTGAAATTTATAGTAGGGTATATTTATGATTCGGCGGCAGTAAGAGCTGATAGTATCAACAATATGACAGATATTATTGTCTCATTAGCAGTTATTATCGGATTGAAAATTTCTATTAAACCTGCAGATAAGAATCATCCCTACGGTCATTTGAAATCTGAGAATATTTCATCATTATTGGTTTCATTTATTATTATGTTTGTTGGTATTCAAGTAGTAATTGAAAATTTGCCCAATATATTTTCTAATGAACACAGTACACCGAATGCGATTACGATTTATGTCAGTGTTATCAGTGGCATGATTATGTTAGTCGTTTTTATTATCAATCAAAAGCTTGCCAAACGTACAAATAGTAGTTCACTTAATTCAGCGGCAAAAGATAATTTATCAGATGCTTTAGTTAGTATTGGTACCGCGATAGGTTTAGTTTTTACTCAGTTTGGTTTACCAATCATTGATACATTATTAGCAACGGTTTTAGGTCTACTAATTATATATACAGGTTTCGGTATTTTCAAAGAGGCTATATTTACATTAAGTGACGGATTTAATGAACAGGAGCTAGAAGCATATAAGAATTATGTATTAGACATTGAAGAAGTGATTGATGTTCATACTATTAAAGGTAGATATCATGGAAGCAGTATTTTTGTCGATGTAACAATCGTAGTAGATTCAGACTTATCATTAGAAGAGGCGCACCATATTTGTGATAAAGTAGAACAACATATGCATGGTAAAGGCATATCATCTGTTTATGTGCATCCTGAACCTGCTTCAATACAGTAAAACCGAGTATTATTGTGAAAAAAATATAATTTATTAATCTCATACAACTGAATAGGTATATAGTAACAACGCTAAAAGCTAATAAAGTATTTCACGTTGTAGTGAATTAAAATAGAAGTTTCAATTGATAATATTAGTTGAGCCATGTTTTAAAATTTATATAATGCCCATTCGTATAGTAAAATTACTATACGAATGGGCATTGTTTTTTAGTATCTTAATGTGAAATTCCATATAAATGCGACGTATTTTGGCGAGACTCTTGAGGAAACAGGACAAGCAGAAGATTACAGACTGAAGCTGCTCCCTAAAAAAGCGAGCTAACAATACGAAGTATTGAATAAAAAATAAGCACTCAGATGAATTGTATTAAATCATCTGAGTGCTATTTTTCTGGGGGTTATGTCCCAGCCTTTGGTTATATTATTTAAGCCTAGAAATTAGGTATTATACTTACCACCAGCCGTTAGCTACACGGAAATCAATTGCTGCGTCAACTGAACCATAACGTTCTTCGGCATAGTTAATCATACCTTTTGTTTGTTCTTCAACTGATCCAGTTCCCCAAGATTCTTTAGTTTGTCCTAAACCTCTATATCCTAATTCATTTACAGCATCTGGGTTACCACTTGATTCTGGCATTACAATATTGTCCCATAAAGCTTTAGTACCACCTGCTTCAATAAATTGATCGTATACATCATTTGTTGATTGTGTTGTTTGTTGTACAGGTGTTTCAGCTGCGTCAGCTGTTGATACATTTGAGCTTACGCCCAACCCAGTTGCTGCAATTGTAATCGATGCGAAAGATGCTAATAATAATTTTTTCATTGTTAAAAATCCTCCTAATTGATTTTACCTATGTCAAAAAATGAACTATACAGGCTTATATATTTCTTATAGTCATGTGTTGTATTTACTTGCTTATTTTTAATTTCTTAACTCAACGTTTACAACTATAACACTATAAAAAAGCGCGTAGGTTACAGTGAAATAAAAATAAAGTATCTTTTGTGAATAAAAGAAGACATTTATTTCAAAAATGTGTGTAAATTGTTATAATTTTAATATATAGAGAATCAAGATAAATATGTAAATGCTTTTATGAAAGCATTTATGATATATTTTATAAATTATTTTTGTTGTAACATTTCTGTAAAAAACAGAAAAATTATATTTTATTTAATGAAAGAGGGAATAATATGCCAAAATTAATTTTATGTAGACATGGACAAAGCGTTTGGAATGCTGAAAATTTATTTACGGGATGGGCAGATGTAGATTTATCTGACCAAGGTAAAAATGAAGCTATTACTTCCGGTAAAAAATTAAAAGATCAAGGTATCGAAATTGATATTGTATATACTTCTTTACTAGAAAGAGCAATTAAAACTACGTTTCACCTGTTAAATGAATCTAATCAATTGTTTATCCCAGTTATAAAATCTTGGAGGCTAAATGAAAGACATTATGGTGATTTGCAGGGTCTGAATAAAGATGATGCACGTGAAAAATTTGGCGAAGAACAAGTACATATTTGGAGACGCTCTTATGACGTTGCGCCACCTAAACAAAGTGAAGAACAAAGAAATGACTATTTAAATGATAGAAAATATGAACATTTAGATAGAAGAGTTATGCCTGAATCAGAAAGTTTGAAAGATACATTAATAAGAGTAATACCATATTGGAATGATCAAATCTCACAACAACTTTTAGATGGTAAAACTGTGCTCGTTTCTGCACATGGTAATTCGTTACGTGCACTTATTAAATATTTGGAAAATGTATCTGATGATGATATTATTAGCTATGAAATAAAAACAGGTGCACCATTAATATATGAATTGACAGATGATTTACAAGTAATAGATAAGTATTATTTATAGGAAAATAATAAATAAAGTTTATGTAAAAAAGTCCGAGGCATTGATTTCATGTCTCGGACTTTTTTATGTGTATTTGATTATTTAGTTATTATTTAAGACTTGAGATTGGGCTTATCAAATCTTTTTTATAACTGTTTTAAGATTAGGGGAATCACTACCAAATTAATGATCTATAATAAATATGGACTTAATGCATTATTTATTACGCTTATGTTGTTGAATAATCTTACGTGCACGTTTTCTTGTTTTAATGTTTGGGCTATTCAAGTTACGTCGTGCTGTTTGTAAATCTAATTTCATAAGTTATGACCTCCTTCACAAAAGTAATTATGGACGAAATATACAGTTTTGTAAATAGGAATTGTTACGATTTATTCAAAACCTATCACTTTTATTAACGATATGTAAAAATTACAATATTTTTGAGTATTTTTAATGTTATATTTTAAAAATATATGTATAATGCACCAATGTGGCTAATTTTTCCAAGGCTAAATTATAAGAAAATGTAGGAGATAAAAATGACTCAAAAAAGTAAAATAATAATGATATTGATGATGTTGTTTGGGGGTTTCTTTGGACTTTTAAATGAAACATTGTTGACCACAGCGTTACCAAGTATAATGAAGGACTTTAATATAGATTATACGCAAGTACAATGGTTAACTACAGCGTTCTTGTTAACTAATGGTGTCGTTATACCATTATCAGCAATGGTGATACAACGCTTTTCGACAAGACAAGTATTTTTAACAGCAATTTCAATATTCTTTATTGGTACAATTATTGCGGGCTTTAGTCCGAATTTTACAGTTTTATTAAGTGCGAGGATTGTTCAAGCACTTGGTTCAGGTATCATGATGCCTTTAATGATGACAACTATATTAGATATATTTGAACCACATGAACGTGGTAAATATATGGGGACTTTTGGTCTAGTGATTGGTTTGGCTCCAGCAATTGGTCCAACTTTATCAGGATATCTTGTGGAATATTTTGATTGGCGTTCATTATTCCATGTAGTTGCTCCAATTGCAGCGTTGACGTTTATAGGTGCATTTAAGTTTGTAAAAAATGTAGGAACAAATAGGAAAGCACCAATTGATATAATATCTATTTCATTATCAGTATTAGGATTTGGTGGACTTCTATACGGTACAAGTTCAATTTCACGCGACGGGTGGAGTGATCCTATTGTTTTAACGTCAGTAATAGGAGGTATAATTCTTGTTGCGATTTTTATTTTCCGTCAAACAAGACTAGAAACACCATTACTTGATTTTTCAGTATTTAAAAATAGTCAATTTGCAGTAGGTATTGTTATTATGGCATTTACAATGATATCAATGATAGGTTCTGAGACTGTACTGCCTATGTTTGTCCAAAACATAATGAATGATTCAGCACTTCAATCAGGATTGATATTATTACCTGGTGCAATCGTAATGGGGATTATGTCTGTAGCTTCAGGTTTTTTATATGAAAAGTATGGCGCGAAAATATTAGCATTTATCGGTATGCTTATCGTAGTAATTACAACATCATACTTTGTTATAATGGATGAAAATACTTCTGCAGCAGTACTAGCGACTGTTTATGCGATTCGTATGATTGGTATTGCACTTGGATTAATGCCATTAATGACACATACAATGAACCAATTATCCCGTGATATGAATGCCCATGGTTCATCTATGACTAATACAGTGCAACAAATATCTGCTTCAATAGGGACAGCAGGTTTGATTACAATCATGAGTCAAGTAGCAAAAGACTTTACACCTAATATGAGTGATTATAAAGGTATGGGTAAAAAAGAAATGGCTATGCAAATACAACATGAAGCACTTTTAAGTGGATATCATGCAGCCTTTTGGTTTGCTGTAATTATTTCATTTATTAGCTTAATTAGCGTGTTTATGTTGAAAAGTAAACGTAAAATTGAACAAGAACAAGAAAATTTATAATAATGGAGCGTGAGCCTTATAGAACATTCGATGAGATTAAATGATGAACCATTTCAATTAGTAAAAGAAGGTACAAAGACCATTGAAGTGAGACTGAATGATACTAAAAGACAGGAAATACAAAGTGGAGACTTTATTACTTTTACAAATTTAAAATCAGCAGAGCAAATAACAGTTGAGGTTATTGGAGCCGAAGTATTTACATCGTTTCAAGCTCTGTTGAATCATTATTCAAATCAAGTGACTGGCTTTAGCAATGATATACAACTATCACAAAAATTAGCATCAATTTACCAGATATACTCACAAACAGATGAGTTGGCTTACGGAGCGTTAGCTATTGAAATTCGATTAATAACCAAATAGTTTCAATCATATAACTCAAAACACCCATTCATTACTTTAGTATGTAACTGAAAGTCGGCTTTCAAGCCTAACCTTTAAGCAATACATAGCTAATAGAATGAATGGGTATTTTTTATAGAATTGGTTATTTCATATTATATTGTTATAAAACATAAATTTTGTCACGTTTTTGTGGTGTGAAATCATGTGTTTGGTTACAGATTGATATAGTATATTTTATATATTCGGTGTATGATAATATTTATGGTGATAATGTATATTAAAGTATCTACTTGAGATAGATATGTTTTAGGAGTGAGTTTTATTCTATGAAGAAGTTATTGATTTTACTTGCAATATTTGGACTGGTACTTGCTGGATGTAGCAGTGGAAAATATGCTGATAAAATAGATAAGGCAGTAAATAAGCAACAGCAATATCAAAGTAACCTTGCTAAACAACATAAAGGGGATGTCGAGGGTAAATTCGATAAAAAAGATGCTAATATCTACGTTAATGAAAAAGGAAAACACGTTATAATTGCTTATAAACCATTAAAAAATGATGAGGAAGTTCATTATTATACTTATAAGTTTAAAGATGGAAAAGCCAAATATATAAAAGATTTTAATTCTAAAGGTTATTTGCATAAACATGAACCAGACTATAAAGAAGAAAATATGGATCTGGAAGAATAACAAAAAATAAAATAATGAGTTAGAGGTGTACTAATAGGAATATGAAAAAGTTATGGTTATGTATAGGATTAGTAGCTATTATGATATTAGTCACAGCATGTTCAAGTAATCAACATGTACATAAAGATGACAAAATGGATGAAAATGGCAAAATTAAAATAATCGAATATGGTGATTTCAAATGTCCATATTGTAAAAAGGTAGAAACTAATGTAATGCCTAAATTAAAAAAAGAATATATCGATAAAGACAAGATAGATTATCAATTTGTAAATATGGCATTTTTAGGTGATGACTCTATTATAGGTTCAAGAGCCGGTCACGCAGTTAAGCACTTTGCACCTGATAAATATTTAACGTTTCAAAAGTTAATGTTTGAGCAGCAGCCAGACTCTGAAAAGAAATGGATTAATAAATCATTAGTAGATAAGCAAATAGATAAATTAGCGATAAACAAAGATATGAAAGATAAAATTAAAAAGGAATATACGACGACAGACAGTAAATCTTGGAAAGCTGCAAAGAAAGATCAACAGCAAGCTAAAGAAAATCATGTTAAGACAGCACCAACTGTATATGTCGGCGGTGAAAAATTAGAAGATCCTTATAAATTTAAAAATTATAAAAAAATATTAGATAAATAAACATAATTGTATATAAAGTATACAGAGAATCATTATAATAAAATTCTTTAGTGGAGTGGCATAACCAGACTTATTAGGATATATAAGTCGGTGTTATGTCGCTTTTTTTATAATATAATTTAAATCGTAAAAATTACGATTAATTCTCTATTTGCTATTGCACTTTAGAAAGAAGAAGCATATAATAATAAATCGTAACAATTACTATTTGGGGGTTTAGAAATGAAAAAATATACATATATCCTGTTTAGCATTATAGCTTTAGTAATGGTGCTAGCAGGGTGTGGCAAAGCTGATTCTGATAAGGGAAATGAAAAAATAAAAGTTAATACGACTGTATTTCCTTTAAAATCATTTGCAGAAGAGATTGGTGGCAAACATGTAGAAGTGGAGTCTATTTATCCAGCAGGTACAGATTTACATAATTATGAACCAACGCAAAAAGATATTATAAATGCTTCAAAAGCGGATTTATTCGTGTATACTGGCGATAATTTAGATCCTGTTGCAAAAAAAGTTGCAGCTACAATTAAAAAAGATGACAAGAAATTATCTTTAGAAAATAAATTAGACAAATCACAATTGCTCACTGACCAACATAGTCACGGTAAAGCTGAACATGAAGAGGAGCATGAACACGAACAGGGTGAACACCATCATCATGGTGGATACGATCCACATGTTTGGTTAGATCCTAAATATGATCAAGTTTTTGCAAAAGCAATTAAAGATGAATTGATTAAAAAAGATCCTGATAATAAGAAGTATTATGAAAAAAATTACAAAAAATTAAATGACGAATTAAAAAACATTGATGAGAAGTTGAAAGAAACTAGTAGTAAGAAGCAGGGCAACACTGTATTTATTTCACATGAATCTATTGGTTATCTAGCTGATAGATATGGTTTTGTTCAAAAAGGAGTTCAGAATATGAATGCAGAAGACCCATCACAAAAAGCACTTACTAAAATTGTCAAAGAAATCAAAGAATCAGGCGCTAAATATATATTATACGAAGATAATGTATCTAATAAAGTCACAGATACAATAAGAAAAGAAACATCAGCGAAACCATTAAAATTCTATAATATGGAATCATTGAATAAAGAACAACAAAAAGATGAAAATTTAACTTATCAAAAATTAATGAAAGAGAATATTAAAAATATTGATAAAGCATTAAGTGACAATATCCATAGTGATGATGATAAGCATGAATCGAAACATGATAAGGCTATTTCTGATGGTTATTTTAAAGATAAACAAGTTAAAGATAGAGCATTATCTGATTATAAAGGAGATTGGCAATCAGTTTATCCTTATCTTAAAGATGGCACTTTAGACGAAGTGATGAAACATAAAGCTGAAGATGATGATTCTATGACTGCTAAAGAATATAAGGAATACTACGATAAAGGGTATAAAACAGACATAGATAAGGTAAAAATTACTGATGATACAATTACATTTAACAAAAATGGGAAAAATATAACTGGAAAATATAGTTACGAGGGTAAAGATATTTTAAAATATGAAAAAGGTAATAGAGGCGTTAGATACACATATAAATTAGTAGATGATAATAAAGAATTACCAAAATATGTTCAGTTTAGCGATCATAATATAGCTCCTAAGAAGACAGGACACTTCCATATTTTTACAGGTAATGATAAGGACAAAGTGTTGAAAGAACTAGATAACTGGCCAACTTATTACCCTGAAGAATTAACGAAAAATGAAATTAAAGAAGAGATGTTGGCACACTAAAAATCATCATACCTACATTTAAATTTTATATTTTGAATGCATGAATTTCTGTTAAGAGGGAATGAAATTTAAAGTAACAAAGAAAATAAGCTTTTTTGTTGATATATATTATATATCTGATATAATTAGTATATCAATAAAACTTAAATACTTTGGAGGTATATTTATAATGACAAAATTTAATTTTGACCCAGCGCATTCAGTAGTTGAATTTTCGGTTAAACATTTAATGATATCTAATATTAAAGGTAGATTTACAGAATTTGATGCAAATTTAGATGGTGACTTAAATGATTTAAGTTCATTATCAGGTAATTTTACTATCAATGCTAATTCAATTGATACACGTGTAGAAGATCGTGACGGTCATTTACGTAGTGGAGATTTCTTAGATGTTGAAAACCATCCTGAAATTAAATTTGAATTAACAAAAGCGGATGATTCATCTGTTACAGGTAACGTAACAATTAAAGGTGTAACAAATGAAGAAACTTTTGATTTATCATATGAGGGCCAAAGTAAAAATCCATTAAATGGTGCTACAACAGCTGGATTTATCGTTAATGGTAAAATTAATCGTGAAAAATACGGAATTACATTTAACCAAGCGCTTGAAACAGGTGGCGTTATGATTGGTAAGGATGTATTATTTCAAGTAAGTTTAGAATTTGCTTTAGAAGACTAATACAGTTTTTAAATATAGTAGAATGAGCCTTAGTAACAATACTTATTCTCAAAACAAAGGACTAATCCGTTTTTTAATCCGGATTAGTCCTTTTTTATATAAATATCTCACGATTATGGCTGTGCATGCTTGCCTACGCGATGGTTCGAGCTTATATTCTCTCACTCATACTTATGATTGACTTGGGTCATTTAACTTTTTTTCGCGATAATATTTGATAATTGTATAAATGATAAAACTCCAAGATATAATCAGTAAGACAATTGAAGAAATAATTACATAGTTTTTGTTCGTAAAGTCACCACCTGTAAATAATGTACCAATCAGATTGGGTATGCATAACAATAGAATAAGACCAGCATAAAATTTTTGTTTTAAAATAAAGCAAGTTAGCATTGTTAATAATAAGAGTATTAATCCTAGTGTGAAATTATTTGTTTGATTAGGTGACCAAATTATATAAAGTGGGTAGTTACGTAATAAGTATTCACTTAAAATATATATACCAAAAATAGCTGCAGATGAAATTCCAATAATAGTATAAGTTATTTTACTGTCTCCCCAGCGCATAATTATTTTTTTGGCAAAGTATAAAATAAAGATAAATGACCCCAAAAAAATAAAGAGGAAATAACAAATTAAAGCAAACGTTAACTGAAAAGAATTATCTAACATTCTAGGAATTGTCGTCATAATAAACATGAAGGATATAAAATATATTTGAACAAACCTTGTGTCATATTTAAATGTGTTGAGAATTTGTCTGCGTAAGACTTGATAGGTGTGTTTAATAGAGAGTCGATATTTTCATTGTTTTCTTCAGCAATTGTAATATGGTCCGTAATTCTTCTTCAATTGTATTTACCTCATCTTCATTTTTCCCACGAAATAATAATTCGATTCTTAACTTTAATAAGAAATTTTCTGCTTTTTTACTCAACATCATAAACACTCCTCATTAAATTGTTCATACCATTATTTAAATAGTTCCATTTATAAATAAAATTGCCTAATTCTTCTTTGCCGTCTGCTGTGATACTATAATATTTACGTTGTGGACCACCTGTATTTGATTTTTTTGAAATAGAAGTTATATATCCTTTTTTACTTAATCTTAATAACACGGGATAAATACTACCATCACTAATTTCAGGAAATTGCTGAGATTTCAATTTGTCTAAAATTTCATAACCGTAAGTTTCTCCTTGAGCAATAAGACCTAAAATTGCACCATCTAACAATCCTTTCATCATTTGATTTGAAACTGACATGACATCCCTCTTCTCACTATCTTACTATATAAGATAGTAAAGGAATTTAGATTTGTCAACTATCTTTTATAATAAGATAGTTGAAGTGGAAATTAATTGTTACTAACTTGGGTATAATAAGCATAAAAGAGGAGGTGGATGGTATGTCCACAGATTTACCAAAGATAGGTAAACCAGCAACTAATGCTTTGCATAATCTAGGGGTGAAGTCATTAGAAGCGGTATCTAAATACGAGCGTACTGAACTACTAGGCATTCATGGAGTTGGTCCTAAAGCGATTGAACTTCTTGAAGAAGCATTAAAAGCGAGTGATTTGAATTTTAAAAATGAAACGAACTTTGAAGTTCCATTTGAATTAACAGGTGATTTATCTTGTGATAATGCGCCAAAAAGAAGGACAATGTTAATATTTTTAATCGCTTCAGCAACAGTTGATAAAAAGAAACTATCAAACATAGTTACCAATGACTTTGTATGGGAAGTTCCGGGTAGCTTTAAGTTAGAAGGGTTTGATGACTTTTATAAAGAACTTGAAGACCATAAAATTAATATTGACTCTCTTGAAGTAAAGGATAATATTTCCCATGGAAAAGTTGGCGCGATACATGGAACTCAAATAGCGCAAGATGGCTCAATAGTGTATTTTACAGATATTTTTAAATTTGAAAGTCACAGTAAAGATGCTAAAGTTAAAGCTATCACGTCATATATCATTATGAATGAAGGAGAATCTTAAATGAGTATTCAAATAAACGAAAATAAAATCATTTTTACGCGAGACTTTAAAGCAACAGCCCAACAAATATTTAACGCTTATACGGATCAATCGTTGTTTGAAAAATGGTTTCACCCTCAAGACGCTACCACAGAAGTATATAATTTTGATGTACAAACGGGAGGTGGTGCATTTTTTGCAATCCGTGCACCTCAAGGTACAAGTTATACAGTGACACAGTATAATGACGTTGTTGAACCCCGAAAAATTGACTATAATGATTATTTTGCTGATAAAGATGGAAATATAGATGAAAAGATGGCAGGTATGCGTAATATCATTCATTTAACAGAAAATGATGACGGTACTACAACGATTCAATCTACAGCTGAATTACCAGACCCTAAAGCAGCGCAACAGTTGTTGGATATGGGGGTTGAAGAAGGTATGAATAGCACTTTTGACAACTTGGCAAAATTAGTTGAAAATAAATGAAAATATAAAAGTCAAAGAAATGTTAAAAATGTCGCAGTTAGGACACCACTCTTTTAGATATAATAGGGAGTGAAAAGAGGTGTGTCTAAATGAAAAAGCGATATATTAAAGTACTTGGATTATATTCTTTAAGTACTTTTATACCAGCTATCATAGCAACTGAAAAATTAGTCCCCAATCATACATTGAAATGGGTATTACGTACATTAGTTGGATATGGTATTTTTGCCTATGGATTACACATATTAAGTAAGTTTAAACAATAATAAGAAGGGCCGAGACATATATTTATGCTTCGGTCCTTCTTATTGTGCATATATTTAATCTAACAATTCACCATTTGATTCAATAACTTTACGATACCAATCAAAGGATGCCTTTTTCTTCCTTTCTAATGTACCATTACCTTCATTATCTCTGTCTACGTATATTAGACCATAGCGTTTCTTCATTTCACCTGTAGTAAATGAAATAATATCTATAATTCCCCAAGGTGTATAGCCTATAAGGTCAACGCCATCTTCATCAACAGCAGCAATAGCAGCATCAATGTGCGCTTTTAAATATTCAATACGATATGAATCGTTAATTTCGCCATTATGATTTATCTCATCTACTGCGCCGAAACCGTTCTCAACTATAAATAATGGAATTTGATAGCGGTCATATAATATATTCAACGTGTAGCGTAAACCTATAGGGTCAATTGCCCAACCCCAATCACTTTGTTGAATATAAGGGTTATCTACTGAATTAGCTAAACCACCGTTGGTAACATTTTCACCAGTATATGCTTCAGCGTCGTGTTTAACAACTGTACTCATGTAGTAACTAAAGCCAATGTAATCCACAGTACCTTGATTTAAAATTTGTTCATCACCATCTTGCCAGCCTATATCGTAACCTTTACGTGCAAACATTTTGTTTGCGTAACTAGGATAATAACCACGTACTTGTACATCAGGGAAGAAAAAGCGTAGGCGGTTTGCTTTGACTGCTTCCATCATATCTTCAGGATTTGAAGAATAAGGATATATTGCGACATGCGAAATCATTAAACCAATTTCAAAATTTGGATTGATTTCTTTACCAATTTTAACTGCTTTTGCGCTAGCGATAAGTTCATTATGGGCAACTTGATATAAAACTTCTTCAGGATTTTCATCTTCCTCAACAATTACTCCTGAATTAGTCCATAAGAAAATAGGGTTGTCTGTATCCATTTGGTTATTAATCTCATTGAATGTCATCCAATACTTAACTTTACCTTTATAACGTGTGAACACTGTTTCTGCAAAATGTGCAAAGAAATCTGCTACTTTTCTATTTCTAAAACCACCATATTCACGTGCTAGGTGTAAGGGCATTTCGAAGTGAGATAATGTGATGATCGGTTCAATATCATATTTTAACAATTCATCAAATAGATCATCATAAAATTTTAAACCTGCTTCATTTGGTTCAGTTTCATCACCGTTTGGGAAAATACGTGACCAAGCGATTGAAGTACGTAAGCACTTCAATCCCATTTCATTAAATAAAGCAATATCTTCTTTGTAGCGATTATAGAAGTCGATACCAATATGATTTGGATAATATTTATCAGGTTCTACATCTTGAGTGATTTCACGTGCTTTACCATGAGTGCCACCGGTCATAACATCTATGACACTTAGCCCTTTACCGTCTTGATCGTAGCCGCCTTCAAATTGATTGGCAGCGAGAGCGCCACCCCATAAAAAGTCTTTTGGTAATTTTGTCATCTTAATTGCCTCCTAGTAGATTATTATTTGTTAATGATAGTGAGTAATTCATCGTTCGTTGTTATGTTCGATTCTTTTGTTGCTATAGTCTCACTAAATTCAGCGGAATTAGTTATAATGACAGGAATAATGCTGTCATAACTTTTTGAATCAAGTAAGGCTTTATCAAATTTTAATATCTGTTGTCCTTGTTGTACTGAGTCGTTTTCATTAATTAAAATGTTGAATCCTTCTCCGTTCAATTGAACAGTGTCCAAACCAACATGAATCAATAGTTCTACTCCTGTTGAAGAAGTAATCCCTATAGCATGTTTACTGACTGCAACCATACTCACAACACCATCAAAAGGCGCATGGACGGTTTGACCTTCAGGTTTAATAGCTATACCTTGTCCCATCATGCCTTCAGCAAATATAGGATCATTGACCTTTGAAAGCGGTACGACTTGCCCATCAATAGGTGCATAGGCAATCGTTTCTAAAGGAGTGTCTGTATTTTGAACATTAGTTGTTGAGGATGTTTTATTATCAACCTCTTCAGTTGTATCATCCCCATACCCTAAAAATTGAATTAAAATAATCGGTAAGAGTATGGCAACTATTGATCCGATTATAATTCCCCAAATTGATGAAGGGTTATCAGCACTATAACCGTTAACGATTGTAATAGGTCCTGGCAAACCAGCGTATGCATAGTATTTAGGGTTAAAGAAACTAGCGATAAAAGCACCAATTGCACCACTTATACATGCGATAATAAATGGCTTTTTGAAGCGTAAGTTAATCCCATACATTGATGGTTCGGTAATGCCGAATATGCCTGTAATACCTGCAGATGAAGCTACACGCTTAATTTCTGTACGCTTCGCTTTAATTAAGACTCCTATAACAGCACCAATCTGTGAAATTACAGCAATGGTTTGGAAAGCTTGGAATGCGTCACTTTGGTGTTGTTCAAAGTTAGCTAGTACCATAGGTGTAATACCCCAATGTACTCCGAAAATGACAAACACTTGCCATAAACCACCAATAAGGGCACCTGCTAACCATGGTGCGACGTCTACAAGGTAATTAAATCCTCCTGCAATACCATGTGCAGCAATTGTTGTGATAGGCCCTATAACTAATAATGTAATTGGTACCATGATGACAATACTTAAAAATGGTGTGAATAAAGGTTTAACAACATCATGAATCCATTTATTTAAATATTTTTCAACGTAAGATAGTATCCATACTAAGAACAGTGGTGGTAAAACTGAAGACGTATAACTTGTTTCTGTTAATGGGATACCGAACAGTTTGATTGCTTCTCCATCCTGTATCCTTTCGATTATGTTAGTTAAATCAGGACTAACAAGTGCAGCAGTACAAGCGACAGCGATATAGACGTTGACATTGAAATGTCTAGCAGCTGTCATAGCAATAAATATTGGTAAAAAAGTGAAAGGTGCCCAGGACATAAAGTTAAATACTTCATAAGTCCCTGTGCCTTTAAACGACGGAATAATAAGATTTATGACAATTAATAAACCTTGTAAAATACCTGCTGCAGCTAAAATATAAATGAATGGAGCAAATACTGCAGACATGGTTGCAATGACTCTATTGAGTATAGAACCTTTGTTACCAGAATGATCATTGTTATCGTTTTGACGTTCACCAGTTAATTCTTCAAAATATTTAAATACTTCACCAACATTATTACCAATAACGACTTGGAATTGTCCGTTATTTTCTACAACTGTTACAACATCTTCGATTTCTGATACCTTTTGTTTAGCATCAGGAATTGATCTTTTTAATACTAAACGTAATCTCGTAGCACAATGTGTACTATTGACAATATTTTCTTCACCGCCAACTGCATCTAAAATATGTTGTGCCAGTATCTTGTTTTTATCAGCCACACGCTTCAACTCCTTAATATACGCACATAAATAAAAATGTAAGCGTTTCATTTAAACCTTATTATAATTATACCGGTACAATTTGTAAAGACCCTTACAAAAATACGATTCAGTTTATTTATGTCGTGTACATGTTATAATGAGTTGAATTTATAATTTAAAGGAGTAAATATATGCTCAAGTATGAACAAATTGCACAAAAGATTAATATATTTATAGAAGAAGGGCATTTTCAAGCAGGGGATAAATTACCAAGTGTTGAAACTTTAAAAGAGCAATACCAAGTGAGTAAAAGTACAGTAATTAAAGCTTTAGAAGTACTTGAAAAAAGAGGATTTATATATCAAGCTCGGGGTAGCGGCATTTATGTACGTAATAAACAAAGAGAAGGTTACCTAAATCTATTCTCTACTGGAGGATTTAGTGATGAGATTGTAGGTCTTGAAGTGACTAATAAAGTCTTGAAAGTAGAGGAAGTGACCCCACCTGAAAGTGTTCAACAAAAATTAAAACTAAAAGGTGACGTGTCAGTTTATTTACTAGAGCGTATCGTATATGTAAATGGTGATATTCTTTGTTATGAAAAATCATATTTTAATAAAGATATCGTATTATTTTTAAATGAGTCGATTGCAGAACATTCAATTTTTAATTATTTAGAGCAACATCTAAAAGTTAAAATCGGTTTTTCGGATATTTATTTTACCGTAGACAAATTAAATGCATCGGATGCAGAGAAGTTGGAGTTAGTAGAAGGAGATCCTTGTTTAAATTATGAACAAGTATTTTATACAACGACAGGGATTCCATTTGATTGTTCTCATTTACACTACCATTATCAAAATGCCTATTTTTATATACCTTCGCAAAAATAAAATGCTTGTGTTATGAGCTTTACTCAATGTATTAAATGAGTCGTAAGCATGTAGCACAAGCGTTTTTATAATTGATTAATGACATCTTTAAAAGTTAAGACATAATTTTTCTAGCGAATGTAGCATTGCTATCTATGCTGTTTACAATATATTGACTAGACATAGGCGCATTTTCTGTGACTAATAAACTGAGAATACGTATCGACACTGAAAATTGTATATTTAAAGTAATAACTCTTAATTATAAACCTGTGTTTATTTTTATACTCATGAAGTTCACGATAATTCTGCAAAATCGCAATAAATTAAATTTATAAAAAATTGCTAAATACACTATTAAATACTAAGTGAAACAAATATAATATGGTTATTAGTATAGAAAAGTGTTAAAAAATGAATTACAAGAGGTGCTTAAATGTCAATGATAGATAATAACAAGTCTATAAAAGATACATATATGTCGAATAAAACTATTGAAAACATAAACAACCAAGTACAAATGAAAGAAGTTATGTTTAATCAGACACCAGGACGTTATGCACTTAAATCTGTGATGGCAGGATTTTTGTTAGCTATTGTTACAGTATTTATGCTAGCTATCAAGACACAGTTTGCTGGAACAAATGAAGGTTTAGTTAATTTAATGGGGGCAATTTCTTTTAGTTTAGCATTAGTCTTAATTGTATTAACACACTCTGAATTATTAACGAGTAATTTTATGTATTTAACTGTCGGTTGGTATTATAAAATTATTGGTATGAATAAAGCATTTGGAATTATGCTTGTCTGTTTCTTCTTTAACATTATAGGTGGTCTTATATTATTTGGATTAATGAAATTCACACCTATTATGACAACAGAAATGGTTAACAGTTTAACTAAAATGGTTAATGGAAAAACAGTTGATGCGACGTGGTACGCTATTTTAGTGAAAGCTATTTTTTGTAATTTCTTTATTAATATTGGTATTTATGTATCAATCCAATTTAAGGATGGTTTATCTAGAGCATTCTTTATTGCTTGTGGTGTAGTTGTTTTTGTATTTATGGGCTATGAACATGTTGTATTTAATGCTGGATTGTACTCAGGTATGATTTTTTATGATTTTGACGCCGTGGCGTGGTTACACGTATTGAAAAATATTGTATTCGCATTTATTGGTAACTATATTGGCGGTGGTATTTTTGTTGGGCTTGTATATGCATATTTAAACGGTAGAAGAGATAGTTTGAGCAATTAATTTATCTTTAACAAAAATACTAGTTGTGATTTTAATTATGATATTTCAAAGTTTATGTTGAATCTTAGCAAGCGAATTAAGTTATTTAAATACTGAGCATCTCTCGAGCAGTGAGGTAACGAAAGTTTATTCATTAGGAATAGATGATTGTCTCACTGCTTTTTATTTAATTTAAGTTTATAAAACGTATCGATTGACTCAATTATTAAGAAGCCATATTGTATTGATATGATTGCAAAATTGTTTATTATTATAGGAATATTTTAGTGGATAAATGTGCGAACAATAGATAGGAGTGACAACATGTCTGATTATAATATAAGGGTTGCGGTAGAATCCGATGCGGAAGTAATACAAGAGCTAATGTATGAAGCATTTACACCATTAAGAGAGTTAGGTATTGATTGGCCATCTGTTAATGCAAATGTAGATTTGGTCAAAAAAAACATCATTACAAGTACGACATTTGTATTGGAAAATAAGTCGGAAATTATTTCAACAATTACGGTTCGTTATCCTTGGGAAGGTAAACGTCGTATTTCTCATTATCCATTCGTTTGGTGGTTTGCTACAAAACCCTCTTATGATGGAAAAGGTTATGGTAGTAAACTTTTAAATTATGTCGAAGAAACATTCTTACGAGATACACTTAAAGCACCTGCAGTAACTTTAGGTACCTCTGCACGTAAACATCCATGGTTATTAGATATTTATAAAAAACGTGGTTATGAAGTATACGCGGAGCATGAAAGTGATGATGGTGATTTAGGAGTAATCATGCGTAAAGTGTTAATACCTGAAAGATTTGATGAAGAAGTTTTAGGTATGCCACCTTTTCATTAATTAATAAGAATATATGTCAGGGAATCCTTTTATCTTAGGTATAAGGGGATTCCCTATTTTTATATATTTATGTGAATAAATTCACATTAATTCATAGATTTGTATTACAATGCAAGTATAAGATGGGTGGTGAGGGAATGGCTGAAAATATTTTAGTAATACATGGCATGCGAAAAGGTAAACAAAACAACATAATTTATGAATTTGTAAAACAATTGATGATGTCAAAACACAGACATGTATATATTGCATTTTTAGAGTGTGAAACGCGCAATTTGAAAGTTGTCATGAGCAATTTAATACGACAAGGATATTTTGAATTTAATATCATCCCTTTGTTGTTGTTTCCGGCAAAACATTATTTACATGATATACCATCAGTTTTGGAATCCTTGAAAAGCGACCATCCTCATATTAGAAGCAGTATTGCACAACCATTGGGCACACATAAAGCACTGCCGAATATTATTAACAGACGGATTGCTAATGCTTTAGTATCAGCAAGTCATGTAAACAGAATTATTTTGATTGCACATGGAAGTTCTTACTATAAAGATCCGTATTATGCATTAAAAAAATTAATGAACGATTGTAATGGCTTTAATATACCAATACAGATGATGACAGTGTATGGCGACTATAGCTATCAATTGCACATAGAACAGTATTTAAATAAAGGTGAAAGTATATTGATCGTGCCAGTTTTCCTTTATAACGGCTTTTTAGTAAAAAAAATAAAAAAAGAAATTAGCCAATTAAATATAGCGTCGCGTGTTTATTATAGCGATGTGATTAATTTTAATAATGAGCTTTCATCGATAATAGAAGACAGAATACAAGAAATTGAGGAATTAGCAAATGTATCCTATTCAACTTAATGTAGCCAATAAACAAATTGTCATTATAGGCGGAGGCAAGATTGCATATAGAAAACTAATGCAAATATTAAAAGAAGATGCTTGTTCAGTAATGATTATTAGTAAAAAATTTTTACCTCAATTTTTTGAGATTGAACATCCTAAAGTAAAGCTATTAACAAAGTGTTATGACAAAAATGATATTAAAAACGCATCTTTGATTATAGCTGCTACTGATGATTCAAAGGTTAATGACCAAATAAAAAGAGATGCAAAGGAGCACCAACTTGTTAATCATGCAAGTGATCAGAGACAGTCCGATTTCTTTAATATGTTGGAGATAGAATTTGAAGATATAAAAATTTGTTTGAGATCCAATGGAAATGATTGTGTAAAAGTGAAGCAAATATCACAAGCAATACAAACTTATTTAACAGAGGTTTATAAGGAGGATAAACATGACTGAGAAAAAATTAGTAATGATTGGGAATGGTATGGCAGGGTTACGTACGATAGAAGAAATATTAGAACGGGATGCAGAAAAGTATGAAATAACGATAATTGGCAAAGAACCATACCCTAATTATAACCGAATCATGTTGTCGAATATTTTACAAAAGAAAATGACAGTGGAAGAAACTATTATGAATAGCTACGATTGGTATAAAGAAAACCATATACAACTTGTTACCGGTGATACTGTTGTAGAAGTTAATCGTGCATTAAAATATGTAACAACAAAAGCGGGATCTAAATTTGAATATGATGTATGTATATTTGCTACTGGTTCAAAAGCATTTGTATTACCAATACCTGGTTCAACATTACCAAGTGTAATTGGTTGGCGTACTATTGAAGATACTGAACGTATGATTGAAATAGCGCAATCCAAAAAACACGCAATTGTGATTGGTGGAGGATTACTCGGGTTAGAATGTGCGAGAGGATTAATGGATCAAGGCATGGAGGTTACTGTTATTCACTTAGCGGAGTGGTTAATGGAAATGCAACTTGATAAAAAAGCAGGAGAACTGTTAAAAGAAGATTTAGAAGCACAAGGTATGAACTTTAAATTACAAGCAAGTACAAGTGCCATACTTGGTGATGAAGATGTGACAGGTATTGAACTATCAGATGGGACAACGTTGGAAGCGGACTTAGTAGTTATGGCTGTCGGGATAAGAGCATTTACGGAAGTTGCTAAAGAAAGTGGACTTGAGGTAAATAGAGGTATTCAGGTAAATGATTATATGCAAACTAATGACTCAGCTATTTTCGCTGTAGGTGAGTGTGCAGAACATGATGGAAAAGTATATGGATTAGTTGCTCCTTTATATGAGCAAGGAAAAGTTCTAGCTGATTATTTAACAGGACGTAGTACGGAAGGTTACAAAGGTTCTACAACATTTACTTCATTAAAAGTTTCAGGGTGTGATTTGTATAGTGCTGGACATATTATTGAAGATAAAGATGTTAGAGGTATTGAAATTTTTGATAGTCAACAAAAACATTATAAAAAAGTGTTTTTAAAAGAGAATGTAATTGTGGGTTCAGTATTATATGGTGACATTGAAGATGGACCACGTTTCTTTAACATGATGAAAAAATCAGAATTACTTGATGATTATACGATGGTATCGCTACTACATAAAGGTGGTGAGTCATCAGGACTTAGTATTGAAGATATGGCTGACGACGAAACAATCTGTGGTTGTAATGGTGTATCAAAAGGTTCGATTGTTGAAGCCATCAAAACAAACGGACTAACAAATGTGGAAGAAGTCACAAAGACGACAAAAGCTGGTAACTCATGTGGTAAATGTAAAGGACAAATTGGTCAAATATTAGAGTTTACATTAGGTGATGACTTCATTGCTGCTAAGCCTACAGGTATCTGTGCATGTACTGATTTAACACGTGATCAAATTGTGACGCAAATAAGAGCAAAACAATTAAAAACGTCTGAAGACGTGAGAAATCAATTAAACTTTAAAGATAAAGATGGATGTCTTAAATGTAGACCAGCATTAAATTACTATTTAAATATGGTATATCCATTTGATTATGAAGATGAAATTGCTTCAAGATTTGCTAATGAACGTTATCATGCAAATATTCAAAAAGATGGTACTTTTTCTGTAATTCCACAAATGCGTGGTGGTGTTACAGATGCAGATCAATTAATTAGATTAGGGGGAGTAGCTAAAAAATATAACGTACCATTAGTGAAAGTAACAGGATCTCAACGTATCGGCTTATACGGCATAAGAAAAGAGTTGTTGCCACAAGTCTGGGAAGATTTAGAGATGCGTTCTGCTTCTGCATATGGTAAAAAGACACGTTCAGTTAAAAGTTGTGTAGGAAAATCATTTTGTCGGTTTGGTACACAACATACAACACAACTAGGAATCAGGTTAGAAAAAACATTTGAGTATATAGATACGCCGCATAAGTTCAAAATGGGCGTGTCTGGTTGTCCAAGAAGCTGCGTAGAATCAGGTGTGAAGGACTTTGGTGTCATTGGTGTGGAAAACGGTTTTCAAATATATATCGGTGGAAATGGTGGAACAGAAGTAACCGTTGGACAGCATTTAACTACTGTGGAAACTGAAGATGAAGTGATTTTATTATGTGGTGCATTAATGCAATATTATAGAGAAACTGCAAATTATGCTGAGCGTACTGCGCCTTGGTTAGACAGACTGGGCTTTGAAAATGTACAAACAGTACTATTAGATCCAGAAAAACAACAAAAATTATTTGATCGTATTATGGATGCTAAAGCAGCAGTGCACAGTGAACCGTGGAGACAGATTGTAGATAATGAATTTGCACAAAGTATATTTGAAGTGGAGGAAGTGAAAGTATGATAGCGACGAACAAAGTAAAGGTGGCGAGCGTTGATGAACTCACGCCATTAATAGGAAAGAAAGTAAGAGTTAAAGAGCATGAAATAGGTATCTTTTTAACTGCTAATGGTGAAATTCATGCAGTTAATAATATTTGTCCTCATAAACAAGGACCACTTTCGGAAGGAACAGTGAGTGGCGACTTTATCTATTGCCCCTTACATGATCAAAAGATTGATTTAAAGTCAGGCATTGTACAAGAACCAGATACAGGATGTGTAGAAGTATATAAAGTGGAAATTATCGATGGGGATGTTTATATATGCATTTAGTAGAATCAGGCAAAGTGCATCTTGTTGGTGCGGGACCAGGTGACCCAACACTTTTAACAAGAAAGGCTGAGCAATTGATAAGAAGTGCAGACATTATATTTTACGATAGGTTAGTAAATCCTTTCATATTACAATTAGCTAAACCAGAAATTGAAATTATCGATGTGGGAAAACGACCTTACCAAAAGCATATACAACAAACTGAAATAAATGAACAAATCGTTTTAGCGGCACAACGTTATTCGTGTGTAGTCAGATTAAAAGGTGGGGACCCTGCAATATTTGGAAGAGTACAAGAAGAGGCCGTGGCATTATCTGAACAGGGAATCCCTTTTGAAATTGTACCAGGTATTACATCAGCTAGTGCTGCTGCTGCGAAAATGGGTATAGGGCTAACTGCAAGAAATGTTGCTAAAGCTATTACTTTCACAACTGCTTCTCACTGTAAAGGGCAAGTAGAGGCACTTGATTTACACAGTCTTATGCACGGAGGCACATTGGCTATTTATATGGGCATAAAAAGATTACCTCAAATAGTAAAACAAATATATCAAGAAACAACAATAGATTTCCCTATAGCAATTTTTTATAATGTGTCTACTTATAATGAACAAATGATTTCTGGCCAACTTACTACAATAATTAAACAAGTAGAAGAGCAAGATTTAGGAATGACACCAGGCATAATTATTATAGGTAAAGTCATGGATATGACAAATGAAATGTCCAGAAACATTGATAATACGAAACGAAAAAATTATTTAATTTCTGGAAAGCGAAGGTTAGCTATTGAAAAGGCTTTTGAATTATATGCAGCGGGACATTATTGCTTGATTAAAATAGATTCTCAACAGCCTTATCATAAATCTCAATTTAAATTTTATGAACAGCAGGAAAAAGATTTAGAATTTGATGAACATATATTTATGGATAATTATCAATCTTAGACAATTCTATTTTTTTGCACTTTCATAATTTAATAAGCAATATAAAGAATGACAAATTACTATGTTAGTAATTTGTCATTTTTTATTTGTACTAATAGTAGACAGATAAGTCTGATTGAATGCGATGGTTAAAGGTTTTAATTTATATAAAAACGGTCTTAAATTAAGCCTTATTATTCTAAAAAAATGAATATATTAATACAATATAAAAATAATGACATTGAAAATTTACATTAAATTAATTTATTACAATATAAAATGTGTTAAGTTGTAAATATACATTTATTAAATGAGTAAGCAATTTTATTTTAAGAGATGTAGTTTTAAAAAATATACTATGAGGTGATTTTAATGAAAAGAAATGAGAAACAATCTACAAAAACAGAATTACAAAGGTTCAGTATTAGAAAGTATTCAGCCGGAACGGTTTCAGTATTAGCAGCAACATTTTTTATAGCAAGTGGACATATTTCTGAAGCAAGTGAATTGAATCATGCACAAGAAAGTAATAATGGAAAAAATATTACAACGATTAACTCCGATAAAGATAATACCTTAAATTCAAACCAAGATAAACAAGCCTCTTCTGAAAGTAATTTTAAATTAGAATCAAGTAATGCATCTGAAGAATTAAGTCAGCAATCATCTGAAATATCTCCCACATCTCACAATGACTTAGTAAAACAAAAGGCACCTACTATTCAAGATGCACCAACAGAGAAAGAAAATACAACTATTGAAAAAAATAATAGTGTTAATCAAAATACTGATCAAATTCAGTTAACAGATGTTGATAATGAAAATAAAATAGTAGAAGTAGAAAAAGAAGAAGAAGGTCCAAATAAAGTGGAAGCAGAAAAAGAAGAAGAAGGTCCAAATAAAGTGGAAGCAGAAAAAGAAGAAGAAGGTCCAAATAAAGTGGAAGCAGAAAAAGAAGAAGAAGGT